>CABZVB010000001.1 GCA_902529115.1 uncultured Balneola sp.
TCACATTCTCACCTATCATTAACATCTATGCATGCATTAATTATTGCAGGGGGAATCCCTCCAAAGAAAAACCTATTAGAAAAAGAAATAGCCTTAGCCCAATTAAACATAGGAGCGGATAGCGGTGGATATGTGTATTTAGGATACGGACACAAACCCGATATTGTAGTCGGAGACCTTGATAGTTTTATTTATACACACCACAAAGACATAAAAGTATTGAAATTACCCGATCAAGAAACCAATGATCTAGAAAAAAGTCTAGAATATGCGCTCGAAAAAGGCGCTAAATCAGTGTGTATTCTTGGGGCTGTAGGTAAACGTTTTGATCATAGTCTTAAAAACCTTTCTGTACTTCTTCGGTACTTAGACAGATTTGAGGACATACGATTTAAAGACAATCATGGAGAGCTTTTCTTAGTGCGCTCGCCATATACGCCCAAGCAAGCCATAGGTACTAGTATTTCTTTTTTCCCTGTTTTTGAACCCGTAAAAAATTTCAGTTCTACAGGAGTAAAATATCCTTTAAAAGATTCAGTACTTGCCATGGGGGTTCAGGATGGCACATCTAACGAAATTATATCTAAGGATGCTCTGATTCATTTTGACGGTATCCTTGGGGTTTATATTATTACATCTCTTCAATAAAATTCATCGTAGATATGCATTACAAACATCGCAGTAAACTGTATTCTCTTTTTTCTCAAACTCAACAATCAATCATCTTTTTAGAAGGCGCTAAGATTATGTACCGCTACCAAACCGATTATGAATTCGCTTTTCGTCAGGAGTCTAATTTTTGGTATATAAGCGGAGTTAACGAACCTGATTGTGCTGCGATTCTGGACATCGATTCTAAGGAATTTCACTTATTTGTGCCAAAAAGAGACGTGCAATATGCGGTTTGGCATGGCTACGTTAAAAGTCTGGATCAATACCAATCCGAATACTCCCCAGACCATGTTCATTATATGGATGAGCTCCACGAGGTGGTGAAAAAGTTAAAACCCTCCATAGTTTTTTGTTTAAACGAATCTTCACAGGAAAGGTTTTCGTATGAACCCGAGTTAACTACTAATTCAGAGGCCTTAATTGAAGCTTTGAACGACGCCAGAGTCATCAAAACCGAAGAGGAACTAGAGTGCTTGCGCATAGCTAGCCAGGTAAATAATGAAGCATATAAGCGGGTTATTGAATCATGGAAGCCAGGAATGTATGAATATCAAGCAAAAGCGATTTTCACCGAAGTACAAATATCTAATGGCCTTCAACAAGATGCGTATAATGGGATCTATGCCTCAGGACCCAATTCCGCCATTTTACATTATGTTTCGAATACTCGACAGACCCAAGATGGAGAGCTTCTTCTAATTGATGCAGGTTTTGAATATCAGGGCTATGCGGCAGATTTTAGTCGTACATTCCCCGTGAATGGGCGATTTTCGGCTGATCAAGCAGCATTATATGACACGGTTTTAACTGCTCAAAAACAAGTTATTGAAGCCATCAAACCTGGAGTACGAATGGAGGATTTACACATGATGTCTGCAAGCACCATGATGGAAGGTTTACTCGACATGGGAATCGTCAAGGGTTCGCTGAATTCTATCATGGAAGCAAATATTTTTGCCCTCTTTTTCCCACACGGATTAGGTCATTTTTTAGGTTTAGATACTCATGATGTTGGCGGGTATCCAAAAGGAATGGAACGGATTGATCGGCCTGGCATTTTTTACTTGAGAGCTCGGCGAGAATTAGAAGTTGGAATGGTTATTACCGTTGAACCAGGCATCTATTTTATACCCGCGTTGTTAGAACCTGCGCTAAAGAATCCTTCTAAGCAGATGTTTTTAAATACCGAAAAGATCCACCAATTGATGGACTTTGGAGGAATCCGTATAGAGGATGATATTGTAGTCACAGAAAACGGCTATGAAAATCTGACTCATATTGCCAAAGAACGAGATGAAATTGAACGGCTTATGAATATCTAGCTTTGATCTTCAAATCGTCCTACTTTTTTGTACCTTTATCCTATGTCAAACTCTTACCGAGCCCTTACCAGAAAATACCGCCCACAAAGCTTTGAAGATATTGTTTCTCAAGAGCATGTTAGCAGTACGCTTCTGAATGCCGTACAACAAAATCGCCTATCTCACGCCTATATGTTTTGTGGACCTCGTGGAGTGGGGAAAACTACCATGGCTAGGGTGTTGGCACGTGTAATAAATAGTATTGATGATCAGGTTGATGGAGAAGCCCTAAACCAAACGTTAAATATCATCGAAATCGATGCTGCCTCTAATAATAAGGTAGAGGATGTACATCACCTACGAGAAAGTGTAAGGATTCCACCACAAAATGGGCGCTATAAAATATTTATTGTTGACGAGGTTCATATGCTTTCAAAAGCGGCATTTAATGCCCTGTTGAAGACGCTGGAAGAACCCCCCGAGCATGCTATTTTCATTTTTGCAACAACAGAGCCACATAAAGTTCTTCCCACTATTTTATCTCGGGTTCAACGTTTCGATTTTAAACGAATTTCCGTTGATGAAATAGTGCAACGCCTCGAAAAAATAACTACTGACGAAGGTATTTCAATTGATCATGAATCACTACATGTGATTGCCAAAAAAGCCGATGGGGCATTGCGTGATGCCCTTGGTCTATTAGATCAAGCTATTGCATTTTGTGGAGACAATATCACTTATAAGATGATACTTGAAGCATTAAATGTGGTGGGATCGGACCGCTTGTTTGAATTTATGGACTGTGTGACCAGGCGGGATACATCTGCGGGTCTTCATCTCATCCATACCCTACTTCAGGAGGGTTATGACATCCAAGAATTTTTGGTTGGACTAGTGGAGCACTTACGTAATCTATATGTAGCCAAGCAAGGGGAACAGATGATATTAATTGAAGCATCTGCTGATACCAAAGCTAACTATTTTGAAGCCGCATCAACACTGAACTCAACGGATATAATGCGTTATCTGTACCTGATAAGTGAGCAACAAGTCAAGATTAGAGAGCTTAGTCAACCGCGAATTGCATTTGAGCTCATGTTTTTAAAGATGGCTCATATGGAACCTCTTGATGGGTTAAAAAAACATATTGAGGGCGTCAAAAATCTACCCAGTGATGTTGAAAAAGTTCACACTTCCCACTCACCCAAGAATACCGCTAGTGATGATGCTTCACTATTAGAAACGAGAGTTGGTACTACCCAGGAGACGAAACAAAATCAAGAGCCTTCACAGGAGCCTCCAGCGACTCCTAACCAAGAAGTGAAACTAACAGCGCAAGCAACGCCCGCACCAGCGGTAAAACAAATACAGCCTAGAACACAAGATACTATAGTGCCAAGGTCTCAAGAAAATATAAATAAAAGCCTTAGTAAGGTAAACACAAACACTAATACTAAAAACGATGCAGGGTATCGTCAAAATCAACTAAGCTTTGATAAAATAATAGAAGAATGGCCTTCCTATTTAAAAGGTTTAAGAGGCAGGATACCTAAAATTTTGGAACTACAAGTTGAACGAGTAAAACCCGTAGAACTTTTGGGTGATCAACTAATATTAGAGTGCGACAATCCCCTTTCTAAGCAAATGCTAGATCAACAAGCTCGAGAGCTGAGTGTATTTTTAAAGGATCATATTGGGGTTATGGTGCAATTACAGATAAATATTAACAATAAAAAAACGGCAAAGACTAAGGAGAAAAATCCCTACGATTTATTTAAAAAGTTAGTCCAAAAAGACCCTATTTTCAAAGATATTGTGGATAAGTTAGGTGCGGAACTAGAATATTAACGACGCGTTAAATAAATCTATTATGAATAATTTTAATATGGCCGACATGTTCGGTAAAATGCAGGAAATGCAAGAAAAGGTAAAAGAGAGCCAGGCCAAGTTGGAACAAATTCAGGTTGAGGCAGAAGTTGGCGGAGGCATGGTTAGCGTCAAAGCAAATGGACACCGCAAAATTATGCAACTCGAAATTGACAATAGTTTGCTGAATGAAGAAGATAAGGAAATGCTTGAAGACTTGGTCGTTGCTGGAGTTAATCAAGCTCTAATTAAAGCTGAGGAAGCGGCAAAAAACGAAATGCAAAATGCCTACAAAGGGATGTTACCTAGTGGGGGTATCCCAGGTTTTGATTTATCAAAATTTGGACTTTAATATCTGACTAAGCCTAGACTATTTATTATTTCATTTTATAATCTGTGCAACTTATATCCGAATACCTAGAAAAAGCAATTGAACAGCTCTCCAAACTGCCTGGGACAGGAAGAAAATCAGCTCAACGCATTGCTATTCATCTATTAAAACAAAATGAACAGTACGCACAAAATTTGGCGCAAGCCATTATTGATTTAACCACAAAAGTATCCCGTTGTTCAGTTTGTGGTTCGATAAGCGACAGCGATCCCTGTTCCATTTGTAGTTCGTCAAAACGTGAAACCAGCACACTTTGTGTTGTGGAGGAGTTTAATGATGTATATTTGATTGAGCGAACCAATGAATTTAAAGGTCGTTATCACGTGCTTGGCGGTATTATCTCACCTATGGACAACGTAGGGCCGGATCAACTTCGCATTAAGGAGCTATTGGAACGAGTACGCGAAGAGTCCATACAAGAAGTTATTTTAGCCCTTAATCCCGACGCTGAAGGAGAAGCCACCTCATATTATCTAAACAAATTATTAGTGCCTTATGAAATTCAAGTCACAAGAATTGCCTACGGTATTCCTATGGGCACCGAATTAGAGTATATTGATGAAGTAACCTTAGGGCGCGCTTTTAGTTCAAGAACATCGTTATAAAACGTCACAATATCCTATCGATTCCTCAATACTAAATTCAGATATCCTATGAATAAGCAAATTCTAACCTCTATTTTTTTCCTTTATACAGGCTGTGGCTATCTTTTTGCTCAAGAAGCCTCTAATCCTAGTGTAAAAAGTGCTTATACAGCCGGTTATTGGCAGCAAGAAGTTGACTACACTATGAATATTGTAGTAGATGCTAACGCCCATCAGTTCATTGGAGAGCAGCGTATTGTTTATACAAATAATTCTCCAGATATAATTAATCGAGTATTCTATCACCTTTATTTTAACGCATTCCAACCAGGTAGCATGATGGATGTTCGATCTCGTACCATTGAAGATCCAGACGGCCGAGTTCGAGATAGGATTTTCAATCTTAATGAGGATGAAATCGGATATCATGCCGTTCAAAGCCTTCGCCAAGACGGACAAGATTTAAATTTTGATGTGGAAGGTACCATACTCGTAGCACCCTTAGCCAGTCCATTATTACCCGGAGAACA
This sequence comes from uncultured Balneola sp., assembly GCA_902529115.1. Classification (GTDB taxonomy): domain Bacteria; phylum Bacteroidota; class Rhodothermia; order Balneolales; family Balneolaceae; genus UBA1275. The sequence continues at coordinate 5,345 of CABZVB010000001.1, forward strand.
AACTGTACTAGAGATGGATTTTAAATCACAGGTACCCTTACAAATACGACGTAGTGGGTGGAATAATGACGAAGGTGTCGAATTTTCCATGAGTCAATGGTATCCTAAATTAGCAGAATATGATTACAGAGGCTGGCATCCAAATCCCTACATTGGTCGAGAATTTCATGGCGTTTTTGGACGATTCGATGTTAAAATTACAATTGATAAAGACTACTTAGTGGGTGGTACTGGCGTATTACAAAATCCAAATGAAGTAGGACATGGGTATGAGGATGAAGGAGTTGAAATACGCCACGATACCAATGAATTAACTTGGCATTTTGTGGCTGATGATGTACTAGATTTTTTTTGGGGTGCCGATCCTGACTTTACCCACGTTAAGGCTCAAGTTCCAAATGGTCCAATGTTACACTTCTTATACCAAGACCCTGTTTTAGCCGTGAATAAAACAGATAATGAGAATGAGACATATACTGAAAATTGGAAACAGCTTCCAGAGTTAACAGTCCGAGCATTTGAATATGCTAACACTCACTTTGGTACCTATCCTTATCCACAGTTCACCACTATTCAAGGAGGTGATGGTGGAATGGAATATCCAATGGGGACTCTAATCACGGGAGCTAGAAACTTACGAAGCCTCGTTGGGGTAACCGTTCATGAATTATATCATAGTTGGTATCAGAATGTACTGGCAACAAACGAAGCATTATATGCCTGGATGGACGAGGGCTTCACTAGCTTTGCAAGCTCTGAAACCATGCAAAATTTATTTGAGGATACTGGCAATCCTCATGCAGGATCGATGAGAGGATATCAGCGATTGGTGGAATCTGGCAAAGAAGAACCTATGGCTACTCATGCCGACCATTATCATACCAATTTTGCTTATGGACGCGCCGCTTATTCCAAGGGGGCGGTATACTTAAATCAAATCCGGTATATCATAGGTGAAGAAGCATTCCGATCGGGCATGCTACGTTATCATGAAGAATGGAAATTAAAGCACCCCACCGATTTAGATTTTATTCGTCTAATGGAAAAGGAGTCTGGGATGATACTAGATTGGTTTCATGAATATTTTGTTCATACCACTAAGACCATTGATTACGGTATCAAATCGGTAGATGCTACTGAAAAGGAAGCAGGATCTACAAAAATAGAATTGGAGCGAATCGGCCTTATGCCCATGCCCTTAGATGTATGGGTTGAGTATACGGATGGCTCTATAGAAGAATTTTATATTCCAGTGCGAATCATGCGTGGAGAGAAACCTGCCGAACACACCGAGAAGCGGACTGTAGTGGCTGATTGGCCTTGGGTCGAACCGACTTACACCTTAACTCTTCCTGCTTCCTTAGAAACTATTCGGGCCATTAGTATTGATCCTAGCCAGCGAATAGCCGACGTAAACAATACGAATAATGTACGAGTACTAATTTCTGAACAATAGTTGATTAGTACATTTTGAAAAATAATGGAGTATCCATCAACCTGGAATACCCCTTTTTAATTAATTCGCCTCAAGAATTCTATATAAATAGATTTCCTTGATCTTGATGCTTTCGTTGAGCCTCTTCTATTTTAGGGGCCTCAGGTTTTGGTGTATAATCAATCATTACAGGTAAAAATCGCTTTCCATACATTCTCCGAGCTATACCATGTAAGGCTCGTTCACCTCTAGGAGTTATACGCAAATAACCACTCTCGTCTTCCACTAAGAAGCCAAAACCTCGAAGATCATTCACAATGAGATACGACAATTTATCCACTACCTGAGAATGATGTTCCACATATTCGCGATGAGGTGGTTCATCTTCGCTAATATATACCAATCCTAAAACTCTGAATTCCGTTTCTGTTATAGGATAGCCTTCACTACCCTTGGTAATAAGTTCATCCCAAATTTTTTGAGAATAATATAAGCCAAACCAAAATTTTCCTTCTTTAAGTAACTCATGGCTCAAAGCACAACAAAGATATTCGCCCGGCATGGATTTACGAGGCTCTCCTCTACTCCGGTACATACTTACCATAGTGGCTAAATCAAGCTCCCCAATATTAATTGGGTATGTAAAATGAAAATTACTTCTTTTTTGCATGGCAACTGAAAGTGATTTTGTAGTAGTAAAATACCTTTCGAATAGACACGTGTCAATGGGTGAATTATATAGGCATAACAACTAACAGAAATATAAGACGCTCAATCATCGGCTTCAGTCTTGATCAAAGATTCCCTCAGATGCCACTATTGATTCTGTTTATTCTTATTAATTTAAATAAAATCAAAAATGAAGCACAAACCATACAAATATACACCATACTAGAGGTATGGTCAGAAAGGAGCTCAAATACCTCCACTAATAAAGGACCGGGTAGGTCTGCAATCCAAGGCGATCATACATGGACCTATCGAATATATTTTGATATACTATGAAATAACAAAAGGTGGAGACTTTACTGAAGAGCCTTTGTTTGATGATCGCATACAAGGCAACAGTAAATATATATTAAAAGGGTACAGACAACTTTTTAACGCTCTTTAAATTAGATTTCGTAAAGTTGACCATTCATAATCAACTAGGTATACCTATTGAAATATTACTGCAGGGACACCGGAATGCGGGCTCACATGCCATTACTTTTGCTGCGACAAACTTACCCAGCGGCTTTACTTTTATAAACTTAATAACACAAAGCAGAACAATGACTCATAGCATGATTCTTATTAAATAGACTACTTTTTTACATTAATAAGTTCAATTGCTTGCTCTTTAGTTATGTCTTCAGGCTGCTTTCCTTTGGGCAAGCCTATATTCTTTTTCCCATATTTAATGTATGGCCCATACCTACCATTCATTATTTTAATAGGGTTATCAGTGTTAGGAAAATTGCCTAAATCGTAAAGTTCAGAGCTACTTCTCCTAGCTGATTTCTGACTTAGTAACTCAATCGCTCTGTTTAACTCTACCGTAAGAACATTGTCATCTTTAGTTAGTGACTTAAAACTTCCATCATGTACGATATAAGGGCCATATCTGCCAACACCTGCCTTTATCACTTTTCCATCTTCAGGGTGCTCGCCCAATATACGAGGCAAAGCAAGTAATTTTAACGCTAAATCAATATCCACCTCTTCGGGACTCATCCCTTTTAAAAGAGAGACACGCTTAGGTTTTTTATTCTCATCAGTCAGTTCACCTAACTGAACGTATGGCCCATAACGTCCAGATAAAACAAACACGGGTAGACCCGTATCTTGCTCGATCCCAATGGGTTTATCTTTTTCAGTTGATCGCTGAATAAGTTCTTCCAGCTTGCTCACAGTTAAATCACTTGGATCCATACCCAATGGTAATGATGTAGTGATGTCCTCACCGTCCTTTTGCATTTTCGCATAAGGCCCAAAACGACCAATAGCTACATTAATTCCTTCTAAACCCTCCAAAGGTAAATCCAATAACTTAGCTTTTTGTGGGTCGATTTGATCTTCTTGAGAGTCAACTTTTGTCTTTAGCCCATTAACGCCTTTATAGTAATCATCTAGATAAGCAATCGGGTCTTGCTTTCCGTTAGCCACCTCGTCTAACTTATCTTCTAAATTTGAAGTAAAATCACTATCAACCAAATCAGGAAAATGTTTCTCTAACAATGCTGTAACAGCGAAAGCAGTAAAACTTGGAACCAATGCTTTGCCTTCTTTTTTGGTATATCCACGATCTTGTATAGTGGATATAATAGCCGCATAGGTACTAGGCCTACCAACACCACTTTTTTCAAGTTCTTTCACAAGAGTAGCCTCGGTATAACGCGCTGGTGGTTTTGTTTCGTGCTCACTGAAAGCTAGATCTTGTAATTCGATACGATCACCTTCTGATAAACTGGGTAAAAACTGCTCCTGATTTTCAAGCGCCGCATCAGGGTCATCACTTCCTTCAACATACGCACGAAAAAAACCAGGAAATAAGATTTTCTTACCAGTAGATCGAAAACTAGCCGTTGCATCAGAAGAAACTGCTTCAATACTGACGTTAGTAAACTCTAATTTCGCCTCAGCCATCTGAGTAGCTATAGTTCTTTTCCAGATTAGGTCATATAACTTTAGCTCTCGATCATGTAAACCCGACTGCTCGGGCATAACAAAACGAGATCCTGACGGGCGAATAGCCTCATGAGCTTCCTGTGCACTTTTTCCTTTTGAAGTGTAATTACGCACTTTCTCGAATAAATACTCTTTTCCATACTGATCAAAAATACCCTCTCTTGCCGCTTCTATTGCTTGACTAGATAATCGAGTAGAATCAGTTCGCATATAAGTTATAAATCCTTTCTCATAAAGTTTTTGTGCAACACTCATCGTATCGCGCGCTGAAAAACCAAACTTTCTGTTAGCTTCTTGCTGCAGCGTTGAGGTGATGAATGGTGGGGCTGGATTCCTTTTTTGTACTTTGACCTCTAAATTACTCACCTTCCAATCCGCCTTCTTTAGTTGGTTAACTAATGCGTCGGCTCCTTCCTGATCCAGCAACACAACAGAACTTGGTTTTTTAAGCTGACCCGTATTTTGATCAAAATCCTTACCACTGGCAACTCTTTTACTATCAACATAAGTTAAGTCTGCTTTAAACTGACTATTATCACCTTCTTTTTGGATCATTGCTTGAAGATCGTAGTAGGTTCCTTTTCGAAATTTCATACGTTCTCTCTCTCTCTGAACAATGAACTCAACTGCCACAGATTGTACCCGGCCAGCAGAAAGTCCAGGAGCAATTTTTTTCCATAATAAAGGCGATACAGTATATCCTGCTAAGCGATCTAGTATTCGTCTGGTTTCTTGTGCATGCACTAAATTCATATCAATATCGCGGGTATTATCTAATGCGCTCTGAACCGCTTCCTTAGTAATTTCCCTAAAAACCATTCTCTTTACAGGTACTTTTGGCTTTAACACTTCTAATAAATGCCAAGAAATCGCCTCGCCTTCACGATCTTCATCCGTCGCCAATATGAGCTCATCTACCCCTTTTAATTTGTCCTTTAGACGTTTAACGATCTTTTTCTTGTCTGGCGGAGTGACATAAATAGCAAAGTATCGGTCATCTGGATTAATACCCAAACTAGACCAACTCTCTTTCTTGTATTTAGCCGGCACAAGTTTAGCCGAAGACGGTAAATCTCTTATATGCCCCATGGATGAATCAACTTCATAGCCCTTTGGCAAATACTTACTAATGGTCTTTGTTTTTGTTGGAGATTCTACTATTACAAGTCTTTTCATGGGCCTTCTTAAGTGGATATAAACAGGAATAAATTGTTGGACAGTAATTAGTTTAATAATCTTAAGGAATAGATTACAAACTTTCTACCAGTTCTTTTAACTCCTCAGCATGCGCTTTAGTATTCACTTTTTCAATGACAGCCAAAATAGTACCATCTGTGTCAATAACAAAGGCTGAACGGGAGGGGGCTTCATAAACTTTCCCGTACATCTTTTTTTCTATCATTGAGTGAGTCGCCTTGGCAAATGCATGTTCAGGGTCAGATAATAAGCTAAATGAAATACCCTGTTTATCGGCATATCTTCTATGTGAGCCACAAGTATCTTTACTTAATGCCATCAATTGATATCCTCTTTCTACAAACCAAGACGCATACTTAGCAAGACTTGCAGTCTGTTTGTCACAGCTACCTGTGTTATTTTTCATGTATACAGAAACAATAGTGGGGCGATCTAATAATGTAGAAAAAAGCTGCTCATTTTCTTGACCATCTTTCATTGTTTTTATCAAAAAATTGGTGTCTATTTTATTTCCAATCTCTATCATTTATAATTTCCTCATTGATCTATTTTGTGGTTGGTATGACACGTTAAACTTTAAAATTATACTCGCTTAATTGAAAAGTCCTCAAATTTATTTTGAACTTTAGCATGATTCCAATAACGGTTTATACCACTTCATTCGTTCACCTAGTTGCACCTAATTTTTAGACACTTTTCTGCACTTAGTCTTACTTAGTGCTTTAATCACGCAAATGCAAGAGATATTTAGCAGTGGTTGCAGCGACAAGAGAGTGGTGTATAACTCCTGATTCTACATTATCTAAAAATTGTGCTTCAGGCATCAAATGGACATGTATACGCTCATTCCCATCTAGCTTTTGCTCGGCTACTTTTTCACAGTTTAACGCTAAGAAACTATGGGTATAATTATCCTGCATTGCTGGATTTGAACTTACTTTCCCTAGCGAAACCCACTCTTCAGAAACATAACCAGTTTCTTCAAGTAATTCCCGCTTAGAAGTTTCTAAGGGATATTCTCCAGGGTCACATACTCCTCCAGGCAACTCCAAAGTAGGAGCTTGAATTCCGTACCGATACTGTTCAACCAGAATTACTTTTTGATCTTTTGTAAACGCCATAACATTAATCCAGTCTGGGACTTTTAATACCGAAAAACTCGCGCGATGCTGCTCCGAGCTCAATACCATATCCCGCTGTACTAATTCAAATATATTAGTAACCGCAAGTGTGCATTCTTGTTCGGTATTCCAAGCTTCAATAGTAAATAAAAAATTTGTATTCATAATTACAAAATCAAAAAAGAAGGGTGTTAAATTGGTCTGGGAGAAAACTACGGTATTTTAGCATCTATCACTGCGTTATCTACTCAGATTAAATTTGTATATATTGATGTATGAAAAAAATCATGTCCATTTCTGCTGATTCATTTACCAAAAAAGATGTTGAGTTGCTTTGCAAGCGCATGGACCAACTGTTTGACAAAGGGTTTTATCCCCATCTAGAAATTTACCGAATGTACTCCAAACACAATCCTAGGCTGAGCGGAGAAATGGCACATCCAAAAGTATTTTACTGGTACTTAATCCGTGAACTATACCGTCTTCTTAAAAAAGGTGCTTCCATACAATTAAATCAAAAAAGAACTCGTATTGCACTAGAAGATCCTACTTTGTTGTCGCATATGGACGAAGAAGAGTGGGATTTTACTAAAAAGAAATTGTTTTTATTTTCCCCTGAACGCGTAGACCTTTCTATTAACAGGTTACTACATTATACTGGAACTCTGCCAGAACATTTTCAGCGGTATATTCTCTTTACAAATTATAACATGCATGTAAAAGTCTTTACAGAGAAATTTCCTAGTGCTGTTTTACCACAAAATAAATCAGTACAAATGCCCGCTTATCACTGGGTACAACCCAACAATACGGGCATAAGCTTGATCAATATTGGTGTTGGACCCTCTAATGCCAAAACTATAACGGATCATGTCGCCGTTTTACGACCCGACGCCATGATCATGGTTGGGCATTGTGGAGGTCTACGAAATCATCAGCAAATTGGGGATTTTGTATTAGCTAGCGGATACTATCGTGATGACCGTGTTCTAGACGATATTTTTCCGATCGGAAATCCTGTAATTCCTAATTATCTTCTCAATAGCTATTTAAAACAGGCGTTAGACAAGCACGGGATTGAACACCGAATAGGGACAGTATTCACGACCACCAATAGAAACTGGGAATTTTCCGCAAACGAAACCATTCAAAAAATTCATCAAAGCCGTAGCGTTGCTATAGATATGGAATCTGCCACTGTTGCAACCAATGGTTTTAGATACCGTATCCCTCATGCTACATTACTGAGTATAAGCGACAAGCCATTACACGGAAACCCCAAGCTTAGCCAGCAAGCTCAAGAGTTTTACAATCGCTCTAAAAAACTTCACCTAGAACTGGTTCTCGAAGCCATTGATTCGGTTAAACTACATTATCCAGATGGACTCCCCAACTCTAGTATTCGGGCCATAAATGAACCTCTAATGGGCGGAGTTTAATTAGTTTTAGGCTTGGATCTTGGGAAAAAGTATTTAACCAGATTTGATCGGGTTAGAAACGCAGACTTAATCCAATTTGAATACTGCGACCGGCTGCTGAAATACCTGAACCATATGGCCGATAGCGCTGATCGCTGAGGTTTTCCCCTCTAAATAATAGCTGTCCCCACTCAGTAAACTCCCATTGACCAACTAGGTTCCATATTTGCCAAGACGGGGCATAAGGTAACCCCTGGGTATCCAGTGCATATATTTCTTTTTTTCCGCGTTCTGTTACCGCCATTTGATCAAATGCCATAGCACCCTGAAAACGATGTACAAGGCTCACAGACCATCTGTCATATTCATAACTAAGACTATTCTCCCCAAATAATGGAGCCACATGTCTAGATGGGCTAAATGAACCATTATCTAGTTCTTCCTCTCCTTTTTGTAGGTTTATTCGTGTGTTTAGAATCCATCGAGTACTTAGTTGAGCGTCCAAACTCCATTGTAAGCCATACACTTGAGCAAAGGCCGCATTTTGTATTGCCTGTATCCTACTATTGATACCATTATAAAGCATAGTGACTTGTCCATTAAATGAATAATCTCTACGTACCATTGCATCTTCCAAATGAGTCCAATACCCATTCATTTCAAGCCTGAGCCCATTCAACACCCTATGAACTATACTTAGATCTATATTCCAAGCATATTCAGCTTTGAGCTTCGGGTTAGGCACCGTTACCGCTCCTGGCTCTGAATCAAATACCTTTCCCATATCATCCACATTCGGAGATCGAAAGGCGGTTCCCATATTTAGCTTAAGTACCCAATCATTGTTGGGCCGGCTTATAAGCCCAAGGGATCCCACGAGAGCTCGATCGCTAAGGTTTACTGTATCAATTAACTTTATATCTAGACGATCTAAGTCTCCAAATTGTGCGTTAATATAATAGGTGTTATACCGTAAGCCAGCTTGTAATTTGGTAGTCGTATTTATTTGGATGTCTGAATGAAAGAAATACGCTGAAGAAGTCCAGGTTGCATCAGGATATCTAGCCAAACCAGGTTGGGATTTTTCTACGGAAAGTTGCTTTATAACTCCTTCAGAATTCACCTTGTTTTGTACCCATTCCACACCATAACTGAGTAGTATATACTCATTTAACCATTTAATAGCGTCTATATGAATGGAATTTGCATGGACTAGTTCGTCTTGCTGTTCAACAAATAGCTCTCCAAAATTTCTACTCATTCTACTTTCCCAAAAATGTTGCCTGGCCCCTTTTATAACTAATTGATCATAAATAGCTTCATTCATACCACCTCTCATTTTTAGCGTTAATAAATGCATCTTCCATCCCTGTGGACCATAATCCCATTGTGCATACCACGGCAATCCATCTCGCAACCGAAGGTGACGATCATATCGCCCATAATTCGAAGTTTCTGAAAATTGAAAAGTGTATTTTACATCCATTTGATCAAATGGTTGCCAGCGAATTTTATGTAAAGTATTCCATTGATCATAACCTGAAGGAATTTGTAGTAAAGGATCGCTCTGCTCAACTATTTCGTCAGGAACTTGGCCATTAATAAGGGGTTGAAAGGTACCTTGCCAATCATCTACATAGTAATTTTTTACATAATCTTTAGGACCGTTCGAACCTTGTCTGAGGTGGCCATACTGCCATCGACTTATGCTTCCCAGCCATGCCCATTTATTCCATCCTAGCTGTACATTCAGATGTCCAGTGCGTTCATTATTAGCCGATATACCTCGGATTACAGCTTTCCCGCTGGCAATGGGATTAAATATATTTCTTACGCTATCCAAAGCAAATTCTGGAGTTAATGTCTCAAAACTCATTACCCCACCAATGGCATCACTTCCATACATCACCGAACTAGGGCCAAATAGTATTTCGGAACGTTGCATGGAAAAAGGATCCAGATTAATGACATTCTGTATGTTACCGCTTCTAAAAATAGCCGTATTCATACGAATTCCATCTACACTATACACTAGACGATTAGTTGCAAAGCCACGAATCATTGGGCTGCCACCCCCTTGCTGGCTTTTTTGAATGAAAACCTTGCCGCTTAGCCCAAGCGCGTCTGCCATTGTTTGTGGCTGACGGCGTCGTATTACTTCCGGCTCTATGACTGAAATAGCCTGTGAGACGGAAGTATAATTTTGTCTCCATCGAGTGGCTGAAACGACTATATTTTCTAGTTGAAAAATTTCTGGCTCCATATATAAGGTGTCATCCAGCGCACTTAATTCTTGGTAACTCAATATTTTTTTTCGATATCCTAGAGCCTGAATTTCAATTTTATCTTGACCTTTAAAACGATCAATTCGAACATGTCCTTTCACATTGCTAATTTCAGAAATTGCTGCTTTTTTGCTCCAAAATATAACTCCAATTATGGGAGCTTTATCTTTAATATCCAGCACTAACAATACGATAGCCTCATCCTCTTGAGGCATAGGGTATACTGCGTAGATTGCCGAACTAAGTACTAAACTAGAGATGAGTGTTAAAAAAAAACTCGATCGTTTAAAAAAACGCCTTAAAATTCGAAATATGATGTAAGATTGTATCATTATCCCGAAATATAACAGTTATACAAGCGAAGATGAGGATTCAATTAATATTTTACTTCTCCTAACAAATACGCTTTTCTGAGGGGCTCTTTCAGTTTCTCAATAGCATATCTAAGCATCGTTCTTGGCATGATAGTATAGTAATTATTAAGAAATTCTAGCAAAACATCCTCCTCCATTTTACCTACTTCTCGTAGCATCCAGCCTACGGCTTTATGAATAAGGTCATGAGAATGATTTAATAATCGTTGCCCCATCCAAAGTGTACTACTGAAGTCTCCCCTTTTAATGAACCGATAAGTGCTTACCACTGCAATACGTACCTCCCATAAATTCTGCGAAACTACCCAATCTTTGAGAAGGCTTCGGTCTCTATCCCAGAACCAATCGCCCAAAATCTTGTACGCCGAAGTATCTACTAAGTCCCAGTTATTTATGTGGTACCTATAATCTATATACAACTGCACCCACTTTTCTTTTTCTTTGTCACTCTTAGCCATTTCATACCAATATATCAAAATAAAAAGGGCTGTCATGCGCACCTCATGAACAGGGTGTTCAATGAGTACAGGCCACTGATTAGGGGAGAAATCCCGCCTAACTTTTTTCGCAATTGCACGTTGAAATGGCACCCGAATACCCCAAAAAATATCTCCCTCTCCATATTGCCCTTTTCCAGTTTTAAAGAAACCTTGCATACGCTTTGCATACTCCTCGCTAGTTTCTTGTCTTAGCAATTCTATTATGTAATCATTAGAAATCATCGTTAGAACTTGGGTTAGATGAATTTTGTGGATCTTCTAACTGGTACCCAGCTTTAATTACAGCTTCTTGAATCTGATCGGCGCTTAGTTCACTACTTTGTACGGTTAGGATTTTTTGTGGATTTTCTATGTCCACTTCCCATTTTATAACCCCTTCAAGCTCATCTAAAAATGGCTTAACTTTAGACACGCATCCGTTGCAAGCTATGTTTGATGTGAATGTTAAAATCTTCAAATATACTCCCTAGGTTTAAAGTGGTTTAATTTTTAATAGAAGGCTGTTCATTACCACCGATACTGAACTAAATGCCATAGCAGCACCTGCTATCATAGGATCTAGCAAGAAACCATTGAATGGATAAAGTACTCCTGCGGCTATAGGAATTCCAACGACATTATAAATAAACGCCCAAAAAAGATTTTGACAAATTCCACGCACGGTCAAATGAGAAAGCTTAAATGCCTTAGCTACCAATCCCGGGTCAGAGGAAATCAAGGTCACTTTTGCCACATCCATCGCAATATCTGAACCCTTTCCCATGGCCATACTCACATCGGCGGCGGCTAGCGCTTCGGAATCATTAATCCCGTCACCTATCATAGCTACGATATGTTCTTCTGCCTGTAAGTCTCTTATTTTCTGTGCTTTTTGCTCTGGTAACATCTGGGCCCAGATCTCTACAATTCCAAGCTTTTTTGCCACCGCTTTGGCCGTCATGGCACTATCACCAGATAACATGATGACCCGTAAACCTTGACGAAATAAGGCATCAACACCACTTTTAGCCGTTGCCTTAAGTGGATCAGATAAAGCAAAATAAGCGCGTAATTTTTCATTCATTACAAATCCAATCACCGTTTTAGCCTGACTTTCCCATTGCCTAAGCAAATCATCCTGAGCGGTTATTATTTTGGTATTCCAGCTATTTTTATATCGATTTTGCAGATAGGAAACACTACCTAACGCGTAGCTATTACCCTCCTGATCTTCTGCCTGTACCCCCTTCCCCGTGATGCTCTCGAAACGAATCACTCTAATATTATCTTCATTAGCCATATAATCGGACTCAAAATAAGCCAAAAAAGCTTCTGCTAAAGGATGTTCCGATTGGTTTTCAATAGCCCAAATTATTGATGCTATACTTGATTGTTCTTTTTCTGACCCGTCTAAGAACCACCTTTCATTTGTTATGGCTGGTTTGCCTTGAGTAAGTGTTCCTGTTTTGTCTAAGACAACCGTGTCTACTTTGTGTGCAAGCTCCAGACTTTGAGCATCCTTTATTAAAATTTGATGCTCTGCGCCCTTACCAATTCCCACCATTATGGCCGTAGGTGTAGCTAAACCCAATGCACATGGACAGGCAATAACCAACACCGCCACCGCAACTAAAACAGCCTGGGTAACCATAGCCTGTCCACCAATTACAATCCATGTAACTAAACTCAACACCGCAATTCCCAAAACAACGGGTACAAATATCCCCGCAATCCGATCTACTAATTTTTGAACCGGAGCCTTACTTCCTTGCGCCTGCTGAACACGAGAAATTATTTTGGATAAATATGTTTGCTTGCCTACTTTTTCAGCGATAAAATAAAAACTTCCCTTCTGGTTAATCGTGCCAGCTAAGACTCGTTCTTCCTTCTTTTTTAAGACCCCTAGAGGCTCACCCGTAATCATACTCTCATCAACATACGATTCCCCAAAAATGACTTTACCGTCTACAGGTACATATTCTCCGGGTCGGACGATAATAATCTGTCCCTCTTTCACCCATTTTAATGGAACTACTTGCTCTTCACCTTGCTGAACGTCAAAATTATTGGATAATAACGATTTATCAAGACCATTCTTAGCCATCCATAGGTGTACATTTTTAGGCTGAAGACCCATTAGTTTATTTAAGGCAGTAGATGTATTAAATTTAGCATGTTCTTCGAGCCATTTTCCAAGTGATACAAAGGCTATAATGACAACTGCAGCCTCATAATATACATGAACCTCGTACCCTCTGGATAAGAGTACTTGAGGAAATAGGGTATTAAAGAAGCTAAACAAAAAAGCGATACCCGTGCTGAGAGCCACCAAAGTGTCCATATTTGATTGGCCATGTCTAGCTTGTTTCCATGCGTTCACATAAAAATGGCGCCCAAAATAAAACAATACCGGTATTGATATCACCAATGAAATCCATTGCCCAAATCTCCAATCAGTAAAACCCATACCAATAATAAATACTGGTAAACTCAATAAAACAGAAGCAATCGTTCGAATTTTTACCTGTTGGTAATACTTGGCTTTGGCTTTTTTTTGGGCCTCTGCAAGTTCATCACCCGTGCGATCGTCGGACCAAAGAAGTCCATATCCCACCTTATTTAAAGCTTCATGAAGGTTTTGTGGTGATAAGGTCTCCTCGTATTCTATCCACACCAGCTCAGTAGCAAAATTAACCTCTGCTTGCTGAACCCCCTTTGTGTGAGATAAAATACTCTCAACGCTAGAGGCACAAGCTGCACAGTTCATACCGGTTACAGGGAATGCTTCTTTGATCATACCCTGTAAAGTACAAATCTACTTAATCATTATATATTGGCATGACTGGATTTTCAATCTCCTCTAAGATATCGGTATACTCTCCATCCCATATCTTTTGAAGCCGCATAAGATGCACATCTGTTTTTGAAGCCAGGTCTTCATAGACAGCATACTGTTGAGCCGTAGGACGGCCATAACCGGTAGCAACTGTACTTTTGAGCGCCGCTAACTTATTGTTCAAGCGTATTGGAAAATTCAACACATCCTGTGTTGCTTCCGCTTTAGTTTGAACCAATGCCTCCTCTATTTCCGTCATGGCTTTCATCATTGATTGTGCACGCTCAAGAAGAGTCTGTGATGTTTCATCTGTTCCCAAGCTTCCGATTTGCTCGCGGAATTCCTCACGAACCGATCGAATCTTATTGATTGCTTTATGTGTGGAGTCTAATTTGGCATTTATGGTTTGAACTAGCTCAAACTGTTCTACCAAATCTTCCTGTGAAATTTGTTCTAAACGTGGATCTTTTTTGACTTCAAATTCTTGCTCATCCACAAGCTCATCGCCCACATACATGCGCACCATATAAGTTCCAGGCAATGCACGTGGACCAGCAGTTGAACCTGCCCATAGTATTTGACGACCATCAATGTTGGTTACACCAGGATAATCTAAACCCCAAACATAAGAATGTAATCCAGCTTTGTCACCAAGTGAACCTCTAAGGGTTTGCTGCTCATCCTCATGGAACAGAGTAGACTCTCTTACAGGCCTCCCGCGTACGTCTTCTTTGCTAGAATAACTCTGCACAACCTGCTCACGCATATCCACAAATTCTAATTTAATTTCTTGATCTTCATTTTCCGCTAAATAGTAGTAAATCACAGCGCCTCCTTGTGGGTTTTGCCCTGCTGTAGCACTAGAACCCCAGGATCGTCCCCCAAATAAATAAGGGTCTTCGGGATCGAATAGATAATGCTGATTAGCCAACATATTGTCCTGAAGTTGATGTAATACTGCTAGGTCATCTAGAACCCAAAAAGATCGTCCTTGTGTAGCAACAATGAGATCTTTATCCCGTTTATGGACCGCTAAATCTGTAATAGGTACCGCGGGTAGGTTTAATTGTAATGATTGCCACTGTTCTCCGGCATTAAATGACACATAAACCCCCGTTTCAGTTCCAGCATATAATAATCCGGATTGATTGGGATCTTCTCTAATAGCTCTAGTGAAATCCATCGAAGGAATGCCTGTAATAATTTTCACCCAAGATTTTCCATAATTAGTAGTTTTATATAACATGGGGCTAAAATCACCAAATTTATACCTAGTAGCAGCTATATAGGCAGTCCCCGCTGCATGATGAGACGCATCAATAATGCTTATCATAGCCTCAGGCATGTCTTTAGGTGTTACATTCTCCCAAGACTGACCATTATCTCTGCTAATATGTATGAGCCCGTCATCCGCTCCGGCCCAGAGTAACCCAGGCTCAATAGGGGATTCAACGAAAGAAAAAATAGTGTTATAGTATTCAACTGAGGTATCGTCTTTAGTGATTGGCCCGCCTGATTCATCCTGCTTTTTTGAATCGTCTCGGGTCAAATCAGGGCTAATGGTCTCCCAACTCATTCCCTCATCGGTAGAACGATGCACATGCTGTGAAGTAGCATATAAAACATCTGGGTTATGCGGTGAAATGACGATAGGGAAGGTCCATTGAAATCGGTATTTAGCGTCTTTGGCACCACCACCCATAGGATTATCCGGCCAAACATCGATGCGATCACTAAGCCCTAATTCTGAATCATACTTATTGAGGTATCCACCATAACTACCCCCAAAGGTAATACTGGGATTCTCTGGATCAGGCGCTATATATCCGCTTTCACCACCGGCCACCGGCCACCAGTCGCGCTCCCCAATACTACCACCACTGGTCCTCGAACGTATGGCAAAAGTACTATTATCCTGCTGAGCTCCATAAATCATATACGGAAATTGGTTATCTGTTGCTACCTGATAAATTTGGGCGGTTGCCGAGGTGTAATAAGATGACCATCCTTCTCCACCATTGTACGTTACTTGCCCTCCTCCGTCATCTGCTACTACCATACGCTCAGGATTATTAGTTGCAATCCATAAATCATGATGATCGCCATGCGGAGTGCCAATCCGGTCAAAGTTTACGCCTCCATCTTTGGATTTCCAAAAACCTACATTTAACACATATACGACATCTTCATTTACTGGATCGGCCACTACCTTAGAGTAATACCAGGCTCTTTGGCGTAAATTTCTATTCGCGCTAACCCTGCGCCAGTTATCGCCACCATCTTCAGACCTAAAAAGACCACCACCGGTTGCATTTTCAACAATTGCAAAAACACGGTTCGAATTTACAGGCGATACAGAAACTCCAATTTTACCAACTAGGCCTTTAGGCATACCAGGGTTTTGAGTAATTTCTGTCCAACTCTCACCACCGTCATCACTTTTATATAGACCACTTCCTTCACCCCCTGAACTCATCTCCCAGGGACTTCTATAGGCCTCCCACATCGCTGCAAATAATATTCTAGGGTTATTCGGATCAACGGCAATATCTACTGCTCCAGTCTTAGCATTTTTAAACAATACTTTATTCCAAGTCTTTCCTCCATCTTTAGTTTTATATATCCCCCGCTCAGAAGATTCAACTGGGCCAAATAATTTACCCATAGCTGCTACCCATGCTACGTCAGGATTTTCTGGATGAATTTCAATATCTCCGATGAAGCGTGTTTCACCTAAACCTAACCAAGTCCATGTTTTACCTGCATCCGTGGATCGGTACATACCATCCCCAGCGCTCATGTTTCCTCGAATATCAGTTTCCCCCATTCCTACATAAATAACATTGGGATCTGAATCAGCCACATCAATTGCTCCTACCGATCCTGTTTTAAAAAAGCCATCAGAAACATTATACCAAGTTGCGCCACCATCGGTTGTTTTGTATACCCCACCACCAGTAAAACCAGTATAATAGATATAAGGCTGATCGTCATGGCCTGCCACTGCCACCGAACGTCCTCCTCTAAATGGACCTATATTTCTATAATTTAACTCCCCCAATATTGCGGGATTTACATTGGGGGTTTCTATTTCCTGACCATGTCCAAAGATTATCTCAGACCCAGAAGAAGATCTGGAGCGATTTTGGGCGTTCGTATCTATAATCGGGAACGCTGTCATCAACAAGACAAAAAAGGTCATTAAAATAGCTTTAGGGTTTATATATCGGCCTAAATAAAGAGTAAAGGCTACATTAGAAGCACTCATCGTTTCGTAATTATTTCGTTTACGGGTTACTAGTGACAAGTACCGAAACCCTAGGCATATATGCAATGCCTAATCTTGAATAAACCACGCACTAGATTGAAGCTGATTAGATAGAGTAGGATACCAATTAAACGTTGGGGCAATGTTGATGATGTAGTTTTTTTCTGTTACCGACTGACCTAACATGTCTGAGATGGCCGCTTCAATTAATGGGTCTCCTGGATCACCGAGTGGCTTGGGTGATAGAATATTTTCAGATGCGGCTATCTGCGCTTCTAGACCATCTATAAAGTCTGTTTCCTGATTTGCGTTTGAATACTTCAAAGTTACTGGCAAAATTGCATAGTATAAAGGAGGGCTTTGAAAGGTACCGGTGATTACAAAAGAACCATAATATTTACCAAATGTATTGGATCCAACGGTAATTACCTCCATGTACGGTTTTAATCCATTTATTAGAAGCTCACTAGCCGAGGCAGTTTCATTGGTAGTGAGTACATAAATCCGTTCTAAACCCATGTTGACAGGGCCCTCTTGAAAGCGAAGAAATAGATTCTCAGAATCTGTACCCTCCGATGTTTGATAAAAGTTTTCCAAAAAAGAGTTGTATTCAAACTCAACAAAGATTTCTTCATTTTGAGCAGCTTCTAATGGAACTAATGCGTTTGCAAACTGCGAAGCGGCCGTAATTCTTCCCCCTGAATTATATCTTAAATCAATGACCAGTTCATCAACTTTTTGAGCCTTCAATGCAGCCAATCGCTCATTGAGCCTATTTATAAATACGTCAGCTGTACCATCAATAAACTGCGCATAAAAAAGATATCCAATGCGTTTCCCTCCCTTTTCAATAACTTTTGTGGTGATGACTGGATCTAATTGTAAAATTTCTTTCTGCACAATTACTACACTATCTAAGTCCGTAACATTCACCTGTTGAGTTCCTTCATCTAAAGTATAGCTACCCAATCCATAGGCCACTGTCCCGTTAATTTGTAATAATTCTTGATAATTCGAAGAGCTTAGGGTTTGCCCATTCACGCTTAAAATTATATCACCACGTTTCAACCCTGCTTGCTGAGCTGGAGAATTTGGATACACATATTTCACCACCATAAATAACTGGTCTCGATCACTAAATGACAGAATAGCAGGGCTAACTCCCGATGAATATTGAGCTCCATTTAGTTCATTCAGTAGCGTCTCCGCATCGTCTGTTATATAGGAAAACTTATCTGTTTCATAAAGGATATCCTCAAAAAATTGTCCAGGTATTAAATTTCCAGGCGCCATACGAGGAACCACAAAGTTCCAATAATAATAATTAGACATCTGATCTCGTATCCAAGAATTCACTTTTAGATATTCACTACCCGCGCCTGTTGGATCATCACTACATTGAGTGAAAAAACCTAGGCTAAAGAATAAACCAAAAAAGAAGAGTAAGGATCTTTTCATCTTGTGATCGTTCACTTTCTTGAAAAAAACTACTAACCGAATACGAATTGAAAGGTAATAGTTCCCCATTGTGGTTCTTGAGGAACACCGCTAGGTAAACGAGAGAAACGCCAAGATCGCAGAGTTCTAAGAACCTCGGTTTCTAACTCTGCATTCATTTTTCGAAGTGGAATAATTCGGCCAACTGTTCCATTGGGGCGCACTTCGAAACGTACCGTAATAACAGCCTCAGCATTGGCCACATTCCTAGGTAAAGGCTGGGCCATGGGAGCACGTTCAATATTTCCCAGCCACTTTAATTCATAAGGTGCGGTTTCATCAGAATCTGTACCGGAACCCTGATCAGAATCTGTTGCGCCTCTATTCCCATCCGGATCTCCACTTTTCTCCGCTCCCTCATTTTGATCTTCATCCATTTGTGCTTGGGGGGGAATCTCAATTTCTTCCTCAGCCACCTCTGAGGCATTCTGTGATGGATCCAAAACATCTGTTTCTGGTGTTTGAATCGCCTCTTCAATGACCTCTTCTATTTCATCAGGTAAATCTACTGGCTTGGTTTTTTCAAAGGCTGGTGATTCGGGGGTACTTTCAGGTTCGGGTGCATCTTCCACCGGTTCTTCGGTTAGGGTTTGCGAAGGGTTTTGGCGGGTTGCTACTTGCTCATTTTGCTGCTCTGAAAACTCAGAAAATTGTCCTGATTGAAATTCTCCGAATTCAACTTCAATAAATGATGGTCGCATTCCCTCATCCATATCTATGCTATACCACACAGAAAATAGAAATAAAAGCAACATGGTAATACTACTAAAGGCTAATCCTCTGAGCTCATCGATATTTAGGGAGTCAGATTGCACTTAATATGAACTTTGTTCAGTTGCCATCACTAATTTTAATTCTAGGGCTTTTCCAATATTCAATACCCTTACTGCATCATCAACCTTAGCATTTTTGTCTGCTCGTAAAACAATCATACCTTCAGGCTTAGTGTTCTGAGATTCACGAATAGCTAATGCTAGTTCTCCTTGAGCTGTCAAATTACCATCGACATAAAATTGTCCATCTTTGGTAATTGAGACTGATATATAATCTTGCTGGGTGACCGATGAGGTTTCAGCTTTTGGGATGTTTACCTGTATTCCAAAGTTACTCACAAACGATGAAGTCAGTAAAAAGAATATGAGTAATAAAAGTACAATATCCGTTAAAGAAGATTGTGAAAACAGCGAAAGAGGAACTAAGCGTTTGTCATCACGACGAAAATTTCTAGCCATAATACTTTCTATTTGTTGGTGGCTGGTGTTTGTAGTAGTTCAACAAAGTCGGTAGAGGCATTCTCGAGTTCAAAAATAGACCTGTTTATTTTGCCCAATAAAAAATTATAAAAACCAAAGGCAATTAGACCGACCATAAGACCTGCTGCAGTCGTGATCAAAGCCTCCCAAATACCACCTGCTAAAACGCTTGGATTCACATTTCCCTGCAGGGATTGTATGTCCATAAAAGCTTCAATCATACCTGTAACAGTTCCCGTAAAGCCCAACAGAGGAGCTACCCCAGCTATAGTGGCAAGCCAATTCATTTTCTTTTCCAAAAAGAATATTTCTTTCTTGCCAGCATTATCAATCGCATCTTCTATGTCGCGTATCGGCCGGCCCAATCGCTTAATACCCGCTTTGATAATTCGAGCTAAAGGTTTATCAAAATTATCACAATACTGCATAGCTTGATCCAGTTTTCCAGATTTAAGCATTGATTCAATAGCTGCCAAAAAAGCGGGTGTATCTGTCTTCGTTCTTCCAAGGGCACTCAAGCGTTCGGCAATTACATAAACAGCCAAAAAGAACAGGATAAAAATTGGAATCATTAGTACCCCACCTTCAACCATTAGATCGAAAAAGCTAATACTTTCTGATTTCATTATACTGTTCAATGAGTCCACCATCGAACTATCTTGCATTTGTAAGGCGAAAGTTATAGTTAATAAATTTGCAAATAAAGTCATAGGTAATGCCATTAGATTTTGGTAATAAAGTAATCCTCAATAAGTTCTTTGGAAAGTTTCTTAGCCTCTTCAAGGGCCTGTTCCACCGTTGCGAACTGCCCTATACTGACGCGCCACATTACTCCGAGGCGACTCGAATTTACGGGTGAAAGTAAACTTCGGTATCCAGCAGTACGATATTGTTCATATTTTTCAATTGCACTTTGACGATTTGAAAGTGAAAAAAGCACTAAAGTGTAACCATCATTAGCCCGGGTATCAACTTCTCCCATTAATCCATATCTCGCCTGACCTTCTGGAATTTCTATGGGATTTTTTACCATAATTGGTGCGCTCACTAGCGAGTCGACATTCATTTTTAAAGTAGTTTTTTCTTGGCTAAATAAACTTCCTTCAT
Source organism: uncultured Balneola sp. (assembly GCA_902529115.1). GTDB lineage: Bacteria > Bacteroidota > Rhodothermia > Balneolales > Balneolaceae > UBA1275. Next base: position 26,285 of record CABZVB010000001.1, read on the forward strand.
TTATAACCATAGAATTCGAGTCTTTTACTTTTGTGTCATTCTTTATACCATCTGCAACAACTGAGCCTTGCTGCTCTTCTTGAACCGAACTAGTATTACCAACCAATATAGCAGGTTTATCTAGTATAGGTTTTAGATAAAATTGCCATCCCGCAATCATGGCGGAAATGAAAACAACTCCCATACCTATATATACAAGAGTACGGTTGGGAGGTTTTGTTTTCTTGGAGTTTTGTAAAGAGGCTGTTCGTTTAGCAATTCGATCTTTGGCTCTTTCGTCTAGTTCAGGATCTTGATCGAATTTAGACCTATCGTTTGGCTCTGGTACTTCTTCAACAACCTCATCATCTTCATAGGTTTCGGATTCTTGATTAACCCCAGGGGTTTGATCGACCTCGAACTTATACTCTTCATCAAGCTCATTGTTTGACTTAGGTATTTTCTCCGGCTCAGATTCTTCATCAAAATCCTGTTCTATTCCTTCATGAGGCTCTGTCTCCTCGCTGAGCTGGGCTTGTTGATCAAATTCAAGTTCTTCTTCGAGTGCTGATTCTTGCTCTTTCTCAAATATGCTGTCGACTTCAGGCTTATCAACAACCACAACTTCTTCAGCTACCGGCTCTTCATTAGCTAAAGGTTCAGTCTCAACAGGCTCATCGGGGTCAGATTCTTCCTGTATAGCCACGTTAAAATCATCTGATACAACAATAGCCTGCATACCTACATACTTGAAATTAATTTCGATAGCGAAGGAGGGTTCTAACTCAAAAATAATCCCGGAAGTATCCTTTTTTAATACTCCGAGACCGGTTAATTGAGCTTTATTTGTTTTGTTTAATTCATTGCTAATATGAAAAGAAAATTCACTCAATAATTTCTGTGACTCCTCCTCAGATATAGATAACTCTTGCGCAGCATATTGTATGAAATCTAATTGCTTCATCCGATTTCCCCTAATTCATCAGGACTGAAGTGTATGGTATCATTAGGAGGATGAGCAACCGTTCTCCCTTTTTTATCACGCGAAAAGTGCTGCGACTTATGGATCCGAGTAAATGTTCCTATTCCCTCTAGATGAACTGATTCACCTGCCAATAATTGCTCTTTAATAAGCGCTGAAATTTTTTCTATTTGTTTTTGATCCATCATGGCTAATCCTAAAACTCAAAGCTTATACCACCATACAAATGCAATGGTGCTTCCTGAAAACCCTGCCACCACTCATAACGCTGTGAAAGAAGATTATTTAACCTTAAGTATGCACCTAAGTGTTCATTTAATGAGTATCGTAAATTAGAATGTACTAAAATAAAGCCATCTACTTGCCGAGACCTCATTGTTGTTCTAGGTCCTAACATCATCGTACTTGCCCCAAGAAGTAACTTGGGAGTGATTGTATAACTTAGACTACCTTCAATTTTGAATTTTTCTTCATAAGGTATGTCTTCATTAGAAGTTAATCGTGGATTTCTGAGGCTTATTTCTGTCACACCTTGTAGATCCCCATCTAACCATTCAACTGTACTACCAAAATAAAACTTAGTCACTTTGGCATCGGCATAATTCAAATTATAAAATAATTTCTGCGTATTTATGGTTGGATTATCTGGATTTATAGCTTCCAACTGTTCTACCTGAGCATAACCAAGACGGTTAATTTGCTCCCACTGAAGTCCGGAATATATTCTACTATTTTGCATGAAATTCCAAAATACTTCGGCTGATACACCTAGGTGGTAAGAATGTTGTAACCTGGTAGATGGGGTTAAAAACCGGTTATATCCTTGCCATTCCATTAGAGAAGGGTTCTTCAATTTACCCGACAATCTCACAAACCCACCTAACTGATCATTGTAATTGTAACTGATAGTTACATCAGGTTCTAAGTAGACACCTCTATTGATCGTATCATCTGCATATGCCAATGAAGTCTCCAGATCCACTGCCCAGGTATAATCAATCAGTCGGGCGTATCCACCCCCAGCCCTAATAAGGTATAGCAAATTCTCGCCTTCATCTACATTATTCGAGTGTATATCTACACCCGATTGTAGACTCCAGTATTCACGAACTTTTTGGCCCGGCCAGCTTCTATTTAGTCCTGCCACTATAAATGAGGACGATCCCTTATCCTCAATGGCCGAAATAACCGAATTCAATTCGCTTTCAAAGAGGCCCACCTGGATAGCGTAACTATTTTTATGAAATGAATTTTTATGCTCATCTAGGCGAGTAGACCAAGTTATACCTTGGTTGATTTTCTTTGGAACTCCCCCTAATAGGTTTTGCATCTCATCACTGAGAACATACATTCGATTGAAGTCATTATTTAGGTTTAATTGACTTGTTAAGATTTTACTTTCCGATAGTTTTTTCGAATAATCTATATTGACCTCTAAGTTTCTATATCCGCTGGCATCATATAAATGACCCGATGATGACTCAAGGATAGTGCCTAATCCTAGTAAACCATCCTCAGTAAGTGAGTAATAGTTTACTCTAAACTCGGGACTCACAAACCATCCCACTCCAAGTTGGCTAGTCACTTTTGGGCGTCGTGGAGTTACCCAAACTATCTTATCCGGTTCTTGAGGTCTATCTAGGGCAGTAACGGATATTTCTGAAACAGCTGCTTCGCGTGACTCCAAGAACGGCATTCGGTTTGGATCAATTTGAAATACTCTGGGCCTTGGAGTAAAGCCCAAAATTGGTTGCCGCCTTAAACCAGGAAAATTAGCTTTGAATTCGCTTCTAATTTCAATGTCTTGTGGATTAATTTCCGGTAGCAATGTATTCTGCACTCCTTGTGCAAGTATATCGGCACTCATCAACCAGATAAGCAGAGCTATTGCAAGCCCATAAAAGTTGGGGGCAGTACTGGCTAGTTTTAAACTAGTCATTTCTATTTGTTCTGAATGTGAAACAATTGAACTGTTATTCATAGTACTAAAGGTACACTTTTTAGACATTGGGGGCAGTAGACTCACGCTGTAACAAAAGAAACTTATCCATCGCTAAAGCAGCAGGGGCAATAAGTATAACCATGGCCATGGTTGCAGCATGTGTAATAGTAGCAAAAGCTAAGCCTGTAGGCTCTGGAACAGTATATAAAATACCCAAACTGTAGCTGATAAAATAATGATAGCTTCCTATGCCGCCTGGGCTTGGAATGGATAATGCTATTGCTGAGGCCATTGTTAAAATAGCGGCATCTGTCCAACCTAGGTCAAATCGCAAAGGTAGATCAAACATCCAAAGCGGGATATACATCATAGCAATATATCCAATCCAGATAAGAGCGGTATACCCCACAAACAAAAGAGGTTGTTGTAATTTTTTTATACTCAATAAGCCTTCTACAAATTGAGCTATTATTTCTTTCATTTTGAATAACCATATAGATTTATGGCTTGTTCTATTCAGTCTTTTGAAGATAAACCATCCCAAAAAAATTAGCCCTATTCCAAGCAATATTAATGGCCATATATTCAAAAAAAGAGCAGCATATACTTGACTATCGGCCAAGTCCATTCCAAATAGTCGGCTTAGTGTATCTACATCAGATAACAAAAAATAGGCCACTAATCCCATGATAATAAACATGGATATAACATCAATAAAGCGCTCGAGAACAATGGTTCCTACAAGCTTTGAATTGCTTTCACCTAGCTGATTAGCAACATACATTGGGCGAGATATTTCACCTAATCTAGGAAAGGGTATGTTGATTAAATACCCAAACATTACCCCTGCAAAAAGGGTGGTCCGATGAGCATCAAATGTAGTCTCCCCTAATAAAAGCCTCCAGCGCTCTGCTCGAATGTAATGGGAAAAGGTCAGTGCCATACTAAAGGGAATTAACCATGACCAACTCATGCCTTTGGTTGCTTTTCTAAGTTCTTCAAAAGATACATTTGAAAATGATAGCCACAAGAAAAATGCCGCAATAATAATACCGACAATGTATTTAACAGCCTTATTCATACCGCATATCAATTATTTCGGCACCTTCTGGGATAATTAGTTCGAATAAATTACTGCTGGAAGAGAGGTACTTAACTTCAGAAAAACTAGTTTGCATTCGATTAGCTCCCATATCTAAGGCTGATAAATCAACTGGCTTAAGATCAGAATCGATACGGATACTCATCTGCTTAAAGGTGCTGAAAGAATCTGAGCTTTGAAGATTGAATTCCTGAGTATTGTGCCTGCTCTTAGTATCTACAACTTGATAGGTATTTCCTAGCCCTCCAATAATTTTTGATGGAGCAAAATCATCAAGTTCCGAATCATACTCACTGATAATGACCCTATTTCTACGACGATCAAGCACCTTGGATAGTTCTCCATTTACCACAATGATTTGTCCGACTGTCTCTATTCTGTATTGTTGCCACCCTATCCATATACTGCCTTCATTCCTTGATGTTTCCTGAGTATACGCGTCAATAAACTCATGATTAAATTGAGCCGATAAAATCGCTCCATGCCTTAATTTATCTTGGATTAAATTAAGATAATTTACCTGAGCAAGGAGAGGGTCTCCAAGAAGAAGCGCCACGATTAGGCTTAACCAGCACCTTGTCGATCGACTGAAATAACCCAATAATGATCGCTTAAAGATCATTGAGTCCATCCAATATTTCTTGGAGCTCTTCCTCGGTTTCCACTAAAACATCTCGAGCCGTACTACCTTGATAAGGCCCAACAACGCCCGCATTAAAGAGTTGATCTATTATTCGTCCAGCCCGATTATACCCTATTTTTAGCTTACGCTGGAGCAGCGAAACCGACCCTTGTTGATGTAAAATGACTACTTTTGCAGCCGTTTCGAACATATCATCAATATCTTCTAATGGATCAGGAACCCCACCAGAGCTTTCATCATGCACGATTGGAAGATAAAATGGCTCTTTGTATCCAGCTTGCGAGCCTACGAACCCATTTATTCTCTCCACTTCTTCTGTTGATACAAAGGCATTTTGTATACGGGTCATACCGGCACCATTGGTAAATAACATATCACCCATCCCTACTAATTGATCAGCACCCCCTACATCTAATATGGTTCTAGAATCCACCTTCGAAGCAACCTGATAAGCCAAACGAGCTGGAAAGTTTGCTTTAATAGTCCCTGTGATTACGTTTACCGACGGTCGTTGTGTAGCCACTACAAGATGAATTCCCACTGCACGCGCTAATTGAGCAATTCGCGCGATAGGTTCTTCAATTTGCTTCCCAGCAGTCATCATCAAATCAGCAAGTTCATCGATGATAACAACAATAAAAGGTAAGTGTCGATGCCCAAATTCTGCCTCGAGCCCTTCCTCTTTAAACTTCCTATTATATGCTTTTATATCCCGAACCATAGCCATTTTTAGTAAATCATAACGTTCATCCATTTCCTTAGTAACACTATTCAACGTTTCAAGTGCCTTAGAAGTATCCGTTATTATGGGCTCATCAGAATCTGGTAACATAGCCAAAAAGTGATTCTGAATATTTCTATAAAGAGATAATTCGATCTTCTTGGGATCAATCATGACAAACTTTAAATTATCTGGATGACATTTGTATAACAAACAAGTAATAATGGTATTGATACCCACCGACTTACCCGAACCCGTAGCACCTGCAACCAATAAATGAGGCATTTTAGCTAAATCCATCATAAAAACCTCATTTTCAATGGTCTTACCAAAAGCGACGGGCAAGGCCATATCAGTCTCTACAAATTTACGCGTTTTGATCACCTGCTTAATGTAAACCGTCTCGCGGGTGATATTAGGAACCTCAATTCCCACAGCAGACTTGCCTGGAATTGGGGCTAAAATCCTAAGTCCTTTAGCCGCAGTTGCCATTTTTAAATCATTTGCGTAACTCTCAATCTTGCTAATCTTTACATCTGGAGCAGGCTGTAGTTCATACAAAGTCACCGTTGGGCCAACAATCGCATTTATGCCTAAAATATCAATTCTATGCTGACTCAGTTTCTCCATGATAATTCGCTTGTTCTCCTGAATTTCCTCCAAATCAACCTCGTTCCCCTCATTTGGTGGAGTATTTAGCAGATCAACGGTCGGAAATTGATACCGGATAACCGGCGCTTGCTTAGCTTTTTCTCTATTCTGACGATCTAACTCTTTATCATCAGCTTGTTCCTCTTCTTCCCCCACAAAAACCGAAACCTCAACTTCGTCTATCCCTGGGCTTGCCTGCAAACTCTTATTTTCGTCACTTTTTACCAAATCTGCTCTGGGGCGCAAGTCCACTTTTGAAGCCTCTGCGCGCTGCTGTTCCAATCGTATTTCGTCTTCAACCTTTGATCGCTCAATTATTTCATCAATATCAACCCGCTCTTTTTCATTATTGCTACGATCCAACTCAGCTTTTTTTTCTGCAATACGCTTTCGTTGTTTTTCTTTTTTTTGCTGTTTTAAGGCTTCTTTTTCAATTTTTTTGTCCTGCTGTTTTTCTCTAAAATCATTCCACCTATACTTAACATTGTCTATAGTTTTTTGCAAATCACGATCAACAAATAACAATGCATTCATACTCAACAACACCAATAAAATAAAAAACGAGGCAATACCAGTTATATTTTGCAAGATACCAGAGAGTTGAAGCCCCGCTGAACCGCTCCAATCTGCTTGCTGGGGAAAGTCCCAGTTAGAGTGGGTCCAACCTAAAAATGTAGAAATCAATACCATGGCCCATAAACTAAGTGCTATAGTCTGGTATTTTTCTTGTAATGAGCGCTGTCTAAATACATGCCACCCGATGTAAACTAGAAGGAGAGAAAAGATAATGCTTGGATATCCAAAGGTGTAATACACAAGGAGATTGGATAAAAATGCTCCCAAGGGACCTAACCAATTCTGTATCATCCGAGCAGAAGCGTCAGGCTTATAAATATCAGTGACTGTTAAGGTCTGCAAATACTGATAATCTCCGGGAGTATATGAAAGAATACACAACCCAATCAATACTGCAATAGCAATTAGTGAAATCCCAATAATTTCAACTTTTCTGGCACTAGAGCTACGGCTCCCACTTACAGAATTATTATTGGTTTTTTTTGCCATTTATCTACCTAATCATGGTTTATTAAAATAATCCCATCTTTCATTACGGGTAAGACTTCATGAGTATTCGATTTAGAACAAAAACTTATATCATCTTCCGACACCAAATCTTTTAATCGATTCGCATGATCACTGTGAAAAATAGTATCTACTACCGAATCTCCATATTGCTGAAAAAGTGCAAAAGAAATTTTGGCTCCATCTTTTAATATTTGGGGCTGTTCACCCGCCCCTAATGCATTTAGGATTGTGCCTGCACATAAGGTATCCTCTAGTGACTGTTTTCCTCTCCAGCCAGAGCAAATAAGCACCACCTCATCAGTACATTGTTGAATCATGTGGACAATAGAACTCATATTTAAGAAGGTACCAATATAAATTTTCTTGGCCAAAGCAGCTTTTTTTATGGCCTTGGTCCCATTAGTTGTATTAAAAATTAAGGTTTTTCCTTCTACCAGATCAGCAGTATACTCTAAAGGAGAATTTCCTAAATGGTAGCTATTTATCTTAACACCATCCTGCTCTCCACATAGCAAGAAATCTCCTGCCTCCATAGTTTGTGCAATACGAGCTGCTTCTGATAAATCTTCTACTGGAATCACTTTATTCGCTCCATTATGAAGTGCTTGGATCATAGAAGAACTCGCTCTAAGTACGTCAATAATGACTACAGTTTTACCACGAACATCTTCTTCTTGAAATCCGTGTACTGAAAAATACACATCTATTTTGGCTAAATCTGACATACATTCACACCTTTATACCCTATAAAAAAGGGAGAGAAGTTACCGTAATTGGAACTTTTTTATTTCTTATTTGAATAACTATAGGTTCATTTGATGCCAAAGCATCAGTTTGTACATAGGCCATGCCTATACCTTTTTCTAATGAAATTGACATTCCACCGCTGGTAACCTTACCAACAATATTGAATTTAGCGTCTAATAAGTCATAATCTTTACGGGGTATGGCTTTTTCTTGATCGATGACAAAACCAACTAACTTTTTTTCTACCCCATTTTCTTTTATTTCGGCAAGTGCCTGCGAACCAACAAATATCCCTTTTGAAAACTTAATAATCCACCCTAAACGAGCCTGAAGTGGGTGGGTTTCTTCCGTAATTTCATTCCCATATAATGCATAGCCTTTCTCTAAACGAAGGGTATCTCGAGCTCCTAAACCACAAAGTTCTAAACCGTATGCTGCACCCTTTGCAGCAAGCGCCTCAAATACCTTTCCTACATCATAATTTGCACGATTAATGTAAAGCTCAAATCCCTTTTCACCCGTATATCCAGTGGCACTAATCAAACTAGGTACCTCACTCACCTTGCCATGTTCAAATGCATAAAACGGTATTTGCTGAACATCAGTATCAGTAAGCTCCGACAAAAGTTCAACTGATTTGGGGCCTTGCAGCGCAAGTAGCACGTAATCATCAGACGCATTTTCCAGTTCTGCGCCCATAGTATTTTGAGAGAGCAACCAATCCCAATCTTTATCAATATTTGCGCCATTAACTACCATCATATATTCTTCGGAAGCCAATCGATAGATAATCAAATCATCTACAATACCTCCATCTTCATAACACATACAGCTATACTGCGCCTTTCCAACAGTTAAGATCGATACATCATTAACTGTAACCCACTGGAGTAGCTCCAATGCCTTAGGACCGCGTACAAAAAACTCTCCCATATGTGATACATCAAAAAGACCTACATTTCCTCGTACAGCACGATGCTCTACTTTTATTCCATGATATTGAATAGGCATTTCAAATCCGGCAAAAGAAACCATTTTAGCTCCTGCTTCAAGATGTAGGTCATAAAAAGGTGTTCGTTTTAAGCGATCAGACATAAAATATGATTTGGCGATAAATTGCAGAGCCTATTATATACTTTTTTATGGGCTAAATGAACGAGATAAATTTAGTGATTTTTTATATAAGGTATGGGTTTAGCTTAGAATGATATAGCCTCATATTAAGTTATACCATGTAATATCATATCGCGATTGTAATTGAAATACATATCTATTCTATGAAACATCTAAATATAAACCACCTAGCTCAACTACCTAATCGAAAAAGAGCCCATCTCGTAAATAGCGTCGTAGGATATAAATCCATCCATCTCATTGGCACTTACTTCGAAGGATGGAGTAACCTATGCATCGTCTCCACTGTTACGCATTTAGGTAGCAATCCTGCGCTCGTAGGATTTATACTCCGCCCAACTACCGTACCTCGTCACACCTATGATATATTACAAAAAAATCCCTACTTCACTATAAATAATGTCACTGAAGAACTGCTTGAGGGCGGGCATCAATCCTCGGCTAATTATGATGAACAAATAAGTGAATTCTGTGAAGTCGGCTTGAGAGAAGAGTGGAAAAATAATTTTAAAGCGCCTTTCGTACAAGATAGTCCAATTCAACTTGGCTGTAAATGGATTCGTGAAATGCCTATTATCGAAAATGGTTGCCGTTTTTTAATTGGTCAAATTGAAGAAATATACATACAAGATGCGCTACTGACTGAAGATTCTGACGGTTTTTTACCACTAGAAACTGCTGGTTTAATCTGTGGTTCTGGAATGGATGGATATTATCGCCCTATCTTTAAACATCGCCGAAATTATGCCCAGCCCAATACCCCTCCCCATATAATCTAATCGCTAGTAGATTAACCTTTGGATAAATCCCTCACAGGAATAATCTCGAACTTGCCAAAACGTCATCACAAGCATTTCTGCAACCAAGCCAGAAGTTGTGTATTTTTATTCCGTTCAAGAGCGTGTACGTAAACCTTTCAACACCATAGAAAAAACTTGTAGTATGACTATCCGAAAAGAGCAAATAAAAACCGCATTAGCTCATGTTCTTCATCCTGAAAAGAAAATGGATATCATATCCTTAGATATGATTCAAGATATAATAGTCCAGGAAAAATACGTCTCATTCACGCTCGAGATGCCCACTAAAAACGATCCGCTCGCTCAAGATTTATCCCAGCGCTGCGAAGGTGCTATACACAAATTCATCGATCGTGACGCGGTGGTTGATATTCAAATCGGTATTAATATATCCCAACAAAGGCAAACCCTACCACCCGCACCAGAACCTACTGCTTCACCACTATCCGGAGTCAAAAATATTATTGCGGTAGCATCTGGAAAAGGGGGCGTCGGTAAATCAACGGTAGCTGTCAACTTAGCTGCTGCATTAGTCAGAAATGGCGCCAAAGTTGGTCTATTGGATGCTGACATATACGGACCAAGCATACCAACAATGTTCAATTTGTTTGAACGACCTGACATCACTGTCCAAAAAAAATTAATCCCTTTAGAAAAATATGGGGTCAAACTAGTATCCATGGGATTTCTGGTTGATGTAAACCAGGCCATGGTGTGGAGAGGCCCCATGGTTACCAGCGCTATTAAGCAATTCATGAATGACGTAGAATGGGGTGAACTAGATTACATGATCTTGGATCTCCCTCCAGGAACTGGAGATATACAGTTAACCATCGTACAGTCTGTTCCGTTATCGGGCGCCGTAATTGTTTCTACCCCTCAAAATGTGGCTCTTGATGACGTAAGAAAAGGGGTAGCAATGTTCCATAAGGTAACTGTTCCTGTATTAGGAATCATTGAAAACATGGCCTACTTTTGCCCGCCTGATGCACCTGATAAGAAATACTACATCTTTGGACATGGTGGGGCTAGCCGGCTAGCGGATGAACTAGCTGTACCGGTATTGGGAGAAATACCTCTAGAGCAACCCATACGTGAATCTGGTGATAATGGTAAGCCTATAGTTTTGGCAGATCATGAGTCCGCTGCAGCAGCAAGCTTTTTGGCCTGTAGTGCTAACATGCAGCAACAATTAGCCATCCGTGCAGCCCAGACGCCAAAAAATCTTTCTATTTCTTTCATGGGAAAATCCCCATCTGCTCATACATAATACCGATTTTATTAATCGCGTTCACAAAGGCGGCTGTACGGAGGTCATCGAGGTTATTCTCTTCGCGGATACTAGTAATCTGCTCATAAGCAGTAATCATACTTTCTTCTAATCCAGAATCTACCAAATCATATTCATCGGCGCCGCGAGTAAGAACCTTTCGTTCAACCTCACCAAATGATTTACCCGCCAATTGTTCAATCTCTGAAACAATTCGCATCATGCTAGCCTCATCAAAACGTTTATTAAGTCTGCCATAGCGTACATGCTGAATATTTTTGAGCCACTCAAAGTACGAGACAATTACCCCACCAGCATTCAGATAGGAGTCTGGAATAATTAAGCACCCCCGCTCTTTTAGATACTCGTGTGCATCGGCGGTGGTAGGTCCGTTAGCTGCTTCAGCAATAATCTTGGCTTTTATACTAGGTGCATTTTTTATGGTTATTTGACTTTCGAGCGCCGCTGGTATAATAATATCGCACTCTAGTTCAAAGATAGCCAGCTTACCTTCGATTGTTGTAGAATTACCAAATCCAATAATACTACCAGTTTCCTTGCGATAGTCCATAAGTGCTTTCAAATCCATGCCTTTGGGATCATATATGGTACCTTCCATTTCAGCTACACCTACCAACTTCGCCCCAGCCTGGGTCATATATAATGAAGAGTGGTAACCAACATTTCCCAACCCTTGCACCACAAATGTTTTACCCTCTACACCTGTGCTCAAATCTAGCTTATCCATATCTGCTTTTTGGTTACATGCCTCACGAATACCAAAATAAACCCCACGCCCTGTGGCTTCAGTACGCCCACGAATACCACCTTGCTGTATGGGCTTTCCAGTCACGCATGCCTCGGCATTCAAATCATCACTCATCTGCCGATAGGTGTCCAAAATCCAGCCCATCTCACGTGCCGATGTCCCATAATCCGGTGCGGGCACATCCATAGCAGGTCCTATGAACCCTTTCTTAATTAGTTCAAATGTATAACGTCGAGTAATTTTTTCTAACTCTCTGTCTGAATATTCGCGTGTACTAATCTTTACCCCACCTTTAGCACCTCCAAAAGGAACATCAACGATGGCACACTTATAGGTCATCAATGCCGCTAAAGCCATGGTTTCGTCATCATCCACCTTATGCGAGTATCGAATCCCACCCTTGGTTGGCAATTTATGATGCGAATGCTCCACTCGCCAACCCTCAATTACCTGAATACTCCCGTCGTCACGTTTAATCGGAAAAACCACCTTATATACTGTATTACATACCTTAATTTGATTCAAAATACCTTTATCGAAACGAGTAAAAGGAGCAGCTTTGTCAAAATTATGATTGACTTGTTCGTAAAACTTATAGTTCTTCATGTAGACAATTGAGTTTTTTTGGGTTAACGGGTTAGGTTGACGTGCTATCAATTTAAACTCAATAGTACACTATGCCGTATCCACTAAAATCAAACCATTTATCAGCCTAATAGTCGGGAGATTCTGAGACATTTACAATAAAAAAGCGCTTTTCCCTGTAATGGTGAAATAAATATAATTAAGTAGCCCAACTATCAATAAACATGAATCCCCTAAAAGAAAAAAATGATGCTGTAAGAAAAATTATTCACGTGGATATGGATGCCTTTTATGCAGCCGTAGAACAGCGCGATCATCCCGAATGGCATGGTAAACCGGTGATTGTTGGGGGCCGACCCAGTGGTCGAGGGGTCGTTTCTACCGCAAGTTATGAAGCCCGCGTTTTTGGGGTGCATTCGGCTATGCCAACTTCACAAGCATACCGACTTTGCCCCCATGGAATTTTTGTGCCCGCTCGTTTCGATGCCTACAAAGAAGCCTCTGCTATTATCCGAAATGTTTTTTATGAGTATACTGATCTGGTCGAGCCCTTATCTTTAGACGAGGCCTACTTAGATGTTACCGAAAATCATATCAATAGCCCATCGGCAACTTTTATTGCCAAGCAAATCAAAAAAAAGATCTACAAGCGTACCAAACTAACCGCATCTGCTGGGGTTGGACCCAATAAATTTGTGGCTAAGGTTGCCTCAGATATGAATAAACCCGATGGATTGACTGTCATTCCCCCCGAAACCATGGAACATTTCTTGGAGAAATTGGACATTAAGAAGTTTTATGGGGTGGGTAAGGCTACATTACGAAAGATGCAGGGATTAGGAATCCAGTCAGGAGCGGACTTAAAGCAGTGGGATCTATTTGATCTGGTTCAAATTTTTGGAAAGTCCGGACAATACTATTATCGAATGGTCAGAGGATTAGATACCCGATCAGTTCAGCCTCATCGCGTACGTAAATCTTATGGAAAGGAACGTACATTTCGCGAGGACATAAGCGAGCGAGAATACATCTTACGCTTCATCGAGGGATTATCTGCCACTATATCTGAGGGCATGCGTTCAATTCCGGCTGCAGGTAAAACCATTACATTAAAATTGAAATATGACAATTTTGAAACCATTTCACGCAGCCTTAGTATATCACATTATACCAATGATGCCTTGGAGATAAGCTTAATTTCTCAAGAACTGCTTGAAGTCACTGAATTTGGAGAACGCCCTATTCGTTTGCTTGGTATTAACCTTTCCAATCTGGATATTAATGAGGAAAATAAGGCGCAGCAGCTCCAGCTCTCCCTTGACAAATAAAGCTAGAAAGTTCTCTTACAATACCAGCTTAAAAAGCTATTCCGTCAAAGGATTCTTTCCCGATTTAATATGAATATCTCGCTGGGGGAAAGGAATTTCAATTCCACGCTCGTTAAACTTTCGTACGATGGCTTGGTTTAATTCATTTTGCACAGTATATCGGTTTTTAACATTTGGAACCCAGACAATAAGTTTCATATTCCAAGCAGAATCTCCAAAAGAGCGAAGATGAACATCGTGTTTACGCCTTTTCATTACCGAACTACTTTCACTCGCCACTTCATCCAGTGCTTGCAATACCAAGTCTAGATCGGAGTCATATGCTACCCCAACGTCAATAATCAACTTAAAGGTGGGGTCCCCATGAGAATAATTTATCACATCCTTACTAACAAAATCCGAATTTGGCACAATAATGGAGATATTTTCCAATGTTTTTACCTTGGTAGCACGAATATTAATTTCTTCAATATCGCCCTCGATTCCGTTAACAACCACCCGGTCACCCACACTTATAGGTCGCTCAAACAAAACAATGAGCCCCGAAATAAAGTTAGAGGTAATGTTTTGAAGGCCAAAACCTATACCCACCGATAAAAAACCAAAAATGACTGCTAAGCCTGTGAAATCAACACCCAAGAACTGAAAAGAGACTAATATTCCAATAACCACCACAGAATATTGTGACATTCGGGCTAAAGTGTACTGCAAACCCTCATCTTGAACAAATCGAGGCAGAATTCGATCGCGTAAAATCTTTTTCAGATACGAGGCACCCACGACAAACATTGTTAGTAGTAGAATGAAAACCACTAAAGACATTAGGGTCACAGATGTGTTCGCCATAGTAAAAAGAGGAATATTTAATAGGCTTTTAAAAGAAACTAGCCATTCCCACCAACCTTCTGTTTTGTCTGTAGATTCTAACAGTCCCTCCGTTATATTATCAATATGTACAAATTCATTTAGTTTTTGAGAGTTTAGCCCTACGCTAACAGCCACACTATCGTCTAAAGATACCTGCGATAATGACTCGTAGTTAGAGTCTATCCAACCCGTTAAAATGATATTTCCGAGCATAGCCTATCCTCCAAATTAGATGACTTATGATTCTAATGTCACTTCCTCGGACTTCCAAATTTCATTGTTGTAATCTTTGATGGTACGATCAGAAGAAAATTTGCCGACACGAGCTACGTTGTAAATAGCTTTTTTAGTCCATTCCTTTTGATTTTTATACACCTGCTCTAACTCTTCTTGCTTTTTCACATAGGCTTCATAATCAGCCAAAACCATGAAATAATCTCCCTGTTCGAGTAAAGCCTGAATAATTGGCTGAAAAAGCCCTGGTTGTTCGGGGGAGAAAAAACCATCTCGAATTTGATCTAAAGCACGTTTGAGTTCATGATTAGACTGATAATATAAATAAGGATTATATCCCTGTCGCCTCAACTCCTCTACCTGCTCTACTGTAAGACCAAATATAAAGATATTTTCATCACCTACTTCCTCCTTAATTTCAACATTGGCACCATCTAAAGTTCCGATGGTGAGTGCACCGTTCAGCGCAAACTTCATATTCCCTGTACCAGAAGCTTCCATACCAGCTGTAGAAATCTGCTCCGATACCTCTGCCGCAGGAATCATCAATTCCGCTAAAGTAACCCGGTAATTGTCTAAAAACACACACTTTAATCTATCGGAAGTCTCGGGATCTTCGTTAATTTTGGTACCAATAGCATTAATCAACTTGATATGTAATTTTGCCATCGCATATCCAGGAGCTGCTTTCCCTCCAAAAATGACGGTTCGAGGCACGCTGTTCAACGATGGATTATCTTTGAGACGGTTGTATAGGGTAATAACATGAAGCGCTGCCATCAATTGACGTTTATATTCGTGAATGCGTTTAATTTGAATATCAAACATACTGCTAGGATCAACGGTAATACCCTGATTCTCTTGAATGATCCTCGCTAATACTTTTTTATTATTCAATTTAATCTGATTAAAACGTTTGTGAAATTTCGTATCCTCTGCAAAAAGCTCTAATTTTTTCAACTGATCCAAGTCGGTAATCCAATTGTCTCCAATTTTCTCCGTAATTAACGCTGAAAGTTCTAAATTGCACTGTTTCAACCATCTTCTAGGTGTTATTCCGTTGGTTTTGTTGGTAAACTTATCAGGATATAATTCATTAAATTCACGAAATATATTTTCCATTAACAAGCGAGAATGTAAGGCCGCAACCCCATTCACTTTAGTTGAGCCCACTATACCTAAATGCGCCATATGTACTACCGGGTTTTCACCTTCAGTCACAATACTAAGTCGCGACATTTTTCCATGATCCTCCCCATAACTCGCTTTAATCTTATCCATAAATCGACGATTAATTTCATAGATAATATTCAAATGACGAGGCAATAAACTTCGCATAAGGGATACCGGCCACTTTTCTAAGGCCTCTGGCAAAAGGGTATGATTGGTGTACGCCATGGTTTTAACGGTAATATCCCATGCTTTTTCCCATGACATATGAACCTCATCCATTAAAATCCGCATTAATTCAGGAATTGCAAGATTAGGATGCGTGTCATTACACTGTATGGCCACTTTCTTAGGAAATTTCTCCCAGTCATTCGTCTGTGCCTTAAACCGGCGGATTATATCACGTATGGACGCCGCCACCAAAAAATATTCTTGTTTGAGTCGTAATTCCTGACCCACAAACACCTTGTCATTTGGGTACAAAACTCGCGTTATATTTTGCTCCAATTGATTATCCCGAACCGCATCTATATACTGTCCTTGATTAAAACTCTGTAGGTCTAATGCGGTATCCGACTCGGCTTTCCATAATCGCAATTGGTTCACCACATTGTTATTGTATCCTGGTATAGGAGTATCATAAGCAACCGCTAATACCTTACTAGTCTGCTCCCAAGTATACCTTATGTCACCGTCATCTGAACTATGCATCCCCTGATGCCCATAAAACTGAATTGGATATTGAATTTTAGGGCGCACAATATCCCAAGGGTTTCCGTATCTCAACCATAAATCGGGCTTTTCTACCTGGAATCCATCAATCACTTTTTGATAAAAAATTCCATAATCGTAACGTAGACCATAGCCTATTGCTGGAATACCGAGAGTAGCCATAGAATCCAAAAAACAGGCTGCTAAACGGCCCAAACCACCATTACCAAGACCAGCATCCCACTCAGAATTACGAATGGCATCATAATCTAAACCCAAATCTTCGCAGGCATCAGCCAATTCCTGTTGCACATCAAAATTCACAACAATATTATCCAATAAACGGCCAATAAGGTATTCCATAGACAAATAATATACCCTCTTTACCCCGGTTTTGTGATAATGCGCTTGAGTCGAAAGCCACTTGTCATGCAGCCGATCCATGAGAGTGAGTACTACACTTCTGTATTCGTCCCAAGGCGTTCGGGAAAACTTATCCTTAGCTAAAGTATGCCGTAAATGAAGCTTTATATCTTCGCGTAACGAATCCCGATCCAAACCGGATCTAGTGCTAAATTCATGTTTTTTTATACTTGTGTATGCCTTCTTAATGGCTTTCTTCTTAACCCTTGTGTTTCCTGTTTTCTTCGTTGATGAATTAATATTCTTCGCTTTATTCATAATCCAGATATTAGTGAGCAGATGTTCTTAAATGCTAATTTACTTGAAAAATATCTTCTTTACCGACCATTATCAGATAACTTTACACCTAAAAAAGCTTTCCATATGTAGTCATTCTGGTTTATGCATTCGCCTATCCCAATTCATACACATTTGTATCGGGTAGAAATTTAGGGCGTGTTAAATTAGCAGCATAACCTAAACGAACAAAGTTTTTATAAGCTTCTGTAGCCACAAAATCTTGATGAAATAACCCAAAGACACTAGAACCACTTCCGCTCATACCAGCAAACTCAGCACCAAAATCCATCATCTGATCTTTCATATTTCCAACTTGAGGGATACGTAGAATAACTCCAGGCTCAAGATCATTGACCAAAAGAAAAGGCCATTCTTGAATCTCTTCCTCGGTAAGCACTTTCTTTAAATTAAAATCGGGTTTAGGGTTTGGATAGACCTGTTGATAAGCCTTTAGTGTAGAGCTAGCCTCATTTGGAAATACCGTGACAATCCATGCATCGGGTTGTATATCACAGATCTCAATCTCATGACCTAATCCCCGCCCAATACCTACATTGTTATGGATAAAAAATGGGACATCAGCTCCGATCCGAAGGCCCACCTCGGCCAACTCGGCGGCGGCCAAACCCAAACTTGCCACCTTATTAACCATCCGTAATACCGCTGCCGCATTCGCACTCCCGCCACCTAGGCCGGCGCCGGCCGGGACACGCTTATCCACCGATATATGATATTGATTTCGTAGGCCGGCATACTTCTCTAGGAGCTGAAGGGCCTTCACGATAAGATTCGATTCGTCAACCGGAATCGATGGCTCACTCATATGAATCTCCATCTGCGCTGCGGGTTTCATTTCTATTCGGTCACTCCATTCAATAAAACAGAATCCCGTTTCTAATGTATGGTAACCATTGGGCAGGCGTTCCAAGACATGAAGCCCCAAATTTATTTTTGCATAAGATTGCGTAACCCACCGTGCACTCATGCTTTCTGTCCTATCCAATGTTGATGTTGACTCATCATATAAGAAAATGCCGCATCGTGTTCATTTGGGATATCCCCATTTAAAATAGCTTCTTTAATATGATCTTTGATAATACCGATCTTTTTGGATGGAGGAATATCAAGAGCTTTCATAATCTCTTGACCTGTAAGCGGATTTTTCCAATTTCGAATGCGGTCCTTTTTCTCCACTTCGATAATTTTTTTCTCAACCCGTTCAAAATTCTTCATGAATTTTTGAACTTTAAAATCGTTTTTACTGGTGATATCTGCCCTACACAGTGTCATTAGATCATCTATATCGCTATCTGCTTCAAAAATTAAACGCCTAACTGCGCTATCACTCACATGATCCGAAACAAGGGCTATTGGACGCAAATGCAAACGAACCAGCTTTTGTACATATCGCATACGCTCATCCATAGGTAAGCCTAAACGCCTAAAAATACGTGGTGTCCACTTAGCCCCGAGAGCATCATGACCGTGAAAGGTCCAGCCCTGATCTTCCTCAAACCGCTGGGTTGGTGGTTTAGCAATATCATGCATGATAGCCGCCCATCGAAGCCATAATGAATTGCTAACCAAGGCTACATTGTCAAGAACTTGTAAGGTATGCCAGAAATTATCTTTATGACGTAATCCCTTACGCTCTTTGATTCCTTGAAGCGCCACCATTTCTGGGAAAAATTGAGCTAATAAGCTGGTGCTAAATAAAAGCGCAAAACCTATTGATGGCACAGGGCTTTTCACTATTTTATTGAGCTCATCTAAAATACGTTCCGTGGACACAATTTCTAAACGACTAGCCATTTTTTGTATAGCTGATTTCGTTTCAGGGCACAAACTAAAATCTAATTGTGTGGCAAATCGGATGGCACGCATCATCCTGTGGGGATCATCACTAAAGGTTTTTTCCGGATCAATTGGGGTACGAATAAGACCTTTTTTTAAATCTATAAGACCGCCAAAAGGATCATTGAGAGCTCCTATCCGGTCTTTATTGAGCTCCCAATAAAGCGAGTTTATCGTAAAATCTCGCCTATTCTGATCATCTTCAAGGCTACCATCCTCGACCATTGGTTTTCTTGATTCTGTCCGGTAACTCTCTTTTCTGGCACCAATAAATTCGAGTTCAACAAAGGGTGTCTTAACCTGAGCGGTACCAAATTGCTTAAAGAATGAAAAACTCGTTTTCATACCTTTCGTTTGAAGAGACTTATGCACCCTTTCTGCAAGTGCAATCCCAGAGCCCAAAGTCACTACATCCATATCCGCATCATTTTGGATACGATTCAAATAAAAATCTCTAACATATCCCCCCACCAAAAAACTATCTTGGCTTAACTTATGAGCTTGTAAGCTTATTTCCTTAAGGAGATCTTGATGCGTTCTAGGTATGTCATGAGGAAATTCCATGCTCAAAGATAAGGATGTTCGCCTTTTCAATCAGTCTTTTGTTAAACTCTCTTCTTTTTTCCTATGACTTAGCTCTAATTTGTCTTTTCATTAGTTTTACTGGTGATTTTGCTCAATGAATAACTATTTTTCAACACTATTTTATGGAAATTATTGAGTGATCACCCACGTGTATTTCTCCGTATACTCTCGTCAGCTTTGTGTGTGCTCCTATGGTTGAGCCAGCTAATGTACAGCCATCCAGGCTAGCTTTTTCTCGAACAATAGAATGCGATATTTGGCTATTTTTTAAAACGCAACCTTCCTCAACACTAACGTTTGGCCCTATAGTAACTCCTTCTAGGATTACATTCTTGGCTAAATAAACCGGCGGAATTATCATTGTTCCCTGCGCAGCTAAGGCTTCTTTTTGTTCTGCTAAATTACAAGCTTCTTTTTCGACTATAAAACCGGTTGTTTCAAGCCAAGCGTGTAAGGTTCCACAGTCTAACCATTCATCTACCGTGGCTGTTTTAAATAATTTTCCATCCTGAATCATACGATCTAGAGCATCCGTTAGAAAGTACTCTCCACCGGGACCTTTGATATCATTATCTAATATATATTGAAGCTCTTCTTTTAACTTAGCTCCGTCTTTGAAATAATAAACTCCAATAATGGCTAAATCCGAGATGAACTCCGCTGGCTTTTCCACAAATCCAGTTATTTTTTCTCCCTCATAAACAGCGACTCCAAATCTAGAGGGGTCTTCTACTTTTTTAAGCCATATTACACTATCCGCGCCATCCACATTAAACGTTTCTTTACTATCAAATAAGGTGTCGGCAAAAGCAATAATCACCTCTCCATTCAAATCTTTTTGAGCACAATAAACGGCATGTGCCGTTCCAAGTGCTATCTCTTGCACTCTAAATGTACATTTTGCACCATGACGCTCACTCATCTTCCGTAAAGGCTCCTTTATAGGATTCCCAAAATCAGGCCCTAATATATATACAATCTCTTCAATATTTCGATCCATTGTTCGTATAAATGTCTCTACTAATCGTTCGACGATCATCGTTCCAGCTACTGGTAATAATGGTTTTGGAACTGTATGTGAATGAGGGCGAACTCTTGTCCCACGACCTGCCATTGGAATAATTAATTTCATATTACCCGTTTCTATTAAATAATTATCTAAATATTAAACAACAAACTTGGCTAATGTTATATTTTCAAGATAAATATACGGTCCTTTTTTTTGAATGCCCAAGTAATGAAGCTAAAATATGGGCAACCACGTACATTGCGAGAAGTCGTTTTGTCAAAACGGTCTATTCAAATAGCTCGAAAAATTCAACTATTCTTAGCTATCTTTACATTCGGAGCTTATAACATGAATTACTTTATTTTGAAATGGATGCTTCAGAAATAGTCCCTTTTTCTAGTGAATAGTATTCCTTGATTACTTTTTCCATGCTATACACCTATTACCTAGTTTTTTTAGACATTTTTGCGGGTATTTTTACCCTAATGATGCTACGAGTTCTCTACTACAGATGGCTTTATTATTTACATGTTTTTCAACAATTAGGATATAAAACCAATGAACTAACTGGTTGGCTTAAAGATCATTGGGATGAAAAAGTGATCCCAAGAAGCCTAGTTTATTTCTTGATAAGTACTATGCTGCTCATTTTTGGAACCGAATTCTTTGAAATTCGACTAAACTTATCAGCTGAGGCTATTATCCTTTTTTCATGGGGTATAGCCTACCTTGGCTCGACCAAAGCCTTCCGTCCTAAAAAAGTAAAAAAACCATTGGTCTGGACTACTCGAGTAAAACGTTTATCATTCCCTTTTGGACTGTCTAGTCTATTCCTTCCACTTCTTGCTGTGTATTTAGGCTTCGGCGGCTGGTTTAACTCCACCTTTATACACCCTCGATTGCAAGGAGCCGCAAGCATACAGTTTGATGCCCCAAGTCTAGCCTTAGGCCTGGCATTAGGATATATTTTTATTCCCCTTTTCTTACTTTTATCGGGCTACCTCACTGCCCCCGTTGAGCAGCAAATACAAAATAGATATAAACGCCAAGCTCGTAAAAAATTGGCCTCACTCCCGCATCTAAAAGTGATTGCTATTACAGGGAGTTATGGAAAAACAAGCGTCAAATTTATGCTCAGAGATATACTAAAGGAGCGGTTCAGTATGTGTGTTACCCCTGGAAGTTTTAATACTCCGATGGGCATATGTAAAGTAATCAACAACGATTTGCAGGCGCATCACCAAATATTAATTTTAGAGATGGGAGCACGTTATGCAGGTAATATTAGCGAACTCTGTGACATTGCCCAACCCGATATATCCATCGTTTCAAATGTGGGTCTTGCTCATTTAGAAACTTTTGGAAGCCAGGAGGTCATTGCCAAAGAAAAAGGCACCCTGGTGGATCGTTTAAAAAAAGGGGGCGTGGCCGTATTAAATGGCAACGACCCCATTGTATCAATAATGGGCAAAGAACGTAGCGATATCCATCGTATTCAAGTTGGGCTTTCATCCTTAAATAAGACTAACCCTGAATTACATTTAAGCGCTTCTAAAATGGACTATTCTACCCAAGGAACTCGCTTTATACTCCATAAAAGCTCGGGAGACGCTCCAACAAAACCGTGGGATATTGAGTGCCCACTATTAGGCAGACACAACGTGCAAAATTTGTTATTAGCCCTTGGTGTTGGCGACCACCTTGGGCTTCGAATGAATACAATGCATTTAGCCGCTTCTCAAATTAAACCGGTTCAACATCGGTTGGAATTAAAAGCAGTGGGCGATTATTTCATGATCGATGATGCATTTAACTCCAATCCAGTAGGCGCTAAAAATGCAGTAGAAATTCTAGGGGCTTTTCGGTCATGTCAGCGCTTTATTATTACTCCCGGAATAGTTGAATTAGGGAATCTAGAAGCAGAAGAAAATTATAAATTTGGAATTCATATTGCTAGGGCCAAATTAGATTATGCTTTTATCGTTGGTTTAGAGAGAGGAAAAGTAATTGAACAAGGGTATCTAGAGGCTGGAGGAAACCCTGAACGCCTAGAACGAGTAAAGTCTCTTTTTGAAGCTAATGATAAACTCAAGCAACGTATTAGATCTGGAGATATAGTACTTTATGAAAATGATTTACCCGATATTTATAACGAATAATCACTAAAAAGTAGCTGGGCTATCTGCTTTGTTTTTTGATATGTTTTTTTGAAGGCACCTTTTAGTCTTGTCCTGCCTTTTTTGATAATCCAAAGCTTGGAAGCTTGGTATTATTCATACCGTATAACTCGCGCAGGATGTATTCTAGCAGCGGTAAGAGCGGGCATCCAACTCGCTAAAACACTCAAACCAAGAGTCCCAAACATAATCAACAGAACATCAGTCCATTGTATGTCTACCGGATATGCGTCAATTATAAATGCAGAGGATAACTTTAATAGACCTAATGTGTCTTGTAAATAAGAAAAGGCTAAGCCTAATATTGCGCCTAAAAATGCCCCTATAATCCCAATAATTAATCCTTGCTGAATAAATATTGCTTGCACTTGTTTAGCCGTTAAACCCAAAGAACGTAAAACGCCAATATCCCTTTTCTTTTGTAGTACAATCATACTTAAGGATCCTAAAATATTAAGGGCCGCAACCAAAATGATTATCATGAGTACTACAAATGCCCCCCACTTTTCTAAATTCATAACATCATATAGGGGTTTTTGTAAATCATACCATGTTTTTAAAACAATATCAGAGCTAAAAAGATCATCCTTTATAGTTTCCAGAGTTGCCTTAAGCTCATCCGCTTGGAGTATGTTATCCATTGATAGATCCACACCTGAAATTTTATTCCTTGTCAGAAATAACCTGTGCGCCGCTGAAATATCTAGTAAAATGGGTGGTGGAGACGAAATATAAGGGAGTTCATAAACCCCTCTTACAGTAAAAATCATAGATCGCGGAATACTTATTTGAGTTAGTGCTTTATGCATATGCCTAGCACTCAACAAAACCACTTCATCTCCTAGTTCTAGCTGTAACTCTGCGCGCAAATATTCTGGAATAAGTATACCCGGAAGACCCTGTAGGGTATGTAAATTTTTGACGCCACTTTTAAGGGGTAAATTTTGTAAAAACCCTCGCTGATCATCTAAATCCGTATCCTTTTGGTACTTTTTTAAAATAATAGCATCAATAGGAGTTGTTTTGTGGAGGTTTATAGATGCGGGGTAATTAATTTTATAGCTACTAGATAAATTCGTAGGGATACCCTTAATTTGTATTACCTTATTTTCATAAGGTTGCACTCCATTGGCGCTACGGGTACGTAACAAGGCCATACCTTCCACAAAAGGGATGTACTCCACGATCCTAGGATCGTTCTGAAATTGCTTTCCCAATTTGTCATCCCATTCTAGTACTGGCCCACCTATACTTTCGACCCTTAAAGCTGGGTCATATCCTAATAAAAAACCTTGAATGACTATAAAGAAACCATTGAAAATAGATAAAACAATAATAAGTAAAGCAGCCCCAATGGTAATACCTGATATACTTATATATGTAAGTACAGAAACCAAAGAAACATGTTTTTTTGCGAACAAATATCGCCGTGCAATCCGTCTAGAAATGTTCATGAGTCAAAATGGTTAAATAACAGATAAAGTAAAATAGAGAATGTTCCCTTTAAACGCATAATTGAAGGTACTTAGGACATTATTTAACACCTAAATTCATATATTCTTGTCTCTTTAAACAGCCTTTTTCTCGTTCTTTAATAACCAAACTTTAGAAAGTCATTTGTTACCGCAGGAAATTATTCAATCCATTGATGATGGATCGCATGGCGATCCCTTTAGTATTTTGGGTCCTCATATTACCGAGATAAAAGGTAAAAAGAAGATAATTGTCAGGGTTTTTAGGCCAGATGCTAAAGAAGTTGAATTAATTATTTCACCCAATACTCGCCATATTATGAACCGCCTATCCGAGGGGGGATTATTTGAATGGATATTTCTCAGAAGAAAAAAAATACCTGCATACCGCTTATCCATTACCCCATTTCAAGGCCAACCTTACTCCATTGATGACCCTTACCGGTTTCAACCCATAATTGAAGAGCTTGATTTACATCTTTGGGGAGAGGGAAATCATGCTAAGTCCTATTTCTTTATGGGGGCGCATCCAAAAACAATAAATGGTGTTCAGGGTAGTCATTTTGTAGTGACTGCCCCTGCTGCCACCCGGGTTAGCGTCATAGGTTCGTTCAATCAATGGGATGGTAGGGTCCATCGGATGAGAAAGTATCATAATCAGGGACTTTGGGAGCTTTTTATACCACATGTTAATTCAGGGGACACCTATAAATTTGAAATTAAAAGTCCTCAACAGAGTGCCCCTCTGAAAAAAGCCGATCCCTTTGCTTTTTTCTCGGAACTCAGGCCGCAGAGTGCCTCCATTGTTCATGATTTAAATGGATACAAATGGAAGGATCAACAATGGATTAAGCAGCGTCAAAGTCGACATCATGAACAAGCTATTTCAGTTTATGAGTGCCATCTAGGGTCATGGAAACGAAATAACGAAAATTTTTTATCGTATCGTGAACTTGCTGAACAACTTATCCCTTATGTAAAAAATCTCGGTTTTACCCATATTGAACTCTTGCCTATTGCAGAACACCCCTATGATCCTTCCTGGGGATATCAGCAAACAGGTTACTTTTCAGCTACCTCTCGTTTTGGAACCCCAAAAGATTTAATGTTTTTTGTTGATCAGTGCCATGCATATAATATTGGAGTCATTCTAGATTGGGTGCCTGCTCATTTTGCAAAAGATGAACATGGCCTCTACCGTTTTGACGGTACAGGGCTATTTGAGCATGAAGACCCACGACAAGGAGAACATAAAGATTGGGGTACCGCTATTTTTAATTTTGGGCGCACAGAAGTCCAAAATTTGCTGATTTCAAATGCCTTATTTTGGCTAGATTATTATCACATAGATGGCTTAAGGGTAGATGCGGTCGCTTCTATGCTCTATTTGGATTATTCCCGAGAAGATGATGATTGGATACCAAATAAGTATGGGGGCCGAGAAAATATTGAGGCTATTGAGTTTCTAAAAAAATTCAACTACTTCGTTCATGAATATTTTCCTGGCTGCCTAACTTTTGCTGAAGAATCTACTTCTTGGGGTGGAGTCACAACACCTGTCCAGCAAAACGGGCTAGGGTTCGATTATAAATGGAACATGGGGTGGATGAATGATACACTAAGCTATATTGAAAAAGACCCCATCTACCGCCGATATCATCAAGAAAATCTTACATTTTCAATGGTCTACGCCTTCAGTGAAAAATTCATTTTACCTTTTTCACATGATGAAGTGGTACATATGAAAAAATCTATGCTATCTAAAATGCCGGGTAATGATTGGCAAAAATTTGCTAATCTGAGATTATTATATACTTATATGTACGCTCATCCTGGTGCAAAGTTGCTGTTTATGGGTTCTGAGTTTGGACAGTGGCATGAATGGAATGATGCTCATTCACTTGACTGGCATCTATGTGAATATACCCCCCACCAACAGCTACAAACCTTAGTAAAGGATTTAAATTATCTCCACCAAAATCAAGCTTCACTATACGAACTTGATACAGATTGGAAAGGCTTTGAGTGGATTGATTTCCATGATGCGGACAATAGTTTAATTTCTTTTATGAGAAAAGCAAAAGATTCCGGCGACTTTGTAGTAGTTGTATTAAATTTCACACCTACTGTACATCTAAATTATCGCATAGGAGTTCCTATCACCGGTAATTACGAAGTGTTGTTTAATAGTGATTCAGAGTATTATGGAGGGAGTAATGTTGGAGTTAAAGAATGCATTGCATCAACAGAGTCATGGCATAATTTCTCTTCGTCAATATCGATCGATATTCCTCCTTTGGCTGGGATCATATTAAAACTAAAGAACTAAGTTATGCGATTTCCACGATCCTGCGGCACCTTAGTGCACCCCACATCTTTTCCAGGGAAATACGGTATTGGAGATTTTGGTTATGAAGCCCGAAAGTTCCTAGATTTCTTAGAAGATACTCAACAAAGTATCTGGCAAGTGCTTCCTCTTACACCTACAGGGTATGGAAATTCACCCTATGCTTCCTATTCTGCTTTTGCTGGTAACCCCTATTTGATAAGTCCCGATATTCTTTTTAAAAAAGGACTCTTAACTGCTTCAGAAGCCCGTTCGCTCATTATTCCCTCAACCACTACTGTAGCTTATCAGCAAGCGGTTGAAAAAAAATCGATAGCATTGAAAATAGCTTCAAGTAGTTTTTATGAGACCCTAGTCGGAGATGAAGAGGAAAAATTTGAGCAATTCAAACTGGAGCATGCTCATTGGTTAGA
This sequence comes from uncultured Balneola sp., assembly GCA_902529115.1. Taxonomy (GTDB): domain Bacteria; phylum Bacteroidota; class Rhodothermia; order Balneolales; family Balneolaceae; genus UBA1275. The sequence goes on from CABZVB010000001.1 coordinate 53,565, forward strand.
TGATTATGTATTGTTTATGGCCGTAGCTAAAAGTCACCAAATGCGTCCCTGGAATAGTTGGGATTCTGATATTGCTACACACAAAAAAGCAGCTATTAATAAAGCAAAAAAGAACTATGCTCAAGAAATTAAATTAGAGTATTGGCTTCAATATGAGTTTTTAAATCAATGGATAGCATTGAAAGAGTATGCGAACACTAGAGGAATTCGTATTATTGGTGATATTCCTATTTTTGTCGATCATAATAGCGCTGATGTGTGGGCCAATTCAAAGTATTTTGCTGTAGATAAACAAGGAAATAGGACTTTGGTATCTGGGGTTCCTCCGGACTATTTCAGTGAGACAGGGCAGCTTTGGGGGAATCCTCAGTATGAGTGGGGGGCTTTAGAAAAAGATGGTTACTCATGGTGGGTAAAGCGATTTAAACATATGTTTTTGACTTGCGACGCAATCAGAGTAGATCACTTCAGAGGGTTTGATGCTTACTGGGAGATACCAGCTTCCGAAAAAACCGCTGTAAATGGGCGCTGGGTTAAGGGTCCTGGCGAAAAATTTTTTGATACCATCTTAAAAGAATGCGGTGAACTACCTATCATTGCGGAAGATTTAGGTTTTGTTACCGAAGGGGTAGAAAAGTTACGCGACAAATATGCATTTCCTGGCATGAAAATTCTTCAATTTGCCTTTGACGCCGAATCTGACAATAGTTTTTTACCTCATAACTATCCTCAAAATTGCGTGGTATATAGCGGTACACATGACAATGACACCTCAAAAGGATGGTATGAACAAGCCCCCGAGTACGAACGGCATTTTGCCAGAACCTACAGCCAATCCGATGGAACACATATAAATTGGGCTTTTATTCAACTTGGAATGCTTTCAGTAGGTGATCAGGCCATCTTTCCTCTTCAGGACTTTATGGGCCTATCCACAGAACATCGTATGAATTTTCCAGGAACTTCATCCGGTAATTGGCTTTGGAGATACACTACGGAAATGCTACAAGAAATTGATCGTAATAAAATTTGCAGTCTCATCCATTTAAGCAACCGGTATGACCGGAATAAATAAAAAAGGTGTTTTTTCATTTAAAACCGCCTTTTTCTTATATTCTTAAATTGCAATAAAAAAATTACAGTATGTCTTTTTCATTGAAGAATCTACCTGAGCGATCTGCAAAACCCAGGACCGAAGGTATAACCCTGGTATTGGACAAAGGATACAGCATACGTCAAGTAGAAGATCTAGTTGACGTATGCTCGAAACACATTGACATAGTCAAACTTGGATGGGGAACATCCTATGTAACTCAAGGCTTAGAGGAAAAGATTAAGGTTTATCAAAATGCTGGGATACCTGTTTACTTTGGTGGTACTCTTTTTGAAGCATACCTGATGCGTAACCAGCTCTCCGATTATCGAAAATTGATGGAACACTACGAAATTTCGCATTTAGAGGTTTCAAATGGTACTATTTTGTTATCGGATAATAAAAAACAAGCTATCATCAAAGAATTAAGTAGCGATTATACGGTTTATTCTGAAGTGGGTAGTAAGAACCCTAATGAGATCATTCCTCCTTACAAGTGGGTGCGAACTATTCAACAAGAACTAGAAGCTGGTTCCGAGAAAGTTATCTGCGAAGCTAGAGAAAGTGGTACTGTTGGAATGTTTCGCCCGAATGGTGAGATTCGATCTGGTTTACTTGAAGAAATCACAGATCAAATACCTGCCAAATACTTGCTTTTTGAGGCACCTAAAAAAGAACAGCAAGTTTGGTTTATCCGTAAGTATGGGTCTAATGTAAATTTGGGAAATATTCAACCCGAAGAAGTGATTCCTTTAGAAACCTTACGGTTAGGACTACGAGGAGATACTCTCTTAGATTTCTATTCACTAGAAAAGGGTAACGAATTGGATCAAGTGATCAAAGCGACCGGAATGAACGACAATGAATAATAACCCATTATGAAAATTTTATACGCCGCCGCTGAAATCTCCCCATTCGCACGCATGACCGTTACAGCGGATTTATTGCGTTTTTTACCTGCATCGTTACAAGATAAGGGTTTTGAAATTCGGATCTTGCTTCCAAAATATGGCACGATAAATGACCGTAGAAATCGTTTACATGAAGTCATACGATTGTCTGGAATAGAAGTAGAAGTAGGAGATACCGCGGAAAGTATGAAAATTAAAGTAGCTAGTATTCCCAATGCAAAACTACAAGTTTATTTTTTAGACAACGATAAATATTTTAAAAGAAAAGGTCTTTTCAAAAACCCAAAAGACGGAGAGTTCTATCCAGATAATGCCGAGCGGTTAGCCTTCTACAATAAAGGGGTACTCGAAACAGTTATAAAACTAGGTTGGGAGCCTGATATCATACACTGTCATGATTGGCCTGCAGGTCTCATTCCTCTTCTAGTAAAAACTAAATATAAAGACGAACCTATTTTTAAAAATTCAAAGATAATCTACAATTTACATCATCCAGAAAACGATGGAACTGCAGACACAGCCAAAATCCTAGAGTTACTTGGTTTGCCCGATAATGTTGACATTGCCAAACTTACTGATGAAGGGAAAGTAGACTTATTGAAATTAGGACTCCTATATAGTGATCATGTAGTCACTGGAAACTTCTTAAAAGACGAATTTAATGACGTTTTTAATGAATTGAATGTTTCTCCTGTAAAAATTCAAGGTGCACCTGAAGATGTTTCAATTAAATTTTCCGATTACTACAAAACTATTACTAAATAGGAATTAAAAAGAAGACTGTCATCATATGTATTTAACGGACAAAGCTGTTTCAAAAAGGTGGCTTATTTTTTTTATACTTGTTCTTTTTGGTATGACCGCGTGTGATGAAACCTACACCGTTGGTGTAGATTTTATTCAGGAGTCAGCCATAGAGATAGATACTGTACTTATCGATCAAATAGATTTTATAAGTATTGATCCTTATCTAGGTCAATTAACGTACTCTGCGCTAGGATCTTTTCAAGACCCTCTTTTTGGTCAACTAATCAGCACTCTCTACTTTAAACCTTCTATCAACGCCTCAAATACTGATACTGTACTTGATGACATGAGCTTTGAATTGAAACTTCATATAATGCAGAATGAAATTTATGGAGATACCAGTTCAACCGCCGTATTTGATGTATATCGAATTCAAAATAATTGGCATGGCCCTAGTTTTAGACAATCTACAGAAGTTAACCTAGAACTTGAACGAATTGGCGGTTTTAACGATACCGATATAGATACAAACGGTAACGTTCATGTAGCCCTTGGCGGAAGTTGGGATGCCTTTTATAGGGAAATATTTAATATTGATGATGATAGTACTCGATTAACTAGGTATGCTGAAGAAGATTTTGGGTTAGCTATTGTTCCAAAAAATACAACTAATCGAATTCGATTTGCTACCTTAAGCACCAGCCGTTTATTGGTTATTGGACAAGAAGATACCAGTTCATATGGCATGCAAGATTGGGCCTATAAAGTAGAAAGGAGAGATGTTGACCCTATTCCTAATCGTATGCTGCTTCACAACACCTTTGAGAAGGTGATAAAAATAGATATAAAAAATATCGGTAAACAGTTGCCGAACAATAATTTTGTCCGGGCCGAATTAGTTTTAGAAGAAGATACAACACGAGCAAATACTAGTTTATCCGAACATGAGCAACGTTTAAATGTCCCTGGTTTTCGAATGAGCGAGGGAAATTTTATTGATTTAGCCTATCAGTTTGGCTTTTCAGATGAAAATATCATCAATGGATATCCATCCAGGGGACGCTTCCGTTTTGATATTACACGATTGCTAAATGATCAAATTTATAACAATAATCCAATTAAAGACTCTTATATATACCCATATGTTAATGCAGGCTATATAGGCTCCAATATTCTTTATAGTAAAGAAGCCTCATCTGATAAGCGACCTCGGCTAATTATTCATTCCATAAAACCTGAAGTTCAAAGGTAATATTTAAAATGATAACAATTTCGTTTACGTCTACGTTTGTAACTTCTTACAAAACTTCATTACTGGGGTTATTACTACTTTTTATTAGCTCCCCTATAATCGTAGCTCAAATTCAATCTACTAATCTGTATTCCAGTGGGTCAATTTATTCCGCATATGGTATTGGTTATCCTGTTGAAATTGAAACCGGATCTGCTAAGTCGCATGGTATTTTTGGTATTTCTAGTATTAATCAAGAAGTTGCCGGCCTTACGAACCCTGCTTTATGGTCACAAACCTATTATACCCAGGGAGCTTCAGATCTGAGCATACAAAGTATCCAATTAAAAAATACCAGAACTACAGGTGAATCTATTCTGTTTGAAAAAGGGTATCTTCAATTATTATTCCCTCTTAAGTCAAGTGAGCTTGGAGTATCTGTTGGTTTATATCCAGTCACCCGTTCCAATCTAAAATTAATTAATACAAAAGAATTTTTGACATATGGAGATACTGTTGGATACAATTCTGAACTACAACAAATAGGAGGGTTGAATAAATTCGAAGTAGGTTTCGGATGGGAAGTTAATGACCAAATTTCTATTGGCTATGCCCCTTCGGTAGCATTTTTCAGTTTGCAAACCTCAGAAGCATTTTCTTTTAATTCTTCTCTTTACTCGCAGCAAATGCAAAAACTAACCATTAGCGGGGCTGCATTTTCACAACGCCTTGGTGTTGCAGGTAGTTTTCGAAACGTGTTCAGAATACAAGATAAAATTTCAGTTGGTGCTACGGTTAACATTCCTTTCAATATGACTTTAAGACAAAACTACACCACTGAAAAAGTGGTTGAATCTGGCAGTAAAACGATAGATTTATCCAACATATTGACTAGCAAAAAGGGGGAAATGAGGCTCCCTCTAGAATATGCCGCTGGTATTGGCTATGCACCTCATACTCGTTTTAATATTAGTATAGAGGGACAGTTTCAGCGGTGGTCAGACTACACCAATGATCTAGTTGAAAATGATGGCGCTATTATGGCAGACCGAATGCGTTTTGGATTTGGAGCACAATTTCATCCATATAAAAAAGCACAAAATGGATTTTTTTCCGGTTTTAAATATTCAGCTGGATTATCTTATGACAGCGGACACATAATTGTTCAAAAAGAAGAAATTAGAACGTTATGGCTTCACACTGGGTTAGGTATATTATCGCGAAGTCCTTCATCTATGGATTTAAGCTTGCGATACGGGTTCAGAGGAACCACTGATGGTAACCTAATTAAAGAGAATATTTGGGCTATTGGTCTTTCAGTGAATCTTGCTGAAATCATGTTTTTACGTCCTAAATTACAATAAATATAAGCTGTTATTGACTTAACTAACGATACTGTATCATGAAAGTTCTAGCAACCCTACTTGGGTTTTTACTGTTAATTACTTCTGAAATAAAAGCGCAAAATTGCACTGTCACTCCTCCTTACGGGATGAACGAACTGGCTGCTTTTTCAATATTCCAAGACAATTATAAAAATAAAGATTATCCGTTTGCCCTAATGTATGGCCGATGGTTGCTCTGCAGTAAAACCAAAGTATTAGAAGGATATCCCCGATTCAACTTAGCGAGCCAATATCCAAAGTTCATTGACATATATACACAGATTGGTTTAGGAGAACAAGACCCAAGTATACGTGAGGCTTATATTGATACCGCATTAAGTCTTTTTGAAGAACAATTCACTTTTTTTACCGATGAGGAAGTAGATAAGTATGAGCTCCATCAGGACAGAGGCCGTTATCTTCTAGAAAATTATCAAAATATCGAAGGTGGCCTTGACATGGCTTATAGTGATTTCAAAGCTATGTTTGATATAGATGTAGAAAAAACTACTCTACTTGGAGAGGGTTATTACGTTCGCGTGGTTATTGACGATCTTGTACGAAAGGCTGAAAAAGATATAGTCATAAACATGATTGAAAAAGCAACACTTTATGCAGGTTTGGAGTTAAGCACTTATTTTGATGAAACCCTAGAATCACTATTTAATACACCAGAAGAGCGGCTCGAATTTTGTGGTGCCAAGCTAAACGAAAATCCAGAATCGATTGATGACCTCAAATGTGTTGCAAAAGCACAAGAAGATCTTAATATGACAGAAGAATTCCTCCAAACTACCCTGCTAATTCACAAATTAGATCCAAGTTTTGTAAGTGCTTTAGCACTTGCAGAAACTGAGAAAGGTAATGCTTCATATGCCAAAGCAGCAGATTATTTCAAACAAGCTTTAGAAATGGCTAATAATGACAATGAGAAAAAGAATATAAATCTAGAGTTAGCTGATGTTTACTCAAGTACAGGACAGTTGTCAATCTCCAAAAAGTATATTCAAGAGGCATTAGCAATAGATGATTCTTTTGGGCGTGCATACATTAAATTGGCCTCTATTTATGGGCAGGCCGTAAGTTCATGTACTGAGAATCGTAAATTAGAGGCAAGAGATAAGGTTGTATATTGGGTCGTTTTAGATTATTTAAATCGGGCAAAATCGGTAGATGCTAGCGTGACTAATACTGTGAATTCCCAGTTAGCAACATACCAAGCCGTGACACCATCTACCGAGGACAAGTTCTTTACTTTAGGGTACGAACAAGGTCAAAAAGTAAGGGTGAATGGTGATTTGGACAATTGCTACAACTGGATTAGTGAGTACACAATAGTTCGGTAAACCTCTTTAAGTATGTTAATTTATCGTTTAACTCATTATTTTTTATTTCGAATTCATTTGTAATGGGGTAAAACATTCGTATCTTTTAAAACTTATTTTTTAATTGGTGATCGATTCTGAGTCACCATTTTTATACACGTTCCTCCCTTCAGTTTAATATCCACTTACGATGAGTATATTGATAACCCTCTTTTGACGGTTTAATTTGGAGCTTTGACGTACACTGAATAATTATTAATGGCTAGAAATAAAAATAACTACAATAAAAATAACCGCAATAAAAATAAGCGGAATAAAAATCGTAATAAGAAAAATAATAGTAAGTCCAATCATGTTTTTATTCCTAAGTTTCATTGGAACCAAAACCAAGGTATTGCGGGCCGCTTTGCTGGAGTTCTAGAAATTAATGAAAAAGGGTGGGGGCTTATAAGAAAACTAAATCATGAATTTAGCTATCATCCTAAAGATCCTTTTTTAAAGCCTGATGAAGTTAAAGACTTAGATTTACGCCAAGGTCTTATTATAGAGGGAGAATTTGAGGAAGATTTTCAAGGTAACCGGCATGTGGCCAGCGTTGATAATATTAACCATCAGAGTTTAGATGCTTGGGCGAAGTGCTCCAAGTTTGAACGACAAACTCCTATTATGCCTGTAGATTGGATTCGTTTAGGTGACCGAGCACAAGATACCGAAATGCGAGTAATCGATTTAGTGGCTCCAATCGGCAAGGGACAAAGAGCCTTAATAGTTGCGCCTCCTCGTACTGGCAAAACCGTTTTATTAAAACAAATAGCTGACTCTATTGCTCATCATCATCCAGATGTGCACTTAAGTATTCTTTTGGTAGACGAACGCCCTGAGGAAGTGACCGATTTTATCCGGTCTTCAAATGCTGAAATTTTTGCCTCTTCCAATGATCGTAAAACTCATAGCCATATACGTATCACTGAGATGACTCTAGGATATGCCAAAAGAAAAGCCGAAATGGGTCAAGATGCAGTCCTATTAATTGATTCTCTTACAAGACTGGGACGAGCCTATAATGCTATTCAAAGTAATAGCGGTCGTACATTATCCGGAGGTTTGGATATTCGAGCCCTAGAAATTCCTAAAAAAATATTTGGTTCTGCACGAAAAATTGAAAGTGGCGGTTCTTTGACTATTATTGCTACCTGTTTAGTTGAAACGAACTCAAGAATGGATGATTTAATCTTCGAAGAATTCAAAGGGACCGGAAATATGGAACTGGTATTGGATAGAGAATTGGCGAATGACCGTATTTATCCAGCCATCAACATCACTTCCTCTGGAACTAGAAATGAAGCTAAATTCATAACTGACTCCTTAGAAGAGCGAAACATGGTACGAAGATATCTACTAAAAAAATCTCCAAAGGAATCCATGTTAGGCCTACTCAAAGTGCTAAAAAATACGGAGAGCAATCAGGAGCTACTAAACCAAATTGCTGCGATTTCATAGGTTCGTCGTAAATATTATCACTGGTTATGTCTCTAATTAAATACATCAATTGTATTAAACTACTCACTAAATTGAGCTTATTTATTGGTTGATCTACTTAGTTTGAGTTTAACAGAGGAAACTATTCAACCTTACAGTACAATAAATCATGACTAGTATTTTAACTATTGCAATAATATCAGGTCAGTGAATCTAGAGTATTTAAAAATGGGATGTAGGCAGTTTAGTCCGTTCAATGAATTATACGAATTTACTCTAGCATGTTCTATAAACACTTAGAATAAAGCTATGCTACGATTATAGAAGGGTCAATTTCAGCAGCCCACGCTTTCATTCCGCCCTTAACATTGTACACATTTTCAAAACCTTCTTGCCCTAAAAATATACATGCATTAGCACTACGTGCACCAGCACGACATATTATAGCATACTCTACATCCCGATTAAGAGTATGCACTCTACTTTGAAGGTTGGATAATGGTATATGCTCGCCCCCATTATTAGATACCATATATTCAAAATCTTCTCTAACGTCAATTAACATAAAATGTTCGCTCTTGTCGATTAATTTCTCTTTTAATTGTTGAACCGTAATTTCTTTCATATAATTATTTTTATTAATGAGATTAATTATAAAAATTTTATAAGCCTGCTAAATATACCAGCTGTTATATCACGTTTTAACATAACGTCCCAAGGTAAATGTCTCCCCTAAGTATAATTTTCTGGCTTTTTCATCATTTGCTAGCATGCCGGCAGAGCCTTCCATTATAATTTTACCCTCAAACATAAGATAGGCACGATCTGTAATTGCCAGAGTTTCGTGAACATTATGATCAGTAATTAGTATACCAATGTTCTGAGATTTTAACGTGGAGACTATCTGTTGAATATCTTCAACAGCTATTGGGTCAACACCTGCAAAGGGTTCGTCCAACAAAATGAAGTTTGGTTTAGTCACCAATGCTCTTGCTATTTCTGTTCTTCGCCGTTCACCACCAGATAACCTATACCCTTGACTATCCCTGACTTTTTGTAAAGAGAATTCTTCAATTAGTTCCTCACAACGTCGTTTAATTTCAGCCTTATCATGACCCCTGTATTGTAATACGGCGGTCAAATTTTCATAAACAGTTAAATTCCTAAATACACTTGCTTCTTGCGCTAAATATCCAATCCCTTTTCGCGCTCGTCTATACATGGGTGTTTGAGTAAGACGCTCCTCATCTAAATATATTTCTCCCTCATTCGGTGTAATTAGTCCAACCATCATATAAAAGGTTGTGGTCTTACCCGCACCATTAGGACCCAATAACCCCACTATTTCTCCTTGTTCTACATGTATAGAGACCTCATCAACTACTCTACGTTTTTTATAACGCTTGACCAGCTTTTTACCATATAAAGCGTGAGCCTTACGGGTTTCACTGCTTAATGGGGTCATATGTGGTGCTACTCCGCTCATGAAATTGCCAGCGCCTGTAAAATAGACTCGAAAATTTGCTTACCATCTTCTTTACCCAACAACTGTTCCATAGCCCGCTCAGGATGCGGCATCATGCCCAATACATTTTTTTGTTTATTCGTTACACCCGCTATATGATCAATAGAGCCATTAATATTGGCTTCTGGCGTAGCATCTCCATGAGCGTTTACATAACGAAAAAGTACTTGATCATTGTCTTGCAGCTCTTTAATCCCGTCATTATCTATATAATAGTTCCCTTCACCATGGGAGATCGGGATCTTAAGGAGCTGGTCTTTTTGCAAAGAAGACGTATATATACTTTGAGTGCTTTCTACTCGTATATGCACATCCTTGCATATAAATTTAAGTTTTTCATTATGCCTCATGGCACCAGGTATTAATCCCGCTTCTAGCAATATTTGAAAACCATTGCAAATTCCCATTACCGGCCCGCCTTTTTTAACATATTCGATCAACTCTTGCATGATAGGTGAAAAGCGAGCAATGGCTCCTGAACGAAGATAATCACCGTAGGAAAATCCACCAGGAACAATAATTATATCCAATCCGGATAAATCTGTTTCTTTATGCCAAAGAAATTTCACGTCTACATTCATCACATATTTTAGAGCATGATATGCATCATGATCACAATTCGAACCTGGAAATACAATTACACCAACCTTTGCCACTTTATACCTTTTTTGAAATTAGCCTTTTATTTCTGTTATTAACTCAATTTCTCTTAATATATAATCGCGGTTTAAACACTCTTCAAACTCACCCTCAAAAACAATTGCTTTGCCCTCGCTATGCACTTTTAATGTTAACTGTTGGGCACGATCTCGCTCACATTTCAATGCCTTTATAAGTTGTTGAATAACTTCTTCAAAAGTGTGTACCTCATCATTATAAAGAATAAGTTTCCAAGGTGTTTGGATCGCCTCCTCAAGCTCATCTTGGGCAATGGTTTCTAAATCACCCTCATTTCTTACCTCTTTAATGGACCCTAGAGTATGAGATAGATGTAAATACATTAATTTCTCCTTGACTAACATTCAAACATAATATGAAAATCTTCCATTACTTCATTAGCCAATAGTTTACTACAAGCCAATTCTACAATACCTCTTGCCTCTTCTTCATTACTAGCTTGTACATCGATTTCGATAAATTTACCAATACGAACTCCCTCAATATTGGTTAGTCCTAAATTTTCTAGGGCTTGATGAGCGGCTTTTCCTTTTGGGTCTAGAATAGATGGGCGTAAGGTTACGCTTACTTTTGCTTTGAACATAAGTGAATAATATTAAGTGATACCTTAAGGTAGGGTTTCTCAGGTTTAGCTGCTAAATGTATACTTTAAAAAATTGCTAGTGTTATTGTCTTTTATTGAGTTTAAATTCAATTTCTTGTGAAATTAAATCCAATATTTCGCGCTCTGTTTGTTCTTCGGGATTAAACCATCTAATGAATGGCCATTTTCGGAACCATGTTTCCTGCCTTTTTGCATATCTCCTAGTGTGGGTCTTTATTTTCTCAACTGCCTGATCAAGACTTAGCTCTCCATTAAGGTGTGAAATTATTTCTGAATACCCAACGGTTTTTAGGGCCTGGTTCCTTGATGAGAAACCCCTTTCTAGGAGCCGCCTCACTTCTTCAACAAATCCTTGCTCTATCATATGATCTACCCGCTTTTCAATACGTCTGTACAAGCTCGAACGAGGCCTATTAAGACCAAATACAAGGGTATCTTTAGGGCAGGTGGGGGTAGTATTTGAATGAAAGGAACTAAACGGTTCTCCTGTTTCATAATACACATCTAGGGCTCTAATAATACGCTGAGGATTTAACCCATCCATTTTCCGTGCATAATCTGCATCAACCCGTAAGAGTTTTTCATATAACCTCTCAATTCCCTCAATTCTAGCTTGCTCTTTTAATCGAGTGACGCGGACGGGGTTGGCTTTAGGTATTGAATTTAGACCAATGATCAAACTACTTAAATATAACGTAGATCCACCTACATATATCAATGGCCTGTTTGGATAATTATGGCAATGTTTAGTATACCACTGTTGAACACGCTTTAAAAAAGTAACCGGTGAATCCAACTCATCCGGATCTAAAATATCTATGTTAAAATGGGGGATCTGTTTGCGTTGTTCTACACTTGCCTTAGCCGTTCCAATATTCAAATAACGATACGACTGCCGGGCGTCAACCGAAACTATACTTGTATTGAATTTTTTTGCTAAGCCAATGGATAGACTGGTTTTACCTACTGCAGTAGGTCCTAAAAGAACAATTTTGCGAATCGAACTCATTATCATTATTAATCCCATACTAGACGTACTGAGACGCGATGCGTACTGCCCAGCTCTGCTCCGCTACCTGCAAAACCCATAAATCCATAATCAATAGCAAATTTGTAAACTTCTACTCCCATCCCAAAAGTAGGGCGCATCGTCAAGCCCGAAAGGGGGTCTTGATATAAATCCGTAAGACCCATACGTAGCGATAGATGTTCCCTAAACACCCCTTCCACACCAAGGCATGGCTCTAAGCTCCATGAACCGAGGTTCAGGTAATAAGCCTCTCTTCCCTCAAACATACTTAATACATCAAATGAAGCATTAACTGTCCACTCTTTGTATAGAAAACTTCGCGCTATACCTATTCTTAAAGATGGGCGTACATATTCATCGGATCCCCCTGGGGTCTGATCTCCGAACACTTCTTCATACCCATCGAATTGATCTTGGTTGACCGTCCATACCTTCCGTAATGTGGTGGCATCGATCCACTGAATGCCCCAAAACCATTCTTTCCAACGGCCTTGCGCTCCCAAGTCTAAACTGTACCCCCATGCGTTTGCAAAAGGACCTAATTTTTGTCGTATAAATTTTAGAGAACCACCATAATAAATTGGTAAATCGCCCGGTGCTTGTCCAGATGCATAGGATAAATACCACGCCATATCAGTAGCGCTGAAACGAGTGATGTATTGTTCAACGTTGGCTTTAGGCCCACCAGTATCCCCTCTATTTGGATCCCAAGCGTCTAATGTATTAGCAATATTGTCGACCCCTTGTCGAAAAAAAGTAAGGGCCAGCACACCTCGATCCTGGGACAAAGGTAGTGCCAAGGATCCATAATCATAGCCCACTATCCCTCCAAAGCGTTCAGAATGCATATACATAATTTGTACGTCCTCTACTGATCGCAAGCCCGCAGGATTCCAGTATGCTGCACTTACCCCCTGGCTAATAGCCACTTGTGCCCCACCCATACTCAACGCTTTCGCCCCCGCACCTACTCGCAGAAATTCGCTTCCATATTTCGCATGAAGAGATTGAGACAGGGTCTGCTCTGGAGCGCAAAACAGAAGCAAAACGACAAAAAGCCAGCGTCTACTATACAATCTTGATGTATACAAAATGATGTGATTTATTATTTTTATACCTACCCATTAAAGATATAAAATGCTCAAAAGTGAATTCGTAAAAATGCATGGTAATTTGTTGCAGAGAGTACCGTATTTTCTTAGTATAAGCACATATGTTGGAAAGGGCAATCCAACCGTTAAACCGTCGAACAAACCCCTATAATTCAACAATCTATGAAATTTTCTGTATCCAGTAACGAACTCAACAAAGGCCTCTCCACAGTAATTGGTGCCGTACCAAATAAAGCAACCTTGCCTATTTTAGAAACAATCTTATTTAAAAGTGAAGAGAGTAGTATAAAATTAAGTGCCACAGATTTAGAAATCTCTATTATGCAACGTGTAGAAGCGGATATTGAAGAACCCGGTTCTATCGCGATACCAGCAAGACGACTTCTTGAAACTCTTCGTCAACTCCCCAATATAACGGTCTTTTTTGAAGTAGACGGCCAAAACAATATTTCATTTAAAACTGATAAAGGGACCTATAAACTAGCGGGTGATAATGCCGATGACTTCCCTGAAGTACCTGACTTAATGGAGGGAACTACCATTGATGTCCATACAAAAGTTGTTCAACAAGCCATTGCTAAAACACTTTTTGCTGTATCCAACGATGACTTACGACCCGCGATGATGGGTGTCAACTTTCAGGTTGGACTTAATTCAACTCAATTTGTTTCAACCGATGGGCATCGATTAGTTAAATATAGCACCACTGAAATGACTACCATAAAAGAACAATCCTTTATTGTTCCTGATAAAGCACTAGCATTAATCCAAAAGAGTATTTCCGATGAGTTAACTGCCATACAAGTAAATCTAGATCATGTAAGTTTTAAATGCGGCTCTACCCAATTAATAACGCGTTTAATCAACGAACAATATCCTAATTACGAATCAGTAATCCCCCGAGACAATGATAAGTTTTTGTCTATTAGTAAAGACCAAATGTTATCGACTGTTAAACGGGTTTCTATATTTTCAAGTAGTACCACCCGACAAATTCGTCTAAAACTAGATACAGATAAATTGACTATTCGTGCCGAAGATTTAGACATGAGTAGTGAGGCCAAAGAAACCATTGATTGTGATTACAGTGACGAATCCATGGAGATTGGTTTTAATGCCAAATACTTATCCGATGTACTACAAAATATCGATGGAGATGAAGTAAGCTTTGAATTTTCATCTCCAAATAAGGCAGGAATTGTAAAACCTACACAAAGTGACAAAAGCGAAGAGATGTTAATGTTGGTTATGCCGGTTATGTTAAATAGCTATAGCTAACGCTTCCATGAACCCTTATCGCTCCTAGTACATCTATGGGCAAAATAATTACCCTAACAACTGATTTCGGGCTTCAAGACCACTATGTAAGCGCCATGAAAGCTGTCATGCTTGGTATTGCTCCTAATGCACAGCTTGTTGACATATCTCACGAAATACCGCCACAGGATATTATGGCAGGTGCATGGGTTATCCGGAATACAGCCTTTCTATTTCCAAAAAATAGCATTCATTTGGTAGTAGTTGACCCCGGAGTTGGAACCGATAGAAATCCCATTGCTCTGGAAGTAAATAACCAAGTATTTGTAGGCCCAGATAACGGGATTTTTTCGCTTTTTTTTGAGGAATTCACCTACAAAGCTTACAAATTAAATAACCCAAACTACTGGAGAGGTATTCGCTCAAGAACCTTTCATGGCCGCGATTTATTTTCGCCAATTGCGGCTCATTTAGCTAAGGGTGTGCGTTTAGAAGAGCTTGGAGACCCTATTAGTGATTTAGTTAGTTACCACTGGGCAGTACCCATAGGTGATAAAGATGGTTTACAGGGATGGGTAATTCACATAGATCGTTTTGGGAACCTAATTACTAACATATCTGAAGAGTTAATAGAAAATACCATTGGGCGTAGAAAAGTGCGTATATATGTTGGAAACACCATGATTGACCATTTGGTAAATACCTTTGAGGATGTCGCTCCAGGTGAACCCGCTGCATTTGTTGGTAGCTCCGGAATGATGGAAATAGGCATAAATCGAGGGAATGCCGCCGAAATGTTAAGTGTAGATAAAGGAACACAAATTTCACTAGTCCTACAAAAATAACGGTCTGTCCCCTTAATATATTTTATTTAAAGACTGACTATCCTACTCAAACAGTATAGTATTCGCAACGTTAACCGCTAGAGCTAGTATACCTATTATGTGATGATATTTATGATTTAATAAATAAATTAAATTTCAATTTTCAACTAAATGCTATGTCATTAGAACTTCGTGCTCCGCACAATGAACGGCTTTCTTTAGAACTTCCGGTAGAGACAGCGCAACTAGGGACCCCATTTAATGGTTCTATTTGTGCCGCGGATGGGCGGACCTTTTTTATTGAGCATAACATTATACGGCTAGCCGAAAATAGACAATCCTTTGATACGCTTGCTCAACGTTCAAATCATATTTCCATAACAGCACAATTATATGAGGCTCTATGGAGAAGACACTCTATAAGTCTACTAAGTGGTGAATCTTTTAGCTTAAATGAGGAAAAAAAACTGCTCCTAGATTGGACAGGGCCTATAAGCGGAGAAACCATTTTAGATGTAGGTTGCTCCACTGCCTTCTATGCAAGAAACTTACAAGGTTATGAACCCGAGACACAGACAGTAGCACTAGACCTTTCCTTTCCGATGCTTCAAAAAGCTCGTGAAAAAGCCGTCACCGAAAAAATTGACTTATTTTTGATACAAGCTAACGCCCAGCAAATTCCTTTTTTTAATGATACTTTCGATATAGTTGCTATGGGAGGGACCTTAAACGAAGTATCCAATACAATTCAG
This sequence comes from uncultured Balneola sp., assembly GCA_902529115.1. Lineage (GTDB taxonomy): Bacteria > Bacteroidota > Rhodothermia > Balneolales > Balneolaceae > UBA1275. Next base: position 69,518 of record CABZVB010000001.1, read on the forward strand.
GTACTTACTGAAATACGAAGAGTATTGCGATCCAATGGGCGTTTTTTCATTATGTATTTGTTGAAAAGTACCCAATGGTTAGGACGTGTAGCACAAGAGTCTAGTTCACTAGCTGGTTTGCATTTCTGGACTTATAAAGAATCTAAAAAGTTGTTTGAAAGGGCTGGTTTTACTGTAGATAGAATAGAAACAAAAGGTATTGTAGCATTTGCCTTGCTAAGTTAAACGCCAAGCCAAAGTTATAGGTCCAACTCGCAAAGAAAGACTCACATTTGTTCGGGCGCTTGGATACCTAAGATGCCTAAACCATTGTATAAAACCCTAGCCGTTTGCCTGGCTAAAAGCACTCGGGCTTGAGCATAATCACGTTCAACGCCCATGATTCTACAATCATGATAAAATGAGGTGAAATCGGTTGCTACTTCGTTCAAATAATTGATTAAACGGTGAGGCTCAAAAGCATTGGCAGCACCTTCAATCGCTTTGGGCAGCTTAAAAAGTGTTTTTATTAAGGCTAGCTCCGAAGTATGGACCAATGGCTTTAGCTGGTCAAGAGTAGGGGTTTTTGGAGGGGTGCCATATTCTTCTTCCGCTTTGCGTAAAATACTATGGATACGTGCATGTGCATACTGAAGATAAAATACTGGGTTCTTCTCACCAGCCTCTTTAGCTTGCCCTATGTCAAATTCCAAATGAGTATTCGGAGACCTCATTAAGAAGAAAAAGCGGGTAACATCCGGTCCTACCTCGTCCATTAATTCGTCTAAGGTCACAAAATTAGACTTTCGAGTACTCATTTTAAAAGGTTGGCCATCTTTGACTAAAGTCACAAATTGATAAACTATAACCCGTATTCGTTTTTCATCATAACCCAACGATTGTAATGCAGATAATATATCTGGATACGTTGCGATATGATCTGCGCCAAAGACATCTATGCATTCATCATAGCCTCTATTTAATTTGTTGACATGATAGGCAATATCAGGTAGACGGTATGTTGGCTCACCGGTACTTTTCACCAAAACTGTATCTTTTTCTTTGCCAAAATCTGTCGTTTTAAACCATGTTGCTCCGTCTGCTTCGTAGACCAATTCCTTTTCTTTTAGAGCTGTAAGGACTTCCTCTATCTCTCCATTCTCATACAAATTAAATTCGTTAAAAAAATTGTCCATATGGATATTCATACGCTCCAAAGTGTGGCTTATATCAATAAATATAGCTTCTTGAGCTACTTTTTTGAATGATTCCCAATCTTTTCTTTTCCACTCATCACCGTAATCTTCAACTAATCCTTTGGCAATATCAATAATGTAAGCTCCCTCATACCCTCCCTCTGGTAGTTCAACAGTTTGTCCTAATAACTGTTGGTATCGGATTTGTACACTTTGGCCTAATACCCTCATTTGACGTCCTGCATCATTGAAATAGTACTCCCGATCAACAGACGCTCCAGTCCATTCCATTAAGCGAGCGATGGTGTCCCCTAATACCGCATTTCTTCCATGACCCACAGTTAAAGGTCCAGTGGGGTTCGCACTAACAAATTCTATTTGAACCCGTTGACCTTTTTTAGATTCAGTTTTACCAAAATTTAGACCCTCTTCAATTATCGCCCTTAATTTTTGATAGACATACTCCTTTGCAAACCGAAAATTTATGAAGCCAGGCCCTGCGATTTCTATGGCTTCCAACACCTGTGGGTCTAATGGAATATCATTTAACAGTTGCTGCGCAATAGCACGAGGGTTTTGGCGCAACGGCTTTGCTAAAAGCATGGCAACATTGGTAGAGACATCGCCGTGTTCGGCAATTTTAGGAGATTCTAATTGAATCTCTGGCATCTCAGGAATATCAAGTTCTGATAAGGCTTTATAGAGTAAATTATAGATATAACTATTCATTTATCAAAGATACCGTTTTCCCCTGAATGGTGTTAACCAAAAAAGAAAGACAAAACTACCTCAAAATTTATCTCTATAAATCAATCCTCTGTTCTTGATTATTTAAAAAGTATACAATGAAAACTTACCTGATACTATGGCGTGGTTTTGGCCCAAAAAATTCTGCTTCTGCACTGAAAGCCATCATTTGAACCGACATAATACTTAGTGGGTTTTGCGCTGACCAAGAGAATTCAAAAAAAGGCGCCATGACATTTTAATTTTTATCGCGGCTGTTTATGATTCATAATTTGCTTTACATAAACTTTTTTTGTTAAAAATCAGTGCTACAGTACCGCATCCAATCCGAACCTATTGGAGAACCAGGAGGCATACCCAATGCGGGGAAAGCTTCAAAAATGGTGGGTTCGTTAAAATATTGATCTATCATGAGCGCTGCTTGCCTAGCCATTGGTCGCATGAACCCTTCTATCATAGATGCAACGGATTCAAGTTTATCGAGCACAATTGCTTTGGTAAGTGGACTAGACTGGCTTGATGCATGCAAAGCAATCATATGACGTACCACCTCATAATTAACTACCTCCTGAATAGCCCCTTGATAACTCTGAGATTCTTCTTTACCCCAGGTTACGGTTAGTAGAGCGTCAAGAGTTTCCTGAAGACTCAAATTATTATCTCGTGCACCATATTCAACCAGTCGATTTGCTCTAGCTGGATGCAATAACAACTCTAGTGTCATATTTGCAGAAGATTGTGCAATACTCAGTGCATCTAAAGATGGACCCGTCCTGCCCTTGAATAATTCTCTGGTCGAAGGGAGGCCAGCTGGGCGCGGAGGTATCAAATCAAGTAGCGAGGGAGGGAGTGCCAAAACCTCTGGCTCTAATGTAGAAAGCATCGCTTGTAAGGCATTTCGCTGAGCGCTTGCGCGGACAATACGAGGATTGGGTTGATTATCACCTTTGATTTTGTAGGCATAATCCATCCCCCCAATTAACTTCACTGTACCTTCTACTTGGTATCGATGGAAAAAATAAATGGGCACTAAAACATCCTCTAGGTAAGAAGTTGGGTGGCCACTCGGTAAATTTGCCATACCAAATTGTGTAAGGGCTATGTCTCGCACCTCTAAAATATGACTCAGTTGATCAGTAGGATCCTGTCCATAATCCCATAAGTGCGCTGTTGGATGTGACCCGCCTTTTGGCCGTGCATCATTGTCAGAAATATAATCTAATCCACTTGAATGAGCTTGCGCAAGAAGTTCATTCAACGCCTTAATTTCATCCACATTATCTGGGAAATCCTGGTATCCATAGGCGATGGTTACTTTATCCCAAGCGCCAATCGCTGTGTCGTATGCGTCATCAAGATTTAATTCTCCATCAATAATATCCACCTTAGGATGTGGATAATCCATAACAGATGCCCGATTGTTCGCACTTGAAGCAAAATTGTGATAAATTCCTAGAGTGTGCCCTACTTCGTGCGCAGAGAGCTGTCGTATTCGCGCCAAGGCCATATCCATCATCGGCGAATCAGCCAGGTTTTCCAGCACACCCTCGCTCTCTGATTGTTCGCTGAATGGAGCTAATAACCCAGTAGCAATCATATAATCCTGTCGCACTCGTAATGAGCCCAAAAGAACATTTCCTTTAATAATTTCACCGGTTCGAGGATCGACAACAGACCCTCCATAAGACCATCCACGAGTCGAACGATGCACCCAGTTAATAACATTGTATCGGATATCTAGGGGGTGAGCATCATCGGGTAATACTTTTACTTGAAAAGCATCCTTATATCCTATGGCCTCAAAAGCATGGTTCCACCAACGAGCACCATCCAACAAAGCTGATCGTACAGGCTCTGGAGTCCCATTATCTAAATAATAGATGATTGGTTTAACAGCTTCACTCACTTCAGAAGTTGGATCTTTTTTCTTTAGCCTATGGCGGTTAATAAAGCGAACCGCCATATCCTCTTCAATCGGCGCGGCATAATCCATAAAGGTCGTTGGATAATAACCGGCTCTAGGATCATAGACTCTTGGGGTATAATCATCGTCTGGAAGTTCAACAAATGAGTGATGTTGCCGAACAGTAACTGCCGACGGGTCAGGTACCACTGATCGTAATTCACGGCCGGGATTACTCCCGGTGAAGGTAAGCATGGTTTCGAATTCGGTATTCTTAGGGAAGTTGAAGGTTCCTTCTAGGTATAGTGCAGAACGGCTTTTATCTAAACTGTAAGAACCTTCCCGGACTCCTCGTAACCGAATAGTAACACCATGAGCGTCTCGCATCAAAAAAGGGGTTAAATTAATTAAATACGCTCCATTTTCTTCGGCTTCAATAGGAAATCCGTACAATACCGACGATGCAAAGGCTTCCCGAACCGACTTTTTTTCTAACTCGTTCTCTGACTGGGCTACATACCGCAGGTTAGGTTGTATAAGTAATAATTTTGACCCTCTTTTTTCGAAATATACAACTCGCTCACCGCCTTGTTGAGATCGATCCAAGCCTATATCATTAGAGCCAACCCCTGCAGCTAAGTAGTTGGCGTATAAAAATTCCTGATTTAACTCGTCTACCCTTAACCAAAGTTTATCCTCATCTTCATCATAATAATAGGTGAAAAACCCTTCTGTGGCTTCTAATTCTCCTACTTTGTCCAAGATATTTTGACCATAACTAACTACTGTAAATAGCAGTTGTAATACCAAAAGAAATAATAGCTTTATACCTGACTTATAAAAGGATAGTTGCCTTTTTCTAGTAAATATTAGTGAGTTAGACTCGACATTTATTGAATAGTTGTTCCACATAGTCAAACGGTTTTGTATTAGGGTCAATGTAAACTTATAGGGTTTTATTTTTCATCCTGCCAAAATAGTCCTGAGCAGCATTCATCACCTTCGGAGACAATAAAATAGCCGCAGTCATTGTTGGTATAGCCATTAGTGCAAACATTCCATCGGTAAAGTTTAATACCGCATCAATGGTTGCTACAGCCCCAAAAATGATAGCTGCTGCATAAAAATAATTGAAATATTTCTGTCGGTGAGCACCAGCTAAAAAGCCTAGACATTTAGTGCTGTAATACGAATAGGTAAACAAAGAACTGAAAGCAAAAATTAATACGCATAACATTAATACGTACACTCCAGTAGGTCCCATAGCCTTTTGAAATGCTGAGGCGGTCAAGCTTATCCCATTTACATCACCTGAGGTCCATACTCCCGTTACTAAAATAGCCAAAGCTGTCATGGTACAGACGACTAATGTATCAATGAATGGGCCCATCATAGCAACCAAGCCCTCACGTACCGGCTCCTTAGTTTTAGCTGCCCCATGAGCTAAAGTAGCCGTGCCTATTCCTGCTTCGTTAGAGAAAGCCGCTCTCCGTACCCCCGTTATAATCAGCGCCCCAACAGCCCCACCCATTACTGAATTTGCAGTAAAAGCGTCCGTTACAATCAATCTTAGATATTCCCCTAGAACATCTATGTGTACCATCAATATGTAGACGACACTTACAACGTAAATCACCACCATCGCTGGCACCATTTTGGACGCTACCTTTCCAATTCGTTTAATCCCACCAAAAACAACTAATGATACCACCGCTAAAATGATTAAACCACTAATTAAATCCGTGTTAAAATGATTATTTGGATCACTAATACCGTTAGGAATGAGTAAGAAATCACGTACAATTTGGGTGACTTGGTTGGCCTGAAAAATAGGCAATGGTCCAAATAAGCCTGCCACCGCAAAAAGTGCCGCCATTGGTTTCCACTTTTGTCCCAATCCTTCCGTGATGATGTACATAGTACCCCCTTGTAAATGCCCCTCCGAATCATATCCTCGGTACATTACAGAAAGTGTACAAGTAAAAAACTTAGTTGCCATACCCACTATGGCGCTTACCCACATCCAAAAGACAGCGCCAGGGCCCCCAACAGCAATAGCCACGGCAACTCCACTTATATTACCCATACCTACTGTGGCAGCTAAAGCGCTCGCTAATGCTTCAAAATGACTAATATCTCCAGGATCATTTGGATCATCGTATTTACCACGTAAGACCTCTATGGCGTGCAAAAAATATCGATAGGGGATAAATCGAGAATAAAATAAAAAGTACAGGCCTCCACCTACTAAAAGTATAACTAACGGCGTACCCCACATAAATGATGAAAAACCCGCTAATATGCGATCAATTGTTTCCAGAACAATAATTAGTTTAATTAATGATAAGGGTCTTAAACTCGGTCTAAAAGAGGGAAATCACAAATAAAAAAGGCGATTAATCACACATTTTTAAAATGATTAAAAGTTAAGCCCAATCAGAAAAGCGTCCCATACCATTAATTACAAACTGCACTCCTATAGCTAGAGCAATAAAACCCATCATTCTGGTAATCACCGTCATACCAGATTTCCCTATTAATTGGTTCAACCAAGGTGCGATCCTAAGTATGACAAAAGCTGACAGAGCAGTCAATAATACAGCAACTCCATAAACCAAGTAATCCGTTGCGCTGGTAGCCTGAGACCCAAACCCAATAACCACAGCAATGCTACCAGGACCCGAAAGCAGTGGCATCGCTAACGGACTAAATGAAACATCTTCCTTATCCATAGCAGCTACTTGATCTTCCTTGGATAGCTTTCTTCCCCCTGTTTCAGGATTCATCATATAGAATCCGGTTTTCATGATGATTAGACCGCCAGCAATACGTATTCCTGACATGCTAATCCCAAAAAATTGAAGAATATATGTTCCGGCAAATAAAAAAGTAATTAACACAAAAAACATGTAAATCGCAGCTTTTCTGACAGTTAATTTGCGTTCTTCTTTGGTGTCTTCTTTGGTTAAGGCCATAAAAACCGGCATCGCAGTAATGGGATTAACCACCGAAAACAGCGAGGTAAAACTTGCAAATAAAAGAGCTCCAATACCCATATTCGGTAGAAAATTAAAAAGTTTGCTACCCCACAAGCCTATTTTTGGGGTCGCTTTAATACTGACTCGTATGTTAGACTATTACGAAATTTAAAGATACAAACTCTATATCGAGTTTCATCTATGTGAAGTTAATTTTCTTAAATTAATGCACACCATACTTAAGCTTCGTATGTTTAGATAACAATGTATTTGAAAACTACTATAATCAACTAATGCAGCTCACACGAATACAATAACTATGTTACAACGCATAAATACCATTATAGAGCTTAATATTAACCTAAGCCAAGTACTACATGAAGTTGCCCAAATTCTTTATACCGAATTTGAGCATTTTGACTGGGTGGGCTTCTACCTCGATGATCGGGACAAAAAGGGGTATCTGAAACTTGGTCCCTTTATCGGACCTTCAACCGATCACGTATCGATACCTTATGGAAAAGGGATTTGCGGACAAGTCGCTGTCTCACTGCAAACATTCGTTTCTCAGGATGTGAGTGCAGAAGATAATTATATTGCCTGCAGCACCAAGGTGCAGTCGGAAATAGTAGTGCCTATATTAAAAGATGGGGTTTTTGTTGCTCAATTAGATATAGATTCAAATACAAAGCATTCCATTACCGAAGAACAGACAGAGCTTCTAGAGTCCATCTGTACTAAGCTATCGATTCTCTTTTAAAGATATAAAATCGATTAATAGCCCTCTAATAAGGGCATCTTGGCCCATTCACTAGCTGAATTTCATTAATTTCGTCGGGAATAATGACCCGGGTATGAGACTGATCAAACCATTCGGTATACCACTGATCTCGAATCTGGCCTCGGAGCTCTACATAAAAATACTGTTGGGCGGCTTCCTCAATTAGTACTGGATAAGCACTTGTAATAACCAGCTCTTCTAAATGACCATCAAAGTGCCATATCTCGCTTTCATCACACAAAATAAACTCTGGCCCTGAAGGCCCTTTCATATAACCCCTGTACACATTGAAGTTATTCCGTTGAATCGTCCCATCCCGTAAAGCTCTCATTTGAGAAACCATTTGCAACAAATCACTGCTCGTACTACTTTCTTGATAAGTGTCTGGGCTGGTGTGCTGATACCGCCTAAAATAATTTCCCACGCGGGCTTCCACATATATCACCCATTGATCATCCCTCGATAAACTATCTCTGGCCAACGAATCTGCAGGCTCTAAGGTCCATATATTAGACTTATCAAAGGACTCATAGACACGTAACCAATCAGGTTCTTCAAACCATTCTGGAATACAATATTCAAATCGAGCTGTTTGGTAAAAATCTCCGCACTCTCCTTGAATGAACCAGCGAATATTGCGTTGAGGTGATTCAATATCGATCGCTGCTTTTTTCTCCCAAAAAAGAACGTATGTTGCCTTAATATCTTTAGTTTTTTTCATACGCAAAGCATGATAGGGAGGGATAGGCGAACTCAAAACCACCCTAAATTCTTCCTCTTCTACCCCCAAGGTCTCTTCGTATATGCCCCCCCAGCCCAATGAATCTGCAATTTCTTGAGGAAACCCTCTAGGACTACTCAGTACCGTTGTAGGTAAAACAACATGCTCTACTCTCGACATTTTGTGCGTGCTACCACAGGAACTTAATAAGGAACAGCCAATCAAAACAATAGATGCAGATAAGACAACCGTCTTCCTATTGGTCTGTTTTATTTGTGTACCTTGCGGGTCGCTAGTCTGGAATAATTTCATCGTATTCTCATTGCTATTAAAGAGTGCAAAGCTCAATAGCTTTTGCCAAGGAGTCAAATTTATTTTCTGCGGTGGGTATAAATTCTTGAGCTACGTGGCCCTTAAACCCAGTATCTTGTATAGCCCGCATTATAGCAGGATAATTTAGCTCTTGGCTTTGGTCTATTTCGTTTCTTCCTGGTACTCCCGCAGTATGGAAATGGGCAATATAAGGATGATATTTTTGGATCGTTGCTATGATATCTCCTTCCATAACCTGCATATGATAAATATCATATAATAATTTAAAATGATCCGAGCCAATCTTTTCGCACAGACCTACTCCCCAAGTTGTATGGTCGCATTGATAGTCTTTATGATCTACCTTCGAATTCAATAACTCCATAACGAGAGTAATACCATGCTTTTGAGCTAAAGAAACAATAGGGTCTAAGCCTATGGCACACTGCTCCATTCCCTGCTGGTCCCCTACACTTCGCCTATTTCCGGAAAAACAAATGAGATTTTGAATGCCTAGATCAGCCAGAACAGGAATAAGCTGGCTGTACTCTTGCTTTAATTTAGCATGATAACGAGGATTATTAAACCCATCCGTTAAGCTCAAAGGTACACTATTTGCAACCGCGCAGTTTAACCCTCTTTGCTGAACTTTTTTAATATCGGAGGGGTTCAGCAGCTCAATCGAATCTATGTTGAGATCAATAGCAACCTCGCACAATTCTTCTAATGTTACCGATGAATAGGTCCAACGACAAACCGAATGCCTATATCCTTGCTCAGAAATCTTTGAACTCACTCCCCCAGATAGTGCTTGCTTGTTTCGTATGAACGGCTGTGGGGCATCTGAATTGTTATAAATAGCATCTCTAGCCACAGGTACTCCTAATGCAGAGGCTAAAATTCCTTTGATGGCATTTTTTCTATTCATTTTTAACTCCCAGTTTAGCTACTCATTAGTCAACTGTTCTTAAGCTGTTCCTTCTTAAGATACTTGTTCAATAAGATACCAGCAATAATCACGTAGGCAAGCAAACTAAGCTGCAAATTCGTCATATTTGCAAAAGCCACAAACTCTCGGTCTCCTCTAATAAATTCTAGAGCAAAGCGAAGTAATGCATAACCTCCTGTGTGCACATAAAATATTATGGGTGAATTTTTATTGCTCTTCCAATACTTATTGAATAAATAGATTACCACGCCCAAAATGGCAAAATCCCCCATCATTTCGTATAACTGTGTAGGATGTAAAGGGGCACTCATAGTAGAGCCCGCTTCTACTAATCCCCGTTCAAATGACCATTGCCAGGGAGAGGATGAATAGGATAATTCAGTCTCAAAAGAAGGAATCCATGTCCCATATCTTGGAAACTGAACACCAAATACGCTATTGGTAGCCGCTCCGTACGCGTCTCCATTAAAATAACAACCAATGCGTCCTACCGCTTGGCCTATCAATATACCGGGTGATAACAATGAGAAATATTCAAAGTAGTTCAATTTCTTCTTTTTTGTAAAGAAATAACCCCCCAACATACCTCCCAAAAGGCCTCCTGTTATGCTATTCCCTGCTCCACTAAGACTAAATAGAATGCTTGGATTACTCAAAAAAAGATCCAGATTCCAAAACAAAAAATGAGAGAGTCGAGCACCTAACAAAGCTCCTATAATTGACCAGGTCACCAAACCATCAAATAACTCTATTTTACCCCCGTTGCTTTTTACCCATCTATAACAGACATAAATACCTAAGCCTATAGAGATTAAAAAATAAAGACCTTCATAAAAATAAATTTGAGTGAAGCCTACATCTAAATGAATGGGAAACATGGTGATCAAAGGGTTAGTTAAGGCACTCTAATTTTAGCACCTGTTTATTGTCGCCTATTTATTCTAGCATAATAATACAGAAAGCTCTTTTATGATAGTATTATCAATTTAATGTGGCTCCTGCTCTCAAGCATCCATTGAAATACACCCATTAAAATATTATAACTGCCTCAATGTTTTTAAATACTCTTTTAAAAAATAGCCTGTATGACTAACACTCATATCCATTATTTCTTCTGGCGTTCCCTCAGCTACGATTTGTCCACCCTTAAACCCACCATCTGGGCCTACATCAATCACCCAGTCAGCGCTTTTAATCACATCTAAATTATGTTCAATAATTATAACCGAGTGCCCTGAATCAACCAATTCATTAAAAGCTTTTAGTAACTTTGCAACATCATCGAAATGTAGACCGGTGGTTGGCTCATCAAAGAAATAAATGGTGTGTTCATGACTTGTTTTGGTTAAGAACCGAGCTAGTTTAACCCGTTGAGCTTCTCCTCCAGAAAGGGTTGTGGCACTTTGGCCTAAAGTAAGGTAGCCTAAGCCCACTTTTTCTAAGGGCTCTAGCTTTTTTACAATATTTGTCTCATCCACAAAAAAGTCAATCGCTTCAGATACGGGCATGTTTAAAACTTCTTCAATGCTTTTTCCTCGATACAGTACCTGCAGAATATCTTTTCGGAATCGAGCGCCGTTACACTCCTCACAAATGAGTTCTATATCCGCCATGAACTGCATTTCAATTTTTTGAACCCCCTCACCTTGACAGCTTTCGCACCGGCCACCAGGCACATTAAAACTAAAATGACCTGGAGTATAACCCATGATTTTAGCTTGTCTGCTACGTGCAAAAACATCCCGTATACCATCGAAAGCCTTGGTATAAGTAGCAGGATTGGATCTTGAGGTTCTTCCAATAGGAGATTGATCGACCATTTCAACATGATGAACCCTACCAATTCCCGTTAATGATCGGTGGCGGCCTACTGTTTCGTTGTAATTCCCAAAATGCTTTTTAATCCCTTTGTAAACTGTGTCGTACACAAGGGTCGATTTCCCTGACCCTGAAACTCCTGTTACAACCAGCAATAGTCCTAATGGAATCTTTACGTCCACATTTTTTAGGTTATGTTCACTAGCGCCCTTTAATTCTAAGAAATGGCCTGAGCCAGGCCTCCTTTTTACAGGCAAAGGAATAACAGCTTGCCCACTTAAGTAACGCCCTGTTAAGGTAGGTGCATCTAATAGTTGCGGATATTCCCCTTCAAAAACCACTTTACCTCCGTGAATCCCCGCAAAAGGTCCAATGTCAATAATATGATCAGCTGCTCGCATCATTTCACTGTCATGTTCAACTACAATAACCGTATTGCCAATGTCTCGTAGCGATTCTAAAATATTAATTAGTCTGTCATTATCTCTAGGGTGCAGACCAATGGTAGGCTCATCGAGCACATACAAACTACCTATTAACGAACTTCCTAAAGCGTTTGCTAAGCTTATTCGTTGCGACTCTCCTCCGCTAAGAGTATTGGCTAATCGATCAAGGGTAAGATACTCTAGGCCAACCTCAACCAAGTATTTTAGTCGTTTTTTTATCTCATATACTAATTGTCCTGCAACGCCTATTTCGAATTCACTTAGCACAAGCTCACTAAAATATTCTTTTGCATGGCCGATGGTTAATTCCGAGACTTCACCAAGATGCATATCACCTACTCGTATATACTGTGCGTCTTTTCGAATACGATATCCCTCACATTCTGAGCATCGGCTATACCCCCTATAACGAGCATATAAAATACGCATATGCATTTTATAATTTTGAGATCGTACCTGGTCAAAAAAGGCATGTATGCCTATATATTCCTCTTTTCCCTTCCATAGAGCTCGCTTAACCTCCTTTGGGAGTTCTTTATAGGGAACATCAATTGGCCAGCGTTCACGTGCGGCAACCCGGATCAAGTCCCGTAAGTGCTTGGAAAATTTAGGCGAATCAAAAGGTGCGATAGCGTTGTTTCTAATGCTTTTTTCATGATCTGGGATAACAAGATTTTCATCTATTCCTGCCACCCGACCAAAGCCCTCACATTGAGAACAGGCACCAAATGGATTGTTAAAAGAAAACATTTGTGGCGTTGGCTCGACAAACTCCATACCATCACGTTCAAAACGCTCGCTAAAGAGTTGTTCTTCTTCTCCACGAACTTTGATAGAGGCCCTACCTAAGCCCTGTCTAAACGCTGTTTCAAGGGAGTCAACCATGCGAGATCTGGTGGTATCATCAGACTTATTGACCAGCCGATCAACCAATACTCTATAATCACCTGAGCAATGATTATTGGGTAAGGCTAGAACATTATTATTTTTTAAAGTGGTTAAATCCAATACTTCTTCTGTAGTCAGGTGCAAAAGACGAGTAAACCCTTTTTCCTTAAGTAATTTTAATTTATCACTAGTGGAATGATTACTATGTTCAGGAATAGGGTATAGTACGTAGAATCGAGCATCTATCTCAAGATGTTCTTCTATATGCTTAACCACATCCCCTGGGGTATCTTTGGTTACTAGTTCACCCGATTTTGGACTATAGGTCTTTCCAATACGTGCAAACAATAAGCGCAGATAATCATAAATTTCAGTGGTGGTTCCAACCGTTGATCGTGGATTGGATGAGGTGGTTTTTTGTTGAATGGCCATGGCGGGAGAGATGCCATATATATGATCTACTTCTGGCTTATCTATTCTCTCTAAGAATTGCCTGGCATAACTAGATAAACTTTCCACATATCGTCTTTGCCCTTCTGCATAAATAGTATCAAACGCAAGGCTAGACTTTCCTGAGCCAGAAACTCCTGTTATAACTGTAAGGCTATTCCGAGGAATTTGAACCCCTATATTTTTCAGATTATGAGTTCGTGCTCCTTGTACAACGATAGGTCGCAAGTTTTGTTGGTTATCTTTCTTTTTACTTGTAGCTTGCTTAGGCACTCGCTCTGATTCACTCCTGATACTATGCTAATTATTCAATCCTAAAAGATAGCATTTTCATTGGCCTTATCTAAGCTATTTGTAGGGATTTTATTACGGCTTTTTCAATATTTTCAGAAAGTATAACCATGCTGATTTCCGTTCAAATCTAAAAAAATGCCTCCCCTTCATGTAAATCCTAACAGGATATATGGTTATAATTCAAACGACATAATACTTCTAGTTTTGGTGATTGATGTTATTTTTTACGTAATTCTATGCATTAAACAAAAATAAAGGGCGCAGCTATGAAGAGAAAAGATTTTTTAACGACGGTTGGATTAGCAGGAGCAGGGTTTAGCATTGTTCCTCGTCATGTTTTAGGCGGAAAAGGCTTTATTGCACCGAGCGATACTTTATATATCGGGGCCATCGGGGCCGGTGGCCGAGGAAATGATAACCTTCGCCAATTAGCACTACACCCAAATGTAACTGTATCTGTTCTGTGCGACGTAGATGACCGAATGGTAAGCCGTGCAAAGGAAGCTTATCCAAGCGCCCCCTTTTATAAGGATTATAGAAAAATGTTGGAGGCGCACGAATCCGATATCGATGCCGTGGTAGTTTCATCCCCAGACCATAACCATGCGGTGCAGACGATGGACGCAATTCAACGGGGTATGCACGTCTATGTAGAAAAACCTTTAACCCATGATATTTATGAAGCTCGAATGGTGACTGAGGCTGCTAAAGAATATAAAGTAGTCACACAAATGGGTAATTATGGCTCTTCAGGGGACGGGGTTCGGCAAATGAAAGAATGGTTACAGGCAGGTATTATTGGGCAAGCACATACAGTCTACGTTTGGACTAATCGTCCCGTTTGGCCTCAAGGGATTAGTTGGCCGACAAGTCCTGCACCAGTACCTGATGGCTTGGATTGGGATTTATGGTTAGGGACGGCGCCATACAAGGAATATGTAGAGGGTCTTGCCCCCTTTAACTGGAGAGGCTGGTCGGATTATGGAACTGGCGCGCTTGGGGATATGGGGTGCCACTTAATGGAGACTCCGTTTAATGTGCTTGATCTCAGCTATCCAGACCGGGTAGAGTGTAGTGTTGGGGCGGTGTATGTTGACGAATTCCGCCGAGGAGAGTTTCTCGAAGGGTTTCCTCCGTCTTCTCATGTAGTTTTACGTTTTCCCTATCAAAATGGGGATTTTATAAAGCTCCACTGGATGGATGGAGGTATTCAACCGGCAAGACCCGAAGAATTAGAACCTAATGAGCTCATGGGCGATGGAGGAAACGGGATTCTTATTATAGGTAATCGCGGTAAAATGATGTGCGACACTTATGGTAAAAACCCTCGATTGCTACCCTCGAGAATAAACGAACATGTACAAGTACCCCAAACTCTCCCCCGTGTTCCAGAAGGACACCATCATCAATGGGTGAATGCTTGTTTAGCTGGGTATGGAGAACATGAATTAAGCTCCTCTTTTGATATCGCAGGCCCACTTACCGAAAGTGTGCTTATGGGTAATTTGGCTATACGGAGCTATGACTATAAAGAAGAATATAAGGAAACTTACACCGAAGAAGGTGTAGATATGGAAAGAATGAGAACTTTCTACCCTGGTCGGGGTATTCAGCTTTTATGGGATGGCCCTTCCATGAAAGTAACTAACTTCGAGCCAGCCAATACCTTTGTTCGTAGAAAATACCGAGACGGTTGGGGTACTGGAACGCTCTAAACACCCTCTACACGAAATATACCCTGACCCGTAACGCCCACATAGATATATCCATCAGGCCCCTGTTTTATACTTCGCACGCGGCCAATCCCTTGAAGCACCTCAGTTCTACTTATAATGCTATTTCCATTAAGCTGAAGCAACTCTACTAATCCGAATTTCAAGGAGCCTACTAGTAAATGTCCTTTCCAGTCGGGGTATCGATCACTGGTGACAAAAGTCATTCCTGATGGCGCAATCGAAGGCACCCAATAATGAATAGGCTGCTGCATCCCTTCACGTACCGTATCTTCGGCAAAAGGGGTGCCATTATAATTTATTCCATAGCTGATGACCGGCCATCCATAATTTTTTCCTGGCTCTATAATATTCAATTCATCCCCCCCTCGCGGGCCATGTTCATGGGCCCACATTTGTCCTGTCACTGGGTGTCGTTCCATGCCTTGTTGGTTTCGATGTCCGTATGAGTATACTGCTTCAATCGCGTCAGTATTCCCAAAGAAGGGGTTATCCTGAGGGATGCTTCCATCGTCGTTTATTCGATATACTTTTCCTCCATCGATAGAAAGACTTTGGGGGTTTACATCTCTATTCCCGCGATCTCCAATGGTGAAATAAAGTGTTCCATCGGTTCCAAATTCCAAACGACTGCCATAATGTACACCTCTTCTACTGTTTGGTGTAGCCTTGTATAAAGTTTCTACCTCTTCTAAACCACTGCCCCCTAATTTTGCTCGAATTATTTTGGTATTTGCGCCCTCTCCCTCTCCTGAAGTAGATGAATAGCTAAAATAAACCCATCCATTTTTTGAATGATTAGGATGTGCTTGAACATCTAAAAACCCGCCTTGACGCTCAGGAAAGAGGTCTCCAAATACTTCGGTAAATTCCGCTACAATTTCGCCATCCTGCACTACGTACAAAATTCCTGACCGATCGGTCACCAATAATTCACCACTAGATAACCATTCCATCCCCCAAGGCACCTCAATGCCACTAACATAACTGGTAAAGGTATACTCATTTTGCGCTTTTGGGGTGGGGGTGGCCGCGCATGAAAGACAAAATAAAAGGGCAAAAGCCAAAGGATAAAAATAAGTCTTCTTTAACATATCAGTGGTGGTTAAGAGTGGATATATAAGTTAAACTACGATAGAGTTGATTCAGTTACAGAACATTACTACGGCTTTTGCAAGCTTTTCTGCAAGATATTTGTATCTAACGATAAAGAAATTGCCGAAGTTCATCCGTATTCATAAATCCTGTGCGCCGCTTCAATTGATTGCCATTAGGATCTAATACTAACGTGCCAGGAAAAACATAGATCCCTTGCCGCTGAGCCCATGTTCTGGAACTTAATTCTTGACCTTGAAATCGAATGGGTACATCGGCATTTCCATTCACCTTAACAGGGATATATCCTGCGTCTAACACCGCCCGAACCGTAATGTCTGGATATACTTCCCGCTCCATGGCCCTACAGTATTTACACCCATCTTCGTATACATCAACCAGAACCAATTTATCAGAATCTCTGGCTTCTTGCAATCCAGCGTCCAGGCTACGCCAATCGGGTGCGTTTTGGATTTCTACAGGGACCGTTTTCTGGATAGCATTATAAATAAAAACACCTAAAAACGCCCCTAAAACAATAGCAATAACAGATTTTTTAGTCATTACAATCTTTTCTTGACCTCAATTTTGTCCAATTATAATAGTATCTTTAGCATAATCAATAGTACAAAATATGGACAATTGATACATGAAAAATTCTGTAATTGAGCACTATAAACTTGGAAGCGTACAGGTAACAGTAAGCGCCTCAGAGCGACCCAACAAATATATAGTACATTGCTCTGATGGTGAATTTACTTCGAAATTTACCGTTAATGAGTATGAATTTAAACACTATAGGCGACTCATGAATCAACGTATTACCGAAGCATTTAATCAAGCGAATAGCCCTCAATCTAAATCAGAATCCAACCATGCCTAAGCAAATTGGCAATTTAATACTCTATTCGATTGACGACCTTCATGAGAAACTAGGCGTTTCTAAACTAACTTTACGCTCTTATCTCCGAACAGGTCGTATTAGGGGCCGTAAACTAGGAGTCAGCTGGTATGTTACTGAAGAATCGCTGCAAGAGTACTTCAACGCACCCGAAAGACGACCCAGGGAAGTGGAGAGGGCCAACAAATCAAATACCCACAATTACCGGTACATTATACAAGGTATAAATGATTTGGTTAGTGAAACCGAAGAATGCGAAACTCGTTCCGAAGTAATTGAGCTGCTTCAACAACAGGCTATTCTAAGTTTATTTCAAGTGAAAGTTATAAAGCGTAATAGCAAAGAAGTAGTTCAGATTGTAAAGGCTCGTGATTTCATTGAGCAATATGGAAAAAAGAAAGATGGCTAAGAAACAAAGTTTTAAGCCTATTAGACTGATTCGTATTACCCCGGTTGGGTCGACCTGTTTCAAAAATAATGTTGTGTGATAATATTACGAGCAGTTTATTCCTTTCTCTTACGATTCAAAAAGCCATGGACACGAATGATACTGGCAATGGTTTTAGCGTCATTAATTTCACCGCTATGAATCATGCTTATTGCTTCGTCAAATGGAACTCTGTACACGCTCAAGAATTCATCTTGATCCATATTCTGTTCTCCTTGGATAAGCCCTTCGGCTAGATATATATGAATAATTTCATCTGCATAGCCAACGGCTGGATAAAAATGACCAATGTAGGTCCACATCTCAGCGCAATAACCTGTTTCTTCGCCCAGTTCTCTGCTCGCCGTGCTAAGCGGGTCTTCCTCGGGATCGATTTTTCCTGCAGGAACTTCCCAAAATAATTGTTGGACCGGATACCGAAATTGCTGAATAAGTACACAATCTCCATTATTAAACACAGGTACTACTGCGCAAGCACCTGGGTGCTCTATCCATTCCCTTCGGCCGGCACTAGCATTTGGGAGGATGGCCTCGTCTTTATATACATGTAAAAGTTCTCCTGAAAACACCTTTTCACTGTGATTCTTTTGTTCGACAAGATGGCCACTTAGCCATAGATTTGAGGTGTGTTTTTTCATGTGGCTTTATCGAGGGATTGGTTTTAACTTAGGCTTAAATAATATCGTAATAAAAACTGGGGCTTGTCGGTTCAAAATAACATAGATGGAAGAAAAATAGAGGTTAGTGGAAAGCTTTTTACCATCTCCAATTTTATATCATTTTCTCGAATATTTATTGTAATACCGGTTGTCTATCGCCACTACATCAATGGGTACTCAGTTGATGCAATTATAATTTTATTAATTGGCTATGGGATTATTTCAGACTATCTAGATGGATTTGTTGCACGTAAAACCAACACTATTTCAGAAATAGGTAAGATGATTGATCCAATCTCTGATAAGATTGCAGCGGGATTATTATTTATTTATACCGTTGTTATTGGTTGGATTCCTTTTTGGTTCTTGTGGCTATTCATTGCCCGGGATATATTAATTTTGATTGGCTCTTCATTTATCAAATTACGATATGGAAAGGTGGCAATGAGTACTATTTCGGGTAAAATATCGGTAAATGTCATCTCGCTTTACTGGATATCTATATTCTTTTTTAGGTCGGCCTCCCTCGCACACACTATTTTACTATGGGCATCGGTAGCCATCATGTTGTTTTCATTTATTATGTATCTTTTACGCTATAGAAATATAATGAACGGCGCTCGTTTTAATTAACGGTAGGAATATGGGGTTTTTAGAAAAATTTGGACTTAAAAAAAACACTCCTTTGGAGAAGGGGGTTGAAGAAAGCAGGAATGGATTGTTAAGCAAACTTGGGAAGGTCATCGCCGGAAAAGGTCAAATTGACGATGCCATTCTAGATGAACTCGAAGAAGTCTTAATAGCCTCCGACGTCGGGGTAAAAACAACCCTCGATATTATACGACGCTTAGAAGAACGAGTCTCTCGGGATAAATATGTTAATAAAGAAGAATTAAATACAATGCTTCGCGACGAGATTATTGGTCTGCTAATAAAAACCCCCTTCGACGGTTCCGCCGATTTTGATGCACAATTCCCAGAGATTCCTCATGTAATTTTAATGGTTGGAGTAAATGGAGTAGGCAAAACAACCACTATAGGAAAGTTAGCTCATCGGTATAAATCAGCCGGTAAGTCAGTACTTCTGGGCGCAGCTGACACCTTTCGTGCTGCTGCTGTAGATCAACTTAAAATTTGGAGTGAGCGGGCCGGTGTGCCTATTATTGAACAGGGGCAGAATGCTGACCCTGCGGCTGTTGCTTTTGATACCGTGGCCGCAGCTAAAGCGAGAGGGGCGGATGTTAGTATTATCGACACAGCGGGCCGACTGCACAATAAAAAGGCATTAATGGATGAGCTATCCAAAATAAAACGCGTTCTCTCTAAAGTAGTCTCTAACGCCCCGCACGAAGTTTTATTGGTGCTAGACGCATCCACCGGTCAAAACGCTCTTCAACAAGCGCGGGCCTTTACAGAAGCTGTAGATATTACTGGCTTGGTCTTAACCAAGCTCGATGGTACAGCCAAGGGAGGAATTGTCCTAGGAGTTTCTCACGAATTATCCGTTCCAGTTAAATATATTGGGCTAGGAGAGGACATCGAAAGTTTACAAGTATTTGATAAAGAGGCCTTTGTTTATGCTTTATTCGGTAAATAATGTCAAAAATGTCTCTTGACCCTTTTGATTTATAGGTTGTTTAATGCCGTCTAACTGTGTTCATTTTTTAGTTTTTATAGCCTTCAACAGTAAATTAGCCTTGACGCAGAATCTCACTAACAGGCATTAAATCAATATAAAACTCTGATGGATTATCTCCTAGATAAAGGCGTATCTGCTGTTCTTTAATCATTTCTAAAATAGCTAAAAAGGTAATTGCAATAACCACTCGCTGCTTAAAAGATGCGCAGAGGCTTAAAAAACTTTGCTTTCCGTTTTTTTGAAGGGTATTTAAAATATACTCAGTCTGTTGTTCTAAGGTTGCCTCCACTTTTTCTACTCGATGAATTACATTTTTTCGATCAATATCTGTTAAGACCTTCTTGAACGCGGCAATCAGATCGAATAATGTTACATCTTGTAAGGCTTCTCCAGACGCCTGTCTTTTGACTTCATCAGCCACCGGGTAACCTCGGCCATATTTTTTTCGTGTTTCTTCGTCTAAATCCGATAACTTTAGCGACATTTCTTTATAACGTTTATATTCGAGCAGCTGTTGCACCAATTCATAACGAGGATCCTTCTCATCTAGTAAACTATCCTCCTCAGAATTCTCTCTCGGGAGCATCATTTTAGCCTTTATTGACATAAGGTTACTAGCCATCCAAACAAATTCACTGGCTATATCTAAATCAAATTCTTCGAGCACATGTAAATATTCCAAAAATTGATTAGTTATATAGGAAATGGGGATATCATAAATATCTAATTCATCTCTTTTGATAAAAAAAAGAAGTAGATCTAGGGGGCCTTCGAAGTTCTGTAGTTGTACGCGGTACATATAATAAATTTAAGATGTTGTTTAGAGAAAAGCCCTTAAAAAAAACAAACTGTAATATTTTACGCATACGTAAAAATTCGGTCAATATTTTTACGCGCTATTAGCTGGGCATGGGAATAGGAGCCTTTGAAGATGATGTATGCCTCATTAGTGAATTATGTGTGCCTTCTTTTACACCTTGTTCCATAGTAGATACTTTACTGTAGGAGCCATCCCAAGCAAGGATCCAGCGTTGTCGATTATCATTTAAATAGATTTCAAAAATAAACTGTAAATATTTTTTTAACTTTACACTTTCAATAGGCGTTATAGCCTCCACGCGAGCATCCAAATTTCTATGCATCCAGTCAGCAGAGCCTATGGCATAAATGCGTTCACCGGAATGATAAAAGTAGTACACCCTGGAATGCTCCAAAAATCTACCTATCACCGAATGCACACGAATACGCTCGCTTAACCCCGCAATACCAGGCTTTAAGCGACAGACCCCCCTAACTATTAAATCTATTTCAACACCGGCTTTTGATGCTTCATAAAGACGTTCAATAATTTGAGGATCTTCTAAACTATTCATTTTAGCGATAATTCTTGCATATCTGCTTGCTTTGGCCTCTTTAATTTCTTGGTCGATTAAATTTAACATCCTCTTTCTCATATATTTGGGTGCGACAAGTAATTTGTCAAAGCGTTGTTTTGGTGCAAACCCTGTCAGTAAATTAAAAACGTTCGTCACATCTTTTGCTATAACAGCATCACAGGTAAACAACCCTAAATCCTCATATAGCTGAGCTGTATCAGGATGATAGTTCCCTGTACCAATGTGGCAATATGTTCGCAAGCCCTCTTCCTCTTCACGAACCACCATCGTTAGCTTAGTATGGATTTTTAACCCTGGAATGCCATATGCAACATGAACGCCTACATTTTCTAATTGTTGAGCCCATAAAATGTTGCGTTCTTCATCGAATCGAGCTTTTATTTCTACTAATACAGCCACCTGCTTACCTTCCTCTGCCGCGCGCATCAGCGAATGCATAACAGGTGAATCTTTCGAAGTGCGATAAAGGGTTTGTTTTATAGCCAAAACCTTTGGGTCTTTAGCTGCCTCTTCAATAAATTTCTGAGTACTCAATTCAAAGCTATGATAAGGATGATGAACTAAAAAATCTCCTTTTCTAATAACTGAAAAAATATTGGGGAATCGTTCTTCTGGGGGGTGGTAAAAAACAGGGTGTAGTATTGGGCTCCATGGTACATCTTTTAAACTAGAAAATCCTTCTATGGTGGCGATCTGAAATACATCTGCTAGGCCAATAGTGCCCTCCATTTCATACACATCTTGTGGGATGATTTCGAGATGTTTAACTAAAAAATTTTTTAATGGTCTAGGTGTTTTTGCATCTAATTCTAAACGTACAATCTGGGCAAATTTTCGCTCTCTTAACTCGTCTTCAATTACCTCAAGTAAATCGTCGGCTTCCTCTTCGTTCCGTTCTAATGATGCATTTCTAGTAACCCGAAATAGATGCGCGGATAACACCTCCATTCCAGGAAAAAATAGGTTCATCTTTGCTTTTATTAATTCCTCAATAGGAATGAATACAATTTTATTAGCACTTTTATGTACAGCAATAAAACGGGGCCTGTTAGACGGAATTTTTATTCGAGCAAAACTTTTTTCATCAGTTTTTTTATTTCGTAATTCAATAGCAAAAGACAAGCTTTGATTAGAAATAAAGGGGAAAGGATGTGATTCATCTACAGCTAATGGGGTGATTATTGGATATAATTGCCGGCCGAAAAAAGATTCCGCTTTTTGTAACTGTTTAGCAGTCAACTCATCCATGCTCTTAATCAAAATCCCGTGATTTTCTAGATTTAGCATTAATTCATTAAAAAAACAGCCCCTATATCGCTCTGTCATTTCTAACACTCGTTTGCGAATGATCTTTAATTGTTCTTGGGCATTAAGACCGTCCACAGAAATAGTATTTACACCTGCATGTAGCTGTCTTTTTAACCCTCCCACCCTCTTCTGAAAAAACTCGTCTAGATTTGAGCATACTATTCCAATAAACTTAACTCGCTCCAGCAAATTGTTCTCCGTGTTTTCCGCCTCAGACAACACGCGGCTATTAAACTCTAGCCAACTAAGTTCATAGTTGAAATAATATTCTGGGCCAAAGAGCCGCTTTTTGCCTGTATATTTTTTTTTTGGCAAATCTTTTTTCTTTTGTAGAGTTTTAGTTAACTAAGCCAGGGTTTTGCAGATACTTTTAAAAAGCCACTAAATAAAAACCTGCATTATCCTGCCGATTTTCCAAAATAGACAATTTATATACGCAATTCGACGTAAATCTAAGTATAATTCTATTGACTAAGCATTAATTTGAATTTAACTACGTGCAAAACCCTTTATTGAATCCGCAACACAAGGAAGAGGCTTTTGAACAAAGTGTTCGCCCCTCCTGCATTGACGAGTTTATTGGCCAACAAAAAGCTATTGATAACCTAAAAGTCTTCATTAAGGCAGCAAAGCAAAGAAGAGAGGCGCTTGATCATGTTATTCTATCCGGGCCTCCGGGCTTGGGAAAAACTACCTTGGCTTACATAATTTCAGAAGAAATGGGGGTTAATATTCGCCCAACTACCGGACCTATCATTGACAAACCTGGAGATCTAGCAGGAATGCTAACCAATTTAGAAGAGGGTGATGTTCTATTTATTGATGAAATACATCGCTTAAACCCTATTATTGAAGAGTATTTATACAGCGCCATGGAAGACTTTACTTTGGATATTGTGATAGATTCAGGCCCTAATGCTAGAAGTATTCAAATTGAACTAAATCGATTTACCCTCATTGGAGCGACTACTCGCAAAGGAATGTTAACGGCTCCTCTACGCGCTCGTTTTGGAATTGACATCCGTCTAGACTACTATGATGAAGAATTATTACAGCGAATAGCACTGAGAACTGCCGATATAATGGGCTTTAGAATTAATGACGCTGGGGCCCATGAAATCGCAAGCCGAAGTAGGGGTACGCCACGTATTGTCAACAAACTCCTTCGTCGAACTCGTGATTTTGCCCAAGTTGATCTTTTGGACAAAATCGATGAACAGATTGCTGATAAAGCACTAAATGCACTAGATGTAGACAGAAACGGCTTAGATGACATGGATATTCGCATGCTTCGCGCCATAATTGAGCACTATGGCGGCGGCCCTGTCGGGCTTAACACGTTAGGAGTGGCTGTTGGTGAAGACAAGGGAACCATAGAAGAAGTATATGAGCCTTTTTTGATCAAAGAAGGCTTCCTAAAGCGAACCCCAAAGGGCCGGGTAGCCACTGCTAAAGCTTTTTCTTACTTGGGAATAGAGCGCCCAAATGATTCCAAGGCATTATTTTGAGTAAAAATCTTCTCCTCTTTATCAGTTAAAATACTTATCTGCGTGCAAAATAGGTTATGATTTGCTACGCCAGATTACCCTCGCTAAAATACATAGACGCTCATTCAATCAATACTCAACTCAATGTTTCTGACTCATATTACAGCTAAATATCTTGTGTTAACCGTCTGCGTCTAGCTCAATTTTCCTTTTTTAGCTCTATAAAAAGAGTCCTTTAGGGCTGCTCCCCATTTATTTTTTACCCGCTCTTACTACCATTAATTAATATTATAGGTGGTTTAGGCTATTATAAACCATTATTACCTATACAATGCATCTTTGATTTGGTTAACTGGTGTTTCATGACGTAAATTAAAAGAAGTTAATTTAAAACGCTCTGCTACCTTTTTGCGTTTATAACTTGAGTCCCGATATATATCGTCTATCTGCTCGTCGGATCAACTCCATTCACTTTTATTCATGAGTGATTTTCTTTCCCCATCAGGCCAACCTACTATAGAGCTCTATGGGCTACCTATTATGGAGCCAATGGTAACCTTTACAGACCTATGGATCACGCTTGTCTGTCTATATGCTTTTTTCAGCCTTCGTAAAAAGAAGCTTTCTGGCCGAATTCACCGATATATGAGGTATTACTTCTTGATTATGGGTATAGCTACTTTTTTAGGGGGGGTCTTAGGTCACGCCTTTCAATATGCCGTTGGTATAGAATGGAAATTACCAGGTTGGTTAATTAGCATGATTGCGGTAATGGCTATTGAGCGAGCGAGCATCTTTCAAGCACGACCCTTCTTCTCGAGCCGCCTTGGTCTTGCTCTGGAGTGGTTTAATGTAATTGAATTGATCACCTTCGCTGTAATTTCTTTTATAACCTTAAATTTTTTCTTTATAAAAGTGCACTCTGCTTACGGCCTAGGCCTTGTTGTACTCCCACTACATATTATCATGTTCCAAAAAACAGGCCACCCTATGCATTTAGTTTTTATTAGAACGATTTTCTTTGCTGGATTATCGGCGGTTTTTTATACTCTTGAAATAGGTATACACCTATGGTTTAATCACTTAGACGTAGCTCATACTATCATGGCAATAAGCATGTATTTTTTCTATCGCGGCACGCTTTTTTTAGACCCTACCATGCCTAGAAGGCTGCTTGATAAACCTCTAAGTTTTTCAGAAACTGGTTCTGCTATTCTGGGCCTTCGATAGTTTTTTGATTTTTTACTTGGGTTAAGTGTACGTTTTTTTAAATTATCAAAACTCTTATTCTAACCATTATGAAAAACCGCTTTTTTGTTTTTTTACTTTGCATCCCAATTCTCACTTGGTCTAGCTTGCTAAGCGCACAAGAAGAACCCATTGCCTTCATTGGCGGAACCATCTACCCAATTGAAAAAGCCTTTATTGAAAACGGGGTGTTAATTATTCAGGACGGAGTCATCACGGCGATAGGAGACTCACGAACTAGAATCCCCAGAGGCGCCGTTATTAATGATGTTACAGGTAAAATAATCTTGCCCGGTCTGGTTGATACGCACTCCCATATTGGCGGTGGTGATGGTGGCGATCGGTCTTCTGCCATGCATCCGGATGTCAGAGTTATGGACTCGTTCAACCCCCTATCTCCATCCATTAAAAAAGCTTTAGCAGGCGGTATTACTGCTGCCAATGTTATGCCTGGATCTGGACTGCTCATGAGCGGCCAAACTATTTATGTTAAGTTGCGAGCTACTTCAGACGTTCAGCAGATGTTAATGTGTGTGGATAAAGACAACGAAGTTTGTGGTGGGCTCAAAATGGCCAATGGAACAAATCCTATCGGCAGTGGAAGCTCCCCGGGAACTCGAGCAAAATCTGCCGCCTTAGTTCGTAGTTTGTTTATTGAGGCCCAAGATTATCAGCAAAAAGTAATTGCTGCACAAAACGACGCATCGAGAATGCCCGCAAGAAATCTTCGCTTAGAAACTCTAGTTGAAGTGCTAGAAGGCAAAAGAACGGTTCACCATCATACGCACAGGCACGATGATGTGCTAACAGCTATTCGATTAGCAGACGAATTTGGATATGATATGGTTCTTCAGCACGTATCAGAAGCCTACAAAGTTGCTGAAAATATTGCGGCCTCTGGATATCCTTCGTCGATCATAACTTTAGATTCATTTGGGGGCAAAATGGAGGCAAAAGATTTCAGCAACAAAAATGGCGCTGTATTAGAGGCGGCGGGAGCGGCTGTTGGTTTACACACTGACGACTATATTACCGATTCGAGACTATTTTTAAGGTCGGCAGCTTTGGCTGTGCGAGAAGGCATGAGCCGAGAAGGAGCTCTAAAGGCGATAACCCTCGCTAATGCTAAGATGATGCGAGTCGATGATCGAATTGGTTCCTTTAAAAAAGGCAAGGATGCCGATCTAGTCATTCTTAGCGGCGACCCATTTAGTGTTTATACCCATGTAGAACAAACATGGATAGAAGGACAAAAGGTTTGGGATAGAGCCAATCCCGAAGATAAGAAAGTAGCCACCGGTGGATATGGGGTTTTTCGCCTAAATACTCACACGCACACCCATGAGGGGGGACAATAGTTATGAGCTTATTAATTATAGGATCACAGACTTTGACAAAAATCGTCTTTAACAAATCATTTATTAACCTAATGCGTTCTTTTTTATTCGCCGTTCTTTTTGGAGCGACTACTTGGGCACAAAATAGCAACAATTCTTATATAATAGACGCAGAATCTATACACATTGGAACGGGCAAGCTTCTCTCAAATGGTCGAATACTTGTTAAAAAAGGCATTATTCAAGCTATTGGAACCCAATATGAAATAGACGCGCCCGGCGGAGCCGTTCGTTTGGAAGCCCAGGTAGTAACCCCAGGATTTATTGATGCACACACAGTAGTTGGGCTAGCTGGATACTTAAATGATCCCGGCAGTGATCAAGATCAACTAGACCGGTCTAATGCTATTCAACCCGAACTTAGAGCTCTTGACGCATATAACCCCGAAGAACCTTTAGTGGCCCACTTGCGTAATCACGGGATCACAACTATTCAAACAGGCCACGCACCAGGAGCGTTAGTATCGGGTCAAAGCTTAATCATTAAAACAAATGCACAACGAGCTGAACAGGCATTGGTCCATGAATCGATGCTTACTTTTTCTTTGGGCGGAGTAATTAGTGGGGCCTTCTCAAAGCCAGGCACCCGAGCCAAAGCTATGGCCATGATCCGGCAGGAATTACATAAAGCAGAAGAATATGCAAATAAAAGAGCCGCCGGAACCCTGTCATCCACCGATCTCGGTATGGAAGCATTAGCGGATTTATTAGATGGGCAGACTCAAGCATTAGTAAGCGTCCATAAAGCACAAGATATTTTAACTGCACTTAGACTACAAAAAGAGTTTAATTTTCCTATGGTTCTCGATGGAGTTGCTGAAATCTATTTAGTACTTGATCAGGTCAAAGAAAGCGGGGTGCCTGTTGTTATACACCCAACTATGCTACGAGCTACCGGCGAAGCCGTTAATGTATCAATGGAAACCGCCGCTTTACTAGCTAGAGAAGGCATTGCTTTTGCTTTTCAAAGCGGGCATGAAAACTATGTTCCAAAAACCCGCGTGATTCTTTTTGAAGCAGGAGTTGCGGTTAATAATGGACTAAGCTCTCGTCTCGCCGTTCAACATTTAAGTTTATACGCCGCTCAGCTTCTTGGTATTGACCAGCGAGTTGGTAGCCTTGAAGTTGGAAAAGATGCCGATTTAGTCTTGTTCAATGGGGATCCTTTTGAGTATACTACTACGGTTGATCTGGTTATGATTGATGGCCAACTAATGAAATAATCGATTTAAAACGCGCTAAATATGTTTATACACACTAATCCTGTTACCTATGATGCTGTTATTGTTGGCTCTGGCGCCGGTGGTGGCATGGCCTCAAAAGTACTCTCCGAATCTGGGTTAAAAGTAGCCGTCATAGAAGCGGGCCCTTATTTTGACCCCGCCAATGACGCTCAGCGAACCCAATTACGTAATCCTTGGGATTCTCCTCGAAGAGGGGCGGGTTCTAGTCGTGTTTTTGGCGATTATGACGCAGCGTATGGCGGCTGGGAGATCGACGGGGAGCCTTACACACGTAAAAACGGCACTCGTTTTGATTGGTTTCGATCTCGCATGCTTGGGGGTAGAACAAATCACTGGGGTCGTATTTCTTTACGCTTTGGACCCCTAGATTTTAAGCGTAAAGATATAGACGGCCTCGGCGATAACTGGCCTATAGGGTATGAGGATGTGCGCCCTTATTATGATCGAGTCGATAAATTATTAGGCGTTTTTGGCAGTAAAGAAGGTATACACAATGAGCCAGACGGGTTTTTTCTGCCGCCACCTAAACCTCGTCTTCATGAATTGTATTACATAAAAGGAGCGCGCAAAGCTAATATTCCCGTCATACCCTCCCGTTTATCCGTTTTAACCAAGCGGATAAATAATGACCGTGGGGTATGTTTCTACTGTAGCCAGTGTAACCGCTCTTGTTCGGTCTATGCCGATTTCTCATCAGGAAGTTGTTTAATCTTTCCCGCACAGCAATCAACCGGCCGAATCGACTTGTATACCGACGCCATGGTGCGAGAGGTGCTAACTAACGGGTCCGGCGAAGCAAAAGGCGTTATTTACATTAACAAAGAGGATCGGCAAGAGTATCAAATTAATGCAAAAGTAGTTGTATTGGCCGCTTCGGCCTGCAGTAGCGCCCGAATATTATTAAACTCAAAAAGTGGCGAACATCCACAAGGATTAGGTAATAGTAGTGGCTTAATTGGTCATTATTTGCATGACTCCACGGGTTCCTCTCGCACCGCCCTTGTTCCTGAATTGTTAAACAGAAAAACCTACAATGAAGATGGTGTAGGGGGAATGCATGTGTACACTCCGTGGTGGCTAAATGATGCTAAATTAGACTTCCCTAGGGGCTATCATCTAGAAATTTGGGGCGGACTGGGAACACCTTCCTATGGATTTGGCTTTAATCCCGACAGCCTAAATGAACACTTTGGTCTCGAAGTTGGAGGGTACGGAAACAAACTCAGAGAAGATGTAAAACGTTTTTACGGAGCAGTAATGGGAATCTCTGGGAGAGGAGAATCGATTCCTCAGTATGATAATTACTGTGAAATAGATCCTGATACCGTTGACGAATTTGGTATTCCCGTTCTTCGCTTCCATTATAATTGGACCGACAACGAGCGCAACCAAGCCAAGCACATGCACAAAACTTTTGAGGAAATTTTTGATGCCATGGGGGCCATAACTCTTGGGGACACTCCCTCTGCTAAGTCCGAATATGGTCTCGCTTCGCCTGGCCAAATTATTCATGAGGTTGGAACTACACGCATGGGTAATGACCCCACTACATCAGTCACCAATTCATTTCAGCAATTGCATGATGCTAAAAATGTCTTTATAGTTGACGCTGGGTCCTTTGTTTCACAAGCAGACAAAAATCCCACATGGACTATTATGGCTCTTTCCTGGAGAACCTCTGATTTTATAATTGATCAACTTAAAAAACAGAATCTATAGCCATGATGAATCGTAAAGAATCTATTAAACGCCTTATTTTGGGAACACTTAGCGCTGGTTTATTCTTTCCAAGTGCCGCCGAAGCAAAAAAGCACCGTGGCTTTTCTGTTAGCCCCGCCGATCCCAATGAACCTGTTGCACGAGTCCCTTACGTCGAGCGGAAATGGGATTATGGCAGAACACCGGAGGAAAAGGAGCGCGATGAGCTACTTTTTAATCAACGTTTTTTCGATGACCATGAATTAAGCACCATAGAGGTGTTATGTGATCATATTCTTCCTGCAAGCGATACGGCAGAATCGGCAGTTGATGCTGGTGTTACTGAGTTCATTGCCTTTATTGTGTTAGATATGCCCTCTCTACAAACCCGCTTACGCGGAGGCATCATGTGGCTTGATGGCTTTTCTAGAAAACATCATGGGGATATGTTTGCTCGCATTGGTACTTCAAAGCAGATTATGGTACTGGATGAAATTGCCTACCCTGATAAGATAACCGCTGCTACGCAGCAGGGTGGTCGGTTTTTTAGAGAAATCAGAAATCTCATTTTAACCGGCTATTATACCTCTGAGATAGGTGTAAAAGACCTCGGCTTTCAGGGCAATACTGCAAACATTTGGGACGGAGTCCCTCCAGAAATATTAGCCGAGCACGGGGTTGATTACGAGCCTGAATGGCTAGCCAAATGCGTTAATCAGAACCGACGGACTGAAATCGCTGAGTGGGACAGTGAGGGAAACCTTTTAAATAACTAGGCTTCTTATCTCACGGTCCGCTTTTCTTTTTCATAAATTTAGAACGGAGCCTTTGATAATCGCTAAATTATCGCCACCGGAAGGCAGCAACTAAATCTAACTTAATTTCCTGTGCTTCCGCTAATAGTTTGGCCAAAGAAAATTGCATTAGCAAATAACTTATTCGTGCCATACCAAAACGCCCTAAAATTAGGGTTATCGGTCATCGCTATTACCTTTCCTGCTCCCGCCCTGCTAACTACGATAGCCGCGGTTCCCTTTATCGTTTCTTCGTTAACCTTAGAGGCGTATCCGCTTGCTAAGGGGTCTTCTGTATAATAAAGAGGGGTAGAATATGGGTTTTGACCTTTTTTTAGAAACATGGTGCTATTTCTAAAAACCCTTATTATAGACTGGTTATATCCATATGCCAAGGGGTGTGTTAAGTCTAATTGTGCGTTAAAAATACTCCCCCCAATAACTTCAGCGCCGTAATCCGCTCCTTGCTTTACATAGGGGCGGTTTTCTGGAGACTCGCCACGATCGGGGCGAACAAACTCAATGTTAGCCAAGCCCTGCTGATTAGCCCACGAAACTGCCTGTTTCATAGCAATGAGGGTTCCCCCATCTCTCACCCATGACTTAAGGGTCTCAACCGTTTCAGATGATAAATCACCATAGCTATAACCCGTCATAACTAACACGTTGTATCTATCTAGGTTAACCCTCCCTAAGGCGGCTTTATCTAAAATAGTCAACGGCATTTCATACCGGCGATCTAAAAGATGCCACATTTCCCCTATTTCATAGGCGTTTGTTCCCTCTCCACCAACAACCGCAACCTTAGGCATGTCTAGCGACTCAAACTGATTACTTCCCAAGTCTACTCCTGCGGTGGATAAGCCTGTAGTAATATTGAAAACTGAAATCCCATCGTTTAATACCACCTGTTTAACCAATTTATGAACTCGCTCTTGATTGTCTTGAACACCAAGGGGGATCATAATGGTGCCATAATCAAACTCTTTAACCCCCAGGTTAGTTAGGGCAGAAAATGGTGCTTTAGCAACCTTTATCTTTACTCCTGCTTCTTGTAACCGATACGCCGCACGAGGGGCATAGTATTCATCCCACTCAAATGCATAAGCATAACTAGATTCGCCGCCCACCAGTTCTGCCGTTGGTTCCCACTCTCCCATAAAGGCCGCTCCTAATAAATTTGAGCTGAATTGACGATCTCCTAGTTCAACAAAAGGGAGATTAAATGCATAAGGCATCGTCCATGCTGACACATCATAAAATAAACTGTCTTGAAAGCTTGTTCGTCGCTCAAAAAGGGCTGTAATCAACTTGTATTGCCTCTGGTTTGTGGGAACCACATAGTTTTTTCCGGCATCAAACCGTTCGCCATTGACCTCTATGCTTTTATCAAGCATATAAACGTCTATTTCATGGCGGTGGAGCATTTCAGCTAAATGAAACGCGCGCGCCTGATCAGCCTCTTCCCCAAATACATACGCTTTAATCGAGGATCGGTTTGCCGCTTCTGCCGCATCGCTGTAAAATTGCCGCATATGACCCAGCAACTCTTGTCGAAGCTCTACTGATCCTTCCAACGTTGAGAAGGACGCGGTTACTTGATTTCGGACGGTAAAAGGAAAATAAAGTACGCCGTGCACGCTTTCCTGAGCATGCCCCCTCGAACTAGCTTGTTCAAATAAAATGCCTATAGAACCTTGTACATCAGGGTATGTTGAACCTTTACCGTAATAATAGTCATCGAAACTTTCTTTACTGTAATACAGAGATTGTATTTTGTCAAAAGCATCTGCGTGATACTCTGCAATACTCTTTGTTAAATCTTGGTTACTCTGAGGGGTGAGAGGATGGGTCCGGCTAGGGATGCCCGGCTGAAAGAAAAAAGTGGAGTTGGTACCCATTTCATGATGATCTGTAAGGACATTTGGCTTCCACTCTTGATACTTTGCAATACGGCCTTGACTTTCTGGATGCTGTACAAGCATCCAGTCTCTGTTTAAATCAAACCAATAATGATTTGTTCTACCCCCTGGCCACACCTCGTCAAACTCTCTGGATTGGGGGTCAGTCACAAGGGTTTTGGTGCTTTTATGCATGTTTGCCCAGTAAGCAAAACGGTTCAGACCATCAGGATTAATACTTGGATCTATTAAAATAATTGCGTTAGATAGCAGCTCCTCCATTTCCTCCCCCTGCCCCGCTGCAAGGCGGTATACAACAGCTAATGAGGCATTAGATCCGCTAGGCTCATTCCCGTGAACGCTATAGCTCATTTGAACCACCACCGGCATTGAACTTAGGTCTAATTTTCCCGAAGTAGATGCGTTGCTAAGTTGCAGGTGGGTTTCTTTTATCTCATCTAGCCTATCATGGTTTTCTGGGGTAGTAATAACCAGAGATAGTAATTTTCTATTTTCATAAGTCCGAGCATATTCCGAAATAGTTACTCGATCAGACGCGGCAGCTACAGCATACATATACTCAACAAGCTGATCATGCCGGACATGCCACTCACCCACCTCAAATCCAAGCACTTCTTTTGGAGTAGGAATAGCGGGGTCATAACTCATGCTTTCATCTAAATAATAGCTAAGGTCTTGTTGTTGAGCGTTGCCAACAGGCTGGAAACCAACTAATAAAAACAAAAGAGAAACTAAAAAAACGCCGGTGTTAGTGAGACTTTTTATAATTCTGAGACTATACATGCTATTATGATTTTAGGCTGAAATGGTGCTATACTACAGATTAAACTACTTATCTGTTTAATGCTAGAAATATATTTATTAGAATATACTACAATAGATTTATGAAAAAAGAGGTAAAAGTACAGTCACAATGTGCTTTATTTGATTACTTTTTTTTGCTAATCTGAGATGTATAATCTAGAAATAATCTAAGTCAATAGGGATGAACTCTACTTCAAAAAATTTTAGCGACTCGTTAAAGTATGCTCTTGGCCCTGGGCTGATTTTGGCGGCCGCTGCCATTGGCGTTTCTCATCTGGTTCAATCTACCCGCGCTGGCGCCCTATACGGCTTTACACTAATTTGGGCTATAATAATTGCAATCCTCACTAAATATCCTTTTCTAGAATTTGGCCCTCGATACACGGTTGTAATGAAAGAGAGCTTAATACAAGGATATAAACGCCTAGGGGGTTGGGCTATTGGCTCATTTGGAGTTTTTACGGTGTTCACAATGTGCATTGTTCAGGCCGCCGTTACCGTGGTTACTGCTAGCTTGGCAAACCAACTAACCGGCCTAGACCTCTCTCCATTGATAATGAGCGCCTTTATTCTTGTGATTTGCTTATTTTTACTTATTAAAGGGCAGTATTCTGTTCTTGATGGAGCAATTAAATTTATTTTGATTGTCCTAACTATTTCTACCCTTATCGCCGTAGTTGTTGCTTTTTTGAAGCCCGGTGCCATGGTAAAACCAGCAGCACCGTCTGTTTGGGATGCAGTTGGTATTTCCTTCTTAATAGCTTTAATGGGTTGGATGCCTATACTTTTAGATGCCTCTGCTTGGCATTCGCTTTGGATTATGGAACGAAGTAAACAAACAAAACAAGTTTTGCACCTAAAGGAAACGCTTATAGATTTTAATATCGGGATGGTTGGTGCAGGGCTTTTGGCTCTTGCTTTTCTTTCTTTGGGGACGCTTATTATGTTTGGGTCCACAAATGAATTTGCAAGCAGCGGGTCTGCGTTTGCAAGCCAGCTTGTAGAGCTATACACAAGCACACTAGGAGACTGGGCTTATTGGATTATTATTATTTGTGCCTTCACAGCCATGTTTAGCACGACCTTAACCGTTACTGACGCATATCCTCGCACTTGTTCGCATCTTTTTAACTTAGGCCGCCTAGACCGGCCCGAAGACATTCCTTGGTATTCTTCGTACAGAGGATTATTGGTTATCATTTCCTTTTTCTCTCTTGTTATCCTTTATTTTGCGGGGAGCAATTTTATATTTATGGTTGACTTAGCCACAAGCGTTTCCTTTTTAACCGCGCCTGTCTTTGCCATTATTAACTATAAGCTTATTTATTCCGATCACTTCCCAAAAGATAAGCGCCCACCGACTTGGCTAAAATGGCTTAGTTGGGGCGGTATGTTTTTTATAATCAGCTTTGCCGTAATATTTATGGTTTGGAAGTTTATTCTAAGCTAGTACATTAGTTGCTTAGAAAACCTTTTTATCATTTTTATTATTTTATTTTTATCTAGCCAGCTCTTCCTATTATGAAAGCACGAGAAGCATTTAACACCTGGAGTCATGCTTTCGGGGCTATTGCAAGCCTTTATTTCTGCTATTTATTTTTAACTACTGCTATTGATCAATCAGCGCCCGGTCTTTTAGCTCTAATGGTATATGGTTTTAGCTCTTTTGCATTGTTTTGTTCTAGCGCTTTTTATCATGGGCTGAATGGAAGCAAAGAGCAAATTAAACGGCTTCGAATGATTGATCACATGATGATTTATGTCGTAATTGCTGGTGGATATACCCCGGTTGCAGCGCTTGTATTACCTGACGAGACTGGCTCTTTTGTGCTATATAGTGTTTGGTTGATTGCTGGCTTAGGGGTCTTAAAAAAAAGCGTCTGGATGAATGCCCCTTCTTGGTTATCTACGCTGCTCTATGTGATAATGGGGTGGCTTTCTCTGCTCATTTTTCCGATTATTTGGAGAGAAACAATCCCGTTGTTTAGTTATGGCATCATCTCTGGGGGCCTTTTTTATACGGTCGGAGCTCTTGTATATGCTTTAAAAAAGCCAAATATTTGGCCAAATACCGTTGGTTTTCATGGTCTTTGGCATATTTTTGTTCTTACTGGAGCGCTGACGCACTTAGTTTCACATTTATATTATTTCTGTAATTTTTAGTCAAATGACAGGATTTTTAAGTCTTCGCTATATAACGATAACAGTCGGTTTGCTTGTGGGTATAGGAACGGCACTTTTTTTTAATGCCGGTACCCTCTTTGCTCAAATTACCCCTCCTTTTTATTCTATTGAATATCGACCTTACAAAGGACCTTGGTTGCAACTTAAAACCCCTCACTTTCGCATCATATATCCAGAAGGGCTCGATTCCGTTGCCTATAAAAGCAGTCGCATCTTAGAGCAACAGTATCCTTTGGCACAATCTTTAACAGGTGGAAATTTAAAAAACTTTCCTCTTGTTATAACAAATTATTCCGATCTGAGCAATGGCTTTGTGCAATCTTGGAACTTTAAGTCTGAAATAAATTTAGCTCCTATTAAAGGAAAGGCCCTGAACCCTCGGGGAGGGGATTGGTTAGAAACCGTGCTCTCCCACGAAATTTTGCACGCCACCCATGGCAATATTAAAGGTCATTTTTTGCTTAATTCTTTCGGCTTTCTATTTGGGCCTGATTTAACTCGTAGTTTAAACTTTTATCCACCGGGAGGTATTCATGAAGGTCTTGCAGTTTACCATGAGGGTAAAAACACCCTTTCCGTAAATCACGGTGGTAGGGGTAATTATGGTTATTTTAAAGCAAAATATTGGGCAAATTTACTTAGTGACTCCCCCTGGAGCATTGGTGATGGCCTAATTCCTACAAAATATCACTATCCTCTAAATAGACATTACATTGCGGGGTACTTTTTTACAGAGTGGCTGCAAGAAACATATGGCGAAGGGGTTTTAAAAGAAAGCTTAATTCGTCATTATAATCGTTTTCCTTTGGGTTTAGGTGTCGCCCTAAAGGGCGTTACCGCCAGCTGGCCAAACGCAATGGCTCCTGTGTACAGAAAGTGGGCATTAGATAATTATGCAATCGCCCACCGCGCAAGAAACAAAACCCAAATAGAAGATGTTGATTATATAAACCCTTTAAATCAAGAGCTTGACCAGCGAAGACCCTTATGGATTAGCCCAACAAAGCTCCTATATGTTGAGCGAAAATACCACCAAGAGCGCGGAATTTACCTTTATGACACTGAAACTCAGTTTCGTCGTTTAATTACCTCAGATTTTTTTGTTGAAGATTACTTATATGCCGTTGATCAAAAATCAAAAGAAATTATTTATGCGGCCTATAAAAGAGGGGCTACATCATTAAATGAGGTATATTCATACCTATATCGTAAATCCTTCCTAGAGGGCGCTTCTAAAAAAGCTCTTATTCCGGGTTCAAAAAGAATGTTCGCTCCTTCTGTCGATCCTCACAGAAATAGCCTCTGGGCTTTAAAAAATTATTTAAATATCGCTCAAATATATGAGTACCGAAATAATAACTGGTTGCAATGCTCTCAGTTTAAAAATACTCGCCCAATAGCTATTGCTATTCACCCTAGCATGAAAAATACATATGCTTTTTTAATGCAAAAAAGAGGCTTTCAAGGAGTTTGGTTTGTTAATAATTTTAATAGTTGTTCGGAAATCATGTCTTCTTTAGGCGGGGCGGCAGATATTGGGTTTGATAATGCTTCAATCATTGACATACAGTGGCACCCAATAAAATCAAATCTTCTAATGAGTGTCGATGATAGGGACGGTGTTCGGGTTGTTGAATATGATCTTTATAACGGTCAAGCTTTTGTAAAGCTAGACGCAGAGTTTGCGGCTTATGAAGCTTCCTATTCTGACGATGGTAAATTATTTAGTTTTGTTGATGAGCAAAATCAAAAAAATATCATTGCTATGGTGGACTCTTCAAGGGTTGCTGCTAACTCTTTTGAATGGCCCACAATGAATGCCATAGATATTGAGAAGAGCTCTAATAGCATGTTATTAGGAAATGACCTTTTAAATAGCTCTACTAATTGGACGATCGATTCATATACGGATGATCTATCTTGGTGGTCTCCAAGGGTTATACTGCCACAAATAATTGATCATTCTGGAACCCTTCCTAGTTCTTTGCCAGATTTTCTGGATTATGTAAATCCATATGCATACTACGGTGGTTTTTCCCCATTAGATTTTTCAAAATTGGAAGTTGGTCTATCTATGCAATCAACCGATATATTACAAGAAAAAGGTTATCGCTTTTCGGGCACTCTTCATAGAAATAATCTATGGTATCAAATGAGCTATTCAACCAAAAAGTTTTGGCCCGGTATAAATTTCACCTTTTATAGAAAGCCCAATTATAAAGAAGGTTTTTCTGTAGATCTAATTTCGGATAAAAGAGGTTGGTCTTTGGGTGTTCCATTAAGTTACCACTTTCCTTCTCTTACTCGTTTTACTTCTATATCAATCACTCCGCGATTATACGTCGAGGAATCAAGATTCATGGATGGATCAGGTTCTTTTTTAACGGATTATGTAGTTCAATCGAAATATGGTATTTCCTCATTTTTACAACTACGAGTTCAACAATTAATTCGTGATATTCAACCTAGAAGTGGTTTTATAACTTTTATCAGTGGTCAAAAAACGTTTCAAGCATCGAAGTGTAATGAAAAAACATTTCAAGCATCGGGGTGTAGTTTTATTTTAAATAATACTCAATACACCTATCGTTTAAGCAACAGATATGCAATTTATGCAGATCAAAAAATGTACCTGCCAGTATGGAAAAAGAAAAATATATCCACCCTGGTTAATGCTGTAATATTAAAACAAAGCAATGAAGTATTATTTTCTACAAACAATATTACAAGTCCT
Source organism: uncultured Balneola sp. (assembly GCA_902529115.1). Classification (GTDB taxonomy): domain Bacteria; phylum Bacteroidota; class Rhodothermia; order Balneolales; family Balneolaceae; genus UBA1275. The sequence goes on from CABZVB010000001.1 coordinate 107,672, forward strand.
GCCTTTTTCTCTGATATTTTTCTAAATAGTTCATCTATAGGGCGTTTTACAACAGAAACTATTATACCTATTTGGTACGCCGATAAAGGTTCTTTTACAGTACCTAGTTCTTTAAAAGCTCTTTATTTAAAAGTCTTTACCCACCGTCTGTATGATTTAGCTAACAAAACTACTTTTGGTTACCCCACTAGAACTAGTTTTGGTGGGAATTTGAATATTCTATTTAATATATCAAATATTACTTTATCAGCAGGAATCGGGTGGTATTATGATGTATTAGAAAAAGAATTACGTTTTTTTATTGGATCTTTTTAATTCTACCTATTTTAATTCCTGGTTCACCTAGTTGAGCAGCCTTTTCTAATACTTTTTCGACTATATTTTTATCTACAACCGCAATAAGGCCTATGCCTAGGTTAAAAGTTTCTCTCATATCTTCTTCAGGTACATTACCTAAATTTTGTATAAGTGAATAAATAGCTGGTCGATCCCATGATTTCCAGTCAATATCTAAACCAAGTCCTTCTGGTAGTATTCTTTTAGTATTACCTACTATTCCACCGCCAGTGATGTGAGAAAAACCGTATACTTTTTCAATTTTTTTTAACTCAATAATTAAATTTAAATAAGATTTATGAACTTTAAGTAGTTCTTCTGAAAGAGTTACATTTAACTCTTTTATGTAATCATCTATCTGGTAAGTTGATAGCAACACCTTTCTAGCTAATGAAAAACCATTAGTATGTAAACCTGAACTTTTAAAGCCAATTAAAAACGAACCATCTCTTATTTGATTTCCATTAATAATCTCACTTTCATCAACAATCCCAATAATAGTGCCTGCTAAGTCAAATTCACCTGGTTTATAAATATCAGGCATTTCAGCCGTTTCTCCACCAATTAATGCCACATTATTTTCTTTGCAAGCTGTTGCAAATCCCTTTATAACTTCAATTCCCGTTTGCTTCTTTAATTTACCAGTTGAAAAATAATCAAGAAAAAATAAGGGGGTAGCTCCACAGACAGCAATGTCATTTATGCAATGATTAACAAGATCCTTACCAATTGTATCATATTTTTGAGCTTTATATGCTACAATAAGTTTAGTTCCAACACCATCAACAGAACTCACAAAAACTGGATTTCTAAAAGAAGAAAGATTTGGTTTAAAAAAACCCCCAAAACCACCAATATTACTTAAAACCTCAACACCATGCGTTTCTTTCACAATATCTTTAATTGAATTAACTAATTCTTCACCGGCTTTTATATCGACACCTGAGTCTGTATATGTGAACGTTTTATCTTGCATATTTCTAAGCCTTAGTTTTTTCAACAAGTAAATATAGCATCTTTCAAAATTATCTTAGGACAAGATTTAATTTTTTTTCCACATGATCTTATTAATAATAATTAAATATTTAAATATAGTAGTATATAGTAGGTAGTGTGGATATGTTTATAAAAGCTTTATAAAATTTTAATATCCTCTTAAGGATAAATTGTGGTTAATTTGGTTAATAACTAATAATAAAAAAGAAGCCTTCATATAATCTAAAAAGCATTTTATAAAAATTTTTTTCAATTAACTTAACTTATACACCTCAACACCTGTTTTGCACATATTTTTTTATATAAATACTTAACATTAAAACTGACAAGTATAAGTAGTGGATAAGTATAATTAAGTGTGGAAATATGTGGATAAATAGAGCTACTTTTAATTATCCTATACTTATGAGAAAGATATCCACATAGCTGTCAACAAAAAGCATATTTATGAAAGCGTTAATTCAGAGAGTAACAAATGCAAAAGTTAATATTTCAGGGAGAACGAAAGGATCCATTAAGAAAGGCTTGGTAGTTTTTGTTGGCTTTGCTGAAAATGATACAAATGAAACAATAGAATGGGTTATTAATAAAATCAGAAATTTGCGTGTTTTTACCGACCAAGAAGGAAAGATGAATAAATCAGTAGAAGAAGTAGAAGGAGGGCTTTTAATTATTTCACAATTTACTTTATATGCATCGATTAAAAAAGGAACAAGGCCTAGTTTCATCGATGCAGCGAAACCAGAGTTAGCAGAAACCCTGTATAACTATCTTCTAGAATATGTGTCTAATAATATGTCACTATATATAGAATCAGGAATTTTTGGTGCTGATATGCAAGTTGAACTAACTAATGACGGGCCGGTAACAATTTTAGTTGAAAGAGAATAAAAAGTTTTTAAAAAAGATAATGACGAATTAAAGAGCTTTCTTAATTCGATTAAATATAGATTCAACAGAGCCTGTACCATCGATGATTTTAACCAGCCCTTTTTTCTTGTAATAATTTAAGACAGGCTCTGTTTCATTCTGATAAACAGAAAGTCTATTTTTAATACCTTTTTTTGTATCATCAGGCCGCCCTTGGCCACGAGAAAGGATTCTTTTTATTAATTCTTCCTCTGGTACGACTAGTGATATTAATGCATCGATGGGGGTATTCTTTTCAGCTAACATACGATCAAAAGATTGTGCTTGGCTTACGGTTCGTGGAAAACCATCAAAAACACAGCCATTATTATAGACGCTTTTACTGGTTTCTTCTTTTACTAGACCTACCACAATCTCATCGGAAACAAGCTCTCCAGAGTCTAGTATGGTTTTTACTTTAATTCCCAGTGGTGTTTTGTTGTGTATAGCCTCTCTAAACATGTTTCCAGTTGACAAATGGGCTATACCAAAATGATGTATTATATATTCGGCTTGCGTGCCCTTGCCCGCTCCTGGAGGGCCAAATAAAATAATATTCATGAATGAAAGTTATGAATGTTAATAAAGAATGGTTTCAACCCAAAAGAGCTGAAAGCGAAGGGGTTTTAAAAAGGCTTTATTTAGACTCTTTTTCTTTAATTCTTGCAGCTTTTCCACGTAATTCACGTAAATAAAAGAGTTTAGAGCGTCTAACTTTTCCGTGTTTTTTTACATCTATTTTTGCAATAAAAGGTGAGTTCATTGGAAATATACGCTCTACACCAATACTCCCACTAATTTTTCGAACGGTGAATGTTTTATTTGGCCCATTGCCGCGGACTGATAATACAACCCCTTCGTATTGCTGAATTCTTTCCTTTTCACCTTCACGTACGCGATAGTGCACATTAACGGTATCACCAGCAGCAAAAGAGGGCATTTTGTCGTTAATTAGGCTTTGTTCAACTAATTTTAGTTTGTCCATAGTAGCACCTTTGGTATTAAGTAATAGGCATTAACCTATTGTTAAGTTAATAATCTTTTTAGTCGTCTTTTAATAAATCTTTTCTTTTAGTTTTTGTCTTTTGAAATGACCTTTCATCTTGCCAGAGCTTAATTTTCTTTGGATTACCCGACAGAAGAACACCGGGAACTACCCAGCCGTTGAAGTTAGCAGGCCGCGTGTACACCGGGGCTTCAAGGAGTCCGTTTTGAAAGGAGTCGTTAAGCGCGCTTCCTGCGTCGCCTATAGCCCCCGGTAATAAACGGACAATGGCGTCAACAATCATCATTGCAGGGAGCTCGCCGCCGGAAAGAACAACATCACCGATGCTGTATTCTCTTGTTATAAGATGTTCTCTAATTCGCTGATCAACGCCTTTGTAGTGCCCACAAAGAATGAGAATATTTTTTTTAAGGCTTAATGTATTCGCCTCTTTTTGTGTAAAGGGCACGCCATCTGGCGCTGTAAATATTATCTCGTCATATGAGCGCTGGCCACAAAGATATTTAATGCAGTCGAAGATAGGCTGGGGGCTAAGTACCATCCCAGGATCACCGCCATATGGGTAATCATCTATTTTTAAGTGTTTATCGTTTGTAAAATTTCGCAAGTCGTGAATATAAATATCTACGAGGCTTTTTTCTTTGGCTCGTTTAACTATACTGTAGTCTAACGGGCCGCTTAACAATGCGGGCACTGCTGATATAATATCAAAGCGGATCATAAACCAATTAGGTTATTTACATTCGAGAAAATGATAGTTTGTTTTGTCGTATTTATTTCTACTAAATAGGGCTCAACTAACGGGATGAGGAAGGACCCCTCAGTGGTCGCTATTTTTACTAATGGCTGAACGCTTGGCACATCGGCGGGAAATATAGTGCCGATTAAATCACCGTGTTCATCGAGAGCAGTAAAACCGTTATAATTATTGCTTTTTTCTGAAGCATTTTGCGACCAGCCATTATAGAGATGCGCATCAATAAATAGATGGCGATGCTGAATAGCCTCGGCCTCCGAGCGATTAGCAATTTTATCAAATCTGACAAAGAACGAGGGAGAGTTCCGTTTATTTTCTTTTCGATAAGAAAGAGCTCGTAAAGGATATAAATCACCCCTGTTATTTTTGAGAAAAACTAACAAGTTCTCTTGATCATCTATAACAGAGGGATCCGGTAGCTCCCAAACAACCTTTACCTCTCCGTGAAGGCCGTGGGCACGATCTATATAACCAACGCTCTTAAATCCAGAGGGACTTGAGTTGCTCATGGAACTAATTCAAGGCTTTATTTAGTGTTTTTTTTTGCTTCCCAGGCAGCCAAAACCGTTTTACGTACCTCGCTATCTGCTATAAAACCATCAAGATTTTCCAAGGCTGTAGTAGCAATGTGGTTAATTGCTTCTTTGGCCGTCATGTCAGCAGACCTTTTACCGGACTGTTGTTTTATCTTAGTTTCAGGCTCTGGATTGGCTGTTTCCTCGGCGGCAGGCTCCACTTGTTCAGCGGCAGTTTCTTCGGTGGCCGCCTCAGTTTCAGGCTCTAGATCGGCTGTTTCCTCGGCGGCAGGTTCCGCTTGCTCAGCGGCAGTTTCTTCGGTGGCCGCCTCAGTTTCGGGCTCTGGATCGGCTGTTTCCTCGGCGGCAGGCTCCACTTCTTCAGCGGCAGCTTCTTCGGTGGCCGCCTCAGTTTCAGGCTCTAGATCGGCTGTTTCCTCGGCGGCAGCCTTTGCTGCTGTTTCTTCTGCTTCCTTCTCCATTTCGGCCGCAGCCGCGCTAGCTTTTTGTTTTATTTGCTTTTTAACTTCTTTCTCTTCAGCAATTAGGCTTGCGCGAACCTGGTCTTTCCGGGAGACTTCCGCTTGTTCTTTTGATTCGCGGTTAGCTTTCCACTCTTCAATCGCGGCATTAATTTCTTCTTCACTTTTGCCCCACATTTGTAAGTGACGCTTATAAAGAAAACCTTGATGGCGGAGAATTTTTTGTACTGCATCGGTTGGTTTAGCGCCTTGATCTAACCAATAGCTGATCCGCTCTTCGTTAATAATTGTTTCTTTTTTCTCGGTTACACCATCATAGCGGCCGACTTGTTCTATAATTCGGCCATCGCGAGGTGAACGGCTGTCAGCAACTACGATATGATAAATAGGACGACGAATACGCCCTTTACGTTGTAGTCTAATTTTAATCAATGATTTGTCCTCAGTTGAGTTTTTATTTAATGCTCGTTATCGCCCAAAAGACATGTTTTTTAGTCCTTGAAGTGCGCGCCCTGTCTTCCCTTTATTCGACAGGTTTTTCATCATTTTCTTCATCTGATCAAACTGTTTAATTAAATCGTTTATTTCTTTAACAGTTCTACCGGAACCCAAGGCAATACGCTTACGGCGAGAGCCGTTTAATATTTCAGGATTCCGCCGCTCCTCCGGCGTCATAGAATAGATAATGGACTCAACGGGCTTAAACGCATCGTCATTGATTTCTGCATCTTCTATTGCTTTGCTGGCGCCGGGAATCATTTTGACGAGATCACCTAAGTCTCCCATCTTTTTAACTTTTTGAATTTGATCGAGAAAATCTTCCAAGTCAAATTTATTGGAGCGAATTTTCTTTTGAAGCTGCAGAGCTTCTTTTTCATCAAATTCTCTTTGAGCGCGCTCAACTAACGATACCACATCTCCCATGCCCAAAATACGTTGGGCCATACGATCTGGGAAGAAGGGGCTTAAAGCATCTAACTTTTCCCCAGTGCCTACAAACTTAATAGGTTTATTAACAACCGATTTAATGGAGAGCGCCGCGCCCCCGCGGGTATCACCATCTAATTTTGTAAGAACAACTCCATCGTAGTTAATACGCTCATTGAACTCTTTTGCAGTGTTTACAGCGTCTTGGCCCGTCATAGAATCTACAACAAATAGAATTTCAGAGGGGTTGATCTGTTTTTTTATTTCTGCAATTTCGTTCATCATCTCTTCGTCTACGTGTAAACGCCCAGCAGTATCTATAATGACGGTATCCATAGCTAAACTACGAGCCATTGATACAGCTTCTTTGGCAACTCGAACAGCGTCTTTTTGTTCAATCGAGTACACGGGAACATCCCCTTGTGATCCAAGTGTTTTTAACTGGGTTACGGCAGCAGGGCGATAAACATCGGCGGCAGCAAGAAGCGGATTCCTTTTATGCTCCTGCTTAAGGTATCTAGCTAATTTACCTGCGAAGGTAGTTTTTCCAGAACCTTGTAATCCAGCAATGAGAATGACTGTTGGAGGGGTGTTGGCAAAGGTGATTGTAGAAGGATTTCCACCAAAAGCCTCGACTAATTCGTCATATACAATTTTGGTGAATTGTTGCCCAGGATTGACGCTGGTCAACACTCCCGACCCTAACACCTTGTCTTTTACCTCCGTAGTAAACGTTCGGGCAACCTCGTAATTAACGTCAGCATCCAATAAAGCCCGGCGTATTTCGCGCACGGTCTCAGCGATGTTCACCTCGGTGATTCGCGCCTCGCCCCTCAGGCTCTGAAAAGCTTTATCTAATTTGGATGATAATTGTTCAAACATGGTTTACAGGAAATCCGAATTGTTTCACAGCCCAATAAAATACGGTATAAATACGGGCTTATCAACATTAATGTGGATAATTGTTAAAAAAGATTGCGAGGCCTTTTGGCATTCTTTTTTAGCTAAAACAGTGGTATTTTATAGTTTATAATTATTAATGGAATCTAGTATATATGAGTACAGATGGCTATGGGCTATTAAAAGGAAAAAAAGGAATTATTTTTGGAGCACTAGACGATCGTAGTATTGCGTGGAGGATTGCTCTTGCTTGTAAAAGAGAGGGCGCCGACTTTGTGTTATCAAACGCACCGATAGCGTTGAGGTTAGGCGCTTTAAACGCGCTTTCTGAAGAAACGGGGGCCCCTATTATTCCTTGTGATGTTACTAGCGATGATGATATTGAGGCACTCGTCGATCAGGCGAAAGAACACTTTAGCAGCGGGGTTGATTTTGTATTACATGCCATTGGAATGTCTCCTAATATTAGGAAGAAAAAGGAATACACAGACCTTAATTATAAATGGTTTCAACAGTCGCTTGACATTTCTGCAATTTCATTGCACCGAATTTTACACCATGCAGATGCCAAGGGGGCGCTAAATAATAACGCCTCAATCGTAGCTCTTTCATACATAGGTGCACAACGGATATTCAGTAAATATTCAGACATGAATGATGCTAAAGCATTGCTTGAAAGTATAGCTAGAAATTATGGTAGCCGTCTAGCAAAAAGGGGAATTCGCGTTAATACGGTGTCTCAGGCGCCAACAAAGACTTCTGCAGGATCGGGGATAAAAAACTTTGACGGGATGTTTGCGTTCGCGGAAAAATTATCACCCCTTGGAAATCCAACGGCTGATGAATGCGCAGATTATTGCGTAACTTTATTTTCCGATTTAACTCGGAAAGTGACTATGCAAAATTTATTTCATGACGGCGGCTTTGTTACCTCTGGGTTTTCCGAAGAGCTCTTAGACGATTTAGCTCGTTTGTACACGGAAGAGAAATAACATGTCAAAAACAATCCTTGGCATTGACCCCGGCTCCCGAGTAATGGGGTATGCGGTGCTGTCTGAGGATCGCGGAAAATTAATAGCCCTTCGTTGCGATGTTATTCGCTTGGTACACATCGAAAACCATTTGGACCGACTTAATGTTATTTTTGATAAAGTTACTGCTTTATTGAAGTCAATAAACCCGAGCAGTTGTGCCATTGAAACCCCTATTTATGGGGCTGACCCCCAGGCAATGTTAAAGCTGGGTAGAGCTCAGGCCGCTGCCATTTTGGCCATGAAGCAGCAGGGGCGGGTGGTACATGAATACTATCCTAAAGAAGTAAAAAAAGCCATTACGGGGAATGGAAACGCCAACAAAGAGCAAGTAGCTTTTATGCTGGGAAAAATGATACAACTACCAGATGAAAGGCTGTCTAAAGATGCTACAGATGCATTGGCGGTTGCGTGGTGTCACAATATGAATATCAAAGGCACTAAAATAAGAAAACAAGTTCATCAGAATAATAAGAAAGGAGATTGGACGGCCTTTGTCGCCGATCATCCAAATAGAGTTAAGTCATGATACGTTTTTTAGAGGGAGTACTTGAAGAGAAGGAAGATTTAGGAGTGATTATTAATGTTCAAGGCGTGGGCTATGGACTTAGTTGCTCCCGTTTTACTCAAGAAGAATTACCCGGAACAGGAGAAACAGTAAGGCTCTTGGTCTACCACCATATTACCGATAGCGATCAAAGGCTTTTTGGGTTTAATAATGTAGAAGAAAAAATTTTGTTTGAACAGTTAATCACCGTAAAAGGGGTTGGGCCAAAGCTCGGCATTACAATTTTAAGTGGTATACCAATTAACGAATTGATGAGTGCTATTATAAATGGATATGCAGGGCTGCTTTCAAAGATACCAGGTATTGGAAAAAAAACAGCAGAGCGAATTATTCTCGAGCTACGTGAGAAGGTGGCAGAGACGTCGGTCTTGGGAGAAAGAATAATCAAGGGGGGCGGGGGAGAGTTTAATAACGTTGCTATGGAAGCGGTTCAAGCGTTACGTTCTTTAGGTTTTCGCGATAAAGCCGCGGAGGGGGCTGTTGCGAAAATTCAGAAAGAAGGACAAAACACAGATCTTTCCGGCCTGATAAAGCACTCGCTGAGGGTGTTAAAGTCCTAGTAAAAGCTTAACAATTTTTTTATTTCCGATTTGCAAAAGAGTTGGCGACCTTTAAATTGTGATTAATCCTGAATATTAGCCCAAATACCGGTGTCAAAACAAACCATATTAGTTGTAGATGATGAGCGCGATATACTTGATTTAATTGAGTATAACCTTAAAATAGAAGGGTTCAATGTTCTTAAGGCTGAAAATGGTCAAGAGGGTATAACGAAGGCGAAGGAGGGTAGGCCAGACTTAATATTACTGGACATAATGATGCCCAAGATGGACGGCCTTGAGGCAGTTGAGATTATGCGGGTGGACAAAGATCTTAAAAAAACCCCAATCATATTTTTAACAGCAAAAAGCGATGAGAGAACAGAAATAGAGTGCCTGAATAAAGGGGGAGATGACTATATCACCAAGCCGATTAGTACCATTAAATTAGTCTCTCGTATTAAGGCTATCCTTAGGCGGCTCAATAGTTCAGAGCTGACGGCGAATAGGCTTGAGGTTCATGATTTGCAAATCGATAAAGACCGTTACATCGTGCTGAAGGCAGGCCGCGAACATCATCTTCCTCGCAAAGAATTTGAACTATTATTTTACTTGGCAAGTCGAAAAGGAAGGGTGCTTGACCGGCAAGTCCTGTTAAGTAAAGTATGGGGAGACAATGTATATGTGGTTGATCGAACAGTAGACGTACATGTCCGTAAAATTAGAGAGAAACTAGGCAACCATTATATTGAAACTGTTAAGGGTGTTGGATATCGGTTTAAAGAATGAGCAGAGGAAACAAGCGCATACCAGTATATAAGCTAGGCTTTCGTAAGGCGCTATATGGCGCAATCCCAATTGTGGGGTTTACCTGGGGTTTAGTATTTGTTTACTTTGGTAGTAGTATTGCTGAGGGCATTGTGGCCGCCGCAACGATGGGAATATTAAGCTTTCTGACTTTCTTTATCATCGATTATAAGGTAGATTATAAGCGCCTTATGATGCTTGAGCGCATTTCTAAAAACATCTCAAAAAAAAGATTTGAAGAGGTGGATGATAAGACTAGCTCAACCAATGACGAGCTTGATTATGTGATAAAAAAACTTGTTAAATCCAACCGGACAGTGGAGCGTGAAATACAGCGATTGAACCGAATTGAAAATTACCGAAAGGAATTTATTGGGGACATCTCACACGAGCTTAAAACCCCTATATTTGCTATTCAAGGCTTTGTTGAAACATTATTGAATGGGGCGCTAGAAGATGAAAAAGTCAACAGAAAGTTCTTGCAAAAAGCCATGAAAAATGTAGCCCGACTCATTTATCTTACCAAAGATTTGATGGAGATTTCCAAACTTGAAACAGGAGAATTAAAGTCGGAAATGGAAGAGGTTTGTCTTTATGATATTATTAATGATGTAGTTGAAAGCCTCCAAGATAAAGCACAAAAAGAGCAGGTGAATTTATTTATAGAGGAAATGAATCAAAACCTTAGAGTTAGAGCGGACAAAAGTCAATTACGGCAAGTCCTAATCAATTTGATAGAAAATGGAATCAAATATAATGTTCCTCAAGGAAGTGTTAGAATAGAACTAATACCCGCCGAAGGGCCCGAAAAAATAACCCTTAATATCGAGGATACGGGCATAGGAATAGATGAGGCCGACTTACCACGAGTTACAGAGCGTTTTTTCCGAGTCGATAAATCTCGCTCTAGAGAGCGCGGTGGTACAGGCCTTGGCCTAGCCATTGTAAAGCACATCATAGAAGCCCATGGAGAAATATTAAAAATTCAAAGTGAACCTAATAAAGGGTCAAAGTTTAGCATAAGTTTAACTCGGGTTGATGGGGGCGAAAATATCCACGGCTTTGACCAAGAGGCCTTATCAGAAATAAGAAAGTAAAAGAAGCACCTTTTAAAGTAAAACGATGGTATATGCAGTAATTATGGCGGGGGGTTCGGGAACCCGATTTTGGCCATTTAGTACCCAATCCAATCCAAAGCAGTTTCATCAATTATTTGGTTGCGGAACCATGTTGCAAAATACAGCAGAGAGAGTGTCGGGCATAATCTCCCAGCAACAAGTTATGGTGGTGACTAATGAGCGTTACAAGGACATAGTAGCAGAGCAACTACCCAAGGTTTTACCAAAGAATATTATTGGCGAGCCGGTAGCTAAAAATACGGCTCCTTGTGTAGCCATAGCAGCGGCGCTTCTTGAGCACCAAGACCCAGATGCAGTGATGGTTGTATTGCCAGCTGACCATCATATTATTAAGCCAGAGGAATTTTGTAAAATACTTAAAAGCGCGGTGAATACTGCAAAAAAAGGGGATGATCTGGTCACAATAGGTATACAGCCCCATTTTGCTGAAACAGGCTTTGGGTATATTGAGGCGGATTTAATGGAGTCAACTAACACTACTGATGAGCGAGGGTTTCAAGTAACGGCTTTTAAGGAAAAGCCCGATCAGAAAACGGCAGACTTTTTTTTAAAGCAGGGTAATTACTTTTGGAATAGCGGAATGTTCGTTTGGAAGGTTTCTCAGATTCTTCAGGAAATACAAGAGCATCTTCCGGCAATGTACGAGCTGTTACAGCGTGCTAAAGCAGAATTTGGAACAAAGCAGGAAGCGGCAGCAATTAACGATTTTTATATGGACTGCGAACCCATATCCATCGATTATGGGATTATGGAAAGGGCGGCATCTGTGAAGGTAATCCCAGGAGATTTTGGATGGAATGACGTTGGAAGTTGGCTAGCTGTATATGAGCTATTTGAAAAAGACAAAGACTCAAACGCGCTAGAAGTGCTGAACTATTGCTTAATCGATTCACACAACAATCTGATCTTTTCAAAGAGCGAAAAAGTGATTGCGCTAGTAGGTGTAGAAAATATGGCGGTTGTGGAAACTGAAAAAGCGCTGCTGGTTTGTGATTTGCAAAATGCTCAAAGGGTAAAGGAAGTGGTAGAACAACTCAACGCAAGCAAAGAACTAAAAAGTTTTACCTAGAGATAGATGGTTTGTTGATCAAAGGCCAAACGTATATTTTTGGGCAGTTTTTTATTTGATGAACCGTGTTTTGTTTGGCCATTCATATGTATTAAGTATGCTTCAGGAACGCCTAACTTCGTAATTAATGCCACCGCATCTGGGATACTGAGGTGGGTAGGATGCTTAGGCTCCCAACGTAGCGCGCTCAAAATAAGTACCTTTGCGCCCTCTATTAGTGACAAGCTTTCTTTTGGCAGCTCTTTTACGTCTGTTAGATAACACAAATCGTTAATTTTGAAACCAATAATATCAAGACGACCATGTTTTGCTGGAATGGCTGTTATGGTAAACGGGCCGATCTTTACTGGGTTGTGAATGGTATGAAAACTAATTTTTGCAGAACCAGGATAGCGCTCGGCCCCAAACAAATAATGAAACCGAGTCTTAATAGACTTTATAGCAGATGGGGTTGTATATACCGGTATTGAATCTTTTTTTATATAGTTATACATCCTAAGGTCATCTAAACCCGCAATATGGTCCATGTGCTCGTGGGTGATTAAAACCGCATCAATTTGGTTTATACCTGCAGAAATGCTCTGAAGTCTAAATTCTGGCCCAATATCGATTACCAAGGAAAACTCCTCTTGTTGAATCCAGGCGGAACACCGTTTTCGGATATTACGCGAGTCTGGTATAAGACCTTCTTTATAGAAACCGCCAGCAACGGGCACCCCCATAGAAGTTCCACTACCCAGAATAGTGCACTTCACTCTAAATCACCCCGTTTTTCCTGGATGTTTGAACGTAGCTGTAACTGATCCCAAAGCTTATGTAGTTCTTTTCTGATCACCGGTTTAACAAAAAACCCTTCTAAGGGTATTTGAGCTAGCACAGTTGCAAGAGTTTTAAGTTGAGACTCAACAGGTTTATTTTTATTAACTAAAACCAGTTTATCTCCTTCAACTAGGCAGTCAGAACCAACAAACCCACCTCTTTCTTTTCGGATTGTATAGTCGCTTTGCTCCAATAATTGTTCTAGCTCTAGAAATAATTTTTCTGCTTTCACTCCGTACCTCACATGTTGGTTAGAGTTTACTGTATATCTATACCAATTGAAAATAGATCTACTTTAGACTTATAATCAAAATCTGTCCCACTAATATTAAAATTTTGAAATAGGGTTTCATATGAAAAATATACACCACGACCTTTTAGTAGCCGATTTAAATATATGGTAGTCTTTGTTTTAAATTGGTCCGTGTTGCCACCAAAAAAATTACCCGCGGAATTACTGAAGCCATACCACTTAGTAGCCTCAGTAGACATGGAAAAAAAATCGGTTGGCTTCATCGCGATAATTCCACCAAAGCCACCTGAAAATGCCGTCTGATAGAATCGCTGGCCATAACCCTCCTTAGTAGCTGCTGTAATGGCGGTTTCCACTCTATACGGAACAATAAACTGAAGCCGTTTTTTTCTAAGCAAGTAGGATTGAGCCCCTAATTCCACCCCTAACCGAACGAGTGATTCATTCTCGTTCCCAATAATAGTGTTGCCACCAAGAAGATGAATGCTTACACCAGGGGTGTTGTATTGTAAATGTAATAATGAAGGCGTCATTTCTAATGACTGGTCACCTGTGATGGCGCGGTTTTTGCCATTGTATTCAAAATTGACATCACTATATCCAATGTGAACACTTGAGCTAAATATGCGGCGCTCCTTTTCTTGGTTCTCTACGCTGAACATTTGACCTTTTAGATCTAAGTTTAGGCCAAAAACAAAAACTATAAGTATGAGTGATTGATAAAGCAGCCGTGGGCAAGTCATTTTGAAGGAATGAATTTTATGAATTTTGTTTTAAGAAAGGTACGAATAACAATTTATCTAAGACCATGAAATTACTATTAATATTACTGTTGAGTTTAAGCTATATAAATATCACACAATCATTAGAGACTATGAGCGCAAAAGACAAAACACTTTATGATTATATCGTTGAAGATATAGACGGCAATGAAATGCCTTTGGAAAAATACAAAGGGAAAGTAATTCTAATCGTTAATGTGGCTTCAAAATGCGGATATACCCCTCAATACGAAGGCCTTCAAAAGGTATATGAAGAGTATAATGATGATGGGTTGGTTGTCCTTGGGGTTCCCGCCAATAACTTTATGGGACAAGAGCCCGGAACAGAAGAGGATATTAAACAATTCTGTACCCTAAATTATGGGGTTACCTTTCCTATGACCTCAAAAGTCTCTGTTAGGGGTGACGATCAAGCGCCATTGTTTACTTTTCTAACGGGTCAGCCAAATCAAGACTTTGAGGGCGGGATTCGTTGGAATTTTGAAAAGTTTCTAATCGACAAAAAAGGCATATTACAGAGGAGATTTAGAAGTGGCGTAGAGCCAGATAGCAAAGAGTTAATGGGCGCCATTGAGGCCTTGCTTTAGATCTTCAATGGTAAAAAAATAAAATGAATAAACTTTTATTTGCACTAATAGCCTGTTTTGGCTTCAGCATGGCGGCGTATTCGCAACAAATTTTTGATGCTCGGGAATCACACTCTCCAGCGCAAAGCACTAAAACCTCCCTATCTCTCAATGAATATGGAGAACTCACATTCATATATTTTCTAAATACGGAGAATGATATTACGGGCGGCTTTAATTCGGTAGATATACTCCATGAAGGGAGGAAAGACATATCAGCCAGCGTAAATGATAGTGTTTATTTAGCCCCGCGGTATTATGGATTTACGTTGCAATCAAGGCCTATAGACGGTAATTTTTATTATACAGATTACATAAGCCCAGAATATGAGGGGGCCGTTATTTCGGGCGACGGAAAAAGGGTCATGGCAGGAGGAGTATACTATACATTAGACTATGACTATGGGGATGATTTTTCGGGGGGCAATTATTTTCAGTTAACGCCTCAAGACACATTGTGGCGGGGGTTTACGGAAGAAGGCGCAAGGCATTATATGAGTATGAACGGCACAAGATATGCAACTCAGCAAACTTTTTATCAAGGGTCGGATTCGCTAAAAAAAGTAATTGTATATACTGTGCTCAACGAGTCACAAGAGTAGGTTGGTGGTTTTTTGGAGTTTACACACCACCAAGAGGAGGTCTTTGAAATAGCCTTCATCGAGGATTTAACAGGATTTAATTTAATTAATAACAAAGGGATTCATAAATATAAATTTTCCGCCTCAACCACTTTAGCCCCGATAAATAATGCAAACGCATTGCGTCCGCCGAAAGCTTTCTTGCCAAGCCTTAATGATGATTTTTCTGTTAACCATGAATTTAGCCCAAAAATTGTAGTGGAACAGACATCGTATAATGGCTTAATTAAGTTAACACTTGACGATTATGGGCTAATACAGGTATATAGGAGAGAAAATAGGGAGTCTAATTTTTCATTTGTTAAAGAGTTTTACTTGGAAGGGTATAAGGATGAAAATTGGAAACAGGAGTACACCCCGGTTAGCATAGCAAGCAATGAGCTAGGAAGTTTGGTCGGATTAAGTTTGATAATGAACTACCAGGTTCAGGAACAAAGAAAATACCTCGTATTTTTAATGGGGCTTGACGTTCAGGCGCCGGAACTCGAGGAGCTTTTACCTACCGGCAACCCACTATTGTATGAGCTTACATTTAGCGAGCAGGTTTATAACGTTAACCCAAAAAGCTTTGAAGTGACTTTAAACGGTGAGGTTGCAGATCCAGACCTAATTAGCGTAAGGGCGACCAACAGAATAAACGATGACCGGTATCAAATAAGCTTCCGAACAAATACAGGCCCGGTTTCCGGAGTAATAAACATAGGTCTTTCAGATAGCTCTAATGTTAAAGATTTTAGTGATAATTCAGCAAATAAAAACATTAAAACCAACGATATATCAATAGAGAATTTAGACGCTCTTGCACGAGTTCTTAAGGTCCCCGAGGACTTTGAGGATTTACAGGAGATAATTGATTATGGTGGAGATGGAGACACCGTCTTGGTAGCAGAAGGGGAGTATGCGTTTAATTATGTAAGTATTGACAACAAAGACCTAACAGTAACTTCAAATTTTAGCAGCGAGTTAGACAACCAAGAAGTAGTTTTAAATACAATCCTTAACGCGGAAATAAATGTGTATGCCGGGTCAGTAACGGTGAACGGATTTACGGTAAGGAATGGAATTAGGCTTTCAGGGAATCCGGATGATTCAGGTAAAAAAAGCACAAATGTTATTTCTAATAACAACCTAGTTGGGGCTCAAAATACAGGGCTGTCCGCAGATGGCGAGATGGAAGTGTCGATCTTTGGTAATGTTATACAAAACAATATCCATGGGATTGAATTAAGCTCAAATGTACAAGGGATTATATCTGACAATATCATAATCAATAACAAAGGGTATGAGGGCGCAGGTATATATTTAAATGATTCTGACCCAGCGATCTTAAATAATCTAATTGCATACAACAAAGCAGATAACTACGGAGGCGGGTTGTTGGCCTATAGAAGTTTCTCAACGTTATTAAATAATATTATATGGGGGAATGAATCCAAAAGAGGTGACCAGCTTTTTCAAGGTGAGGGCTTGCCTTTTATTGACCATAGTATAGTACAAAATTATGGCAAAGGAACAAATGTGCTTGCGAGAGAGGGAGATAATATCTACACAGAAGACCCATTTCTTGAATTATCACAGGAGCCCATAGCTCCTAAAGAGGGAAATACAGTGGTTAGCCGTTTTGGTATTTATGTAAGCATCTCTGACTCAAGTATATTATTTGGGAACGGAAGGTCTACAGTATTTGACAAGCACATAGTTCAAACTAGAGAGCCAATACCTCTCGATTCAGACGCTGATATTGGGCCGTTTGAATTTAAATTTGCGATGGTTGTAAATCCATTGATAGCGCCCCAATTAGTTTATCCGTTGGAACTAGATGAAGACCCTGGGATAGACCCGCTTTTTGAATGGGAGCAGGTAAAATATTCTACTGGCTATGAAATGATGATATCAACTAAAGAGGATTTTTCTGAAAATGTAAGCACGCATAAATCTGATAGGAACTTTATGTCTTTGGATACCCCGCTCGATTCCAGTCATGAAAAGTATTATTGGAAGGTCAGGGGAATAAATTCAACAAAAAATGGGGACTGGAGCGATACCCAGATGTTCAATGTAGGTATTATAAATTCAAATGAACCCACGGTTGAAATCACAGATTACGAGCTTTACCAAAACTACCCTAATCCCTTTAATCCAGCCACCCGCATTCAATATGCATTACCTGAATTCACAAATGTTAAGATTGAAATATTCAACAGTTTAGGGCAAAAACTAGCAGAGCTGGTAAACGAACAACAAAATGCTGGAATCCATGAAATAATATTCAAGTCGGAAGGATTATCAACAGGGGTGTATTTATATAAGCTTACGACACCTTTCTTTACGGAATCAAAAAAAATGTTATTAATTAAATAATTAGCACAACAGTCAAGGCCCTGTATTATTAAGAATTTATTATTGTATCTTCATTTACTTGTAAGTATCTTTGTATCCGTTTTAAAAGCCCTTTATTAGCAAGAGTTAAAAATAAAGCAGCAAATGTTTTAAACTATTTTCAAAGGGTAAATGGTCCGGTAGTTCAGTTGGTTAGAACGCCTGCCTGTCACGCAGGAGGTCGAGGGTTCGAGTCCCTTCCGGATCGCAAAAGCCCTGAATACAGGGCTTTTTTTTTATCTCATTTTTTGGTCGTTAAACACCTCAGTTAAGTCAATGCGAAAATGGAAGCTTTTCCAATATATGATGTAATCGTTGTCGGCGCAGGCCATGCCGGTAGTGAGGCCGCGGGTGCGGCTGCACAGTTAGGCGCTAAAACCTTGCTAATTACAATGAACCTAGAGGCTATAGCAAAAATGTCCTGTAATCCGGCAATGGGTGGGGTTGCTAAAGGGCAATTGGTGCGGGAAATAGATGCGCTTGGCGGCCTATCGGGGATAGTGAGTGACCGATCAGCGGTTCAGTTCAGGATGCTTAATAGAAGTAAAGGGCCGGCTATGTGGAGCCCCCGATGTCAGAGCGATCGAGCGCTTTATGCGCAATATATGCGAGAAGAACTTGAGAAAAAACAAGAACTTAGCTTCCGGCAAGATAATGTTGTAGATCTAGTTGTTGAGGACAAGGTGGTTAAAGGAGTTGTTACTCAGACAGGTCAGTTGTTCAAGTCTAAAACCGTGGTTCTTACAAGCGGAACTTTTTTGAATGGTTTAATTCACATCGGTGAAATGAATTTTGGAGGTGGACGGTCAGGAGAGCGAGCCTCTGTTGGTGTTTCTGCCGCCCTTGAACGACAGGGGTTCTCAATTGGGCGTCTTAAAACAGGAACGCCCCCCCGAATAGATGGGAGAACTGTTGATTATAACGTACTAGAAATTCAGCATGGAGACGATGACCCTAGCCCCTTTTCATACTCAACAGATATTGATGGCCTGCGTAAAACAAAGCAACTAACGTGTTGGATAGGCTACACGAATGATGCTGTCCATCAAAAATTGAAGGAAGGTTTTGATCGTAGTCCAATGTTCAACGGTCGTATAAAATCAGTTGGGCCAAGATACTGCCCATCTATAGAAGATAAAATTAACCGGTTTGCTGATAAAGATAGGCATCAACTATTCCTCGAGCCTGAAGGCTGGAATACTTATGAAATGTATTTAAATGGGTTTTCTACGTCATTACCTGAGGATATACAATATGGCGCTCTTCGTACTATTCCAGGCTTTAAAAAGGCGACAATGCTACGGCCAGGTTATGCTATAGAGTATGACTACTTCCCCCCGCATCAAATTAAGCGGAGCATGGAGACTAAGTTGATATCGGGTTTGTTTTTTGCTGGACAAATCAACGGCACAACCGGCTACGAAGAGGCTGCTTGCCAAGGGCTAATGGCGGGTATAAATGCGGCATTGAAAGTAGAGGGGAAAAGTGAGTTTGTGCTGAATCGATCAGAGGCTTATATAGGAGTTTTAATTGATGATCTGATAAATAAGGGCACAGAAGAGCCCTACAGAATGTTTACCTCCCGAGCAGAGCATAGGATACTACTCAGGCAGGACAATGCAGACCTGAGGTTAACTCAAAAGGGATATGAGATAGGATTGGTTTCACGTGAAACACATAAGCGGGTCAACCATAAAAGGCAACAGATAAAGGATTTAATGTCATTATTAAACAGTGAAACCGTACGGCCAGAAATCCTAAATGATTATTTTATGACCGCAGGCACGGCGGGCTTAAAGCAGCCAGTGAAAGCGCATACTGTATTACCACGCCCAGAGGTAAAAATTGATGAGCTTTTACAGGCAGATGATGGTTTAAGGGCTAAAGTATATAATATTACGAGCGATAGGCTTGTACTTGAGCAAGTAGAGATACAGATAAAATATGCTGGCTACATTGAAAAAGAGCATGAAATGGTTAAGGAGTTAGCGAATAAAGAACAAATAAAGTTATCCGAAAGCCTTGACTACGACCGAATAAAGAGCCTTTCAACAGAGGGGCGCCAAAAAATGAAAAAAATCAAACCAGAAACGCTTGGTCAAGCTAGCCGAATAAGTGGAGTGTCCGCTAGTGATATATCTGTTTTAATGGTATTTCTTAAGCGGTTTTTAAAATGATTACTGACGCGCGCATCACAATGCAAAAAGTAGAAGGCGCACATTATGCGCAGGTTAAAGAGCTATATAGAAGTAAGCTATTAGAGCTTAATAAGTATATAGAAGAGCTTCAATGGTGGAATAAGAGAATAAATCTAGTAAGTAGAGATGTTTCACGTGAAACACTTGTAATGCATGTTGAGCACTCTTTAATGCTGCTATTAGTGCCTATAGTAAAAGAAGCGCAGATTCTTTTAGACGTAGGTACAGGTGGGGGCTTACCTGGGGTTCCTTTAGGAATATGCCGGAATAATAATGCAACACAGAGTGTCAT
Organism: uncultured Balneola sp.; assembly: GCA_902529115.1. Taxonomy (GTDB): domain Bacteria; phylum Bacteroidota; class Rhodothermia; order Balneolales; family Balneolaceae; genus UBA1275. The sequence goes on from CABZVB010000001.1 coordinate 127,643, forward strand.
TATGAATGATAAAGTCGAAAAAAAAATATGGGCGTTAAAACAAATAATTCAAAACTTAGGCCTCGAAGGGGTGCGTGCTTTAGCAAAAAACGTAGCAACTATCCATCTTAGTGATTTGGTTGATGTTTCACGTGAAACAAAGAGTAAAGCTAGGTTAACAATATGCGTGACTAAGCATGCGTTTAAAATTGATCAACTTCTTGATTTAGTGTCCCCAGTCCTTACTAATGAGTTTATTTTCTTAAAGGGGCGCACTGAAGCAATTGAAGAAATTAAAAGAGTAAAGTCCCCTATAAAAGCTGTTGTGTATATTTTAGACGGAATAGATAAAACCGCATTTTATGATGGTAAGGCTATTATTCATTTAAGCCGTTAACATGTTTTAAGTTTATTAGGTACACGTTGTGAATAGTGCAGAAAGAAGACTCAAGCTTATTTTGTTGCTACAAAGACCCGGGAGAAAAAAGACAGTTCAAGAGCTAGCGGATATTTTTGGGGTTAGTAGAAGGACTATATTTAGGGATTTTAATGCTTTGTCAGAAATAGATGTGCCTATTAAATATGATCGTTATACTGGCTATGGTTTAGTTGAGGGGTATAAAATGCCCCCCTTAATGTTCAACTCAAAAGAACTAGCTACAATAATGGTGGGTTTGAATTTTGTTAAATCACAAGTAGATCAGCAGATGGTTCAAGATGCTACAGGGGTTGAGTTAAAGATTAAAAATGTTTTACCAAATGAGTTGAAGACACTCATGACATCATTAGAAGAGCATACCATTGTTGATCCTTATTTGCGGTATAATAGTAATCAAAAGAAAGGTGGAGACTGGTATTTGATTAGCGCTGCGATAGCAGACAAAAAAAGAATGCAATTCACCTACACAACAAAAGCTGGAAGCCGGACAACGCGGAAAATAGATCCTTATTTGTTGGTTTATTTCCAAGATCATTGGAACGTGGTGGGTTGGTCGCACAGGCGTGGCGATATTCGTAGTTTTATACTCGATAGGATCGTGTCACCGGTTATTTTAGAAGAAAACTGGCTACCAAAATCAAAAATGAGCGTAGACAGCCTAATTTTCCGGTATAACGAGCTAAAAAAAATAGTGGTACTAGAGGTCGAAAAATCTGAGATAGAAAGAATAAGGGCTATTTTGCCAGCTAAAATAATTAAGCTAGAGCAAAAAAAACTTAAAAAAGTAAGGTTGTCTTTTGAGTTTGATAATATGGCCTTTTTGAATCATTGGCTTTTACAGTTTGGTACAACGGTAAAAATAATTAAGCCTGAAGTCTTAATATCTTTGCAGAAAGAAACACTTCAGGCAATGATAAATGATTTAGAAAAGTAGAATTAGGTCCGGTAATATATTTACTAATTCTACGCTTCATTCACCTCTCCTGAGCCTCCTTCATCATCTTCTTCGTTAACTACTCGGGTAACTGCAGCAATAGAACCATCAGAATCTAGTCTCATAATTCGTACACCCTGTGTGTTTCGGCCCATTGTTCTTATACTGCCACAATTCATACGGATTACCTTGCCTCGCTGGGTAATAACCATTAGGTCATCTTGATCCGATACCTCTTTTAAGGCAATTAGGCCGCCCGTTTTTGGTGTAGTTTTGAGCGTTATGACCCCTTTACCGCCACGACTCTGCTCTCGGTAGTCATCCACTAATGAACGCTTACCATAGCCATTTTCAGAGATGGCTAATACAGTCGCTTCATGAGTATTCCTAATGACAACCATATCAACTATAGTATCGTGTTTGCCTAATGTCATTCCTCTTACTCCAGAGGTATTTCGTCCCATTTGTCGTACATCAGTCTCATGAAAACGTATGGCCCGGCCATTACTATTCGCTAATATGATATTAGAATCACCATCAGTTAGTTCAGCGGATAATAAACTGTCATCGTCTTTGATATTTATAGCAATTATACCGTCTCTTCTTGGTCGACTATAGGCTTCTAATGTGGTTTTCTTGATTTGACCTTTGGCAGTACACATTACTATGGATTTGTCTTTTAAGTACTCCTCATCTTCAAGTGATTTAACAGGAACAAAGGCCTTAATTGCATCATCCTTTTTAATTTCAATCAAATTAACAATGGCGCGTCCTCGTGCTAATCGGCCTCCTTCTGGAATTTCATATACTTTGAGCCAATAACACTTTCCACTTTCACTAAAAAATAGAATATAATTATGGTTAGTTGCTACAAATAAATGTTCTACGTATTCTTCCTCCCTAGTAGTAGTGCCTTTCATGCCTTTACCGCCACGTCTTTGCCTTCTATATCCACTTAAAGGCATTCTCTTAATGAAACCTTTATTAGATATAGTCACAACAACATCTTCGTCTGCAATCATATCTTCTACGCTAAAATCTTCAGCGGAATAAACTATTTGAGTTCGGCGCTCGTCACCATAGCGTTCTAGCAGCTCATCTAATTCTGTTTTAATAATAGAATATTGTTTTGATCGATCTGATAGAATTATTCGGAAATCGGCAATTTTCTCAACGATACCACTATATTCGCTATCAATTCTTTCTCGTTCTAAGCCCGTTAATTTTTGAAGGCGCATTTCGAGAATAGCTTTAGCTTGAATATCGGTCAAAGCAAAGTTTTTTCTTAATTCGGCGTTAGCTATTTGTGGATTTTTAGATGCCCGAATAATTTTAATAACCTCATCTAGATTGTCTAAAGCTATTTTTAACCCCTCAAGTATATGAGCTCTCGCTTCAGCGGCTTCAAGGTCATATATAGTACGGCGAATAATAATCTCTACACGGTGCTCAACGTAATGACGTATTAACTCTTTAATATCCATTACTTTTGGCCTTCCTTGTACTAATGCAAGGTTAATGATACCAAAAGTAGTTTGCATCTGTGTGTATTTGTAAAGCTGGTTTAATACAACCCCAGCATTGGCTGAGCGCTTAAGTATGATAACAATACGCATCCCCTCTCGATCACTTTCATCTCGCACTTCTGAAATATCTGTTATTTTATCCGTATGAACGAGTTGTGCAATTTTTTCAATCAAGCTACTCTTATTTACTTGATAAGGTATCTCGGTAATGACTATTTGTTCTCGTCCACCTCGCAGCTCTTCAGTATTAGCTCGGGCTCTTAAGGTTACTTTACCTCGCCCTGTTTCATAGGCGTCTTTAACCCCTTCGTAGCCATAAATTATACCCCCTGTAGGGAAATCTGGGGCGGTGATGTTCGTCATGAGTTCTTTTATCTCGATATCTTGATTATCGATAAAAGCTTGAATTCCATTAATGACCTCGGTTAGGTTATGAGGAGCCATATTAGTGGCCATTCCAACGGCAATACCCGAGGCGCCATTGACTAATAGATTGGGCAAGGCGCCCGGAAGTACAGTTGGCTCAAGTAGAGTATCGTCAAAGTTAGTTTGGTAATCGACGGTATTCTTATTAATGTCAGTTAAGAGCTCCTCTGCTATACGATCCATGCGGACCTCTGTGTAACGCATAGCGGCAGCAGAATCACCATCTACAGAGCCAAAGTTGCCTTGACCATCTACTAAAGGATATCTTAGAGAGAAATCCTGCACCATTCGTACAATGGAATCATATACGGCAGAATCACCATGTGGATGGTATTTACCCAATACTTCACCTACTATTCGGGCGCTTTTTTTATACCCTCGATTGTGCAGCATTCCTAGATCATTCATCCCGAAAAGGGCGCGCCTGTGCACTGGTTTTAACCCGTCTCGTACATCAGGGAGTGCCCTAGATACAATAACCGACATCGAATAATCAATGTAGGATGATTGCATTTCATCTTCAATTGTAATGGGTATGATTTTTTCTCTAGCCATTCCAGAAATATATTATTGGTGTAAATTAGATAGCTTAGGTTTGCATTCTACTGCAATGTTAGATATCGAGATTTGCATATTTAGCATTACGCTCAATGAATTCACGACGCGGATTAACATCGTCCCCCATCAACGTTGAAAACATTTTGTCTGCTCCAGCAGCATTTTCAATAGTAACTTGTTGCAAAGTCCGTGTTTCAGGATCCATTGTTGTTTCCCAAAGTTGATCAGGATTCATCTCTCCGAGTCCTTTATACCGAGAGACATCAAATTTTCTTTTAGATTTTTTTAATTCTTTGATAAGCTTATCCCGCGTTTCATCATCCCATGCATAGTCAATATTTTTTCCAGCTGTTATTCTGTATAAAGGAGGAGTGGCAATATATACAAAACCCAATTCTACAATGAGTCTCATATACCGGTAGAAGAATGTAAGTAGCAAAGTTCTAATATGAGAACCATCAACGTCTGCATCGGTCATAATGATGATTTTATGATACCGTAGCTTCTCAAGATCAAACTCTTCTTCCGAGTGACCAAGTCCTGCGCCTAACGCCGTAACCATTGCTTGAATCTCACGATTCTCAAGAATTTTATTAATTTTTGCTTTTTCAACGTTTAGTATTTTTCCCCGCAACGGAAGAATAGCTTGGAAGCTACGGTTTCGTCCCATTTTGGCAGAACCTCCCGCGGAATCACCCTCCACTAGGTAAATTTCACTATGCTCAGGGTCTTTGATGGAGCAATCTGCTAATTTACCAGGAAGACCGCCACCACTCATTACACTTTTACGCTGAACCAGTTGCCTAGCCTTACGAGCCGCCTCTCTAGCTTCCGCAGCCAAGACTACTTTTTCGAGTACTTTTTTGGCAATTTTTGGATTTTGTTCTAAATACTCATTTAGTTGGTCATATAAGGTCACCTCAACTGCACTTTGAACCTCTGAATTTCCGAGTTTTGTTTTGGTTTGGCCTTCAAACTGCGGCTCTGCAACTTTGACGCTTAAGACAGCGGTTAACCCTTCACGAAAATCTTCACCTGAGATAGACACTTTGCTTCCAGATTTGATAATGTTGTTTTTTTCAGCGTAATTTTTTAAAGATCTTGTAAGTGCTCGGCGAAAACCGGAAACATGAGTTCCCCCTTCTCGGGTATTGATATTATTCACATATGAGTGAACATTTTCAGAATAGGAGGTATTATATTGAATCGCTAATTCAACAGGCACACCCTCTACTTCCCCTTTAATATGTATTGGCTCGGGAGTGATGCCTTCTCTACTTTCGTCCAGATAACTAACAAAATCCTTTAGCCCGCCATCATAATGATATACCGCCCTCCCAAACTCTTGCTCTTGCTCTCGTTCATCTATTAGTTCAATCGTTACTTCTGGGTTTAGAAAGGCTAGCTCCCTCATTCGGTCAGCAATTATGTTGAATTTGAATTCAGTGGTTTGGGTAAAAACTGTTGCGTCAGGGAGAAAGTTAATTGTGGTCCCTGTTCTATCGGTTTTACCATCAGTAAATAAAGGTGTATGAGTAAGACCTTTTCTAAAACCCATTTTATGAATTGTACCATTGCGATGAATTTCAGCATTAAACCAAGTGGATAAAGCATTCACACAACTAACGCCGACCCCATGTAACCCCCCTGAAACCTTGTACGTATCTTTGTCAAATTTACCTCCTGCATGAAGTTTGGTTAACACAACTTCTACAGCTGGGATGCCGAGTTTTGGATGCACGCCTACAGGGATGCCACGGCCGTTGTCTGTAATCGACATTGAACCATCTTCTTTAATGACAACGGTTATACGGTCGCAGTGACCAGCTAGTGCTTCATCAATAGAGTTATCTACCACTTCATTTATCAGGTGGTGCAATCCTCGTTGCCCGGTATCTCCGATATACATGGCGGGCCTCTTTCGAACCGCCTCTAGTCCTTCTAAGACTTGTATATTCGACGCTTTATAGTCGTTCTTGCTAGATGTAGCCATAAAATTTTAAGGGTCGCGTTGTAAGATGATTGTATATAACGATCAAAATACCGTTTATAGACCCAAAAACAAAAAAAGCCAAGGTAATTATCAAAAATATTGGAGATGTGAGCGCAGGGGTGAAATTTGGCGGCCTCGTTATTAATTTTAAAAACTATGAAAATTGAGTTAATGATGATTTTTAACCCTAATACACATTGTTTTTTTAATTTTATAGCTTTATTTTTTAAGTCTATTTAATAATTTTAGTTTTAAAACAATGTCGCGAAGAGACGATATAACAGGAAGAAAAGCTATGAACGGTTATCGTTCATCAAAGGCGAACAATAAAACAAAACATCGCTTTCATTTAAATTTACAGAAACGGAGCTTCTACCTTCCAGAAGAAGACAGATGGGTTGCTTTAAAAGTGTCTGCAAAAACTCTACGCACCATAAACAAAAAAGGTATTTCGGCTGTATTAAAAGATGCTCGCCGCAGAGGAACATTACTTAAAAAGGTATAAAAGATGGCAAAAGATAACAGAATACAAGTTATTTTAGAGTGTACAGAAAAGCCAGGTAGCTCTCGTTACGTTACTACAAAAAACAGAAGAACCCAAACAGAGCGTATGGAATTAAAAAAATATAATCCTGTTCTTCGGAAACATACACTTCATAAAGAAATTAAATAAAAAAAGAACCATGGCAAAGAAGCAAATATTCGGTTCAGAAGCATTACAACAGAAGGCCTTTGCTCGTAAAATGGCAAAAGTTGTTGTTTCTACCAAAAATAAAAGTGGGAAATATAGCTACAAAGAAGTCATGATAGACCAAGAAAATGTGGCGGAATTCTTGTCCAAGAAGAAATCTTAATCCTGTTTCTCCGATATTCTTAAAAAGGTTATGCATTTAATTGTATAACCTTTTTTTTTGTCTATTTTTTAATGTCTTGTTACATCAATAGCTTAAGCAATCAATTAATGTCAAATTTAACTAATCGATGAACGTCAAAGAAACTATATTAGCTGATCTAGTAGCCGCGATGAAAGCAAAGGATCCCAAACGCTTACAAGTGCTTAGAAGTCTTAAAGCTAAATTACTTGAAAAAGAAATTGAACAGCGGTCAGGGGGGAAAGCAGAGCTTACTAATGAAGAGGCTCTCACTGTTCTGACAAAGGCAGCTAAACAGCGTAAAGAATCAATAGATCAATACAGTGCTGGAAACCGATTGGATTTAGTTGAAATTGAAAAATTAGAGTTAAAGATTATTGAATCCTATTTACCTGCACCAATGTCAAATGAGGAAATACTTAAGTTAATTGATATACAAATAACAAATGTTGGCGCAACAGGTATGCAAGATATTGGCAAAGTGATGGGACCGATCATGGGAAAGCTTAAAGGGAAGGCAGATGGATCTATAGTTAATAGACTAGTAAAGGAGAGGTTGGGGAGTTAACAAAAATCAATACCTAAATAATGGAATTTGTATGGACTACATAGTAGATATATTTATAGGTTTTCCCTTACTTTTTTTAGCTTATAAGGGCGCAGTAAACGGTATAGTAAAAGAGATATTGAATATTGTTGGTCTGGTATTAGCGGTCTATGTATCATTTAATTACATGGATGTTGCCTCAAGGTATGTGGCTGCTTTATTTGAAGACGGCACGCAAAGTTTTATTCCTTTTTTGGCAGGCGCGCTGTTGTTTATTATTGTATTGTCAGTGGTTTCATTAATTGCTTATTGGACACGAGAGTGGTTAAATGCAGTTAAACTTGGTACCGTGAATAGATTTTTAGGGTCTTTATTTGGTATTCTGAAGGGTGCTATCTTTATGAGTGCCATATTTTTGTTATTAGCAGGTTTTCAGATTCCAAGAGAAGAACTCAGGGAACAATCTGCCTTATACCCCTACATAATTCAGGCGGCACCAAATAGCTACAATATTATAACCGCCATTTATCCAGGTACCGAGAACTTTACTGAGACCATTCACAATACACTAAAAAACTATAACCCGGTAGACAAATTGCCAGTAATTAATCCTTAATACGTACAATGAACGTTTCACAAGTCGAGCAACAATTAGCATTAATAATGCGCGGTGCTGTTGAGATACTTCCGATCAAAGAGTTAAAAGAAAAACTAGACAAATCCATTAAATCATCTACACCTCTAAAAGTAAAGTTAGGGGTAGATCCAACAAAACCAGATTTGCATTTAGGACATTCGGTCATGTTGCGGAAGCTCCGACAATTTCAGGATTTAGGTCATGAGGCTATTTTAATTATTGGCGGATTTACAGCAATGATTGGAGACCCAACAGGTCAAAATACTACGAGACCCCCGCTGACAAAAGAGGAAGTAGCTCTTAATGCTCAAAGTTATATAGACCAAGCAAAAAAAATCCTGGCTGCAGATAGGCTCCAAATAGTTAATAATTTAGATTGGCTAGGGCCGATGTCTTTTATGGATGTGATCCATTTAAGCTCTAAAATGACCGTTGCGCGCATGATTGAACGGGATGATTTTTCAAAAAGATTTGCTGCTAATGAGCCGATTTCACTGCATGAGTTTTTATATCCGCTAGCTCAAGGCCAAGATTCTATTTATTTAGAGAATGATATAGAATTAGGTGGTACCGATCAGAAATTTAATTTATTAATTGGTAGAAACTTGCAAAAAGAAAGGGGCTTAAACCCACAAGTATGCTTAATGATGCCTTTATTAGTAGGTACGGATGGTTCTGCAAAAATGTCCAAGTCATATGATAATTACATAGGTATTAATGAACATCCTAATGATATGTATGGGAAAGCACTCTCTATTCCAGATGAACTTATATACTCTTACTTCGAGTTGACTACGGATATCCCGAATGAAGAGTTGCCCGCGTTAAAGAATAAGGTTAAAATGAATCCTCGAGATGCTAAACATGATTTAGCTTATGCCTTGGTAGATTTATATCATAGCAAAGAGGCTGCAGAGGGTGCCAGGGATCACTTTGAAACGACCGTTATTCAGAAGAAAATCCCAGATGACGCACCAGAATATAGCTTGCAGAGTGGCCAAGAGCATAGAGTTCTTGATATCATATCTGCCCTTAAATTTTGTTCAAGTAATGCCGAGGCAAAGCGGCTAGTAAAGCAAGGCGGAGTTAGTCTGGATGAGGTAAAAATTACTGATATTACTCAGAGTATTAAGGCTGAATCAGATAACGAATATGTTTTAAAAGTGGGTAAAAGAAAATATGCCCTATTAAAAACCAAATAGGATGTCTGATGTAAAAATAGCCTCATATAATGTAAATGGTATTCGTGCGGCCACTAGAAAGGGCTTATATTCTTGGATAGAAGAATCCTCTCCCGATCTTATCTGTTTTCAAGAGATGCGTTCTACCGAACAAGACATGCCTAAATTATTGGTAGAATTAAATTACAATAAGTACCATGAAATAGCTAAAAAAAAAGGTTATTCAGGAGTATCGATATTTAGTACGACCCCGGCTAATGCCATATTAAATGGCATCGGTGTTGATTGGATTGACGATGAGGGGAGAGTATTGACAGCTGAATATGATGATTTTAGATTGGTCTCCGCATATTTTCCAAGTGGGACGACGGGGGATTTGCGTCAGGATATGAAAATGAAATTTTTAGACCACTTTTTGCGATTTGCAATTGACCTTAAACGGGATGGGAAGCCAACCATTATTGCTGGTGATTTTAATATTTGTCATTTGGATATTGACATACATAATCCGGATAAGCAGCATAAAACATCCGGGTTCTTGCCGGAAGAACGTGCTTGGGTAACCCAATTGTTATCCATCGGATATGAAGATGCTTTTCGTAAAATACATCCAACATTAACAAATGCTTATTCATGGTGGAGTTATCGAGCTGGGGCTAAAGCTAGAAATAAAGGTTGGCGAATAGATTATCACATAGTGAGCGATACAATGGTAGGGCAGATTTTGGAGGCAAAAATTGAATCTAAGTGGAATATGTCAGACCATGCTCCTGTAACAATTACCTACCGATTTTAATATGCCAACTCATTACAAAGGAAGCCCTAGTGAAATAGCCATACTCGACGCGTTTATAAAGTTAACCAGGGCAAGCAATACTCTTCATCATCAATTATCTCGAAGTTTAGCTGAGTATAACTTAACTGAAAGTCAGTTTGGCGTGTTAGAAGCTTTACATTATTTGGGTCCGCTTAATCAGCGAAGCCTCGGAGAAAAAATATTAAAGTCGGGTGGTAATATAACGATGGTTATTGTCAATTTAGAGAAGCAAGGTTGGGTGACAAAGACTAAAGACCAAAAAGATAAACGGTCCCATACTATTACCCTTACGACAGAAGGAAAGCATTTTATAAAAGAGGTGTTCCCAGGGCATATACAACGTATTTCAGAACTATTTAGCTGCTTGGATGATGATGAGCTAACGGAATTGTCTGTGATTTGTAAAAAATTAGGAACATTTGCATCTCAGTGGACCGCTAAATAAAAGTGCAGTAGTATATTTCAATGCATTAAAGCTCTTTTTCTAATTTGCCAATTTGGTCTCGAATTCGAGCGGCTTCTTCGAACTCCATATTTTTTGCAGCATGCAACATGGTTTTTCTTAAATGATCTAACAGTTTGTCTTTTGAATCAAAATGAATTTCATTCATGGCGGTATTTTCTTTATAGCTAAGCCCGTTATCATCTACTCGAATACTTTCCATCTGATCAGATTGGCCAGCTTTTTCGGCTTCTTTGGAGAAATTTATTTTTTGGGTGGAAATAAGGGCTGGGTCAACCAATGGCTTTAGTTCTTTTTTAATGGTTTCTGGAGTGATACCATGCTTTTTATTATAAGCCATTTGAACTTCTCGCCGCCGCTCTGTTTCTTCAATGACTTTTTTCATGCTATCGGTAATTTTATCTGCATACATGATTGCTCGTCCATCAACATTTCTGGCCGCACGGCCAACAATCTGAAAAAGAGAGGTTTCGGAGCGTAAAAAACCTTCTTTATCAGCATCCATAATTGCCACTAAACTTAACTCTGGAATATCAATACCTTCTCGTAACAGGTTTATACCCACTAGCACATCAAAATCACCTCTACGAAACTTGTATAAAACCTCAATACGTTCAAGAGCATCTAGTTCACTGTGCATATAAGCAGCGCTTATACCTATTTCTTTTAAATATGCACTTAGCTCTTCAGAAAGTCGTTTGGTTAGGGTGATAACCAAAATTCGTTCTTTTTTTGCAGTACGCAAACGTATTTCTTCTAAAAGATCATCTACTTGGTTTTCTAGAGGCCGAACTTCTAGAATAGGCTCCATTAAACCTGTAGGTCGTATGATTTGCTCCGTAAATACCCCTTCACTTTTAACTAGCTCATAATTAGATGGAGTGGCGCTTACAAAAATGGCTTGATTGATCATATCCTCCCATTCTTGAAAGGTTAAAGGACGGTTATCTAATGCAGATGGCAATCGAAACCCGTGCTCGACCAATTCGGTTTTTCGGGAACGATCCCCGCCATACATAGCATTTATTTGCGGTACGGTTTGATGGCTTTCATCTACCACCAATAAAAAGTCTTCAGAAAAATAATCAATCAGACAGTAGGGGCGTTCGCCAGGTTTGCGAGCACTTAAATGACGAGAATAATTTTCAATTCCGCTACAGTAGCCTATTTCTTGAATCATTTCAAGGTCAAATAGGGTTCGCTGTTCGAGTCTTTTTGCTTCGAGATATTTATCTAGGTCCAAGAGTTCATCGACCCGTTGGGATAACTCGCTCCTTATTGCTTTAACGGTTTCTTCTTGCCTTCCTTTTGAAGTGACATAGTGTGAAGCGGGATAAATACGGAATTCGCTTACTTGCTCAATGATAGAACCCGAATCAACATCAAATACGGTCATTTCCTCAATTTCATCGCCCCAAAAAGTAATCCGCAAACCCTCATCGGAATAAGCTGGAAATACATCAACCACGTCGCCTCGTACTCTAAAAACACCACGGTGAAAATCATTATCCTTTCGGGTGTAATGAAGATCGATCAAATCGTATAGCAAGGTATTACGGGGTATTTTTTTACCAATTGTAAGAGAGATGATGAGCTTTTCATATTCTGATGGTGATCCGATCCCATAAATACAGCTAACCGAAGAAACAATAATGACATCTCGACGTCCCGACAATAGTGAGCTGGTAGCGCGTAACCTAAGACGCTGAATTTCTTCGTTTATGGATAAATCTTTTTCGATGAATTTATCTTGAGAAGAGATATATGCCTCTGGTTGATAGTAATCATAATAAGAAATAAAAAACTCGACCCTGTTTTCTGGAAAGAAATCGCTAAGTTCGCGATATAACTGAGCGGCTAATGTCTTGTTGTGGCTCATTACTAAGGTGGGTCGTTGAACCTGTTCAATTACACTAGCTACAGTACGTGTTTTCCCTGAGCCAGTAATTCCTAATAGCGTTTGAAAGCGGTCACCTGCAAGTATTCCATCAGTCAATTCATTGATTGCCTGAGGTTGGTCGCCGGCGGGTTTAAATGGTGAGTGTAGTTTGAATTCAGACATTTGTTGAATTAATTGTACAAAGATATAATCTTTTTCTTTAACAAGTCTGCCGAGGGATAAATTCATTGTGAAAGGATTGGTAAATCAGATACACAAGGCGTATTATAGCGGAAACTTTTAACTAGAGTAGAAGAAACCATATGCCCCTTAAAAACAAAAATCTGGAAGTTTTTCGTAGTCAGATTGATTCGATAGACCAACAAATATTGGATTTATTAGTTGAGCGTGAATACATCGTTAAAAAAGTTACCGAAACAAAATTAGCACATCAGTTAGCTGTTTTTATGCCTGTAAGGGAACAAAAGAAAGTAACTACATTCAAAGAATTAGCACGGGAAAGAGGAATAGACCCCGCTTGGGCCGAAGATTTTTTACGGTTGATCATGGGTTCATCTAGGCAAAGCCAGTCAGAAGCCGCTTTTCCGCGCTCTACCCAAGAGCCTAAGCATATTATTTATATAGGTGGTGATGGTGGTATGGGTAAGTTGTACAAACGCATTTCAGATCAAACGGGTCATATAACAACATCTATTGATAAGGGGAATTGGTTTGAATTAGATCAAGCATTAGAGACGGCGGATATGGTTATTATAACAGTACCTATTCACGTGACGGAATCAGTAATACAAAGGTTACAAGGAAGATTGCCCGCGGATGTAATATTGGCTGATTTCACCTCCAATAAAAGGGCCCCTATAGATCATATGAAATCTATTCATAATGGGCCCATACTTGGCCTGCATCCAATGCATGGCCCGGACGTGGAAAATCTGTCTAAACAACTTATGGTAGCCTGCCCAATACAGTTTCCTGAGCGAAGTCAATGGTTCATGCAGCAATGTGAACTCTGGGGTATGCGACTGATCGAAGCAGAGGCTGAAAAACACGATTATGTAATGCACTTAGTTCAGGGGTTACGACATTTTGTAGCTTTATTACATGGTTCTTTTATGAAGCACTACGATTTGAACCCCAATGACATGTTGGACTATTCATCACCTATTTATAGGGCAGAGCTGATGATGACAGGAAGAATATTTGCACAAAGTGCGGAATTATACGCAGATATTGTATTTTCTAATGAAGAGCGCCGTGAACTATTGCTTAAGTTTTTTGAACATCATGCGTTATTAGCTAAAATGGTAAAAAACAATGATCGGGACGGCTTTATTAAAGAATTTGAGCAGGTGACGGATTTTTTTGGGTCATTTGCTACCAAAGCATTAGAAGAGTCTGGGTACCTTATTAACCGGTTAGCGGATCGTTTTGCATAGAATGTAGTTATTTAATTCAAAATTTAGGCATGAGATTTAATAGCTTTTTAAGCTGTATCTGTATTTATGAGGCTCAAAAAATTATACTTGAGGAAGATGTGTAAATAGATCAGGTTCTATCAAATAGTGACTATAAAAATCTCAGTATATTTCATCGAACCTCCCAAGCTTAACGTTTAGAGAATTTATTTAACAAGATAAAAGAAAAATATTCCTAATTTTTATTCAGAGTCCATTATGAATCGCACCAAAGTAATATCCGGTATACAACAAATTGGCATTGGAAACACCGATGTAGTACAAACAACAGAATGGTATCGTCGTTACTTTGGAATGGATATAATGGTTTTTGATGATGAGGCAACGGCTGATCTCATGCTTCCTTATACAGGAGGGAAGCCACACGATCGCCGTGCTATTCTTAGTTTAAGTATGAGAGGTGGAGGAGGGTTTGAAATATGGCAATACACTTCTCGAACACCAGCCCCGATGAAAGGAGAGGTATATCTAGGTGATTTTGGGATTAATGCGGCTAAAATAAAAACCGTGAATATTCAAAAGAGCTTTGAAGAGTTTAATATGAAGGGACTTAATGTGGTTACTTCTTTACAAAATAATCCAGCGGGAGAGCCGCATTTTTTTGTTAAAGATCTTCATGGGAATCTTTTTCAGGTCATTCAAGGACGGTCTTTTTTTCGGAAAAAAGAACGAATGCTGACTGGAGGTGTAGTGGGTGTAGTAATTGGCTCGAGCGATATTGATCGATCCTTAACACTCTATCAAGACATTCTTGGGTATGATAACGTGATTTATGATGAGGAAGGAATATACAACGATTTTGAAGGGCTTAATGGGACAGGTGTTCCATATCGCCGCTGTTTAATTCGACATTCACAGCCTAGAAAAGGAGGCTTCAGTGCTTTGTTTGGTCCAACTGAAATTGAGCTTCTTCAACGCATTGATACTGACGCTAAACTTAGCCCGCCTAAAAAATTATATAAGAACAGATATTGGGGTGATCCTGGGTTTATTCATTTATGTTTCGATGTACAGGGAATGGATATGCTTAAAATAGAATGTGAATCGAAAGGATACCCTTTTACCGTTGATAGTGCGAGTAGTTTTGATATGGGAGAGGCTGCGGGTCGATTTACCTACATTGAAGACCCTGATGGCACATTAATTGAGTTTGTTGAAACTCATAAGGTTCCAATAGCCAAAAAGTTTGGTCTATTTGTGGATATGACCAAGAGAGACCCTGAAAAATCGCTTCCTAAGTGGATGCTTCAGGCTTTATCATTAAGCCGTATGAAGCCTTTATCCTAATATAAACATACGGGTTATCGCCCATTAGTGTTTGCTTTCAATATGAAAAAAAATTCAACGATTGAAGGTATTTTTTAGGTAATTACGAAAGTCAAACGGGTTTAATGGGGCATCTTTACGAAGATATAAAGGATGATGTGGATGCCCATTTTTTGATCGGGACCCTCTAGTATAATACTCGAGATTGAAGCTATTAATGCCATTGTGTATATCGGATAAACATTGCAATAAGTAGGGTCGTTTCTCAATTAAAGTTCCCCAAGCGCACCAAACATGAACTTGAGATTCCTGACTAAATTTATGCAAATAATGCCGAATCCAGTGTAGATTTTCTCGATGAAGTATCGGCTGAAACTTTTTATGCATTTTATCAGGATTGGTAGCTCTTTGAGGGTACAGATTTAACATTAACCAGCCATCATATCCGTGATCCTTAGCAAACCTAGCAACAGAGGCTACGGTTGGGTCTAGGCGCTTTGGAGTTGCTGTACTTGGGTTTACCCCAAAACAGACAAATGGACGAGCCCCCTTCTTACCCAAAGTATATCGAACTTTTGGTTCAGAATGATCGTAAATCCAGGCCTTATTGCTTATTTCCTGTACCAATTGCATCAGTGTGCCACCTTTTCGTTTAATAGGTTATCTGCATTCAAGGAATAGTCGGAGGAATTTCAATAAAAAAAAGTCTTTGAACCGCCTGGTGTTATATTGTGCCATTCTCTTAAATAATGGTTCTTATTTCGTCCAAAGGTTTTTTTTGTATGTCTGGCACTGTTACATCTTTTTTGGGGAATCCACAAACTAATAATAAAAAGGCTTTTTCATTGGAAGGCCTGTCAAGTACTTTGTTTAAAAATCCCATTGGGCTAGGTGTATGTGTGAGCGTTGCTAGTCCTGCATTATGCAAGGCGGTGATAAGTATACCTGTGGCAATTCCAACCGATTCTTTTACATAATAGTGCTTTTCTTTTGTCCCATCGTCTTTTTTGGCATAGCTTGTGCTAAAAATGGCAATAAGAGCTGGCGCCTCCTCCAGAAAAGGCTTTTTTTCGGTAGTTTGAAAGGCCTCTAGATCCTGTAGCCACTCCTGTGTAGCCCGGCCATTATAGAATAAATATTCTTCATTTTCAGCAGCTATTCGTAGTTTTTTCTTGATTACCGGATCGGTAATCACTACAAAGTGCCAAGGTTGTTTATTAGCTCCGTTAGGAGCGGTGCCAGCGCTTTTTATACATTTATCGAGTATGTCTACTGGAACCTTTTTGGATGAAAACGAGCGAACACTTCGGCGTTTTTTGATGAGCTCATAGAAATCATTAGACCGTGCGCGCATTTCTTCAGTATTATATCTGGAATATTCATTCCAAACACGGAATGGAGCAGAATCTGGCATAAGGTAGAAGAAGGTTAATTAAATGTCATATAAGTAAATAAAATCCCAGTCTGTAAATCTGGCGTAAGACAGTAGCATAAATATACTATGACTAATCTAAAGGAACTATGGATAAAAGAATAGGTAACGGACCAATGCCTGTCTCAATTATAAGTATAGTAAGGACATCAGAGGCCATAACCATACGAATGATCGTGAAGAAATCATTGTATAACGCATGAAGGTAACGATATGGGATTTTTATGATCCTAGCTTAGAGATATAGATCTAGGTTGTTTGTATTGATTTCAACGCTTAAATAAAGTACTAATAACAAACCAAATATTTTCTTTTCTCTCAGCTAGCCTTCTGCTAAAATAAGGGAACCAGTCTGTCCCAAAAGGGACATATACTCGGGTTGGGTAACCAAGTTTATTCAAATCGGTCAAACCCTGTTCGCGAAGGCCATAAAGCATTTGAAACTCAACCCTAGAAGAAGGGATATCATAGTCTGCCAGATAAGATCGAACACCGCGTATAAGTTGGTCATCATGGGTTCCAAAACGAGGAAAAGGGGTGCTGTTAATAAGTATTTCTGCGTATGTATTAAAAGCCTCTCGAATATCGGACATCTTTTGATAGGCACTTTTTTTGGTTTCTTTGTACGCTCCTTTTACCAGTCGGATATCTGCGCCTAAGCCAGCTAATTCAGCAATATCTTCCTTACTTCTATGCAGCATCGCTTGAATTACTGTACCTATATTTTGAGAGCCATATTCGGCATGTGCTCGTTTGAATAAATCAAGAGTAAGAGTGGTGTATGCGCTGCCTTCCATGTCAATTCGAACAAATTGATCATTTGCCCGGGCATATTCCATTATACTAAATAAATTGTCGGCACAATATTCCACATCGATATCCAAGCCAAGCATAGTTAACTTAATTGATATTCCGCTCAATAATTCATGTTGTTTAATTCCTTTGAGCACATCAACATAAGCCTTTACATTATGCTCAGCCTGAGTACGTGAGTGTATATTTTCCCCAAGTAAATCAAGCGTAAGCTGATGCCGGGCTTGATTGAGTTGTTTAGCAGCGGGTAAGCTTGACGAAAACCCTTCTCCTGCGACAAATCGCTTGGCAAAAATAAAAGGTAATTTCATAGGGTTAGTAAGACTTTTTGATATTCAATTAATTGTTAGTGATGAGAAGTGAGAGGAAACAAACCAATTGATCCTAGTCGTATACGAGCAGGATAAATAAAGGTACAAGTTTTGCTTAAATTATCTATTTAACGGTAACCTTTTTTTGTTCATTCCGTAAAGGCATATGTATTTGCATAAGCCTTATTGATTCGCAACTGCATGCATAGCAATGTTAAAGCGACGAAGTATTTGTAAGTGCTCTCAGGCGCAGAACTAAAAACGATTAAGGATTCTATGTTATTACTCCCTGAAACTATCCATAAAAAAATAAAATCATGCACCATCAATCCCTGAATCCAAAGAGAAATCTGAAATTACACCAGATTTTCACCATCATGCTAGGCCTTCTTTCTGTTAAATATTATAAAGTTGCGACATAGTTTATTTTTTAAAGCAAAATTTTCATTTTCCTATTAGTTAGTCAAGCAACTTATTAGGGATGGGGATAAGCCTCTCATTTTTTCTTTAGAAGAATAGGTGGTATTTTTAGATAATGAAAGAAATGAAAGAAGAAAATAGCAAAGAAAAGGAACGCTTAAGCTTTGAGGAAGCTTTAAATGAATTAGATGAAATAGTTCAACAGTTAGAAAAAGGTGACATGTCACTAAATCGGTCTGTTGAATTGTATGAAAGAGGGGTTGAACTCTCAAAAAAATGTTCAGATTTACTTGAGAAAGCGGAGTTAAAGATTAAAGAAGTCCAGTCAAGTTTGAATTAATTTCCTGGTTTATCTATGGATCGTATCAATTTTATGGCGAATAATGATTCTTCAGAGTATACCCCTGCACCTGGGCCCTTGTTAAAGAATATACAATCCCCTGCAGACCTAAAAAAACTCCCAAAGATGCAACTACGGGAGATTTCAGACGAATTACGCCAATTTATCATTGATATAGTATCGGTGCATGGAGGCCATTTTGGGGCTTCTTTAGGGGTTGTGGAATTAACGGTTGCTTTACATTATGTTTTTAACTCACCCCAAGATAGTATTATTTGGGATGTCGGACACCAAGCTTATGGACATAAAATTCTTACAGGTAGAAGGGATAAGTTTTATTCAAACCGGACTTATAAAGGTCTATCAGGTTTTCCTAAGCGTTCGGAAAGTGTGCATGACGCATTTGGAGTAGGGCACTCATCTACCTCTATTTCAGCGGCTCTTGGTATGGCGGTAGCAAACGATCTGAATGGCACCGGTGACAAAGTAGTAGCTGTTATTGGTGATGGTGCGATGACAGGAGGACAGGCTTTCGAAGCCCTTAACAATGCCGGCTTCATGAATAAAGATGTATTAGTCATACTCAATGACAATAATATGTCAATTGATCCTAATGTTGGGGCTTTAAATGAATATCTTGCAGATATTACTAGTAGTAAAACGTTTAATCGCGTTCGTGACGAAATTTATGACTTGTTAGGACATTTTAAGTCGGCCGGTGAAACTATGCGCAGAATAGCATCTAAGTTAGAATCTGCTATTACCGCAGCAGTGACACCAGGATCCCTTTTTCGATCATTTGGGTTTAAATATTATGGCCCTGTTGACGGCCATGATGTAGATGGTCTTAGAAAAACACTTGAAGATTTAAAAAGCATTAAAGGCCCAAAACTTTTACATGTGGTTACGGTTAAGGGCAAAGGTTTTGCACCTGCAGAAAGAGAGCAAACCAAGTGGCATGCTCAAAGCTCACCGTTTGACAAAATAACAGGGAAGTCCCTTGCAGCTCCAACAATTAAAATAAAAGCACCAAAATACCAAGATGTGTTTGGCGAAGCTTTAGTCCAGCTAGCTCAAAAAAACGAACAAATTGTGAGTATGACGCCTGCTATGCCAAGTGGGTCGAGTTTATTACCTATGATGCATGCTTTTCCAGATCGTGCATTTGATGTTGGAATAGCGGAACAACATGCTGTAACTTTTGCTGCAGGTCTGGCAGCACAGGGTAAAAAAGCTTTTTGTGCTATTTATTCTACCTTTTTGCAACGTGGTTTTGATCAATTGGTGCATGATGTAGCCATCCAGCAACTCCCAGTTGTTTTTTGTATTGATCGAGCAGGTGTAGTAGGTGCTGATGGGCCCACTCATCACGGAGCGTATGACATAAGTTATTTACGTTCGATACCAAATTTGATCATATCATCGCCATTGAATGAGCAAGACCTTAGAGACATGATGTTTACCGCGTCGGAATATAATGAAGCTGCTTGGGCTATACGCTACCCAAGGGGAGCTTCAACTGGAATGACTCTTAGAGATAACTTTGAGAAAATAGCCATTGGAAAAGGAAAAAAAATTAGAGATGGCGAGGCCATTGCGTTAGCAACATTTGGGCCAATAGGCAAATATGCTATTGAAGTATGTAAGGCATATGCTGCAGAAGGGATTCAAGTTGCCCATTATGATATGCGCTACGCAAAGCCGCTAGACACCCAATTACTCAATGAAATAGCCTTAAAATTTGACCATGTGATTACGTTGGAAGACGCTGCGGTGGTTGGCGGATTTGGTAGCGCAGTTGCAGAATATTATGCTACTTTGGACATGAATTTATTAGTAGAGACATTATCCAATGAGAATAAAAACCATCCACCTAGACTGTACATGATGGGCTTGCCGGATCGAATTATAGAACATGGGACCCAGCGTGAATTACATGATGAGGTTGGTATTGGCCCAGATGGCTTAAAGAAAAAAATAGCTTCTATTCTTGCATATAAAAAAATTTCGGAATTCAGTAGCTGATAATCAGCTTTTATATGAGTCTAGGATTACATGATTTTGATTTCGAGTTGCCTGAAAGGTTGATTGCGCAATATCCTTCCCGCCCCAGAGATCATGCCAAATTGTTGGTTTATGATCGAATAACACAGACTATTCAAGATTCCTTTTTTTACGAGTTAGACAACCTGTTAAGCCCGAATACCACCTTGGTGTTAAATAACTCTAGAGTCGAAAAATGCCGATTGCTTTTTGAAGAGGGGAAAATAGAAGTTTTTGTTTTGGAGATCATAGATCCATATTGCGTTCAAGCATTAGTTAGACCTGGAAAAAAGTTTAAAGTGGGAAAAATTATATGCTTAGCACCGGGCCTAAAAGCTCAAGTAATCTCTATATCTGAAGATGGATTACGGACATTGAGGCTTTCTCATACATTCGATGACGCTATTTTTGAGCCTTTCAAGCACACTCCTTTACCTCCTTACATTGCACAAAATGACGCATTATCGGAAGAGTACCAAACTATTTATGCTAAATATGAAGGTAGTAAGGCGGCGCCTACCGCAGGACTGCATTTCACTGCAGAATTGATGCGACGAATAGCTAAAAGGGGTGTTTCTATTGAAGAACTTACTTTGCATGTCGGTATGGGTACTTTTGCGCCACTTAAGACGGAGCGAATTCAAGATCATATCATTCACGAAGAAGATTATATTTTAACTGAACAGGTCGCCAGTCGATTAGCTAAAGCACGACATATTACGGCTGTTGGCACTACAAGTGTACGCGTATTGGAGTCGGTAGTTTTAATGAATTCAATTAATGGTTCTCAAGCTCAAAGAAAGTTCAATACAGGAAGCGGCAGCACAGATATTTTTATTACTCCAGGGTACCGTTACCAAGCGGTTGACGCACTTATTACCAATTTTCATCTGCCAAAAAGCACCCTTCTAATGTTAGTAGCTGCCTTCGTGGGTTTGGAAGAAATGCATCGTATATATGCTCATGCCATAGCTTCGGAATATAGGTTTTACTCATTTGGCGACGCAATGTTGTTGCGATAGGTCTACAGAGATAGACTTATTTTTAGTTTTAAAAGGGTCTAGGATTATACTAGATGGAATTTTTCCGATAAAAAGTTGAGAAAGAGCGAAAAAACCCCAGCGAAAATTATTATCTTTAAGTCTTAGTAATAGATAACCAAATATAAAAATGTAGTAAACCACTTGGTTTTACGAATTAACTGACCATCAGAATTACATACATGTCAAACGTAGTTACGATTAGGAGGGGCGTCAATATTGATCTCTTAGGGGAGACCAATCCTGAACTAGACATTCCCCATGCTATTTCCACAGCAGCTCTTAAGCCTTCTGATTTTAACGGTATTCGGTTTAAATTGTCCGTCAAGGAGGGAGAAGAGGTAAAAGCAGGTACTCCACTATTATTCAATAAGGATCTAGAGGCAATGAAATTCTGCTCTCCTATAAGTGGCGAAGTAGTTACTATTGTAAGAGGTGCCCAAAGAAGAATACTGGAAGTACGGGTGTTAGCTGATAAAAAAACTAAGTACGAAAAATTTGGTGCTGTAGATCCGCACACAATTGCGCGAGAAGCCATTATTGAAAAAATGCTTGAGAGCGGTGTTTGGCCTATGCTTAAACAGCGGCCTTATAATATTGTTGCAAACCCAGATATAACCCCAAAAGCTATTTTTATTTCAGGTTTTGACACGGGACCATTGGCACCTAATATGGGTATAATATTAGAAGGGCAAGAAAAAGAATTTCAAGCCGGAATTGATGCTCTAGCAAAATTGACAGATGGACCTGTACACTTAGGACTTAGTGAGTCTAAGCCAACGGGTAAAACTTTGGCTGCGGTTAGAGGCGTAAAAGTGACCAAATACAAAGGTCCACACCCCGCTGGATTAGTAGGCGTTCATATCCATCATTTAGATCCAATTGATAAAGGTGAGCATGTGTGGACTATCTCTCCCGAGCATGTAGTTATTATAGGGCGGCTTTTTCTGACGGGAAATTATGATGCCCGAATGGTTGTCGCTCTTTCAGGCAAAGAGATTAAGCACCGAAAATATGTTCAGACCATAGTTGGAGCGTCTGTAAAAGAACTTTTAGATAAAAATCTATCTGATGATGTTCCGGTTAGAATTATTTCAGGTAATGTGCTAACGGGTACGAAGATAGAGGCAGATGGGTATATGGGATTTTTTGAGCGTCAAATAACAGCTATTCGAGAAGGCATTGAGCCTGAATTATTTGGTTGGCTTATTCCTAAACCCAACAAATTCAGTATTTCAAGAGCCCTACCTTCCTGGTTTATGAGGCAGGTTGGTGAAGTGAAGTACGATTTAGATACGAACAACCACGGAGAACTCCGGGCTTTTGTTGTTAGCGGAGAATATGAGAAGGTGTTTCCATTTGACATATTTCCAGTTCATCTTCTTAAGGCCATCTTGAATGAAGATATAGATGCTATGGAGAAATTAGGGCTGTATGAAGTAGTCGAAGAGGATTTTGCCCTGTGTGAAGTGGTTTGTACATCTAAAATCAATGTTCAAAATATCGTGCGCGATGGATTAAATCTGCTGCGATCCGAAATAGGCTAAATAATTACTAAGTTAATTCAAACGATAAACTATTCAATTTCCAATGAAAGCTCTACACCAATTCATTGACAACAATGTTCACCCACTGTTTAAAGAGGGATCTAAACTAGAGAAGTACTGGCCTGTTTATGATGGCTTTTACACTTTTTTATTTACACCGGGGCATACCGCTGACGGAAAAGCTCACATACGGGATGGGGTAGATTTAAAACGAACTATGAATACGGTCATTACCGCATTAATTCCTACTCTTCTTTTTGGAATGTGGAATATAGGATATCATCATTTTAATGCAATCGGAATAGGTGCAACATTTTTCGAGCAATTTTTATTCGGTGCTATCAAGGTGATTCCTATGGTGGTAGTTTCTTATGCTGTTGGACTTGGAATAGAGTTTTTGTTTTGTGTTATTAAAGGTCATCAGATAGAAGAGGGTTATTTAGTAAGTGGTATGTTAATACCCTTGATTATGCCGGTTGATTTGCCTCTTTGGATGTTGGCCTTGTCAGTTGCGTTTGCTGTTATTATCGGTAAAGAAGTGTTTGGCGGTACGGGGATGAATATATTTAATCCTGCCTTACTTGCCAGAGCCTTCGCCTTTTTTGCCTATCCAACTTACATGTCAGGCGACAAGGTTTGGATCAATACAACGGGAACCGAAGGGATGATGGCGGTGGATGGTTTTTCAGGAGCAACCGCTCTCGGAGAATACGCAACAACTGGTGTTTCTCAGTATAGCGCACTGGACGCCTTTATAGGTATAATTCCTGGCTCTGTTGGTGAAACATCGGTAATAGCAATTATGTTAGGTGCTGGACTTTTACTATTTACGGGTATTGCTAGCTGGAGAATTATGCTAAGTGCTGTTGTAGGTGGAGTGGTAATGGGACTTATCTTTAATGCAATTGCCCCACTCGCATTAAGTGCAGAACAACAAGCATTTATGGCAGTACCTTTCTGGCAGCAACTAGTGATGGGTGGATTTGCATTTGGCGTAGTTTATATGGCTACAGATCCTGTTTCCGGCTCACAGACTGAAACGGGTAAATATGTGTACGGCTTTTTGATCGGTTTCTTATCTATTATGATTCGCGTGTTCAACCCGGCATACCCTGAAGGGGTAATGCTCGCGATTTTATTTATGAACACGATGGCTCCTTTGGTGGACCATTATGTTATTCAGGCTAACATTAAGAAACGTGAACAAAGACTAGCACTTAAAACAGTGGTATAATCATGGATGTAAATAAAAATTCATACACTTTTTTATTCGCTACGGCAATGGTCGTTGTGGTAGCCGCTTCGTTATCGTTTGTCGCAACTAATTTAAAACCCTTTCAGGAGACCAATTTAGAACAAGAAAAAATGCAAAGTATTTTAAGTTCTATTCAAATACCGGTTGAAAGATCGGAAGCGCCAAAAGCCTTCGAAGCTTACATTAGAGAAGCGATTGTCTTGCAGGAAGGTGAGGCTGTTGAGGGACAAGATGCTTTCGCTATAGATCTAGCTAAAGAGATTAGAAAACCTGATGAAAAGCGTTTATCTCCTTTGTATATAGCTGAGAAAGAGGGCGAGATCTATTACATCATACCTTTACAGGGTAATGGGCTTTGGGGTCCTATATGGGGATATGTTTCTCTCAAAGAAGATATTAACACTGTCTATGGAGCCACATTTGATCATAAGGCTGAAACACCTGGTCTTGGCGCTGAAATTAATACGCCCGTTTTTGAAGACCAATTTAAGGGCAAGCAAATGCTTGACTCCAACTTTTCATTTGTAGGCATTGACGTGCGTAAAGGTGATGCTTCATCAGAATATGAGGTAGACGGTATATCAGGAGGCACCATAACTAGCGATGGTGTAGAGGCTATGATATTAGACTGTGTTAAAGCATATATTCCCTTTCTCAAAACGTACAGCGGTGCTACAGCAACAGCCTTACTTATAACAGAATAATGTTAGTGCTAACAATTTATAAAACAACCAAATAATCTAATCTAAATAGCCAAATTTTAATTAACCACTCATGGCCGACGTATTAGAAAAAAAAGAGGAAGCAAAAGAATTGCTGATTGATAAGCAACCCAAAGAGCCTCTTCTCAGTAAAAAAAATCGAAAATTATTAAATGATCCCTTGAACGACA
Source organism: uncultured Balneola sp. (assembly GCA_902529115.1). Lineage (GTDB taxonomy): Bacteria > Bacteroidota > Rhodothermia > Balneolales > Balneolaceae > UBA1275. Next base: position 152,749 of record CABZVB010000001.1, read on the forward strand.
ATAATCCAATTACCGTACAGGTATTGGGTATTTGCTCGGCTTTAGCCATAACAGTCAAGTTATACCCCGCATTGGTTATGTCTATTTCGGTGTTGTTTGTGATGGCAGCGGGGAATGTGATTGTATCGTTAATGCGAAATTTTATTCCAAACAGAATTCGAATCATCGTGCAGCTTGTGGTTGTGGCTTCATTAGTGGCATTGGTTGATCAAGTATTAAAAGCATTTGTTTATGACGTCTCCAAAGAACTCTCAGTATTTGTGGGACTTATTATAACTAACTGTATAATTATGGGCCGATTAGAGGCTTTTGCATTAGGTAATACAGTTTGGAAATCTTTTTTAGATGGAATCGGAAACGCCTTTGGGTATGCTTGGATTTTGCTAGCGGTAGCATTTTTCCGAGAATTATTAGGCTCAGGCACACTCTTTGGTTTTCAGGTTATACCAGATGCATGGTATTTAGCTAATGGTGGATTTTATAGTAATAACGGATTTATGCTTCTTCCGCCTATGGCACTTATAACGGTAGGTATCATTATATGGGTACAACGTGCGCGCAACACTAAATTGATCGAGGAGTAATTATTATGCAAGAGCTCGTTAATTTATTTGTCAAAGCAATATTTGTTGACAATATGATTTTTGCATACTTCTTGGGCATGTGCTCGTATTTAGCGGTATCTAAAAAAGTATCAACGGCAGTTGGTTTAGGAATAGCCGTAATTTTTGTTCTAACGATTACAGTGCCTGTTAATTTCTTATTAGAAAACTACATACTACGAGAAGGTGCTTTATCATGGTTAAGTCCTGCCTTCGCGGAGGTAGATCTTAGTTTCTTATCATTCATCTTGTTTATTGCAGTTATTGCATCAATGGTTCAATTAGTAGAAATGACGGTGGAGAAATTTTCACCAAGCTTATACAATGCGCTAGGTATATTTTTACCTTTAATTGCGGTTAACTGCGCTATCCTTGGTGGATCTCTTTTTATGCAAGAAAGAAATTTTATTGGAATAACAGAGGCTACTGTTTTTGGATTCGGTAGTGGTATTGGTTGGTTTTTAGCTATTGTTGCTATTGCCGCCATTAGAGAAAAAATCCAATATTCTAATGTGCCTGCCCCTTTAAAAGGTTTAGGGATCACTTTTATTGTGACCGGACTTATGGGGATTGCATTTATGTCCTTCATGGGTATTAAGTTATAATCTTAAACGTTCAATACGATATTTTCATGACATTAGCAGCAACCACTTTAGTTGTCTTTACCAGCGTTATAGTATTCTTTGTTGTAATACTGCTTCTGGTTTCAATTTTACTAGGGGCAAAATCTGTATTAACACCATCAGGCCCTGTTAAAATTACTATTAATGGAGAAAAAGAAATCGAGGTGGCTTCTGGCAGTACTTTGTTAAGCACGTTAGGTGACAATAAAATATTCTTACCGTCTGCTTGCGGCGGCGGTGGTACTTGTGTTCAGTGTAAGTGTCAAGTGCTTGAGGGTGGTGGAGAGATTTTACCTACAGAGACGCCACATTTTACTCGCGCCGAACAAGCCGAAAATTGGCGCTTAGGTTGTCAAGTAAAGGTTAAAGAGGATATGGATATTCAGATTCCCGAGGAAGTCTTTGGCATTAAGAAATGGGAGGCAAAAGTAGTTTCAAATTACAATGTGGCTTCTTTTATCAAGGAGTTTATTGTAGAGATTCCTGAGGATATGGATTACAAAGCAGGCGGTTACATACAAATTGAAATTCCACCATGTGAAGTAGACTACAAAAATATAGACATTACAGCACATCCAGAAGAACATGATAGCCCCGATAAATTTCAGTTGGAGTGGGATAAATTCGGTCTTTGGGATCTTAAGATGAAGAATGAAGACACAGTTGAGCGAGCATACTCTATGGCAAGTTACCCAGCCGAGGGTCGTAGGATAATGCTGAATGTCCGTATTGCTACTCCACCATGGGATAGAGCGAAAAATGGGTGGATGGATGTTAATCCAGGCATTGCTTCATCTTTTATTTTTGATAAAAAACAGGGGGATAAGGTAACTATTTCTGGCCCTTATGGTGAATTTTTTATCAAAGAGAAGACCGAATCAGAGATGTTATATGTTGGTGGTGGTGCTGGTATGGCACCTATGCGTTCTCACTTATATCATTTATTCAAGACCCTAGAAACTGGGCGTAACGTTTCCTATTGGTATGGTGGTCGCTCAAGACGAGAGTTATTTTACTTAGATCATTTTAAACAATTAGAAGATAGGTTTGATAATTTTAAATTCTATGTGGTGTTGTCAGAACCATTGGAAGAAGATAATTGGATTGAAAAGGAAGATATTAATGATGAAAAAGGTGATGGTTTCTTAGGATTCGTACATCAAGCCGTGATAGATCAGTATTTATCAAAGCATGCAGAACCTGAGGAAATAGAATTTTATTTCTGTGGACCACCGTTAATGAATCAAGCTGTTCAAAAGATGTGTGATGATTGGGGTGTGCCCGAGGAAAACGTAGCCTTTGATGATTTTGGTGGATAATATTAGTGTATATGTCTAGATTAATGGGAGTAAACGCAGCAAATAGAAACGGCCTTGGTCGTTTCTATTTTGTTTTAGGGCTATTTAGTTACATACTAGTTACCATCACTTGCAGCCCTTCCACGGCTTATAAGACTTTACAAGGGGAAGCTCAGGGATCTACTTATACCATCCAGTTTGAAGTACCTAAAACCTTCGATGTAAAACAATTACACACGGAGGTAAGTCAGTTATTAACCAGTATTGATGAATCCATGAGTACGTATGTAGAAAGTTCCATTATCTCTGGATTGAACCGATCCGAAGGAGATTGGTTTCAGGTAGATGATTTATTCATGAGGGTGTTATTATCAGCAATTGATGTGGCGCAAGAAACCGAAGGAGCTTTTGATCCTACTATAGGGTCAGTTGTTCAGTTATGGGGGTTCGGCTTCGATGAAATCCGAGGCGATATTAGTGAACAAAACATACAAGAAGCAATTAAAAGTACTGGTTTTGAACAAATTAATGTGGATTCTTTAAGGAGTAGCGTAAGGATTCCTAAAGAATATTCTATAGATTTTAACGCCATAGCTCAGGGCTTCAGTGTGGATACATTAGCCTTATTGCTAGAATCAAAAAGCATTAAAAATTATTATGTAGAATTGGGTGGAGAAGTCCGAGCTCATGGTTATAATGCTCAAGGAGAATATTGGAAAATAGGTATTGATAGGCCCAATGATGCATCCACTGTTAGTAGAGAATTGCATGCAATTATTTCTATGAATAATCAATCCTTAGCTACATCAGGAAATTATCGAAAATATTGGGTGGATAAACAGACAGGCATCAAATATGCCCATACTATTAATCCAAAAACAGGTCGTCCCGCGATGAATCAATTATTGAGCGCTAGTATACTACATGCTGAGGCGACTATGGCAGACGCTTACGCTACTGCATGTATGGTCTGGGGGCACTTACGATGCATTGAGTTTTTAGAAGGAAATGCGGAATATTCAGGCATACTCATTTATACTGATGATGAAGAGAATTGGCGTACTTATCTTAGTCCAGAGTTGAATATTTCGATGGTTCAGATAAACTAGGTTTAATAAACTATTTTTTAGAACCTTGAAACTTTCCTAAACAAAAGGGCTAAATTCAGGCTCTTCTTTTTTTCGATTAGAAGACGTTTGATCTTCACTTTTACACTTTTGATTAGGTAATGCCCCGCATAAACTACAAACTTCTCCTTCTTCATTTAGAAAAGGGCTATTACTTGCACAGGTACCTGTAAATTTCCCATCTTTTTTTGCCCAAATTTTAATAGCTATACCGGCAAAACCAATACCTAGAAAGGTGATAGCCAGTAAAAGCGTGGCTAAAAATACGTCCATTATTGTAATAGTTTAGGTTAGAAAAATTTGCTTAAAGCAACGATTAAAAAATCGCACTATTTTTGTTAAATGACAATATAAGTTCGTTATAGATAGTGAGTTCACCAAGTAAAATAGGTGCTTCTGAGCGTGTATTTCTCTATATTTATTATTCATTAAATTTATATGCGCCCGTAGCTCAACTGGATAGAGTACCAGGTTTCGGCCCTGGGGGTTGGGGGTTCGAACCCTCCCGGGCGTACAATTACATTAAGCTAAGTTACATAATTATGCTAACTTGGCTTTTTCATTTTGTAAGAACTTTTACCGTTTTGTATATCTTAATCTATAGTTAAGAGTGTTTTAAATTTTTTTAAAATAAAAGTTTTGATGAGTATACTTTTCTTGTATAAATTCGTCATAATTAAGCTCTAAATAAATGCTTTTGAATACATGTTAAAACGAATCGTTTCTTTTTTATTCACTTTATTATTCGTGTCCTTAGCAGGGTCCTTTATTTTCGATATGTCAATAGTGGTTGCCCAAATGGCCGTAAAAACACCTGTCCAAGAACCCATGGAGCAAAGATGGGCTTTAGCGTTGCATGGAGGAGCAGGTTATGTCTCACCGAACATGCCAGAAGAGAGAAAGAAGCGTTATATGGCCGCCTTAGATTCGGCATTAGCCATAGGGGTAGATATTTTAGATCAAGGTGGATCATCGTTAGATGCCGTTGAGCAGACCGTTCGTTTTTTAGAGGACAACCCACTATTTAATGCAGGTCGTGGGGCAGTTTTTACCAGTGAAGGAAAAAATGAGTTAGATGCGGCCATAATGGATGGCTTGCAGATGAACGCGGGAGCAGCAACGGGTTTGACAACAGTCAAACATCCAATATCATTGGCCCGAATTATCATGGAAGAATCGAGACACATTTTATTTGCAGGAGACGGTGCCGAGCAGTTTGCCGATCAAACCACAGTCGAGCGCGTCGAATCAGAATATTTTAGAGTGCCAGCGCGATATGAAGCTTGGAAGCGTGCCAATGAATCCCAGGGATATTTCGAATCAAGTCCAAATAATGGGTGGAAAATGGGAACAGTTGGTTGCGTGGCCGTAGATAAAACGGGCCGCTTAGTAGCGGGAACATCAACAGGGGGAATGACTAATAAGATGTATGGTCGAGTAGGAGACGTGCCTATAATTGGATCGGGAACCTATGCCGATGATCAAGTAGCGGTGTCCGCAACAGGTTGGGGAGAACGTATTATGCTAAATGTTTCTGCTCATCGGTTAGCCAGTCATATGCGATATACTGGAGCTAGTTTGAATGAGTCGATGTATTATTTAGTCTATGAATTATTGAACGAAGGAGAAGCTGGTTTTATCGCAGTAGATCGAGGGGGGAATATTTCAATGGAAACTAATACAGGTTCTATGTTTCGTGCCTCTCAAAGCGAAGGTGGTGAGAAGACCATAGCTATTTGGAAATAGTTCTTTAACCGTGATAAAAACGATCACGTAACTCTTGGACATAAATGCCAATATCATTTCGCAACTCATGGAAATGCTCATGAAACACTAGGTACTCGGATTTTTTGAATAAATTTTTCCCCTTAAGTTGTACCAGACGATCTAACCCATAGTTTGCATATAATAAAGACCGTTTGGTGTATGCAATATTCGCTCCTATGTATTCGTGGTCAAATCCGAAAGAGTATCCCCCTGCAAGTTTAGCGCCTATTTTTAATGTTTTTTCAACAAAATCGTCAATTTCACCGCTTTGGTGTTTCTCATTTATCGATAGTGCCCATCTTAAGATGTCAATGGCAAGGTTTTTGGATCGAGAGTAGATTCGTAGATTATCTAAACTTCCGTAATTAGAATAGGCAAAGTCTTCACTTAGGGCTTTCCATTCTTCGCCTTCGTCAAATTCCTCAATAGAACTATATGGAAATTCGTCTTCATCAAACTCATCTTCCTCTTCCCAATCTTCGTCATCTGGGAAATAGGCTTCATCAAGTAGTAATTCCTCTTCTACATAGGCTTCGAATGCGTCATCTTCGTTAATACTTTCTTCGAGTAAAGTGATCCAACGGGGGGTAGAACCTCCACTAGGATCTGTAGTGATAAATTTCCTTAATTGATTAGTCTTTTTTTCTACTTCCGAAATATGCGCATCCCACTGGCGCTCGTCCCAAAGTTCATCGTCGGAATGGCTGTATTGCATATGAATTGAGCAATATTGTTTAATGTTTTAACAAAAAAGCTGAATTTAGCACCCTTAGTCAAGAGTAAGTGGAAAAATACGGGTTTTTGTGGATAAATAAGTGTGTTAGTTGATAAAAAGATTCAATCCGTAAAGCAATCACAGAAAACTAGAGCCGTTCCAACATGCCCACTACTATACGTGTTAGTTGCGGCTTTGCCATTGCAGCTGCATTTAATACATCATCTAGGCTCACGGGTTCAAGAGAATCGGGGAAACATTCATCGGTGATGACCGAAACTCCAAGCACTTTCATGCCCATATGTACTGCTGCAATGACTTCTGGTACGGTGGACATACCCACCGCGTCAGCACCTAATTGTCGCATATATCGGTATTCGGCTTTGGTTTCGAGCATTGGTCCAGATACGGCTAAATATACTCCTTGATGTATTTTTATTCTCGCATCAAGGGCGACTTGATTAGCAGTGACCAATAAATGCTTTGTATAAGGTTGGGACATATCTGGAAATCGAGGGCCTAAATCAGGATCATTGGCACCAATTAAGGGGTTATCTCCTAAAAAATTAATGTGGTCATTAATGAGCATGATATCGCCACGCTCAAAATTGGGATTTAATCCGCCGCAGGCATTGCTTACTAACAACGTTTGTATTCCTAACATTTTGGCTACTCGGATCGGGAAGACAATTTGGTTCATTGAATAGCCCTCGTAATAATGAAACCGACCTTGCATTGCCATTACAGGTTTACCTCCTAGGTATCCCATTAATAACTTTCCGGTATGACTTTCTACTGTGGACATAGGAAAGTGTGGAATATCCTTGTAGGGCAATTCTAAATTGATGGTCATTTCTTCCGCTAATTCTCCTAGGCCGGTTCCTAGTATAAGTAAATATTCTGGGTTAATGGGTAGGCGTTCTTTAATGAATGAGACGGCCTCGGCTCGTTGAATTCTAGCTTGTTCTATTGTATTACTTGACATGTGGCAAATGGATTAGTCTAATTCGTCAAGAAAGGTATTCATGAAATCATCGTCATCTAGAATGGAGCTCGTGGAGTTTTTCTTTTTGTTATTAGAATTAGATTTAGATTCTTCTTCCTGGTCGCTATTTAATGCATCAGAAGTTTCGATATCGTTGCTAAGATGGTTTTCTTTGTTATTCTTATCTGATCCAGAGGGGGAATTTTTTTTATTTTGGCCAACTTCATTTGAAGTGGACGCGGATAAACTCGATTCTTCAATTGGATCAAAAATATGGAATTTATTAGCTGCGAATTTTTCAACCATACTTGAATTATTTTCTAAAAATTGTTGAAAGCTTTGAATCATCTCATCGCGGCGTTCGAGTAATCGAATCATCTCTTGCCGTATTGAAGATCGTTGTTGCCGTGCTTCTTGAGTTATTCGTTCGGCCTCCATGTAAGCTCTGTCTGTTGCAGTTTTAGCCTCATTTCTAGCCTGCTCCATTTTTTGGGTAACCGATTCTTTTGTTGTTTGCAGGGTTTCGTGCATCGCCTGTTCTACTTTTTCGTAATGGGTAATTCTCTTATTTAGGCTTTCTACTTGCTCTTGTAATTCATTGTTTTTTTGATGAAGCTGTTCAACTTCACTAGCTATTAAGGCCAAAAATGTCTCAACCTCTCCTATATCATAACCTCGAAGTGATTTATCGAATTGATGCTGTTTAATTTCGAGTGGTGTTAATTTCATAGTGCTTATTCTTTCGTTGTTTTTAGAAACTAGTCATCATCTTTCAGTTCATTAGAGGACCTTTTAGTGACTTTATTTTCTAATTGTTCTATACGCCGTTGTAGGCGTTCGATATTTCCGCGAAGCTCATAGGCCTCTCAAACATTAAAAAGATTCTTTTCTTCAAGTGCCAGTTCTTTTTCTTTATATGAAAAAATCATACCACCACCAATAGCCACAATAGCAATGACGGCAAACCAGGGCAAACCAAATAACATAATTATATAGATTAATTGAATATTTAAATTACTTAACACAATACGAAAAAAGAAAGTAAAGGTTGAAAGTCAGTTCTTAATTATTCTATGTTCTTCTTCCAAAAATAGAGCTTCCAATTCGTAGCATGGTACTTCCTTTATTCAAGGCTAGAACATAATCATTACTCATGCCCATTGAAAGCTCGGTCAAATTTGGATGATTGTTGAGGTGCTGCTGCTGGAGATCTTGGAGCAACTGAAAGGTGTTTGAAATAGAAGTCTCATCATTGGTAAACTTAGCCATACCCATGAGACCACGAGTATGAACATGTTCAAGGGTACTCGCATGAATAAGTAGTTCATCTATTTCACTAGCTTTACAACCACCTTTTTGTAGCTCATCACTTATATTCACCTGAATAAGTACATTGATAACACGATTATGTTGGGCGGCTCGTTTATTAATCTCATTTAATTGTTTTACTTTGAAAACCGAGTGAATCCAATGCACATGAGCCGCAATAAACTTTATTTTGTTCGTTTGAAGGGTTCCAATCATATGCCATTGTAGATCATCGTATTTTAGGGATTCAGCTTTTTCTTGCAGTTCTTGCATTCTATTTTCCCCAAAATGACGCTGACCAGCCGCATATGCTTCTCGGATCATCTCCAGTGGCTTGGTCTTACTTACTGCTATCAAAGTTATTTCTTCTCTTTTTCTCCCACTCGCAAGACATTGATGCGTAATTGATTCTTCTAATATGGCTAGTTGTTTTTTTAATACAGACATAGAGTAGGATAAATAAATGTAATTACTTTTAAATTAGTGTTATTAGCCTTATTTTTTAATTTAATTATTAATTGAAGTTAACCAATTTTTGGTACTGAAATTTAAGATGTATATACCTTTGTGCTCGTGCTTAACATACTCTAGCACTTTTCGTATGAGTCACTATCCAATTTCTCACTCTCACAGACTAGGGAAGTAAGTGAGTCTACTCATCCGACAAATATCTACCTTTTTGAATCAGTGGGCTCCACCAAGTGTAAAAATGGATTATGATAATGTTGGATTACTGGTTGGGAATCCAGATACCCCTGTTAGTAACATACTCACTTGTTTAGATGTAACCGAGGAAATTGTTGAAGAGGCTATTCAAAAGGGATGTAATCTCATTGTTGCGCATCACCCTCTCATTTTCACTAAAATTGGGCGTATAAATCCAACCCAGTCTCGAGGCCGAATTATCTATTCGCTTATTAAAAACGATTTGGCCCTATTAGTAGCTCATACTAATTTAGATGCGGCACTAGATGGGGTTTCATTTGCACTGGCAAATACTCTTGGATTAGATGGGCTTCGCTTTTTAAAAGCTAGTGAGCATATTTCAAGAAAAATAAGATTAGTTACTACGCATGAAGAACCAAAAGCGATACTTAAACTATTGAATTATTATTCTGCAGAGAATGCACATTTTTTCAATGTTGAAAACAGATCAGATGGGGTCATATGTTTTGAGGCTACAATTGATCAGCATTTATTAAAAGAACTAAAATCTGGGCTAAAAAAAGAAGGATTATTAAAGGAAGGAAAATTTCAAGTAACCCAGTTAGCATCTCCCTCAAAAAATTATGGCTATGGAGTCATAGGTCAGTATCCAGAGGAGGGGGTTGGGATGAATGAATTTCTACACCTCGTATCGAAAGCACTTCATTTGAAGGCGGTAAGATACTCTGGTTCTGTAGATCGCATAAAAAAGGTTGCAGTGTGCGGAGGCTCTGGTAGTATACTGAAAAAAGATGCCATAGCAGCAGGAGTACAAGCATTTGTTACTTCCGACATTAAATATCATGATTATTTTCTGGAAAAAGAGAATTTTATGCTATTGGATGTAGGGCATTATGAAAGTGAGTATCCAATGGTAGAGGCTTTAAAAAATGAACTCAGTGAAGCATTTGACCAGATTGATGTGCTTATTACTCAGCGCATTACCAATCCCATGAACGTATATTTGTCCGACCAAGAATTAAAAACCCATCAAATACCTGAAAAACATACATGAAAGAAGTACTGCAGCAACTCGCTAATCTCCAGTATATCGATAGTAGAATTGATGAACTTAAACAGCTAAGAGGTGACCTTCCAGAGGATATTTTGGATATCGAAACTGACATTGCTCGTCTAGAGGCTAAACAAGCTAAGTTAGAGCAAGAAGATAAAAATCTATCTGTTGAATTGAATCAGCTTGAATTGGATATAACTAGTTCCACAGAAAAAGCAAAAAAGTATGAAGAACAACAACTTTCCGTTAGAAATAATCGGGAATACGATGCTCTCACTAAAGAAATTGAGGTCCAAAAACAAGTTGTTGATAAAGCGCATCTTCGAATTGAAGAAGCCAAAAAGCGGAAAGAGTTAGTCGTTCCGGAAAAAGTGATTATTGATGAGAAACTCGATGATGTACGTGCTGAACTTGATAAAATGAAAGCTAACTTAGATTCGGTCATGAGTAGTACGCAGGAAGAAGAAAATCAGCTAATTGTTGCGAGAGAAGAAGTAGTCAAAAATATTGAACTACGATATCTTCGCAATTACAATCGATTACGAGATGGGCTAAATAATGGTATAGCTGTAGTTGCAATGGATAGAGGAGCGGCTTTTGGAATGAGTCTACCACCACAAACACAGGTTGAAGTTCGCCGAAAGAATAAAATTATTTTTGATGAAAATAGCGGACGTATCGTAGTTGATAAAGCCTTCTTTGACAAAGCCAAAGAACAGCTAAGTTTCTGATTCACTTTAAATACTTGTATATTAGATAGAATGCATTGGGCAATCGCCTTGGGTCGCTTCGGCACTTGGGGAGGAAAGTCCGGACACCAACAAGTACCGTGCTCAGCGATCCTTTAGGCGTAGCTGAGGGTTTGCTTCAGCAAATACAGAAAGTACAACAGAAAATAAACCGCTTCTTGGAAGTAAGGGTGAAAAGGTGAGGTAAGAGCTCACCGCCTCTTGTCGTGAGACAGAGGGCATGGTAAACCTCACGGGGTGCAAGTTCATGCAGGCAATATGTGTTACTTGTCACGACGTTGCCGGGTAGAACGCATAAGATAAATGATTGTCGTTTCGAATGTTAACTTGCTAATTTGAAATACAGAATCCGGCTTATAGATGTATTCAGCAAAATATGGAGCTCTCGTCCGAAAGGACGAGGGCTCTTTCTCTTATTAGGAGCTTATCTTAGTACATTTATTTTATATTATTTAGAAGATGAATTTTTTCAGGCTTTAAAGCGTGCACCCTCTTTGAGATTTCGTTTCATTTGACGTTTAATATCTTTTTCTTTTATGCTATTACGTTTATCGTAAAGCTTTTTACCCTTTGCTAAGCCAATTTGTAGTTTTGCCTTGCCTCGGACAAAGTATAATTTCAAAGGAACAATGGTGTGTCCTTTCTGTTGTACCTCTTTATCAAGAGCTCGTATTTCTTTTTTGTGTAATAGGAGCTTGCGATCTCTTTTTGGCTCATGATTCATATAAGAGCCTTGATCATAAGATGAAATGTGTAATTCTTTCAGCCAAACTTCTTCTCCACTTACAAATGCGAAAGCATCGGTGAAATTTGCCTTTCCAGCACGGAGTGATTTAACTTCGGTCCCTTGAAGTATAATTCCAGCTTCAAAAGTTTCCATGATAATGTATTCATGGTAAGCTTTTCGATTACTTAAAGTGGGGGTATTTTTTTTTTTCTCACTCAAAGTCATACTAAATTAAGCCTATTTTACAGTTTAAAGCCAAATTCTTTAAGATCGACAACAACATCATCTTCTGGGGCACGGTTCCCAAAAGTGGAGTAAATGTCTAATATTTGTTCTATCTCAGAAATGGCTTTTTCATTGTCGGGATTAATTCGAAGAACTTTTATGTATTCACGCAATGCATTATTCATTTTATCTCTCATATTTGTAATGTTTGCATCTCGATATTCTAGGAATAAACCATAGTTCAAATGCGTCATTTCTTTTAATGTTAGTATTTCGGGACTGTCTGGTATACCCTCTAACAATTCTAAGGCTTCAGTGTATTTATCTTTAGCTACTAGTTCGCCGATTTGAGGGGCGATATCGATATTATTGGGGGCATCAGATTCTTGCCCTTCACTACTAGATGTGCAAGACATAAAACCGAGACCGAGTAAGCATATGTTTAAAAATAAAATAATTCTTTTTGGTGTATTCATAAAGAGAACTAAAGTTTACGTTCTAAATGTATTCAGAACATTCATAATAAGAAGCTTCAATTAAAATTATAGGTCTTAAATTAATTATTAGCACATTTTTACTGCACTCTTTCTCTGAAAAGAGCTGCTAAAAAATAGGAATATAATATGGTATTATGGGTTCATAGTTGCTCGAAAAGAGCCTGATATGGCCCAATTTAGTCTCTAATACCGGTCTTAAAAAGCATCTAGCCAAATGCGCTTTAGTTGACTAAGATTAACGGGTTGAGGCTAATACAAAGAATAAAAATAAGCATACTTAACCAACCTAAAATTGTGCGTCCTGGACTTAATCCTTCTTCGTAAGGTACAGGTGGATGCTCAATTTTCACAATATATGCAGTGAAAAAAGACCAGAAAAGCCATAGAATAGACCCTTCTTGTGCGAATGAGGGGGTCCATAGATACAGAAAAAAGCCACTTAGTAACAGGGAAAGCGGAATCATGCCTCCCATCCAATAGAGGTGCTCCTTGTAGGCTTTTTTCATGAGCAGGCTAAGTATAATAGTCCAAATTCCCCAAGCGTATCCTATAGAACTAAAGCCGTAATTAGTTAAATAGTTTTGAAAAAAAGGGATAGCTTCTATACCGGCTAGTACAGTTAAGCCCCCATAAAATATACGAGCGATAATTAGATGTTTTTCATAGCCAACTAAACTATATAATATGTGCCCTCCATCGAGCTGTCCGACAGGCATTAGATTAAGTGCTGTGAAAAATAAGCCAAACCAACCAGCCAATAGAAAAGGATAATGCATAATTTCATACATGGGTGGGGCTGAGGGAAAAAATGAGGATATGAAGCTATATAGTGGTGTTTTCCCAAATATAAATATTATTTGTCCTTCCAACAAAGAAGGCAAAGGGGGATAATATCCAAACTCGTTAAAATGATCAATGAGCGCCTGGTGATCCCCAAATTCGTTTAAAAAATAGGGCTCTGGCAATGTTAAAAAACCAATAATAAGGATGATTAAAGATACAATGAATCCAGCTATTGGACCAGCTGCCCCAATATCAAATAAGCTTCTTGTACCTTGAATCCGTTGGCGAATTTTTATCACGGCCCCTAATGTTCCGATACCTACTGGTAAGGGTATATAATAAGGTAAGCTTACACATACTCGATGGTACAAAGCGGCAAAGTAATGCCCAAATTCATGAACAGTTAGAAAAGTAAGCAGTAGAGAGGCAAATAAAGCTCCAGATTTAAGGTCTTCATTCGTGGGAAATGGAAAGCTAATTCCTGCTACTATTTTAATCTGTAGGCCCTTACCCACTAATAAAGTGCTTACGATACTGACAGAAATAAAGGTAAGGATAAAGAGAATACTGTGTATTAAAAGTTCCTTTGTTGTCGGCCCTTTATTCTTCTGCTTATAGGCTTCTGTGTTCAAATATTTTTGATGAGATCGATTTAATGGAAAGGGATCATCTGTGTGTTCTATGGTAGGAATTTCAGACATTGTTTATATATCCTAGTGACTTCTATTTATGGGTAAGGTCATGCAACGTGCACCACCTCGGCCCCTACATAGTTCATGCCCCTCAAAACCTATAGCAATTTTATTGTATGTACTATCATGTTTAGACCAATCATAGTCTTTGTTACCATACTCTTCTAGAAATTCATGAGTTTTCAAATATGTATAACCGTGGTCTTCTAAAGCTTTGAAAGTATAAGTATTTCTATCATATCCCATTATTACCCCAGGAGCTAATGCAAAAACGTTCGCTCCATCCGTCCATTGTTCACGCTCCTGTTGTACCCCCTCATTTCCACCACAGGAAATGAAAGTGTACTTCTTGCCTGTAAATTCTTCTAAGGCTTCTTTTAAATGACAGCGAGATTCTACCACTATCTGCTCATTATGTTTCCTTAATGCCACTACATTATTAGCTTCTTTTTGAAAAACTGGCGGATAAATGACACATTCATATTCACTTGCAAAAGTAAAGATGGTGTCAAGATGCATAGAGGATCGTTGTTTAGGTATGTCGATGGCTAGTATTGTTTCAACTCCCCCACTCATTAAAGATTCAGCTGCTTTTAGCATTCCAGCAAAGGAGCTTCGTTCGCTTATTCCAATAAGAATTAATTCTTCAGATGCTACTAAAATATCACCACCTTCAATAGACTGTTCAGCCGGTAGTTGTATTATGGAATTACAGACCGGATCAAATAAGGGATGGTAATGTACAAGCATATCCATCAAAATGGACTCTCTTAGTCGGGCCGGGGTGGCTGCTCGGGATAAGATTATTTGATTCCCAATTACCGCTGCTAAATCTCGAGTAAATAAAAGGTTTGGGACGGGATGAATGGGTATCTTGGTTAGTGCTCTTAACTTATTTTCTGAAGACTTTCCACTAGTACTTTGTAGGTTCGATAAGGAGACCATATGTTTAGCAAAACTATCAGAACCTTCAATGGCCCAGACCAACAAATCAGAAGGATCTAAAGCTTCTAGTTCTTTTTTAACAAAGTTCAATGGTAGATTGGGAAAAGCTTTGATCAATTCAACTATAAAGTATTCCCTAGCTTCTTTTTGTTCAAAGCATTGGTTAATTAATGTACGTATTTCAAAAACCTGGCTTGCATCCTTCATGATAGTTTTTAAGACCTGGATCATATCCAAATGCTCTTCTCGGGCATCTTCTTCAAATATAATATCATCGAAAAGTAACTCATGTTTCATCCTGGGATGTATCCACGACAACTCTGGGCCAGGTGTGTGAACAATAACCCCACTTAAATGAGAGATTTCAGAAGAAACGTTGAGAGCCATACGTAGGTTTAATTACAATAACACAATACACTATAAATATACGCTTTAGAATTACCATTATTAAGCGGAATTGAACGACTTCATTTAGTATTTTAGTTCAATGTCTACTTATTCAGAAATAGAATCACTTATGCTTTTATTGGGGGACCCAGATCCTTTTGTGCAGGAGCAGGTTCAACTTCGATTTATGGAGTTGGGGAATCGTGCCATACCCATACTTGATCAGATACGCGTTGAAACCAAAAATAAGGAAGAAAAAAAACGAGCAAAAGATGTACTTTATAAACTCACATTTACTTCGCTAAAAGAAGATTTTGCAGAGCTTTTACTAGAGGGTGTAGGCAATCGTGCACAATTGGAAAGGGCTGTTATCACTCTTGCAAGATTTGGCAATCCTACATTACGAGAGTCTGAATATGTAAAAAAATTAGATTACTTCGCCGATATGATACGCTCAAGCTTGCGGTACAATCGAAGCGAGCGTGAGGAAATGCAAACCTTTATGAAATTTATTTTTGAGGATTTGAATTTTCGTGGCGACAATAAGGATTACCATAATCCAGCTAATGGATATATTGATCAAGTAATTGAGCGAAGAAAAGGCTTACCAATATCTCTTAGCTTAGTGGCAATGTTTATTGCACGAAGGCTTCAATTACCTGTTTTTGGTGTCAATATGCCTATTCATTTTATGTTAGCTTTTGTAGGTGAAAAAGAAGAACAGCTCATCGATCCTTATGATCAAGGGGCCGAAGTAAGTTATGATCAATGCTATTTCTTTTTAAAAAAGAACAATGTTACACCAAAACCACACCATTTTAAGATGGCTTCTGATTTAAATATTTTGGCTCGTTGCATCAGAAATTTAATGCATAGTTACGAACGGAACGAAGAGCATGAACGAGTGCGAGATTTAAAAAGCCTGTTGGAATTAGTGGAAGGCGAAGCAGTTTAGTCGGTATTTAAGACCTGGATGACTAAAATTAAGTGTATGGTGCTGAAAAAGGTCTTATTTTATTCATTCTAAACTAATCAAAGCTTCATGAGCAAAACGGTTACCGACAACACATGTATTTTAACCGAGGCCTTAAAGCGGCGTACTTTTGCGATTATATCTCATCCAGATGCAGGTAAAACAACCCTCACTGAAAAGTTGTTGCTATATGGTGGAGCTATTCATGAAGCGGGTTCTGTACGAGCACGTAAGGCATCGCACCATGCGGCTTCGGATTGGATGGCTATTGAAAAAGAACGAGGTATTTCTGTGACCTCCTCGGTTATGCGCTTCGAAAAAGATGAAATTAAGTATAATTTATTGGATACACCAGGTCACAAAGACTTTTCTGAGGACACTTTAAGGACCTTAGTGGCGGCCGATTCGGGTTTAATGGTGATTGATGTGGCAAAAGGTGTAGAGGAACAAACCGAAAAGCTTTTTGAAGTGTGTAAGTTGCGTGAGGCTCCGGTCATCACCTTTGTAAACAAGTGTGATCGTCCTGGTATGGAGCCTTTGGAAGTACTAAGCAATATTGAAAATAAGTTAGGAATTGAAGCATTACCCGCTAGCTGGCCTATGGGGTATGGGCAAAAGTTTCAAGGTATTTATGATGTTCAGGCGAAGAAAGTGCATGTCTACGAAAAAGCCAATCATGGAGCCAAAAAGGCTGTTACTGACTTACTTGGTACAGAAAAAGCATTGGAGAGAAGTAATTTATCAGACTTAGAGAAAGAGTCATTTTTAGAAGAGCTAATGCTCATTGACGACATGTATGCTGGAATGGATTTCGATCTATATAATGAAGGTAAAGTAACCCCTGTTTTTTTTGGGAGCGCACTAAATAATTTTGGCTTGGATGTATTCCTAAAGTATTTCCACCGCTTAGCTCCACCGCCACAAGGGTATGAATATTCGGTGGGAGAGCAAAGAGAACTGGATGATGAATTTTCAGGCTTCATTTTTAAAATGCAAGCCAATATGAATCCAGGCCACAGAGACTGTGCCGCTTTTATTCGCATAGCCTCTGGTAAATTTAAGAGAGGACAGGAGGTGGTGGTCTCTCATACGGGTAAGAAATTAAAATTATCAACCCCACATACCCTTATGGGGGATGAACGGCAATTGCTAGAAGAGGCTTACCCAGGTGATATTGTGTCTATTTTTAACCCTGGATATTTTCGTATAGGGACAACTGTATATGCAAAGAATCCTGTTCAGTTTGATATTATACCACTATTTACACCGGAACATTTTCAAAAAGTAGCTACTAAAGACCCATTCAAGCGGAAACAGCTGAGAGAAGGCCTGCAACAACTCTCTGAAGAAGGAGTGGTTCATGTATTTGAGGTTCCCAATGGCGTAGGAAATGAACTTCTTCTGGGTACAGTCGGAGTTTTACAGTTTGAAGTAGTTGAACATAGAATGCGCGAAGAATACAATGTGGAGTTGGTTAAGACCCAAGTATCTTACCATTGTGCAAGGTGGTTGCCTAACAATAGAGCCGATATTATTTCGAATTTAGAGTCGGCCTACTCTACCCATGTAACAAAGGATATGGAAGAAAATCCAATCGTTCTTTTTGACTCCATGTATGCCCTTAAACAAGCAGAGGAAAAAGTCGGAGCTAAGCACCTATTTAAGTTTAAGGAAGGATAGCCCAAAAACAATAAAGACACATATCTTCAATCAAAGATCCAGAAATAAGCCCGCTTTTTATAGAGTTTGTTTATAAAGATCTAGAAAACAAACGCAAGCAATTATTAATTTATTAAACCTGTTTTCTAAAGGTCATATAGGTCAAAATGAACCTCTAGTAGAGGGCATAAAAAATATTCAACAGATAAGAAACCATTTAATGACCTTCGTAAATATGAGCAACATAAGCGTTTGGTAACACTCGCTAATGGTATATGATTAAGGAATTACCTGCTTAGCATCTTTGGCCAAGGATAGTACGGCTTGCTGATATAGTGAACTCGTATTATATCGTAAGATCGCATCTTTAACATTTCCTTCGATTTTTGTAAAATGTGCTAGATAGTTTGCTACTGAGCGGATATTATCGGGCATATGATACAGTCCTTGACCTTTGCTATTTTTCCACCATCTGTTTAAAGAGTAGGGGATAAATTGGGCATAGGTCATAGCCCCAGCATAGCTTGATTGTAGGCTCATTACATCTAAGCCAGTTCGCTTACAAAAACGAAGCAATTCGATTAGTTGTGCCTCAGCAAAACTGTATCTGTAATCTTCTGCCATCATAGAAATGTAAGCATTAAGTGGGTTATAACTCCCCTTGTAGCGACCAAACTCAGATTCAACCCCTAATATACCCATAATAATTTCTTTTGGGATGCCGAATTCTTTTTCTGCAGCTATCAACTCATCGGAGTAGGTGTCATAAAATTCAGCTAATTTATTTTTTTTAATTTCGTAGGCTAATATTTCTTTATAATCCTCAAAGCTTTCGATCCGACGTTCAGCGGAGCGTGTGAATTTTTCAGTAATTCCCTCAATGTATTGGAATCTATCATCAGCGAGATACTCATATAAATCCCAATCCATGTCGCTAAACTGGCTCTCAATTAATGCTATTCGTCTTTGAATGTGTGCTGGTATTAATGGGGTCTCAATTTCAGGTGATTGTGTAATAGATTCTACCGATTGTGCATTTGCAAGTTCTGTCCCCAAGAAAGTAATTGAAAATATTATGGCGAGTCCATGTCTAAATATAAGCTGGAGTATATGGGAGATTTGTTCAAGCAAAGCATGACCTCCAAGTTCTAAGCGTCTTAGTATAGCATAGCAGCGGCGATTTTTGTGCACTAAGTGCTGAACTGTATAATCGTGGGTTTTCATAAGCTAATTAGTTTCTACTTTCAAACTTTGCACTTAGTATACCAAAGATTTTGCAAATACATCAATCAGTTTGTACTGGATTTTGATGGGAATCCCATATGACTATCAACTAGAAATGCCTTATATTTAAAATCTAAAGAATATTTGTCTAAAATATCTTGTTTAATTGAGAGTATTTGGGTTGTATAGGCATTATTCTTAAGCGATCCCGACAGCAAAACCCAATCGAAGAAAAAGAATTATGGCTAAAGAATTTGATATATGTGTAATTGGCTCAGGCCCTGGTGGCTATGTAGCTGCGATTAGAGCTTCTCAACTTGGCTTTTCTACCGCAATTGTAGAAAAAAGACATCTTGGTGGGGTTTGCTTGAATATTGGGTGTATACCAACCAAGGCATTATTACGATCTGCTGAGGTACTCGAATCTATTCAACATGCCTCAGATTACGGAATCGAAGTGACTGGTTCTAAGGCTGATTTTGGTGGTATGGTAAAGCGGAGCCGTGGTATTGCGAATAAGATGAGTAAAGGGGTTCAGTTCCTAATGAAGGCCAATAAAATACAGGTATTTATGGGTACTGGGGTTTTTGATTCTAAATACGAGTTACAAGTACAGGATGAGTCCGGTAAGCAGACTGATCGTATTAAAGCAAAGAACTTCATTATTGCTACGGGCGCCCGCCCTCGCGTATTACCAAACCTTCCTATTGACGGTAAAATGATTATAGATTCTGAGATCGCAATGATGATGGAAAAGCAGCCAAAGAAGATGGTTATCGTGGGTGCTGGAGCGATTGGAGTAGAGTTTGCATATTTCTATAACACTATTGGAACGGAAGTCACCTTAGTTGAATTACAGAACACCTTAGTACCGGTAGAAGATATCGATGTAGGTAAAGAACTAGGTAAAATTTACAAGAAAAAAGGAATGAATATTCTCACTGAAAGTACGGTTGACTCAGTTACTAAAAAAGGAAAAGGGGTAGAAGTAACTGTTAAGACAAAAAAAGGTGAGCAAAAGATAGAGGCTGATGTGGTGCTATCGGCCGTTGGAGTGACCGGTAATATTGAAGGATTAGGCCTAGAAGAAATAGGCGTTAAGATAGAACGGGGGGCCATTGTAGTGGATCGATCTACCTATTCCACTGGAGTGGAAGGTATTTATGCGGTTGGTGATATTATTGGTGCACCTTGGTTGGCTCATAAAGCCTCTCATGAAGCTATTGTACTCGTTGAACAACTATCAGGTAAAAATCCGAAAGCAATTGATTATGAAAACATTCCTGGTTGTACCTACTGTGAGCCTCAAGTAGCATCTGTTGGTCTGACAGAAGCTGCAGCCAAAGAAGCGGGTTACGAGGTGAAAGTGGGTAAATTTCCATTATCTGCAAGCGGTAAAGCAACAGCTTTAGGACACGAGGAAGGCTTTGTAAAAGTGATATTTGATGCTAAATATGGAGAGTGGTTAGGTTGCCATATGATTGGCTTTGGTGTTACTGAAATGATAGCCGAAGCAGTTGTTGCTAGGGATTTAGAAACAACCGGTCATGAGATTATCAGCGCTGTGCATCCTCATCCAACTCTGTCTGAAGCGGTAATGGAGGCGGTTGCTGAAGCCTATAATGAAGGGGTTCACTTAGGTACCCCAGTAAAAAAATAAGCTGTAAATCCAACTGCAATGATATGAAGGAAGGTGCTTCAGAAGCTCGTTCAACTTTAGATGTTTATGATCTCGAACGAGCAGGGTACCGAGATGTGTGGGACCTTCAAAAAGAACTTCAGAACGCGCTTATCCAGCAAAAGAGAAATCCGGAGCATACCGAATATACAGATGACGATTTGGCCGATATACTGCTTTTTGTAGAGCATCCACATGTGTATACTTTGGGCAAAAGTGGTAATGCTGAACATTTGTTACGCTCACTAGCGGAACTTAACGAGATTGAGGCTGAATTTGTACCGGTGGACCGTGGGGGGGATATCACCTACCATGGCCCAGGGCAAGTTGTTGGGTACCCGATATTGGATTTGGACCGTCATTTTACTGATATACACAAATATCTTCGCTATTTAGAAGAGGTATTAATTCGCACCTTGGCCAAGTATGAGCTAGAAGCTGGCAGAGAAGAAGGTCAAACAGGTGTTTGGCTCAAAAATCGAAAAATAGCTGCGATGGGCATTCGCACTTCTAGATGGGTGACTATGCATGGATTTGCTCTTAATGTGTCTACTGATATGGACTATTTTTCCCATATTATCCCTTGTGGCATTCAAGATAAACAGGTTACAAGCCTGCAACGGGAGTTAGGAACGGAAGTCTCTTTTGATTTGGTTAAAAAACAAATAGTTCAGTCCTTTGAGGAGGTTTTTCAAATGCAGGCTTATTGGGCAGGTGGTGGAAGAGAACTACAAGATAAAATTTCGTATTTTAATAGAGTAAATAATGGATGATGAACCTGTTGAAAAGTTTTAATAATCGTCTATAAAGGGCATTGCAGAAAGGAGCAAGATTATGATTAAAGAATTGAATGTAGTAGATCGTGCTATTACCAAAAGACGACCTGATTGGTTACGCGTAAAGCTTCCTTCTGGTGAAAAGTTTAAAGAAGTGCTCGACACTATAAACGAGCATAAGTTAAATACGGTCTGCTCAGAAGCTCGTTGCCCTAATATGGGCGAATGCTGGGGTGCTGGGACAGCGACTTTTATGCTTCTAGGTGATGTATGCACGAGATCTTGTGCTTTTTGTGCTATTAAAACGGGTCGGCCCCCTGCTGAATTAGACTGGGAGGAACCCGTACGCGTAGCAGATGCAGCACGTAAAATGGGTCTTAAACACGTTGTTTTAACGTCTATAAATCGAGATGATAGAAAGGATGGAGGGGCGCCTATTTTTGCAGCAACTCACACCGAATTGCGGCGAGTAATTCACGGAGTTACCATTGAATCTCTTATTCCTGACTTTAAGGGTGATTGGGAGACTTTACAAATTGTATTGGATACTCCACCCGATGTATTGAGTCATAATTTAGAAACAGTACCTATACTCTACCGGAGAATTCGCCCACAGGCTAAATATCAACGATCGCTTGATCTGTTGTTGCGTACAAAAGAAGCCGGTATCCGCTCTAAAACAGGGATTATGGTTGGCCTGGGTGAATCCAGAGAACAGGTTATTGAGCTCATGCAAGATTGTGCGGATCATCAAGTTGACGTACTTACTATTGGGCAGTATATGCAGCCGACTAAAATGCATCATCCAGTAAAAGATTGGATTCATCCTGATCAGTTTGTGGAATACAAAGAAATAGGTGAGCTTCTAGGTATCGAGCATGTTGAGAGTGGCCCTTTGGTCCGCTCTTCGTATCATGCCGAACGCCACATTTAGTGTGACAAGCACCTTTGTTAATTAACTAGTCGGAATTAGAATGGCGGCAACATTAACCGTACTTTTTATAAGCTATTTGTTAGGCTCTACACCTTCCGCGATTTGGGTGGGAAAAGCCTTTAAGGGAATCGATGTACGTGAACACGGAAGCGGAAATGCAGGCACGACCAATACATTTCGAGTTTTAGGTGTGCCCTTTGGTGTGACTGTTTTTGTATTAGATTTTATGAAAGGTTTTGTGAGTTCATTTTGGATTAGTGGCTTGGCTTTTTTTTGGTTTAGCGGCCCCTTAGCCCCCCCTAATTGGGACGTAGAGGCCTTTCTTAGTATTTCTTGCGGTATGGCGGCTGTATTTGGTCATATGTTTCCTGTCTTTGCTGGCTTTAAAGGTGGAAAGGGGGCAGCCACTGCCTGCGGAATGCTTTTTGGTATCGAGCCTATTTCCATTGGTATCTCGTTTGCACTTTTTGGACTCATCGTTTGGACCACTAGGTATGTTTCCTTAGCATCCATCGTTTCTACTGCCATTTACCCGATTACTTTATTAATTATGCGCTATGGTTTGAATAGGTATGTAGATGGTAGTATAATCATCATTGCTGCTATGATAGCATTTGGAATAATTTATAAGCATAAAGTAAATATCGGTCGCTTAATCGCTGGTACTGAAAATAAAGTCGGCGCGGGGACATCAACCATTACTTCTAATGAGGCAAGCACATCCTCTGTGAATTAAAGGCTAATTATGAGCAAACAACGTATTGGTATTATTGGAGCAGGTAGCTTTGGAACAGCCTTAGCTAAGGTATTTCATGAGGCGGGGAACCAGGTCCAAGTTTGGGCTAGAGAACCAGAAATTGTTGCACATATAAATACCTTTAATCTTAATCCTAGATATTTGTCGCATCTAGTGTTGCCTGACGCAGTCTTTGCTGTATCGAAGCTATTTGAGGTTGTACGAGAAAAAGATTTATTGGTGCTAGCGACCCCATCACATACCTTACGCGATATGGCTAGTCATATAAAACCTATGCTTAGTGGCAACGAAGTTGTTATAACTGTGTCAAAAGGAATTGAGCAGAAGAGCTTTAAAACAATGTCTCAGGTACTTGTCGATATACTTGAAGGTGTGATTAGCTCTGACCAGATTGGAGTATTATCAGGGCCTAGCCACGCCGAGGAGGTGGCTCATCAAAAACCAACAACGGTTGTAGCATCATCATATTCCTCTCAGGTGGCTTCTTATATTCAGGATACATGTATGACGCCTATGTTTCGTATTTATGTTAATAATGATGTGGCAGGGGTTGAAATAGGGGGTTCTGTTAAAAACATTATGGCTATAGCTGCTGGAGTTATTGACGGTGCAGGATGGGGAGATAATACTAAAGCGGCACTTATAACACGCGGGTTACACGAAATGAAGCTTATGGGGGCCCATTTTGGCGCATTTACGGACACATTTTCCGGGCTTACAGGGATGGGTGATTTAATAGTGACTTGTACTTCAGCGTACAGTCGTAACCGACGTTTGGGGCATCTCATCGGGGAAGGGAAAAACCTAGAAGAGATTATTGATGGAATGGAGATGGTAGCCGAAGGCGTTAAAACAACTAGAGCGGTGTATAATTGGGCACGTAAAAATTCGATTGAAATGCCCATTACTTCAGCGGTATACCAAGTTCTTTTCGAAGGAGTAAATCCCATTGATGCAATGACACAGCTGATGAACCGCGATCCTAAACAAGAAGGTTTACAGGGCATTTATTGATGGAGGAATACGAACAGTATTTAAAGTATTCGGGAACGACTACATTTAGTTCAATGTCGAAGGCCGATTTGACCAATCTGATTGAGCGAGGGGAATCGTCTTTTTTGGAGTTTAAACAGAAAGTAACATCCCCTGAAAAATTGGCACGTGAAATTGCCGCTTTTGCTAATACCGAAGGAGGTATCATATTAGTTGGAGTGGGGGATAAGGGTGAGTTGATTGGTTTAGAGACTTATTTGGAAGAAGAGTTTTGGCTCAAACAAGCAGCAGAGCAAGAATGTGTTCCACCCGTAAGCATTACCTTTGAACTCTTTCAAATTGGGCAACGGGATATTCTTATTGTAAATGTACCTGAATCTCAAGTAAAACCAGTACAGGTAAAAGCTGGTAAATCCAGTAAAATAAGGAAAGTATTTGTCCGAGTAGATGATTCTAGCGTAGAGGCAAGTAATGAATATATTCAGGTTTTAAAACAAGATGGGGCTACCCAAGGAATTACCTTTGAGTATGGTGAGAAAGAACAAATTTTATTCCGTTATTTAAAAGAATACAGTGTTATTACAGTATTAGATTTTTCTAATATTGCATATATCAATAGTTACAGAGCGACCAAAATATTGGTGAATCTAGTAAGTGCGGGGATATTAGATCTCTATGAAAAAGACGGTAAAGCACATTACACATTTTCCGTAAAATCTACGTAATTTTAATTATTATGCGCCAAAATAAAGACATACTAAAAAAATCTAGGTATAATCTCGAAGAGAAACTAAACGCGAATGAATTGTTACAAGAGTCATTGGACGATGTAATTGCTTCGTTGATTGATTTGAATGAAGATGATATTTCTGAGGATTCCTCAACAGGTCAATCCCATATAGATAAAGGCCTACAAAATGTTGAAAGTTTTGATCTAGAAATGGAGCGACCCATTGTGCTTACCGAACGGGCAGCTTGGCAAGTACAGAAAATTTTAGAGCAAGAAGGCGTGGAACCCGGATTATACTTGCGTGTTGCGGTTGAAGGGGGTGGCTGCTCAGGCCTTAGTTATAAATTAGGCTTGGACTATCTTTCTGATGATGACCAAATGTACGATAGTTATGGAGTAGAGATTATTGTAAAAAAAGAACACCTCATTTATTTAGAAGGAATCAGCATTGATTATCCTGAGGGACTAGATGCACGTGGCTTTGTGTTTGATAATCCCAATGCTACCGATAACTGCGGATGTGGCGACAGCTTTTCTGTTTAATTTCGATGTGCTTTGGTTTTGGTGATCAATCCTCGGATTTCTTGAGCAGAAATGTATTGTTTGTTATTACAAAAGTGACAAACGATTTCCTGGTCGTCATCTTTAATATCTTCTAAATCTTCAAGACTTAGCATACTCAACGCACTTAGAAATCGCTTACGACTGCACCTACAAAAGAAATCGACAGGATTTCGACTGAGCTCCTTTACCTGGATAGGCGACACAGATCGATGCATAATTTCATCGACATATATTTTTTCAAAAAACAATTGATCTATGGGTTGAAACGAAGCTAAACGTTCATGTAGCATATCAATTTGCCCATCTGGTGCGCCGGGAAGGCGCTGAAGAAGAAGCCCTCCTGCTTCGGATATGCCGCCGTTTTCAGTAATTCCAATATCAAGAATGACCGCAGAAGGTATTTGCTCGGATTGTGCTAAATAGTGGGCAATGTCACGTGTTACATCTCCTGCAATCAATTCGATAGAGCTAGTTCTAGGTTCTGCCTCGTTATAGAGTACCTTGGTTAGGCTAAGCACACCTAAGCCAATACCATCGGACAATAAAACATCCGGTTCATTATAGGCTAATTCAGCCCCTGGATTTCCCACATAGCCTCGAACCTCTCCTAAACTATTAGCTTCTGCAACCACATATTGAAGCGGACCGTTGCCATCGAGTCGAATTTGAATACGTTCTTCTTTTTTCAATTCAGAGGCTAATAAAGCGGCGGCTGTAAGTGTTTTACCTAGAATTACGGTGGCTAGGAGAGATAATCCATGCCGATCCCTAGCTTCATTAACCAGCGCTGTTGTTTTGACTACGGAGAGTTTGAAATGACCATCTTTGGTCACTCCTTTGACCAATCGGTCTTTGAATAAAAAATTTTCTTTAGTAATACTCATGATTATTTTTGAGCGTTTGCTAAACGCTGTTCTACAAGTTGATTACTCGCTAAATTAGGGGTTAGATTGTGAATTTCTGCGTAGTCGAAGATTTCCATTAGGGTGTGATAAATTCTGCGGGTTTGCTTCTCTGCTCTTTCATGACTGTAACCACCTATTTCGTTTGAAATATTAATGACACCCCCCGCATTTACTACGTAATCGGGAGCATAGAGGATGGACTTATCTTTCAATCGCTGGGCGTGTACTTCTTCCATGAGAATATTATTGGCTCCACCTACTATAAAATCACAGGCTAAACTATTAATAGTTTGGTCATTGATAACCCCGCCTAGTGCACAGGGGCTTAATATGTCGACATGGAGGGAAAGAAGATGTTCTGGGGCAATAATTTTTCCGCCCACTTCTGCAGCTAAATTTTCAGCTTTTTCGGAATAAATGTCAGAAATGAAAAGTTCAGCCCCTTCTTTTTGAAGATGCTTGGCCAAATAAGATGCAACATGACCCGCTCCTTGTATGGCAATCTTTTTTCCTTCTAGACTATCCTTGCCCGTAGCGTATTTCATGGAGGCCTTCATACTCACATAAACTCCAAGGGCTGTAAAAGGGGAGGGATCGCCACTACCGCCCAAATACTTTGGTAAGCCGGTGACATGAGAGGTTTCTTGGTGCACCCATACCATGTTCTCTTCGTCCATACCTACATCCTCAGCGGTAATGTATTGACCACCCAAGAAATCTACACATCGCCCAAAAGCCCAAAAGAGCTCCTTGGATTTTTCAGTTCTTGAATCCCCTATAATTACCGCCTTTCCTCCACCTTGCGCAAGTTTGGAGATAGCTGCCTTGTAGGTCATGCCTTTTGAAAGCCGGAGTACGTCATCTAATGCGGTTTCAAGATTAGGATATGGCCACATCCTAGCTCCTCCTAAGGAAGGGCCAAAAGTCGTATCATGAATAGCTATAATGGTTTGAAGCCCTGTTTTTTCATCCTTGAAATAAACAACTTGCTCATGGGCCATCGTAGCAGGAGTGTGCACCGGGGTGTAAAAAAGCCCTGAAGAAATTTCGGTGGCCTTTCCAAACAAAGTAGAAGCGTCGCTCATAAAGCAATATATTGGATGATGTTATTTTTATAAATATACCAAAAAGCCTCAAGGTTTATTTAGTATCTAAATGTGGAATAAAGTATAATTTATTCAATATAATTTGAACAGGTAAATTGGCATGAAAGTCAATATGCCTCTTATGTATAAAAATAGAAATAAAGGAAATCATAACTATGTCATTCCGCTGGGTAATTACACAGTTGGAGCAAAAGGAAGCTGTATCCAACTTAATGGAGATACTAAATGTTCCTGAGGCCATAGCTCGACTATTGGCAATACGCGGTATCTCAAGCTTTGAAGATGCAAAACAATTTTTTAGACCAACCCTAAACGAATTATATGACCCTTTTCTAATGAAAGATATGGATCGAGCATCCGAGCGTCTTTCTTTAGCTATTCGTTCCAACGAAAAAGTACTGGTATATGGTGATTATGATGTAGATGGAACCACCGCTACAGCTATTGTCTATAACTTCTTGAAAGAATTTGGGGTGGTAGTAGACTATTATATTCCACATCGATTTAAAGAAGGATACGGAATTAATCCTGAGGGAGTACAGTATGCCTACAAGATGGGCGCGCAGGTTATTGTGTCGGTTGATTGTGGAATTACTGCCATCGAAGAAGCAGAAGAAATCAAAGCTCTCGGTATGGATCTAATTATTTGTGACCACCATACCGTCGGAGCAACGCTACCCGATGCTTATGCGATATTGGATCCGAAACGCGAAGACTGCTCCTACCCCTTTGACGGATTATCTGGGGCGGGTGTAGGTTTTAAATTAGTTCAGGCCACCTTAGCCCGGCTAGGGCTTCCTGCGAAGATAGCCTATGACTATTTGGATTTATTGGCTGTATCAATTGCCTCAGATATAGTACCCATTATTGATGAAAATCGAATTTTAATGTGGGCTGGATTGGACCGCCTCAGAACCAATCCAAGAGTGGGAATTCAGGCATTGATGGACCATATTCGGGTACCACAAGCAGAATTAGACACCAAAAAAATTGTGTTTTCTATTGGTCCGCGAATTAATGCAGCGGGCCGGATGGGGGATGCATCCACCGCTGTAAAGTTATTAATTGCAAAAGATGAACCCGAGGCTAAATTAATGGCCAGAGAATTAGAGTCCATTAATGCAAAACGGCGTAATACCGACATTACCACAATGAATGAGGCAGTTGAACAGATTGAAGAGCAGTTGAATATGGATCGGATATCGGCGCTTGTATTGTTTAATCCGGATTGGCACTTAGGTGTTATTGGTATTGTAGCTTCACGTTTGGTGGATTTGTACCACAGACCGACTATTATGCTAAGCGAGGTTGATGGAAAGATTAAAGGTTCAGCTAGAAGTATTCGTGGATTTAACATCTATGAAGCAATTTTAGAATGCGAAGATTTATTAGAACAATTTGGTGGACATGAATATGCCGCTGGTTTAACTTTAAAGAATGGAGCGTTAAAAGAGTTTAGAAAACGAATGAATAGCAAGGCAGTGGAAGAGTTATCGGGAAGTTCTTTTGAGGCTGAATTACTGGTTGATGCGGAAATAAATCTATTAGAGATTGATGGTAAGTTCTGGAAATTGTTGCATCAGTTTCAACCATTTGGGCCGGGAAATACCAAACCTCTATTTGCTAGTAGGGGGCTAAGCAAAGTTGGGGTTCCTACCATAGTTGGAAATGGACATCTAAAGCTTCGATTAAAGCAAGAAGACTCTCCCATATTTGACGCGATTGGGTTTAACATGCATGATTTAATGCCCATAGTGAGGGATGAAAAAAAATTCGACATTGCATATGAGCTGGAAGAAAATACCTGGAATAGCAACACAACCATACAGATTCATTTGCGTGATATTAAGGAATCTTAGAGTTGTGTATTGTTTCTCCAAGTTAAAGGGTTTATATTTGTCATCCTTTCGGTTGGGACTGTAGCTCAGTTGGTAGAGCAACGGACTGAAAATCCGTGTGTCGGCGGTTCAATTCCGCCCGGTCCCACCATCGTAAAACCCTGTTAGTCAGTATTTCTTTGATTCTCAGGGTTTTTTATTTGGATGAAATGAGAAAACTTGGGACAACCTTCCCAAGTTTTTTGATTGTTTTGTGAGGTGAAAATTTGGAACAAGAAAGGGGCTACTTCTCTATAATTATGGTAATCAAAAAAGTGTAATTATATGATAACTTTACCAAGAAAAAAGAACAAAAAAGACTTACAATAAACGTCAATATAGTCAAGGATTTAAAATCTCATTATATTATTCACAATATATTTGGTAATATTGAAACTAGTTTATTTAAGAAACTAAATCATTTCCACATCTCATATCACTTTAATCAATTCGGTATTTTATAATAGGTTCTTTTGGAGCCTAGACTAGGGTTATGGCAAAAGAATCTCTCTTTGTACCACCTTATTTTTTACAAAAATGATAACCTTTCCTGAAATAATGTAAGTACCCGTACTTATTTTGCCGCCTATTCCATCACTTAGACTCAGATCTATAATTGCTTCGCCCCCTTCTTTTTTTACTTTATTTTTAATTTCTTTGAGCATCTTCTCTATTTCACAGCTACATCCTTCCACAGAAATTTTGCCTATAATTTTATAGTCATTTTCAATTAATTGTTCTCGATTATAAACCTTGACCACAAAATTTTCTTCTTTACTTTCTCTCGAGTTGTTGTCATACGGAATGTATTCAGGGGTGATACACCCAAATAATCCCATTATGCTAAAAAAAAAGAGTAATCTTGTTTTTGGTTGATTCATAGGGTTTATTGTAATGATAGAGATAAAAATTCATCCTTTAGCAACTTAGATGTTTACACAATGGAGGTCAAACTATGATATACGTTATTATAGGTATAAGCCTAATTTTTGGATCTTTAGCTTTTATTCTGACGAAAGATAATGCTCAATACTATCTAGCTGGGTATAATACGATGTCTAAAGAGCAAAGAGAGCAGATCGATATCGAAGCCTACCTTAGGATGTTTAAAAAAGCCCATATTATTTTAGGCCTAAGCACCTTAATGCTGGGTATAGCTACACTATTTTGGTTTGGAGATCGGATAGCGGCACTTTTTATTTCAGTGTATCCCTTACTTTTTTACGGATACTTCCACTTTAAAACCTATCCATTATTGAAGCAAAAAAAGTAAAAATAAGTTAAGCACTTATTTTTTCTTCGTACTCTTGACGAAAAGCCGCATATATGATAGTATGAAACATATCAAACCCATTACTAATTAGCTAATACCATGTTAAACCATATCGCGATTCTAAAAAAACACCTTCTTTTTAGTCTGATTTTATTATTTATCATTTCTATTTCATTTTCAGTCACGGCTCAAAATACATTAACCAGTGGCGATCAAAGTATGCAAGAGCTCTATGAATCGGCAGCGCATAGTATGGCTCTTAGAGAGATAGGCCCGGCAGCGATGGGGGGGCGAATTTCAGATATTAAGGTGGACCCTAATGATCCGTCGACCTGGTATGTGTCGGTCGGTTCGGGGGGTGTTTGGAAGACGGTTAACAGTGGAACGACTTGGGAAGCTATCTTTGACGATCAAATTTCCTATTCGATTGGAACCATTGAGATTGACCCTAATAACTCGAAGGTGATTTGGGTAGGAACCGGAGAGAATGTGAGTGGCCGTCATGTGGCTTGGGGCGATGGGGTGTATAAAAGCGAGGATGCTGGGAAAAGCTGGAAGAAAATGGGGCTGGATGGATCGGATCATATTGGTCGAATTTTGATTGATCCCCGTGATAGTGATGTGGTTTTGGTTGCTGCAGAGGGTCCTTTGTGGTCATCAGGTGGCCTAAGAGGTGTTTTTAGAACAACGGATGGTGGTGAAAATTGGGTGCAGGTACTCGATATTGACGAGAAAACAGGTGCGACTGATTTGGAGTTTGATCCATCTAATCCGGAGGTAGTCTACGCAGCTAGCTATGAGCGTCGCCGTAAAACCTGGGCTTTTTTAGCTGGCGGACCCGGTTCTGGAATTCATAAGTCAATGAATAATGGGCGAACTTGGACGGAGCTAAGGAGTGGATTACCTGAGGCGGACATGGGAAAAATTGGCTTAGCGGTAAGTCCAGCAGATCCTAATTTGGTGTATGCAACCATAGAATCGGATCCAGCAAATAAGGGTTTTTACCGTTCAACGGATAAAGGGGAGAGTTGGGAAAAGCGTAATAGCTACACCTCTGGGGGTACGGGGCCGCATTATTATCAGGAGATTGAAGCCTCTCCAACTAATGCAGATGTAGTTATTCAAATGGATGTGTTTTATCAGGTTACTCGAGATGGGGGGGCAACCTTCAACTATTTAGAAACGGGTCGATCTAAGCACAGTGATAATCACGCCTTATGGATAGATCCTGCCAACACAGAGCATATGCTAGCGGGCTCAGATGGCGGTTTATATGAATCTTTTGATGAGGGGAAGAATTGGAGATTTTTGTCTAATTTGCCCATAGCTCAGTTTTATAAAATTGGGGTTGATAATACCAAGCCTTTTTACAATGTGGTGGCTGGAGCTCAGGATTTAGGAACCTTAATCGGACCTTCCCGTACCTTAAATGAAGAGGGCATTCGGAATCAAGATTGGTATGTCCCCCTAGGGGCTGATGGGTACGATGCAGCATTCGATCCTACTGATCCCAACATTGTATATATGGAAATCCAGCAAGGGGTGTTGTATCGTTTGGATCGAAGAACTGAGGAATTAATGGATATCCAGCCTCAGCCTTCGCCGGGTGATCCAGCTGAACGATTCAATTGGGATGCGCCTTTTATCATAAGTCATCATGACAATAAAACACTCTATTTTGGTTCCCAGCGCGTTTGGAAAAGCGTGAATCGTGGAGACTCTTGGACACCCATCAGTGGAGATTTAACCACCAATACCAATCCGTTTGAACTACCTATGCAGGACCGAGTTCCAGGAATTGATGCACTGTATGACAATGGGGCCATGTCTAAATTCGCCACCCTGACGGCTATAGCGGAATCACCGATAAAATCGGGGATACTTTATACTGGAACGGATGACGGTATTATACATGCTAGTGAGGATGATGGGCAAAGCTGGACCAAAGCGGCAGAGCTCCCGGGGATGCCATCCTTATCATTCATAAACGATATTGAAGCTTCCTCATATGACATCCGAACCGTATTTGTGGCAGCTGATGCGCATAAAGAAGGAGATTATACACCTTATATATTTAGGAGCACTAATGGGGGTAGATCATGGAAAAATATTGCTGGAGATCTTCCTAGAGGGGTAATTGTATGGTCCATTAAGCAAGATCCAGTACGGTCAGATTTGCTGTTTATTGGCGCTGAGAATGGAATGTATTTCTCATATAATGCTGGAGAAAATTGGATCAAGCTTAATGCTTCTGCTCCAACCATATCTTATCGTGATATTGAATTACATGAGCGCGATCATGATTTAATCGGGGGAACCTTTGGTCGAGGAATATACATATTGGACGATTATTCTCCACTTCGGTATATACCCGATTTGGCAGAGAATCAAAGCCATACCATTTTTCCTGTTCGTGATGCTTGGTGGTACATCGAACAAACACCACTGCAAGCTAGTGGAATGCCTTCTCAAGGCTCTGCAGCGTACCGTGCACCCAATCCACCTTATGGAGCAACCATTAGTTACTATCTATCTGACCTGCCTAAAACGCCAGCTCAGCAGCGACAATCTGAAGTACAAGTATTAGAAGCGGAGGGTAAAGACATTCCTTTTCCGGGGTGGGAAACACTCCGGGCCGATGCACTCGAGGATACTCCAAAAACATTGTTACTTATTAAAGATGCCTCAGGGGAACCAGTTCGATGGTTAGAAGGCGGACAAAGCCGTGGTTTTCATCGGACGACCTGGGATCTGCGCTTTCCGGCACCAGATCCCATCAGTTTTTCTACACCAGGATTTCGCCCACCTTGGGCAGGAATTCCCCAAGGCCCATTGGCTGCACCAGGAATATATAGTGTAGAATTGTATGTACTACACAATGGCAAATTGGAAATTCAAGGAGGCGTACAGGAGTTTATTGTTAAGCCGATACCTACTTTAGAAGGTCGAGATTTTGAGGAAACCTTTGCTTTTCATAAAGAGCTTAACGACTTATCCCGTGAAATGAATAGCGCCGGAAGCTCACTCGCGGAAGCCTCAAACCGCCTTCGCCATATAGAAGCGGCATTGTTGCAAACATCAACCTTATCCCCGAAGCTTTTCGAACAATTAGCTGCACTTACACGCCAGCAAGCGGAACTCATCACTCAGCTCTATGGTGACCGGATACGCCATTCAAAAGATATTTCGGTTGAACCCGCTATAGCAGGCCGTTTGAATCAGGTACTGTATGGACTTTCTGAAACGAGCTTACCCCCGACCCAAACGCACCATACAAATGTGGCTTTGGCAAGTCAGGGATTTGAGCAATTTAAAATAGCGCTGCAGGATTTTTGGTCTGAATTAGAGAAGTACGAAACCCAGGTACAGCAGGCAGGAGCGCCGTACACTCCGGGACAAAAGTTAAGGTGATTCGTTAAAGAATTAGATTGGGTGTGAATTACTGTTTGGGTAGATTTTTTAACACCTCCCAATGATCGGGAGTCATGGATCCAACGTCAAAGACAGAGATACCTTTGGCTCCTCCACTTATTGCTTTTTGTGCAGCGGTTTGGAGCCCTTCGGGACTTAGTGCAGGAATAAATAAACCTGCTATAACATCGAAACGTCCGTGTGATTCACGGACACCTTGTTCGGCTGCAAATTTAATCCATTCAAGATTCTGTTGGTAAAAATTATGGTAAAGCATGGGCAGGGCGACATCTAAATCCCAACTGGCCCAATCTTGACGAACCATTTGCCGCGACATCACTGGAAAAGGAAATACTGCGGCGCTGAGTTGTTTGTTGCGTTCGTGTACTTCTTGGGCAATTTCATTCACTAAGCTGGTCACCGCATTCAAACGATATTGAAGCCATTCGGTACTAAGTTCGGGATGCTCCATATCCATTGGGTCTACACCAAAGAGCTCTTTGAACCCCTTTCTGGCAATGGGGTGATATCCGTAATCATATTCAGCAAACTGCCGGTCTTGTACCAAATCATATTTTGGTTGTAGGTCCGCTCCTAAAATAACGTCTACATAGCGTACATAATCTAGATGTACCGATGTTAGGCCTGGAATATCGGCATAGGAGATCATTTTGGAAGTAATATATTGTCTTGCTCCTGGCGAAAAAGGAGATAACCATTGATAGTAGTTAACATAAGCTCTGTAATCATATGAATTATCTCCGTTTCGATTCACAGCGTACCATTCAGGATTCTTGGCAGCGGTAGTATCACCAGGGCGATTTAAGGTCCACACCCATGCATGGATATTAATGGAATAGTCTTGTGCCCATTCAATTACTTGTATTGTTTCCTCAATTTCAGCGGATAAGAATAAGTCGCTAAGCCCATGCTCAGAAAAGTTAGCCAATTTCTCTCTCCATTCCGCTTCTGTTTCGGCAATGCCACCACCTGTCCAAGCTGCAACCATAAATGAGCTTACTTCCGGCTGCTTGTCTTCTTGAACAGCAGAACAACTAACTAGGAATAGACTAAGTGTCATTAAAAGTAATTTATTTTTCATACGAACTCCTTATGTATCCATCTTGGTTTATGCTCAATTTAGTGCCTGAGCGGTCTTCTAGTATTATTTCAAATCCAAGGTTAGTGGGTAAAAATTCAGCGTCATAAAAATATCCATTGACCTCAAAATTAGAACCTTCATTAACTAGAAATGAGCCCGACTTTTTAGAGGTGTTGTTCTGTAAAGCAAGTCGTTTTCTGTATAGGTGAAAAAGAAGCTGATATGCGCTGGCCATTGATTGATTCAAATAGGCATACTCGGTGTTATCTACTGGGTTATCGATAAAAAATACATACCCCCAATGTTCGGGTCTATGCATATCAATGGCCATTTGTGGGTTCCAGACCCAATTGTTTTCGGGTAAAAGTTGGCCATTATTATCGGTTTTTTTCTCATAAGTACTACCATTTAGTTGATACTCCCACTGTACTCGCGAAAAATTAACTCGCCATATGCTCCCTTCACCAAAAGTATGTCCCCGATCTATAGCATTGATGGGTGCAATTGGGATGGCCAATTCAACAGACCAGCCATCATCGATGTCCGCTGGATTATTCAGAGTGCCTTGTATATCAATACCAATTTTAGTCCCACTCACATCCCATTCGTCCAACACGGGGCCATTTCGCCTGTAGGGTCGGGCCAAAAATAAATCCCATAATGTTCCCAAGGCATTGATCTCGAACTCAACATAATAAGGCTGAAACTCATTAGGCTTTATGAAGACTTCAAAATCATTGTTATAAAAAATTACCGCATCCCGTTGCTCTATATCACCCCAAACATGCTCCTCTTCCATCTTGGCATATATATACAAATAGTCCATATCCCACAACATTTTTACGCGTGTATCATAGTAGGGTTTGTCCAAATCCTGACCTTGAATGTCCATAAATAGATCGGTCCACTCGGCATCATTCCAGGCTGTCTCATTGGCTAATCCATCTATAAATATAGGATTCTGCGTTTTTGATGTGTAATAACTTTTTGGAATAGTTAGATTCAATTTTTCTGTAGTTGTAGGAGTGCTGCATCCAAAACAAAGTCCTAGGACAGTAACTACCATGATTTCACGATTCGTCATTTTTATTACCAATCCTCTGCTATGGCGGGGGTCCCTGGGAAATTAATACTATAATTCCCGTAGATAGGATCGTAGTAGTGCCCGTTTTCCTGGTAATCTGGATTCCATTTTTTAATTCCGTTTGATTCTAATACATACACATATGGAGATAATAATAGTCGTTCAAGATGCCATCTTCCGGCTTCTTCTGATGGAATTTCCTCTCCATTACCGTAGACCATGAGTCCGCCATCGGCATATACTTCATGTTCAGGGCTAATATCCATGTACTCATGACTTACATTCATTACTTTGTGCCCAATTTCATGAGCAATGGTACGGCGCTGCCGATCGGGCCGCTCAAGATTCGAAAGGCTGATTACCCCTCGATAAGGTTTAGGAATAGTCCCAGGGTAGGAATAGGAAGGAAAGGATAAGCCACCAGTACGAACGGTCTTCATGGTCCAATTACGGCCTTCTGAAACGGTTAAAAAGGGGTAAAATACATCCTGAAATACAATAAAATAAAGTGTTCGATGACTGTTTTCTTCCACTTCAATAATATGCTCTAATGCATTAGAAGCATGTTCTGTAAGCTCAGTGGGGTGTCGCTGGCTGTGTTTATATAGGTTAATGTATCCGGTATTTGGTACGCCAGGGACTTTATTGGCCTGAATCGAAAGATACGATGGGTTTATCTCGCCTGTTTTTATCCACAGCACATTTACTTGTACACCTGTAGGTGCATAAATTTCCTTTGCAGCTTGTAAACCTGTTACGATACTGTTCAGTGTTATTTTTTTAAAATCAGGATCTAGGTTGGATGGAAGGTAGACCCCCACATCCATGGTTGGTTTACCTAATTCAATATCTGCATTTAAGGTAGTGTAATCGATTGTATCAATGATAGACCAGGATGCTTTCTTGAGATTGAGGGACGTTGTTTGATCTTCATTGTATGGCTGCTTAGACGAACACTGAAACAAAAATGTAGCTGCTAGTAAAAGAAAAAAGGGTGCAGAATTATGCTTTTGCGGTATACTAAATACCTTTTTTAAATACGTTGGGCTATGATACATAATGAATTGAATATATAGGATAGGAATTATTAGTAATAGTATAAACTGATGTATAAAAACCACCCAGAGATAAAATATTTTTTTGGATTGTATTTGGTATTCGAATATACTATTCCATAGCAGTTAATATTCGCTCTATCAACCCGTTCATCCCAGTGCCTTGAATCCATCGAGCGACAACAACCAAATCGTTTTTAGGGTCTACGTATACCATATTATTACCAGCACCCAAATGCCAGAAAGCCGATTCAGGAGCTGCTGGCATAGCTTCGCGATTGGGATTTAGGAAGTAGTTCATATACCCATAATTAGGTCGAGCCTGTGTGGGATTTTTTGACATTCTTATCCATTCCTTGGATACTAGCTGCTCGCCCTTCCAACTTCCTTCACGCAAAGTCAGTAACCCAAAGCGCGCCTGATCCCGCGCACTAATAAACATCCCTCCGCCCCAATGACCTCCACCGCTTACGCTTTGCATCTGTTTTCCATCAATCAGTACCCAAGAGTTTTCATATCCATGCCAACGCCATGTGGGAGAGGCTCCAATTTTGTCCATGACGCGCTCTTTGAGTACTTGGGGAAGCGGCTGCCGCCACACGTTTAAAGTAGTAAGAGCTAGTAGGTTTACTCGCACATCGTTGTATTCCCAAACACTTCCTGGAGTATGACGCTCACGAGTGATCCATTCACTTCGCTCTCCGGAGGGACGGTCGGCCCAATCGGGTTTCCCGAATAGAGTTCCCTCCCAGTCTGAGGTTTGTTGCAGTAAATGTTCCCAAGTAATTTGGGTATTATGATCCGCAAGAAAGGGCTCCAAAAAATGGGCCTCCCCCACTTCGGATCCTTTATCTCTGTTGTATATGTCGTCAATGACCAATATGGGCCCCATATAAGGGGCAACTTTGTCGTGTACATCTCGAATGAGACCATCATCCCAAGCCAGTCCTACGGTCATGCTCAAGAAACTTTTGGTAACGCTGTGCGTCATATCGACCCGAAACGGGTTTCCCCACTCGGCCACGATGTATCCATTTTTTACAATAATACCAGTCATTTCTCCCCGGCTTTTAAAAGGTCCTATACCTTCACCAAATGGTTCTCTTCCAAAGGTGCCATAATGGTTGATTTCCATATTCTGAGGATTCTCACTTTCCATAGAAATAGCATAATCGATGGCTTCTTGTAACTTTACGGGATCAAAGCCAGAGGCTTCTGGGTTCAATATTTCCCACTCCCCCCATTTACCCGGATAGTAAGGCTCATTAATGGCGGGCTTTTGAGCGTTTGTTGGAACCCAAAAAAGAAAAAGAAATATGGAAAAAGGAGTTAGGAATCGCATGGTATAGGTTCTAATATTTAG
Source organism: uncultured Balneola sp. (assembly GCA_902529115.1). GTDB lineage: Bacteria > Bacteroidota > Rhodothermia > Balneolales > Balneolaceae > UBA1275. Next base: position 191,363 of record CABZVB010000001.1, read on the forward strand.
CAGGAGTGCCGGCGGGTGCTAAGCTTTTTTGGATAAAATAACGAATATCGTCATTGGCATTTTTCAGATCCTCTCGGCGCAGATACATCATGTGTCCGCTCCGGTAACCTTTGAATTCGAGACGATCTTTCATTTTTCCGGAAGGATCAAGATGCCACATAGTATATTTTGCGTCGTAATAGGTGGTGGCGCCGTCGTAGTAGCCGCCCTGAATAAGTACATGTAGGTAGGGATTTTGTGCCATGGCACCACGTAATTGTTCACCGGTTCTGTCGCCACTTCGATCCCAAGGACTTACTGGGCCAAACATATTGTATTTTACATCGGTGTCATAGTTGAGCTTTTGCTTAAAGTACATATTAATGGCTGGGGTAAAGGAATGAAGCCAGGAGGTAAGTTCAGAGTTAAAGTCAGGACGAGTTCCGGCATCCGAGCGATCGAGGCCTTTGTAACGTGAATCTAGTCGCCCTACAGTGTGGCCTTCGTGTCGTAGTAGGTCTTTCCAAAAAAAGGAGGTGGGTACATCTAGGTTGTGTTGCCTGATAACTTCTTGAGCTAGCCCAGAATAACGCGCAAACTGAATGATAGCATGTTCTTTTTCATCAGCGCTCATCCAAGCCCCTTTAGCAAGGATGGGGATGAGTTCATTTTGGGTAAACTCTTCCGATGTCGCCAGTGCATCAAGTAGGTCTAGGGACTGAAGATCTTCTGGAAGCTGCTCATGATACCATGCGGCGGCGGTGTAATACGGCAAGCGGTTGGCTTGATTAACAGGACCGGACCGGTCGATTCCTAAACCAGTAGGAGATACCAAAATGACTCCATTAATGTACATCCAATGACGGTTTTGAAGAACGTTAGCTAATCCAGAAACACGGGTAGTCCCGTAACTTTCGCCAATAAGATATTTGGGAGAGGCCCAACGGTCTACTCGGTTTACAAAGGTGTTAATCCATTCGGCTAGATATGCGATATCTTGATTTACCCCGAAGAATTGTTTACGGTCTGCTTCTGGATGCAGAATTCGCGAGTAGCCGGTATTCACGGGGTTTACAAACACTATGTCCGCTACATCTAAAATGGAGTAGGGATTATCCTGATATCCATAGGGTTGAATGGGATAGCCTTCGTCATCAATGTTTAAAACACTTGGTCCGGTATATGCCAGGTGCATCCACACTGAAGCTGAGCCGGGCCCTCCGTTAAAAGATATTACCAGAGGTCTTCGCTCGTAGGATTCCACATCAGTACGCTCATAGAAGGTATAGAAAAGAGAGGCTTGTACAACGCCATGATCGTCCCATACCGGCTGAGTTCCAGCGGTGGCGCGATAGGGCACTTTTTTGCCATTGATTGTGACGGTATGATCGGTTACCGATGCCGATTCGGCAGGGAGGATTCGAGAGACTGTTATTTGTGGTTCGTGTATACCTTCGTAAGCATTTGGGTCCAACCAAATTGATTTATTGGTAGTTTGTTGAGCAAGTAACGTTACTTCTAATGCTCCAATAATCAAAAAAGTTAGGGTCATAAAAAACGCCTGCGAATTGCAAATTCTCAAACTTATCATAGTCTTTGTTAATTTTACTTTGGTTTATTCGAATGTATTTATAAATAACTATAGATTCTATCTAACATATTAGATTTTACACTGCATACATGAATTGTAGTCTGGATTATCATTGTACCTTTGTTTTTTACTTTTCTTGGAACCATGACTTACAGGATTATTTAGGTGAAACTGCCTCATTTAAAGATATTTTTAACTGTTGACTACAAGCCATTTTTTCGAGTTATACTATAGATTACCCATTCTAGCTTCTTCCCGATTATTTGTTTTTGGAGGTTTGCATGCGGTGGTGGGTATTAGGGAGTAATTTATATTGTAAAATAGACTCTGTACTTGAATTAATCTTAATATTAAACGAGTTTAATAAAACATCCTATCTAATAGCTTACAAACAAAGATAAATTTCATATTTTCTATAACTTAAATTAATATTTATCGTAATATTTAATAATAATAGTTAGTTTGATCATCCTTTAGGTTTTTAGTTAAAAGACCGATAACTATATTAGTCAATAGAAGGGTAATTAGAATTGTTATTTCCATGGATAAATGGGCAAAATGGTTTAGTAGAGTATTTGTTTCAACACTATTTTTGATTGTGTCGAACTATGTCTATGCTTCTGGCAATAACACATTTAGTAATTATGAACTACAAGATAGCGCAGTAGTTCTATTACCAAATAGTTCAGGAATAATTGGTAATAATTTAGTATTTGGATTAGAAATCGATAATGCAACAGGTGCACATCTTAACAGTATACAATTTGGGTTACATTTTGATACAACAATGGTTGGGATTGATTGGTTTAATCCAGATCAGCAATTTTTAGAGGGTTTTACTTATTTAGTCAATGATTCAATACCTGGTATAATTTATTTTTCTGCGATTTCAGCTGGAAACAATTTTTACAATGGGCAAGTAGCTCAGTTGCAGATAGAATTGAAAGCGACTGGAAAAACAAAATTTGAGATTGAAGATTTACTATTTAATGAAGGCAATCCTCCTGCTTCTTCTTTAGGAGGTAAATTGACAATCTTAGATCCAGATACCATTCCTCCAATGAAACCTCGTCAGCTTACATCTAAATTAGTAGATGCTAAAACGGTACAGTTAGACTGGGTGACTGGTCAAGACTTAGATCTAAAGGGATATCGGATTTATATGTTTGAAGGGAACCTTGATACAGAATGGACTGAGGATGAACTAAAAAAACCATGGCATTTAAGTGGAGTTGACTTGATTGATTCACTTATAGTAGATTCACCGGCTCCTATTAATCAAGCTCTAAGTAAACAAATAAATGAACTAAAAGATTTGACTCACTATCAATTTTGGGTTACGGCATTTGATTCCATTGATAATGAAAGTCTAGGGGAGTTTATTAATATTAGATCGGGAGATACAGAGCCACCCAAAAAACCTAATTTCTCAATTGTTCAACAAAATGGCTCTCAGGTTTATTTAGAATGGACTGCTCAAGAGAATTCCGATATAGAGCAATATGTATTGTATCGTTCTGAAAATCTCTTTTTTAATGGCTTAAAGGAGAATAATATTATACTACAACGAGTGACTACGACACCTGGAGATGTAGAAAGAATGGTGTTGTTTAATTGGGATGTAAACACTCAAACTCATCAATTACTCCTAGATAAGCGAGAATTTCCTGATTCTGTAGATGCATCTTCTATTGATGCGCTCAAGTTGTTAGACATCTATGAAGGACCAATTTCCTACGACAATACTGGATCTGCTTGGATAACCTATTATATACCTGAAGAAATAAGTGAATCAGTAATTGAAGCTTCTGACTATGCCGAAAAATTTCGAAAATTAAATGGCGCATACGGAGTAAGTGTTGATATAGGTTTTGAGAAATTCAGTTCAAATGAAACCTCATTTGAACTAGTAGGAATGTTTGGTCCAGAACAACTCAGTTATACAGATGCTGATATAATTAATAGACATTCATACAATTACACTCTAGCTGCAATTGATTCTTCTAATGGCGAACCACTTATTCATTTCGATCCCGCATTGAAAAGTGAATTTTCTGATACTGTAAATGTGATTACACCTTTCCTCACATGGCTTGTAAATAAGACTGGAGAAGGTGACTATGAATTTATTCAAGAAGCGATTGATGGTAGTGAACCAGGAGATACCATTTCTGTAGATGCCGGGGAATATCAAGAACAACTGAGAATTAGTCACCCTCTAACCTTACGAAATACAGCTCATTTTGAAAAGCCACGCATTATTAAACCAAATAATGTCGATACTTTAATTGTGTTAGATGCGCAAAAGTTCACTGCTAGTGCTTGGCCTCTCAATCATGGGTTACATTTTTTGGGATTAGACATTTCTGGAACTAATGATGAAAAAAAATCCGGAGTTGGGATTAGCCTCAATTATGGTACAAGCATGAGGTTAGAAAAGGCATACATTTCCCAATTTAATCAAGCTATTACAGGATCTCACAGCTCTTATTCTGTTTACAATTCAATATTTAATGAAAATTTTAATATATCAGGGCATAAAAATCATTTATATGCTTCAACACAAAAAGAAGACACCATTAAATATGTTCATGTAAATATATTAAATACGGATGGTTATATAACAGATTTAGATGGTGCAATAGATTTTGAATTTCAAAATAGTATTATAGCTGACAGGGTAGAGCTCCAAATTGGAGAAAAGGGATTTCAAGGATCAGGAGTTAAATTAATTAATGTTGCCATTGATACTAATTTAGTTAGAACGGAGCGTGATGAAGTTCAAGTATCACATGTTGAGTTATTAAATAATCAAAATTCTTCTTTAACACATATCAATAATATTGACCAGGTTTTGTTTAAATCATTAGTCGTGTCTGAAGATTTATCTAATTATCGTCTGCAACCTCAGTCAACGGTTATTGGAAGCGGAAATCCATCTGTTAATATACCGTTCGATTTCTTAGACCAAAAAAGAGACTCATATAAAAATGATTTAGGGGCAATAGAACATCCAAATGTTATCCCGGATTTATTTGCGTCTCCTGGTGTAAATATAATGCAAATAGATACTAGTTTTAATGATGGTCTTAATTCTGCGGTACAGATTAATATAAATTATCCTGATTCACTCCTTTCAAAACTAGATGCTATTTATTTATCCAAGTGGTCAAATCAGGATGAACTACTTCAAATTGACACACTAAAGACAGGGACATTTATTGATTTTGATGTGTTTGTAGGCGCAACTTATAGTTACTCTGCTCAAGCTCGTATGTATGATATATATCTTGGCGACATTTCTGAGAAAGAGACAATATTTATTAATGAAATTGCACCTCCTCTTGATGTAGATCCGCCTACTTCTCCTATTAATTTAACAGCGAAACGTTTAGATACAAGAATATTTGATTTTGAGTGGAAAGTAGATCCTTTTGATGAACTGTCACACTTCAATATATACAGAATATTATCGACCGAAGTTATAGTAGAAGCTTTTATAGATACAATAGATGCAACCTGGTTGTGGTCGGGGGGTATTTATCCATTAGATGAATTAAAAAACAAATCTATTGAGCTTTTTGACTCTCTATCAATTCCCTTTGAAGCATTTGAACAAGCAAAAAAGGATTCTATTGAGTTACTATTTAACTGGGTTGATGACAAAGATCTAAGCATTCAGACTTCATATACCTACTGGGTAACATCTGTTGATTTAGCAGGAAATGAGGGGGACGCACGATTTGTAAAAATACAAACAGGGGATGATAAACCTCCAACTCCACCGTCAAATATTATTCAAATCATTCAAGGCGATAAATTAGTACTTGAATGGGAGTCTAGTCCAGATGATGATGTTAAGTGGTATAAGATATACAAAGGATTAGATTCAACCGCAGTATCATTATATGACAGTGTAGAAGTGGATGTTAGAATGTTTGAGGATAAGATAACGGATTTTGGTGTCCAGACATTTTACCGAATAAGTGCAGTGGATTCTTCTATATCGAATCCTTTATTTTCTTTTGATCCGGCACTTGAAGGAGAGCTGTCAGAGTCAACGCCGGGATATGTTATCGATATAACAGGCCCATCTAAACCAATCATTGAATCGGTATACAGTGCTAATTCTCTGGTCGAAATTGATTGGGCTTTAATTACAGATCCTGATCTAGAATATCATAATATATATCGTGGCTCACATCCTGACACTGTAGAAGTTATTGATATTACATCGGCTGGTGACACATTTTATAGTGATTCGACTGTTGAAAATGGGTTGTTATATTATTATTTCATAAGCGGTGTAGATTCATTATCAAATGAAGGTGATTTATCAGATGTTGTTATTGGAACGCCATATAACATTCAACCTTCGGTTGACCCGTATGAGGATTTATACATGCATAATCAAGAAAGTGACCAATTTGAATTTCCTTTTGTTTTTCAAGGATTTGATAATGATGGGGTAATTGATTCTACCCTTTGGTTAGTTGGTAATGAATTAGTTTCAGATGAAAGAAATCCATCTATTGATATAAGACAAGGATCTAATCATATAACAGTTATTGGTATTGACAACGATGGTGCCCGTGACAGTTCTAGCTTTTCGGTTTATGTTGACGCTGGTTTTATTGATTTAGGATCTAATTTAGTTCCAACTAGTGGGTTATCCATTTTTGGAAATAACTTTAGTTTCCAGCCCGATGGTAGAGGTAATTTAAGTCTGATGACTCCGGAAGAATCAAATGAATTTATTTTAACGGCACCATTACAAGCACCTGTAGCTATAGCATCGGATTCCAGTTTTTACTTGTTATCAGGCACTCAGAAACTTAGTAAATATAGTCTATTTAGTTGGTGGAAACATAAAATCACAGTACCCTATTGGTCTTCTTCAACTGGCGGGGTTCATTCAGCTAGCCCAGTAATTGATGAAAAAAGAAAACGACTTTATCTAGCTTCTATGGATAATCAGATTTATGGTATTGGCATGGCAGCAGGAATTCAAAAATGGAGTTCCAATTTAGGAGGATCAGGAATACATCCAGGTGTTATTATATCCGAAAAATATTTAGCCCAACCAAACAAATTAGGGGATATCATCTACTTTGATTTAGATGCTTCAATATCTTTTAAAGAAATGTCGCCGCTCGGTAAAACAATATTTGATGATGGCTTATTGGGAGCATTATCTCTAACTAGGGATAATGAATTGGTTGCGGCATTTGCCTCGGGTACCATCAGAAAATGGAGTCCCAATTTATCTAGTGGAAGTATAGATCAAATAAAATGGGAAACTGATTTAGCCACCGCATTCCAAACAACACCTGTTATTGCTGAAAATGGTTTAATTCTAGTTGGAGGATCAGATTCTACTTTTTATGGAATTAATGGAGATAATGGTCAAGTTCAATGGACATATAAAGCGTCAGATTCTATAACATCTACAGCCTCAATAAATGAATATGGGATAATTTATTTTGGTGATGCTTCTGGTGGAGTGTATGCAATAGATGATACTGGCGATTTAATATGGGATTATCAAATTGAAGCTGATGATGATGCTAGTAGTTTATCAGTCATGAATACTATTAATTATGTTAATGGTAGTGTATTTGTTGCTACACAGGGTGGGAAACTAGTTAGAATCAGGGATGGTTGGCGATATGATGGTTCATTTGAAGAGAAGTTTGGTCCGCAATGGGAAGAAAAACAGGCTCAATGGGCTACCTATCAAGGAAATTATCGTAGGAGTGGAAATGTAGACATGAGTGTTTCAACTTCAAGTGAAGATATTGAATCATTACCTACTGAATTTAAATTGCTGCAAAACTATCCTAATCCTTTTAATCCCAGTACAAAAATTGAATTCTCATTACCGGAAGCCTCATTAGTCAGATTAGAAGTATTTAACACATTAGGCCAAAGAGTCCAGACGCTAAAGAACGAAAAAATGCCTGCTGGAAAACACAGTGTTACTTTTGAAGCTTTTGATTTAACAACGGGGGTCTATTTGTATAGATTAACTGCAGGAGAGTTTTCACAAATAAATAGAATGCTATTGATCAAATAAGAACGATTCTTTGCGTTTCCATCGGTATTTGATATGCCATTATATATGAAAAGTCTTTTATTTTTGATAATGGTTATTCCAAAAACCATAATTGCTCAAAATACTGGAGTAGTCTACTTATTAAATCACCAGGGTGAAGAAGTATTTAATTATCCACCAGGTCAGGCAGTTGTTCATATAGGGTTGACAGATGCTGATAATCCAAATGATGTTCACCTGCGCATAGGTTCATCGGATGATACGGTTATGGTAGCTATGACCCGGATTTCTCCTGGTGAATATACTGGAACGGTTACCTTGGAGGAGTACGCATCAGGCAGCGTTGATCTTGGAGATGCTATTCTTCAAGCTAGACGCGGTTCTTTACTTACGGTAATTTATGATGATGAGTCGGATAGTTTTGGAAACCCTAAGCGGGTAGAAGACCATGCATATTATGGGATGACGCTGGTAAGTGGAGTGTATGATAGTGATCATACATGGGCAAAGGATAACAGCCCTTATTTGGTGACTGGAGATATTGATGTAAAAAATGGAGCTCGGTTGACGATAGAGCCGGGAGTAGAAATATTATTTACAGCTCCGACTTTTGGGGTTACCGGAGATGATCGTGCGGGGGGCCGAGATGATACTCGATCTGAATTAAGGATTGTTGAAGGTTCTACTTTGCATGCAGTAGGGACGTTTGAAGAAAAAATTATATTTCGATCAAGCAGGGAAAGACAGGAAGAAATAGATAGAGATTGGTGGGGTATATTTGCAGAGAGCGGTCCAAAAATTCGTTTAGAACACGCGAAGGTATCAGGTAGTTATTATGGACTATATTTTCAGGATCTAGGTGGGTCTAAAACAGACACCATGTATATACGTCATAATATTTTTGAAAACATAGGCGAAGCAGCTATTCGTACGGAATGGATATCTTGGGAAACAAATACAGATGTCAGCCATAATATATTAGATGGAGGTATACAGATTGATGGCATGTATGATAGTTGGAATGATGATAATTTAGTGTCAGTAAAAATAGCCAACAATGATTTTAGTGACGATCAATTTTATCTAAATACAGATGGTGATAATAGACACAATGACTATAAGATAATATTCCGAGGGAACCGTAATTTATGGACTACTCGATTCTATCGCCCGAAACGAGTTATAAGTGAAGACAATGAAGTAAGCGGGAGATATGAAGTAGGTTATATTGGAGATTTTAGTTCTAGAAGTGACAGTTTAGTACGGAATGAAGGAGCTGAGGCTTATACAGGCTGGTCATTAAATCACGTATCGAAAGCTAGCATTAGCCGGTCATATGTAACAGGGTATGGTACAGGGGTTAGTATATATTCGTCCGCTGTGAAAATAGATAGCAGTAGTATTATCGAGAATGATAATACAGGTATAAATATATCCTCAGATTTTGATTATGGTTCGAGGATAACGGTTATAGAGCATTCTACGATTACGGGCAATGATGGGGATGGGATAACATTAAGAGAGTATGGTCAGGTGATCGCTAATTACAATAATTTGTATGGAAACGGAGGTCCTGAGTTTAGTAACCAAGCAGCTCACACTAATGAGATTAATGCCCGGTTTAATTGGTGGGGTGATGAGGCTACTGCCCAGATGAATGAAGGAAAGAACCCAAAGAATATTGATGAGATTTATGATGAATATGACGATGCATCAAAAGGTTTTGTGAATTATTCAGATTGGTTGGATGCTCAAAATGGTACACCATCACAAGATCTAGGCAATACAGGTGAGATATATTTGGTCAATGACCAAGGTGAAGAGGTATTAAATTATTCATTAGATCAAACAATAATTTATGTTGGCTTAACTGATCCGGATAATCTTAAGTATACTACTGTTCGCATAGGTTCATCGGATGATACGGTTATGGTAGCTATGACCCGGATTTCTCCTGGTGAATATACTGGAACGGTTACCTTGGAGGAGTACGCATCAGGCAGCGTTGATCTTGGAGATGCTATTCTTCAAGCTAGACGCGGTTCTTTACTTACGGTAATTTATGATGATGAGTCGGATAGTTTTGGAAACCCTAAGCGGGTAGAAGACCATGCATATTATGGGATGACGCTGGTAAGTGGAGTGTATGATAGTGATCATACATGGGCAAAGGATAACAGCCCTTATTTGGTGACTGGAGATATTGATGCAAAAAATGGAGCTCGGTTGACGATAGAGCCGGGAGTAGAAATATTATTTACAGCTCCGACTTTTGGGGTTACCGGAGATGATCGTGCGGGGGGCCGAGATGATACTCGATCTGAATTAAGGATTGTTGAAGGTTCTACTTTGCATGCAGTAGGGACGTTTGAAGAAAAAATTATATTTCGATCAAGCAGGGAAAGACAGGAAGAAATAGATAGAGATTGGTGGGGTATATTTGCAGAGAGCGGTCCAAAAATTCGTTTAGAACACGCGAAGGTATCAGGTAGTTATTATGGACTATATTTTCAGGATCTAGGTGGGTCTAAAACAGACACCATGTATATACGTCATAATATTTTTGAAAACATAGGCGAAGCAGCTATTCGTACGGAATGGATATCTTGGGAAACAAATACAGATGTCAGCCATAATATATTAGATGGAGGTATACAGATTGATGGCATGTATGATAGTTGGAATGATGATAATTTAGTGTCAGTAAAAATAGCCAACAATGATTTTAGTGACGATCAATTTTATCTAAATACAGATGGTGATAATAGACACAATGACTATAAGATAATATTCCGAGGGAACCGTAATTTATGGACTACTCGATTCTATCGCCCGAAACGAGTTATAAGTGAAGACAATGAAGTAAGCGGGAGATATGAAGTAGGTTATATTGGAGATTTTAGTTCTAGAAGTGACAGTTTAGTACGGAATGAAGGAGCTGAGGCTTATACAGGCTGGTCATTAAATCACGTATCGAAAGCTAGCATTAGCCGGTCATATGTAACAGGGTATGGTACAGGGGTTAGTATATATTCGTCCGCTGTGAAAATAGATAGCAGTAGTATTATCGAGAATGATAATACAGGTATAAATATATCCTCAGATTTTGATTATGGTTCGAGGATAACGGTTATAGAGCATTCTACGATTACGGGCAATGATGGGGATGGGATAACATTAAGAGAGTATGGTCAGGTGATCGCTAATTACAATAATTTGTATGGAAACGGAGGTCCTGAGTTTAGTAACCAAGCAGCTCACACTAATGAGATTAATGCCCGGTTTAATTGGTGGGGTGATGAGGCTACTGCCCAGATGAATGAAGGAAAGAACCCAAAGAATATTGATGAGATTTATGATGAATATGACGATGCATCAAAAGGTTTTGTGAATTACTCTGGATGGCTCGATGATAAAGATGGCACTCCATCGCTTGTATGTGGTGATGTAACAGGAGATTATTTTGTTTCTGCCTTAGATGGCTCTTTTATTTTACGTCATTCGGTAAGAATGGCACCACAGTACCCTCTTATAGGAAGGGATTCAACAGCTGCTGATGTTACGGGTAATGGTTTTGTATCAGCATATGATGCAGCAACAGTTTTAAAATATATAGTTGGCTTACCTGTGACGTTAAATTGTGATGGGAATAGTAATGCATTAAAGGATATACAGAAACCCCTGATTACATGGTCACCAAAAATTTCAGAGGGTCAAGATATACTTACTATACCAATCAATATATCGAATATTAATGCTGGTATAAATTCTATTGAAATTGAAATACCGCATAAAAATAGTATTCGTTTAAGCTCAATTTCTCAAAAACCAGATAACTGGGAAATACTAGAACATACTACAGATCAATTTCTAAATATAGCTATGTATGGTATGGATGAGTTACGCGATGACTTTACATTAGAATTATATTTTGAAATCCTTGAACCAAAACCAAATGTAAACTTTACGGGTACTATTCGGGTGAATGAATATTCAAAAATATCTATGGAGCCGTATAATTTGGATATTATACCCAAGGTGTTCGAATTATATCAAAATTATCCTAATCCATTTAATCCTAGTACTCAAATCGATTTTTCTCTTCCTGAATCTGCAAATATTCAATTAGAGATTTACAATATTTTAGGTCAAAAAGTGCGAACGCTTAAAAATGAGCGAATGGCGCCAGGATATTATAGTATAACTTTTGAAGCAAATAGCTTATCAAGTGGGGTATACATTTATCAGTTAAAAATGGGTAATAAGGTTATTACTAAAAGAATGTTACTATTGAAATAATTGAATTTAACCCAAGGAGAACTTGAACATAAATTTTATTTATTAATAAAAAATTATTTCTTGAAGTCTAATAATTAAATTATTAATATCTTTTTACAAGATTGTTAGCGCTTACATTTAGAAAAAAATATTAAATATTTCAGCGATTGTTTTTTAGCTTTAATTGAGCATTTTTTTTAGATAAGCCCAATAGTTAGTAGAATTAGTTTAGCAAGTTTTTTATTGATACCATAACCCGAAATGATGTGGTGTGAAAACCGCGTCGTTTTTTTAGGCAGCCTTTTATGGCTGTCTTTTTTTGTAAAAGAATTAAAAGAATTTTTTAAGCCACTTCAATTTATCGGTATAGGGTGGATAGCGAAGAGGAATATCGAAAAAATAATTTTTCTTCATTATACTCTTGATATGAGAAAAAGTTTCAAAACTAGATTTACCATGATAGGCGCCTATGCCACTAGTAGCAATGCCTCCAAATGGTAAATTTGGATTACCAAGATGTGCTATGGTATCATTGATTGCACCACCGCCGTATTTCAATTTTGTATTGAAATATTTTTGAAAATTTATATCGTTGGAAAATAAATAACAGGCCAAAGGCAGAGCATTTTTTTCAATAATTTTTGCAATCTCATCTCTTTTTTCGAAAGTAAGTATTGGTAATATCGGGCCAAATATTTCTTCTTGCATAAGTGGGTGATTCATGTCAATTCCTCTAACAACGGTTGGGCTTATATATTTTTCTCTCATATTAATATTACCACCGATTACAATATCTATATTGTTTATTGCCTGTGTTTGCTTATTGGAGCCTTTAAGTAACTTGTGTAAACGTTTTACATGCTTCTCTGATACAATTCTTGAGTAGTCTGGACTATGTTCAGGTGATACTCCATAAAATTTTGTGATTACCTTTTTCAGGCATTCTATAAATTTTTTTTCTACATCCTTATGCACTATAATATAGTCAGGAGCAACACAAGTTTGGCCCGCATTCAAATATTTCCCCCAAGCAATACGTTTTGCGCTCACTTTTAGGTTAGCATTTTTATCTACAATACACGGGCTTTTCCCGCCTAACTCAAGGGTGCAAGGGATTAACCTTGATCCGGCACTTTTCCCGATAATTCTACCTACCTTTGTACTACCTGTAAAAAAGATGTAATCAAGGTCTAGATTCACTAGTGTGGAACTAATAGTGTGATCTCCTATTATCACAGCAATATATTCAGGGTCAAAAAATTCTTCGATCATTTTTTTTAATACCTCTGCAACATTGGGCGCCCATTCTGAAGGCTTTAATAGTACAGTATTTCCAGCCGCTATAGCGCCAATGATTGGATTAAGACATAATTGAACAGGGTAGTTCCATGGTCCAATAACTAGACTAACCCCATAAGGTACTGCTAAGCTATAATTTTTTGATGGGAAATTGATTAGCACGTCTGGATGTTTCTTAGGGCGCATCCATTTTTTTAAATTTCTCCGAATATAGCGGAGTTCTGTTTTGACCAAGGCGATTTCAGAACCGTACGCTTCAAATGTAGATTTTCCTAAATCATCTGATAATGCATTGATTAATTCATTTTCATAGGTATTTATAGCATGTTCAAGGCGATTGAGTGAATCCTTACGAAATATATACTCCAAAGTGACATGTGTGTTGAAAAAGCGTTGCTGTTTTTCAAATACTGAATGTATTGTTTGTGTTGACATGCATCCTTTAACGAAGAATTAAACTTAATGATTCATTTTATACTTATGATCGATAGTTATCTGTGATTATGAAAACAAATAGCTAAGCAATATATATATACAACTATTCAATCAAAGCATTTTTATTTACAATGAATTTGAGGTTATACGCATAACCTTTTTGAGCAACTAATTACTTTACCATTAGAAATTGAGTGAATTCAATTCAAAGTTGCCCATCTTATTTTTCTACGGCAAGCGTGTAATCGATGACAGGATGCTTATTAGGAGCTAAAATTCCATTCAAAAATTCAAACTTCAGCTTTACTGTATCCACCCGTTGCAAGGTTTTCACGAGCAGTGTTTTAGTAGATTGAGGTTCTACGATAAAAACGGACGCGTCTTCATGAAAGGTGTAATCGGTGGTGTTTCGGAGTGTAAATCTAGAATGAGTCGCATTCACTAATTCTAACTCTAATATCTGTGTATCAGTTTGATAACCAATGACTCTAATAGGAAGTGAGGCTTTTAATATGGGCGTAAGCCACTTCTGCCTGCCAATAAACAAATTATTGAACCAAACCACGGTTTGCCGATTAAATAATGCCTCTCGGATAGTTTTCGGATCTCGTTCTTTCGCAAATACTAAGGTTACAGGTCGATGACCACCGTGCGGAATATCATACATCCAATCGGTGAGGCCATGTACGTCGGAGGTGCCAACTAAGGTCAAGTTATAATCTAAGGCAAGTTGGAGCGCCTCATCGGAGTAACTGTGTTCATTCACAATTTCAATACCATGAAGCATATTTTTCTCAATTAACTCTAAGTGCATGGGATCGTAGCTAGCGATACCATCTTTGCGTTGAGCGGTCCATTGTGGATGATTAGTAAAAATAAATGCTCCTTGCCTAGCTGCTTCTTCGAATGCATCCATTGGGTCTTCGGTCAGAATGGGATTAGCATCGTTAATAAATATAGCATTTGAATGTCCAGGAGGCATTTGCCGAGTAATTTCAGAACCTGCAATCACTATTAAATTGGTGTTTCTTGCCGATGCTCTTGCCAATTCATAGGCTCTGTTTCGGTCTGGATGTGGAATATCTTTCGAATGCGGTTGGTATTCTAAATGCTCTGTAGTTGAAATACAATCAATACCTTCTCTAACGGCCTCAGAAACACGAATATCAGGCCATACGGAACCATCCGAAAACACCGTATGCATGTGAAAATCACAACTAATCGTTTTAGTATTGGGTAGGTCAGGAAAATAAATCTTTTGTTCGACTGAATGATTGTGCCCGTGTGCTGGAGGCTTAACAATTGAACTATGATGGTGGTGTCCCTGAGCAATCAGCAACTGCTGGTCTGAAAGGATAAATAATAAAACCAAAAGAGTGTAAAGTGGAATTGTAAATTTACTGTTCATGGCGTGATGTGGAGTATAAAATTTCTATTTATGTAAATCGATTTTACTCAAACTTACAAGTTAATATCATAAATAGGGGAGAGCTAGTTAAATAGTCATTATAAGTAAGATGAAATAGTGATACTTTTTTGGTTTGGCTTAGCTAAAATTATTGACATATGATCAATATTTAAATTTACCTCATTTGGATACCCAACAAAAATCAATTTTGGCAGTAAGCTTTGCTCTTTTCAATTTAGGCTTGGCTTTTGCAACATGGGCATCAAGAGTCCCTGATGTGCGAAATTTGGCGTTACTCACTGCCACCACATTGGGTTATGTACTTTTATTTAGAGGTTTAGGAACTTTGGTAATGATGCCTATAATTGCTTGGTTAATTCCAAAATTTGGTTCAAAGAATGTGGCTTTATTTATGGGATGTATGGTAGCTTTAACTCTGTTTCCTATCTCACTTATGGATCATTGGTTTAGTTTAGCAATATTGATGATGACCATAGGGATGTGTAGCAGTGGATTTAATATATCTTTAAACTCATTAGGATCGGTGGTAGAAACCGAGACTGGGCAATCACACATGTCGAAAATACACTCCTGGTTTGGAGTTGGAATGGTATTTGGAGCTGTATTTGGTACTCTTGCCACCCGACTATCTTGGTCTGTACACATTCATTTTGGACTTGTATCCCTAATAATGGTATTAATTTTGGCTTTTGTTGCGAATTATTTACCCAATGATAAACCAAATACTGAAGCTACTACACCAACATTCATGTGGCCCCATGATGGACTTATAGCATTGGGATTAATTACATTTTTAGCTGCAACCATTGAAACCTCCATTATGAATTGGGTGAGTTTATTTTTTACCGATCATGTACAAGCTTCTGAGAGCTTGGTGCCTCTAGGTTATGCTGTCTTTGCTGGCTCATTGCTGATAATGCGATTATTTGGTGACCGTTTAAAGATGAAATTTGGAGCCCGCAATCTGTTAGTTGGAGGAGCTGCATTTTCTTTAAGTGGACTTCTTATTGCGGTATATGCTCCAAACTTTATGGTAGCAATTATCGGAATGATAGCTACAGGGGCTGGAGTGTCGTTAAGTTTCCCCATGTTGTTCAGTGCAGCTGGGAAAGAAGGAGCTATTGCGTTAACAACGGTTGCCAGTTTTGGATATGTAGGTGGCATGATATCCCAACCTGTGATGGGTTGGGTGGTAGAAACGTATGAATTAGCTGGAGGTTTCCTATTTATAGCGGCTATTACGGTAATTATTGGTATTCTAGCTTCTAAAGCTCGTCTTTTAGCTCCCACACACTAGCTTCTTTAGAAGGGAGAACTAAGGTCGCCCCTAAATCTATATTAGTATTTGTAATTACATTTTTAGCGGTAGTAAAATCACCTAATACTTCCTGAAAACGAGTGGCATCCAAGGTTTTTTCTTCGTTCGATGTATTAACTAATACCATGACCGTCTGTTGCTCGTGAATGCGGAAATACACATAAGTGCCATCTTCAGGAACAAAATGTTTCATGCTTCCTTGATGAGTAGCTATTGCTGTTTTTCTCCAATTGGCAAGGCTTCGGATATAATTAAAAGCATCATTTTCACTCTCTGTTCTGCCTTTTTCGGTGAATACACTTCGAGTATCGTCAGTCCAGCCACCAGGCAGAGTTTGTCTCCATGCTTCATCATCACCACCTCTATTTTCATGGCCAAACATAAATTCTGTACCATAATAAATCTGCGGTATACCTCTTTGAGTAAGTAAAAGAGTAATTGCCATTTTAAAGGCAGCCACATCCTTATTTACATGCTCATAGACGCGAGACATATCGTGGTTATCAAGGAAAATCACGTTTTTCATCGCATTGGCATATAGGTGATCCTGCCCAAGCATATAATAGATTTTCATGAGACCATTCTCCCAGCCAAATTCTTCCGTCATTCCATCTCTAACAGCAAATGACCAAGGAAAATCGGTAATACTGGGTAATTTGGAATCATAACCATCATCCTGGCCAGGTAGGTCGTATTGCCAAAATGCCGCAGCTGGAGTATTTATCGCCCATGCTTCTCCAACGATATTGAAGTCAGGGTATGCTGTTAAAACAACGTCTACCCATTCTGCCATGTATTTTTTATCTGGATATAAATAGGTATCCATTCGGATTCCGTCTACGCCAGAGTATTCAATCCACCATAGTGTGTTTATGATTAGATAGTCGGTGAGTAAAGGTTCATCTTGATTTAAATCAGGCATCTCTGGAACAAACCAACCATCAACAAGTTTTATCATATCATAGTCGGAAGAATAAGGATCGGCAACAATAGATCCTTGATAATTGGTTTGCATATATTGATCAATGTTGTGTATCCAATCTTGGGTAGGTAGGTCTCGCATCCACCAGTGTTGATCGCCAATATGATTGTGAATCATATCCATAATTACCTTCATTCCACGCTCATGAGCCGCGTCGATGAGCGATTTGTATTCCGCATTAGAACCATATCGTCGGTCTACTTTGTACAAATCCGTTGCGGCATACCCGTGGTAGGCTCCGTACTCGGGTTTCATATCATTTTCAATGATTGGGGTGAACCAAATAGCAGTCATTCCCAAATCGTTTAGATAGTCAAGGTGTTGAGTAACACCTGCTAAATCCCCCCCTTGACGGCGTTGTGGATTTGTTCGATCCGCAGATTCTAGCATCCCTTCAATAGTATCATTATCAGGATTCCCGTTGGCAAAGCGATCGGGCATCATTAGATAGATAACATCAGATGCATCAAAACCTTGGTTCTTATTAGTCCGATTTTCACGACGTTTTAGCTCAAAGTCTACAGTTAGGGTAGAGGATTCATGGCTCAATCGAATCGGAATAATTCCCGCTGAGGAAGCTGAACTAATATTTAGGTATACGAATAAATAATTTGGCGAATCTACCGCTATTTGTTTTATAAGTTCTACACCGGGATAATTAACTTGAGCCTGGTGAAGTCCAATATTGGGACCATATAATTGTATCTGCACTTCTTCAACAGGCATGTCTGTCCACCAAAATGGAGGGTCCATTTTATTTACTTGGCCATATAAGTTAAATGCAAGGGTAATAGTTGAAAAAACACTGAATAAAAGAAGAAATAATAAACGGGTCATGTAGATTAGACTTAAATCAAATTTTGATTAGGCTGACAAACTTAGTTCCCAGAACTTGCAAAATAATCAATGACTAAGTGGCTTAAGCTTCTAACACCTAATTCAAGGCCACTTTCATCGATATAAAAGTCAGGGGTATGGTGTCCAGCTGGAGTACCTCCTTCAGGAAGCCCGCCTAGAAAGAAGTAGAGCCCTGGTATTTGTTCTTGAAAGAATGAAAAGTCTTCTGCACCAGTGATGGCTGGCATGGTTACCACCATATTTTCACCGGCTGTCTTTTGCAGTGTTGGAACCATTTTTCGTGTTAGTTCGGGGTCATTATAAGTAATGGGATAACCAGGCGAAATAGTCACTTCTGCTGTGGCCCCATTTGCTTCTGCTGTTTTTATTGCAATTGTTTTGATACGCTCAAAAATTGCGTCACGCATATCATTATCAAGCGCGCGAATGGTACCCTCCATGAATACTTCTTCTGGTATAATATTACTTCTAACACCACCATGTATTTGACCAACGGTTACTACAGCAGCTTCATTGGTTAACTCCATATTTCTGCTGATAATAGTTTGAAGGTTGTTTATAATTTGAGCTGATGTTACTATAGGATCTACTCCACTCCATGGTGCTGAGCCATGAGCTTGTTTACCATTAACGGTGATTTGAAAAGTATTCGAGCTAGCCATAATGCCACCTTCTCTGTAAGTAATCATTCCTACAGGAGTAGCATCGGATATGTGTAAACCAAAGATAGCATCAACATTAGGGTTCTTTAAAACACCTTCTTTAACCATAAGTTCTGCACCGCCTTCTTCGCCAGCAGGCGCACCCTCTTCTGCTGGTTGAAATATAAATTTCACCGTACCGTTAACTTTATCTTTCAGCTCAGTTAGTATTTGAGCCACTCCCATTAGAATAGCTACATGGGTATCATGGCCACATGCATGCATGACACCAACTTGATTTCCTTGGTACTCTCCTATGGCGGTAGATTTAAATGGGATAGGTGTACGCTCGGTCACCGGCAGAGCATCCATATCGGCTCTAAGTGCTACCACGGGTCCAGGGGTAGCACCTTCTAAAATAGCGACTACTCCTGTATGAGCTATTCCAGTCCGGACTTCTAGCCCCAAATCTGTCAAGTGTTTGCTGATATACTCAGCCGTTTTATATTCACGATTAGATAACTCAGGATTTTGGTGTATGTGACGCCGCCACTCTATCACGCGATCTTCTAAATCGGCTGATCGACTATCAATGAGAGTTTTTAAATCTTGAGCATATGCATATTTGGCCATATTTCCCATCAGAAGCACGGTCATGAAAGAACTAAATAAAAGAAGGGTAACTATTTTTTTTAATGGTCGAGTATTCATACTAAATATTTATTTATCAATAGTTTCAGTAAAATGAATTAAAGTAAAGAAGGGTGATCTGTGAATTGAAATATACTTTAATCATGTCTAACAACTTCAGCAAAAAAGCTGAAATCCACAAATAAATGCGAAGTAAGGAATCGTGTAATGTAAGTAAGAATCTAAAAAGCAACGTCTTAACTAAGTTCTAACATTCGTTCTAGCGATAAAATGGCATATTTTGCAACCTCTGGGTCTACCTTAATATGGTTTACCACTCTTCCTGCCTCGATTTCTTCTAATGACCATAATAAATGGGGAAGATCAATACGATTCATCGTTAAACATGGACACATAAAGGGATTAAGCGATTCAATTTGTTTATCAGGATGTTCAGTGATGATTCGATTAACCAAATTCATTTCGGTTCCAATGGCCCACTTAGATCCTGCTGGAGCTTCTTCGATAGTACGAATAATGTAATTGGTAGAGCCTGCATAGTCAGAGTGTTGAACCACATCGAAAATACATTCAGGATGTACAATAACCTGTATTTCAGGGTCACGCATTTTAGCGTGCATTATATGTTCGCGTGTGAATTTTTCGTGTACGGAACAATGTCCCTTCCAGAGAATGACTCGAACATCTTCCCATGCACCGTCAAATTCGAACTCATTGTCTGTTGGGTTATAAATGCACATGTGTTCTAATGCTATTCCTAATTTATGAGCAGTATTTCGGCCCAAATGCTGATCCGGTAAAAAAAGGACTCGTTCTTTTTGTTCAAAAGCCCATTTAAGCATGGTATGCACATTGCCTGAGGTTACACATGCTCCTCCATATTTTCCAACGAATCCTTTAATTGCTGCAGTAGAATTTACATAGGTGAGTGGAATTATTGTGTCTCCCCAAATTTTTTGCATTCGCTCCCATCCCTTCTCAGTCTGTTCAATATTGGCCATATCAGCCATCGAACATCCAGCTCTCATGTCGGGTAAAATCACCTTTACATCTTCTTTGGTCAACATATCAGCCGTTTCCGCCATAAAATGAACCCCGCAAAACACAATGTATTCTACTTCTGGTATTTCCGCACAAATCTGAGCTAGTTTTAAGGAATCGCCTCGCACATCGGCAAAGTCTATTACTTCATCTTTTTGGTAATGATGCCCAGGGATAAACAGACGAACACCTAGCCTATTTTTTATTTCTAATATACGACGCGACATCTCATCACTACTTAATTCATTATAGTGATTGGGAATTCGCAGATCGATTTCTATACCTAATAATTCATTTAGCTCCATAGAAAAAAATAATCGTTTTAATCTAAATTCGAGTAATTTGAATTGATATTGTTTGAAAAGAGTAGGTTTCTACTTTTCTTATTATCTGTCAATATGATAAAGATAGCATTTTTATTAGTAACAGTTTATACGACCACAACCACAGTTTTTATATATAAATCACCTTTATTTAGTATATATTAATCAATATAAAAGCTAATATCACATGCTTTTACCGAATGGGTAATCCAACCTACAGAAATTACATCAGCCCCGCACTTTCTATATCCAGCAATGTTGTCTGGACTTATTCCGCCTGATAATTCAACTATTATCGACTTGGGAATATACTTGCGTAACTCTTTTACCTGATCAGGAGTTTGATTATCCAGCATAATAACATCCACCTCGGCATCCACTGCCTGTTGCACTTGATTCAGTGTCTCTACCTCTATCTCAATTTTTATCATATGTCCTTGCTGTTTTCGAACCATTTCTACTGCCTTTGCTATACCTCCTGCAGCCCTTATATGATTATCTTTGATCATAACACCATCATCCAACCGAAATCGATGGTTAAAACCCCCACCACATCGCACGGCATATTTTTGGATCATTCGTAGACCAGGTAAGGTTTTACGAGTATCGACGACTTTAATATCTGGGTTATCTAGGCGTTGAATGAGGTCATGAGTTGTACTTGCAATTCCAGTGAGGTGCTGTAGCAAATTTAAAATGACACGTTCTCCGCTCAGTAATGTGGAAACAGGGCCTTTTACCTTGGCAAGAACTGAATCTTCTTCAAATGCTTGACCATCTTCAACGGACCAAAAAACCTCGACACCACCACCCAATGCGGTATATACCTGCTCTAGAATCTTTCGACCCGAAAAAATCCCTGATTGCTTGGCTAAAAAGCGGCCACCTTTTTGGGTAGTTGAATCAAAAAGCCACTGGCTAGACCAGTCACCCATACCAAGGTCTTCTGCTAGTGCTTGTTTAATAATACGTTCTAAGGTTATCGGGTTCATAAGAACTAAATGGGTTTGAGTGGTACTTTTTTAATAATTTCTAAAGAGTTGTTTTAACAAGTAAAACATAATATAAGTTACGTAGATACCGTCATTAAAACATCTTTCTTAGACCTTCAAAAGCAAAACAAGTGCTTATGATCTATTTGGATTACGCAGCAACTACACCCATGAGCGAACAGGCTTTGAATACGTATACAAAAGTAGCTAGGGAGTATTACGGAAACGCTAGCAGTTTGCATGAAGAAGGAAGTCGAGCTCAACAAATTGTTACTGCATCTAAGCAAGTAATAGCTCAAAGTCTAGGGGCTTCAGCCCGGCATTTACATTTTGTAAGTGGGGCTACAGAGGGAAATTTTCTAGCCATTTATTCGCTATTAGAGTCGGTAAAAAAGCAAGATTCCAGTATGAATCATATTCTATGCTCACCAATTGAACATGATTCGGTTTTACGGGTGATGAAAAGATTAAAGGCAGAGGGTTGGGTGGTAGAGTACTTACCACTTTTAGCCGATGGAAGAGTATGCATTGATCAACTCAAAGAACGCTTAACTACCTCCACTTCATTAATCGCAGTACAGCTTGTTAATTCTGAGTTGGGGACATATGAACCAGTAAAAGAAATTGCTGAAATAGCAAGGAAAATGGACATAAAAGTGCATTGTGACGCAGTACAGGCATTTGGAAAAATACCCATCGATGTGCAAGCACTAGGTGTTCATTCGTTAAGTATATCAGCCCATAAAATTTACGGACCCCAAGGGATTGGAGCCGTCTGGTTAAGTCCAAATGTGCAATGGAGTGGGTTCTTTCCAAGCAGCAGTTTAAAGAAATTTAGGCCGGGGACTTTAGCGGTTCCATCGATTGCAGCTTTTGCCGCTGCCGCTAGAGAAGCTATAGATGAAATAGATGCTGAATTTGTACGGATGCAGCATTTACGGGAGGCATGGGTGAAAGCACTACATGATATGCCAAATCCACCAATTATTGAGGGAGCTGAGGGAACTTCTCATCAAAGCCCATACATTTTGGGTCTTCGTTTTCCTGGTATTGAGGGGCAATATTTAATGCTTAAATGTGATCAAGCGGGAGTGGGTATATCCACAGGAAGTGCTTGTCAATCTGGAATGGATGAGACTAATGTTAGTATGAAGGCACTAGGCAAGAATGAGCAAGAGGCTAGAGAATTTGTTCGTATTTCTTTTGGCAAGGGCCATTATGTTGAGGAAATACCTCATATTATTGAGGAAATTCGTACTATTGTGGATCAACACTATTCTCATATGTCAACTTTTTAATTTTCATTTAAACCTAACTCCATTATGTTTTTTAAACAACTTTCACTTCTAGGTTTTATAGTTCTATTTGTGACGGCTTGTGGTCCGTCCGAAGTGCAACGAAGTAGCAGTCAAATTACTACTTCTTCTGGCTACACTCCTGAGATTAATCTTAATCCAGACGCTCCTATTCAAATTGTGAAATTTAGCGACTATCAGTGCCCTGCTTGCAAGTTCTTTGTTCCAATTGAACAGAAATTAAAGGAGGATTATGGCAATCAAGTGAGTATTGTAACCAAGCATTTTCCATTATCAATGCATCCTTATGCTCATGTAGCTTCTCGCTCTGCAGAAGCAGCTAGAAAACAGGGAAAGTACAAAGAAATGCATGATAAAATATTTGAAGGACAAGAAGTTTGGTCTAAAGGTAATGCGGAACGTTTATTTATTGGCTATGCTGAGGAAATTGGTTTGGATACCGAAGAATTTACCGCAGATATGAATTCTGCTGAGATGAATCAAATTGTCATGGAGCAGCGTAAAGAAGGTGTTCGTTTGGGCGTAAATTCGACACCTACATTCTACATTAATGGTATAAAAATAGAAAGTAATCCCCAGACATACATGGGATTTAAAGTCTTAATTGACCGAGAATTAGATTAAGGGTAAGAACTTTTTATTTATTTCTAAGCACATTAATCTTGTAAAACTAGATGATACAAGCTTTTTTAGGCGTCAAACCAACAATTAATTTATCCGCTTTTATTACTGATAGTGCGGATATTATTGGTGATGTTCATATTGGTGAGATGTCGAGCGTGTGGTTTAATGTTACAATTCGGGGTGATGTAAACAAGATTCGAATTGGTAATCGGTCGAATATACAGGATAATGTGTGCATTCATGTAATGAATCAAACCGGTCCCACATATATAGCTGATGAGGTGACAATAGGCCATGGGGCAGTCGTTCATGGGTGCACTATTCACAGCCGTGTTTTGGTGGGAATAAATGCTACCTTGCTTGACGGATGCATAATACAATCGGATGTTATAGTTGCTGCAGGCACTCTGGTTCCTCCGGATAAGGTTTTAGAATCAGGTTATTTGTATATGGGTTCGCCCGTTAAACAGGTGCGTGCATTGACTGAGGAAGAGCGGGCGTCTATTGGTGATTATGCAGAAAATTATGTTCGATATAGTCGTGTATACAGAGGAGAGCACTCGTATATAGAAAATCCTTTCTATCGTAGTGACACTTGAGTGGAATTTATATTCATATCCCATTTTGTAAGCAAGCTTGTTCGTATTGTGATTTTTATTTTGTCACTAAATCGGATCAGAAAGAAGACTTTGTAAATTCGTTAATACTAGAAATTGCTGCACTTGAGGGGCATTTGTTTACTGAGGAAGTGGTTAGGAGCGTATATTTTGGTGGAGGTACGCCCTCTTTATTAACCTCAGATCAATTAAAACGCATAATGGCTGAATTGAAAAGGGTGTTTACGCTTGAAGTGGATGAGCTAACCATTGAAATGAATCCCGATAATGTGACTCCGGATTATCTAATGTCTTTAAAGGCTTGTGGGTTTGATCGCATAAGTATGGGAGTTCAGAGTTTTTCTGAGAAAAGCTTGAGTTTTATGAATCGAGCTCACAACCAAGCTCAAGCGTTACAAGCATTAGATGATATTGTGGCATCATCGTTCAAAAATTATACCGTTGATCTGATTTATGGCCAGCCCAATCAAACTAAGTCCGAGTTACAAGAGGATATTGATCAGCTTATGGAGTTTAATCCCCCACATATTTCCGCATATGCGCTCACAATCGAACATAATACCCGTTTGGCAAAGCAAGTAGAGTTAGGTAAGCTGAAGCCAGCTGATGATGATTATGTGGTTGATCAAATGGACCTATTGGAGGAATCGCTGAAGAAGTATAATCTTTATCGTTATGAAGTTAGTAGTTTTGCTAAAGAAGGGTTTCAGGCAAAGCATAATCAAATATATTGGAGTCATGGAAATTATGTTGGCCTGGGCCCGGGAGCCCATTCTTTTTGGTGGCCAAAATCATCAGAACAGAAAAAAAAATTAATTAGCGATGAAGTGGGCTTTTTTAAGGATTCTTCATCTGAAAAAGAAGTGGCTTTACGGTGGTCTAACCCTAAAGATCTTATTGCGTATATTCATAAGAAAAATGACTATCAACAGAAAATACGAACCCTTATTGAACCGGTCAATGAATCTACTTTAGCGGAAGAATATATATGGCTTGGATTACGAACGAGTAGAGGATTTGATCATTCTATTTTAACAGATTTGTATAAATTTGACTTTAGTACTAAACAGAATGCCCGCTTAAAACAACTAGTAAAGGAGGGAAAAATTAGTCAAAGCGGAAATAGGTTTAGCTTAACCTCAGAAGGAGTCCGATTAGCCGATTATATAGCTTTAGCTTTACTAAGCTAATAATTAGCATCTTTAGTTATTACATGGTGTTTAGGTAATATAGTGTTGCACTACGGTAATTCTGCGCTAAATCTCTTTTCCCTGCATTTTCGTAAGCTTGGGCTACATGAAGTAAGGCAATGCGTAGACGTTCTTTTTCAAGTCGATTTAACGAGTTAGGTGTAGCTATAACTGGGATGGTTAATGGGGTACCATCTGCAATGTCATCAGGGTTTTGATTGGTATTAAAATTTTCCTCAAATAATAGTACCCAGAGTCGTGGGTTACCATAAATTTCTTTCGCCATATTATAGAGTCCTTTTTCGCTATTGAAGCGTACACTTCTTCTGGAAGAAAACCCTGAAGATGTAGGACTAGCAGTTGAAGGGTTAGTCACATTTTTCGATTTATTAGTAATATTAGCGTTTGAACTATTGGTTCTTTGTGTTGCTTTAGCAGCTAATTCTGTACGCTCAACACCAGTGGCTTTGATCGGTTGATCCTGCCTAATAGTAGTTGTATTAGTTTGAATTGATTGTTGGCTTAAATTATTCACATTATCTATCGATCCTGAGCTAAAGAATTGACTCACTGTAGTCCCAATTAAAAAACCACTTACAAAAAGCAAGAAAACACCTATTAAGCTACTTGAGATAAATATTTTTTTATTGATACTAATAATATCATTCGATTTAGATTTTTCTCGATCAGATTTTGCATCAATATTTTTTATGACTGTTTTAAGTTCATCCATTGTCTGAATAAAATCTTTAAGTAAATCTTCATCGATAGGTATATATTTTTTTGGATTACTTGTGCTTTCAATATTGGTAAAAGTACTTTCTTTTGTAATATGTTGAGGGCTTGGATCAGGAGTAGTAATGTTGTCTTGTGAAGTTATTTCTAAAGGATGTGTTTTTCCCTTTTCTTCTGCTTGGGTTTGTTCCTTTCGTTCGGCAGAGTATTCATCTTCAACACGAATATCTATGGAAGAACCCATCATATGCTTCTTTTTTTGCAGAATAATTAGTTCTAATTCATCTAATAAGGCAGCTTTTTCCTGAGAATCAATCTCAT
Source organism: uncultured Balneola sp. (assembly GCA_902529115.1). GTDB lineage: Bacteria > Bacteroidota > Rhodothermia > Balneolales > Balneolaceae > UBA1275. The sequence continues at coordinate 218,038 of CABZVB010000001.1, forward strand.
CTAAATTTTCAGAAAAAGAGTTGTTATTTTTTTCCATCTGAGTATTTGTAACTGTATTGAGCTCTTTATTCTTTATTTGGATATTTTTCTTATTTACTAGATCTGCTAATCTTTTATATGGGGTAAAGTACATACGTTTATGAGCAGGGATTATAATGCTTTCACCTGTACCTGGTTGTGTTCCTTCTCGGTCGGCTACCTCCGAAATGGTAAATCGTCCAAAACCAGAAATTGTTGCTTTACCTTCACTGATGGCCACTTCGGTAACTGTTTCAGACAAAGTCTGAATGAATGATTTAGCCTCTGATAGATTAATACCGGCTCTTGTAGCAAACAATTCAATGAGCTCACTTCCATTGCGTTTAAGCCTCATAATCCAGATCCCTTTAATTCATCCTTAATCGCTCTAGTGGGAGTAAATCGTACGATAATTTTTGGGGGTACACGCATTTTCTTCTGGTAATGCGGATTATAAGCTATATATGAGGCTCGTTCACGGGTTTCAAATTGTCCTAAGCCAGGAAGTTGAATGGCGTTTTGTTGTTCTAATTCCTCACAAATTAGATCAACAAAATAATTCAATCGTTTTTCTGTATCATTTTTTGATAGTGATAGTTGCTTACTCAATTCACTGACTAGACGTGCCTTGTTCATAAGTAGTGCAAATTTATTCTTAGTTCATCATTTCTTGATAGCCACGATGATACGCCTGTTATACAAAGTAGACGATAATTATAAAAGTATACCCGATTTATTTTAAAAATGAAACAATTAACATAAAAAACGCCATGATACGCTACGAATTTATCGGATTACGGTCATTAATTTTGAAGAAATTTGATCCGATGCGCGGACTCTAAGCACATAAGTGCCTACTGAAAGACTATGAAGGTTAACAGAGAATTGTTGCAAACCTGCATCAGCACGACCTTTAAAAACGGTCAAGATATGCCGACCTAATAAATCAAATACCTCGATACTTAGTTCGGTTCTATTTGGAAGCGTTAATTGGATAGTAGTTTGATCAGAGGCGGGATTTGGATAATTTTGATTTACTACAATATGCTCTCCAAGCGTGTAATCACTAAAGACAAGTTCGAAATATCCATTTATTTGTTCATTGCTGTTATGCACGATAATACCAAGCTTTTGGACATCATCCCAGTTAATTGTAAGCCGATATTCAATCCATGAACCTATGGCTGATTCGTTATTCAATGCTTGATAAATAGGGGACCCATCATTCAGAAAGGCAATTACACCGACGATTATAGCCGCATTATCAACCATAGAATGAATACGGACAAAACTTCCAGGGACATCTTCGGCAATGATTTCGTAATAACGGCTAGACATTCGGCTTAAATCACCCGTAATTTTTCCCTCTATCTGACTATCTAAAACGGGATCAGGTACTGATATATCGAATCCAGTGGCAAAACTAGTGATGGTTTTAGTAATGAAGGGATCTGGATAGAAGGTGCTTTCCTCGAAACCAAATGATGGATAAATAGAATTTTTTCCTGAGACATAGTGGTATGCGTAGGCCCGCAATAAGTTTGGCTTCCAAGATTTATTATTTATTTCAAGGGTTTGCTTAGCTGCTTGTAGGAAAGAAATCTGCGGGTCTTCAGCAATTAATTCCCAGGACAAAGGCCAAAAATCCGAACCTATAGTTTCATGGAAATACAGTGCGAATGTGACGTCTTCATAAGAACCAGGAATTAAGCTTCTATGGGCTTCTGTAAAAAGATCCGTTGAAAAATTATCGATGTAATTGTAATAATCATTCACATTATCATAGACTATCTCTTCCATGAGCGTTGCGTCCATTTCTGCCCACTGGTCTGTTTCGCCTTCCCATTTATTTTGGATGTATTGAATAGCATGCTTGAATTCATGGGCAATGGTAACTTGAAGTGCTCCTTTTACTTGATTTTTACTGTCATTTGCTGGATACCCTACAAAGTCATTTTCACTGTATATGCAGGTACTTGTCAAATTAGCTCCGCAGGAAAAAATACCGTTCCGTGAGGTGTTTGTTAACCCGTAAGCCCCAAAAGAAGATAAATCCTTTAAGTATATATCGTAGCTAGTACCGCTGGGTATAGGATCTGGGTACCCTAATTCGTTGATTTGAAGTTGATATGAAGAATCTGCGGCTTCAGCAGCCCATTCGACGTAGTCAGGAATTCCATTTTCATTAGCATCACCATTGTGCACAGCGTCTACACCTTCCGTAACATAGTGAATGCTAAATTTACCTGATTTAGAGAGATATTCTTGTCTCTGATTTGTGAATATGTCACTGGTGATAGGGGTTTGCCATTTATCAAAATGGTGCCCAAATCGTAGGGTGGCCAACGAATCGTCCTTAAGAAATGGGGTTAGACATTTGGTAATTGAATCGCCGTATGAGACATGTTCTGTAATAGTTTGGGCAGCGGTAGATACACTAAGACCAATGAATTCGCAAATAAAAACAAACCAAAGTGGACGTATTAAAAAAGTGTAGATCTTTCTGTATCCCAAGGTGGTACTTCCTTATAAATTATGGTTATCTTTATGGCTTTATTGGAATTATCTAAGTTACAAATTATGTACGAAGTTATACTCTATTACCATTTTCATGAAATAGTATCGCCTGAGGAATTTTGCAAAGTGCATAAGGTTAAATGTAAAGAATTAGGTCTTAAAGGTCGTATTTATATTTCAAATGAAGGCCTGAATGGTACTGCTTCCGGGAGTTCTCAACAAATAGAAGCATATAAGCAGTATGTGTGGGCTCAACCAGGTTTCGATAAAACTGAATTTAAACAGGAGTCCTATGATCAGGTACCTTTTGCCAAGCTAATTTGTAAAGTAAGAAAAGAAATAGTCTCCTTACATATTGATGATGTGGATCCAAAGAATGGGGGGAAATATCTAAACCCACACGAGTGGCGAGCAGTACTTGAATCCGATGAAGATCATGTAATTATCGATGTGCGGAATAACTACGAATCTAAAGTGGGTCACTTTAAAGGAGCGATAAAACCCGATGTTAAAAACTTTTATGAATTTCCAGATTGGTTAAAAACAGCTGATATACCCAAGGATAAAAAAGTACTTATGTATTGTACTGGGGGTATTCGTTGCGAAAAGTTTTCGGTACTTATGAAAAATGAAGGTTGGGAGGATGTAAACCAATTGCATGGAGGAATTTTAAACTATGCGTACAAAGAGAAAGGGGAACATTTCAAAGGGAAGTGTTTTGTATTTGATGATCGACTTGTTGTGTCTGTAAATCCTAAAGACTTAGCACCGATTGCTAGCTGCGAAATTACAGGGAAACCGGCTGATAGTTATGTTAACTGTGCTAATATGGAGTGTAACAAGTTGTTTATTTGTTCTGAGGTGGGAGCTCAATTGATGGAGGGTTGCTGTAGTGAGGAATGCAAAAAAAGTGAATACCGAAGGCCTTTTGATCCAGACCAAGCTTTCCAACCCTTCAGAAAGTGGTATAGCTACTTTGAAGAAGATTTTAAAGAGCGAAATAAGGATTGGAAAAAAACGCAAGCATGAAAGTCTAATAGATTCCTCTCTTAATGGTTTGAATACCTCTATTAGGTAGTATAAGTAGCAATGAATAAGCAAAAGTTTACATAGAATATGACGGTTTCGCGTAAAGTTCGTTTGGTATCGTCTTACCCTTATACTCATCACACGACGGTGCGCAGCGATGGGCATGGAAAAGAATTTTATACCTATTTGGCTGAGCGGTTTCCCTATGTGGGAGAAAAATTATGGCGCCATCGAGAAAATGAAGGTCTTATTTACATTCTAAGGAATGGAAAATCGATAAAAGCCTCTAATTTTGTTGGAGTATACTTAGTGACTGGCGATACCATTGTTCATCATGTTCCTAATATGATTGAGCCTAGTGTTCCAGATGAAATCATGATATTGGAAGAAGATTCCGATATAGTGGCGCTGTTTAAGCCCGCACCTATGCCTATGCATGCAGGGGGACGATATAATAAAAACAGTTTACAGTATATTTTAAGGGAAAGAGGCTACGAAGGATTACGAATTGTACACAGGCTCGATGCAGTAACTTCAGGTTTAGTAGTGATGGCAAAAAATAAAGAAATGGCACAGGCTTGTAGTAAAGCCTTTGAAGAATCTAACGTGAAAAAAATCTATTGGGCGCGAGTGCAAGGATATCCAAATGGAAACGAAGAATACCTTATAAATGCCTCTATCCGTAGAAAGAAAGGATTTGTATTTGAATGCGGGGCTAATTTAAAAGCAGCCTTTGATGCCCAAACTTTATGCACTTTTTTACGTAAAGAGGGACAAGATACACTGATAGAGTGCCAACCTATAACCGGAAGAACCCATCAAATCCGTTTACATTTGTCTTATTCAGGATATCCAATTTATAATGATCCTATCTATGGTAAGAATGGTGATAATTCAGGTGTTAGTCTGCAAAATCAAGGTATAGCACTAGTAAGTAAGAGCCTCCAATTTCCAACGCTAGGGCTCAGTTTTAGCCTTTCTGATCAGTTGGTTTTAGATACGCTTCGGCAATAACTGCGAATTGTTTGGGCTTATCTAAAAAAGCATAATGCCCGCAGTCATTCATAACGACTAGAGCAGCTTCGGAAATACCTTTTTCCATCCTCTTAGCTTGATATAGCGGTGTGGCATCGTCGTTTTTACCCCAGAGTAAGAGTACAGAATGAGAAATATTTGGCAGAGTAGGTTCTAAATATTCCTCAACCGAAAGAACAAAAGTTTCGCGCATAACACCGTTTAAGGAAGCATAGTCGCTAGAACCTAAAGATTTCCAGATAGTTGTAGCTCGAAGCCAGTTTAAACCTTTAGACTTGAAGGGTTCTGGAAGTAGCCTAAAGGGTACTTTAAGGCTTTTAGCGGTATATTTTTTGGCGTAAAATCTTATACTGCGCTGCGGCTTCATCCCAGCACCACCCGTAATCAATACTTTTTTTACATGTTCTTTGGACCATGCCTGAGTGAGTAATTTTAAGGTAATACGACCACCAAAAGAATGGGCCAAAATATCGAATGTATTTAGTCCAATGTGTTCGATCCAAGCCTTTATACTTTTGACATAGTCATCAATATTCCATGCGACGGAGGGTTTGGACGATTCCCCAAAACCTGCTAAATCTATTACGTAACAATCATGATTCAATGCTAAAGTTCGCCCAAGAGGTCGCATTATTTTTTTACTTGCCCCCCAACCATGTAAAATAATTAGTGGATGCAGTGAACCATTAGACGAACCAGCAGTTGAACGGTTGGAATGAACAATCCTGATATGTTCCCAAGCTAAGCTAGTTCCATTATAGTCAAAGCAATGGGTTTGTATGACTGGGTTAATCCTTGTAGTTGACAGTGACATAATTAAATATAGCGCTAGTTGGATAAAAAATTAAGCTTCAAAAAAACAATAGAAAAAATTAAAAAGACACCTCTATATTGAATTAGGTATGGAATGATTAGGGATGCTATTGACTTCGAATTATTGGACTGCATAGCCTTCTAGGGTTTTAGTATATTACTTAGCATAATAACCATTCATTAATCCGCTATACAATGCCAAGTATATTATGGGCAGATGACGAAATAGATCAACTGCAATCCAACATACTTTTTTTACAAAGAAAAGGTTTTGAAGTCGTAGCAGTAACCAATGGTAGAGATGCGGTAGCAATGATGGATGAGCAACTATTTGATGTAGTATTTCTAGACGAACAGATGCCAGGAATTGGGGGATTGCAAGCCCTGGAGCAAATTAAATCTAAGTTTCCATTGGTTCCTGTAGTTATGATTACAAAAAGTGAAGAAGAGTCAATCATGGAAGAGGCCATTGGAGCAAAGATCTCGGATTATTTAATTAAACCGGTTAATCCATCACAGATACTTCTAACGGTAAAAAAAATACTGGATAGAGGTCGTTTAGAAAATGAAAAATCGGCCCAAAGTTATTTGCGTTCATTCCCAGAGATGGATGCCTTACTACATCATCGAACTACCTGGCAAGATTGGATTAACGTGTATAAAAAACTAACCCAGTGGATGATGGATTTGGGTCAAGGAGATGAAACCTTAAAGCAGGTTTTGGACGATCAAATTCAATCGGCCAATCGAGAGTTTGGAAAAATGGTGGAACAGAACTATTTGCAGTGGATTAAAAAGTATGAACTAATAGATGCTTTTGACCGAAACCAAGGAGAAAATGAGTCCCCTCTACTCTCACCTGGAATACTTTCTACTTATGTAGAACCCTTGATAAAGCAAGGAAAGCGGGTAATGTTTTTTCTTATCGACTGTATGCGTTATGATCAATGGTTAGTTTTTGAGCGTTATTTAAGCCAATATTATGATATTCAAACCGAATTTTATTTCTCACTTTTACCTACTGCTACCCCCTATTCTCGAAATGCTATATTTTCTGGTCTAACCCCGCTACAAATCTCAAAACAATATCCAGCATTATGGAAGCAGGGTCAGGATGAGCGATCTTGGAATAAGTATGAGCACGAGTTGCTTAATTCTTATGTTTCAAGAAAAGGGCTTGGAATTAAAACGAAATACGAGAAAATATTAAATGCACAAGAAGGGCGTCATATAGCCCAAAAAATTAAAAATTATGCTCAGAGTCCTCTTTGTGCTTTTGTATTCAATTTTGTGGATGCTTTGGTCCACTCCCGTTCCGATTCGGATGTTATTAAAGAGTTAGCTCCTGATGAGGCAGCATTTAGAGCAATTACAGAAGCTTGGTTTCAACATTCATCCCTGTTTCAGATGTTAAAAGAACTATCTGAAGAGGGGGTTTATCTTATAATTACGACCGATCATGGTTCGGTTCGAGCACTTCGAGATACCAAAGTGTATGGCGACAAGGAAACTGCGACAGGACTGAGATATAAGTACGGGCGAAGTTTAAATGCCGAAGAAGAAAATTCAGTTATTGTATTTAAAGAAGCACGAGAATTTGGATTACCTGAGTATGCAAACGTGAAAGATTATCTGATAGCAAAAGAAAACTATTATTTCGTCTATCCTACCAATTACCATAAATATCAAAACCGCTACAAGGATACCTTTCAGCATGGGGGGGCTTCTATGGAAGAAATGATTTTACCAGTGGCACTCTTAGAATCTAAATCAAATGATGGATAGTAGCTCAGATTATAGTTTTTTTTCATCATCGGTAGAACAGACCATTGCCATAGCCAAAGAATTTGCTCGCAGGCTTCAATCAAATGATGTGGTAATTATTCAGGGAGGTTTAGGTGTGGGAAAAACACATTTTACCAAAGGATTGGCCTCTTATTTCGGTGTTAAACAAGAGTATGTACAATCACCAACCTATGCGGTGGTGCATGAATATCTTGGGCAAATACCTCTTTATCATTTTGACTTATATCGGTTGAAATCTTTAAGCGAGCTTCAAGAAATTGGCTTTGAAGAATATCTTTTCAATGGTGGCATTTGCATTATAGAGTGGCCTAAACTTGCGCTGCCTTTTTCAACTGATACTTGGTGGATGGTAGAGATCGAATGGCCATATGATATACAGGAGAATCGAGCGATTCACATACGAAAAAAACATAGATATGCCGCTGAACAATAAAAAAAAACTTTCATACCGCTTAGATTTATTGCCGGTAATTATGCCTTTTCATCGGCGCGCAAAGAATGAACTACAGTTTGGTGATTTAGTTTACTATGGCCCTAGTCCAGAGTTCTACGGAATAGGTGAAATTGTTCAAAGAGAAGAGAACGTATGCGTAGTCGATTTTCGAGGCACTGGGCTACTAGGCATTCATAAGGATGAAATTCTAATTAACTATTTAATTCCAATACATACACTGAACCTAACTGGCATACTAAAAACAAAAGTATGATCGATTATTTATTCAGTATTGAGGGATTGGCTGTTAGTACTGGCTTAGCTAGTGTATGGTTCTCAGTGAAAGAGCGCATATGGGTATATCCTATTGGATTAATTAGCGTCAGTATCTATGTGTACTTATCCTTTATTTACGGGATTTATGCTGATATGGGCATCAATATCTACTATGTTCTTATGAGTATATATGGTTGGTATCGTTGGCTTCAGCCCTCAGAGAGTGGCGAAGCTAAAGAAATAACTCGTAATAGTGGGAAAGAATGGTTTTTATCAATCGTTTTATTTCTACTCTCTTGGGTTATTCTTTTTGTTATTCTTCAAAGGTTCACTGACAGTGAAATACCACTTTGGGATTCCTTAACTACATCGCTGGCTATTGTGGGAATGTGGCTTATGGCCGAAAAAAAAGTAGAACACTGGTTGTTTTGGATCGCAACCGATCTGCTTTCCATTCCACTGTATTATTATAAAGATTTGTTATTAACTAGCGGGCAGTTTTTTGTTTTCACTATTTTAGCTGTAATTGGTTGGCTTCAATGGAATAAATCTCTTTCAAATAGAAACCAAAATAGCAAGCCGATTCACCAGTAAAACCTTTCATGATTGACTAATCTTTTACCAGGTATTCGATTAGTTTATTTAGCCATTCTTTGTTATCCAATGGTGACATAGAAAAAATATTAACCTGACGTTGTCCCATTTCCGTGTATAAGGTGGCATGTGCGCTTTCGTGATTAGATAAAGCCAGTATATCAATCTTTAATAATTTTGTGCTAACTCCATTCTCGCTTAAAATAACATCTAAACTTTGTGTACTTCCCTTACCATTCATTGCAAATGCAATCTGAGTCTGGGTTTTATCATCCCTAAAATTTGCATTGTAAAAATAGTTTTTTAATGCAAATTCCGATGGAATATTTTCAAAATCCAAGTAAATAGGAGGAGATTTCAAATCTATGTACAAGCGTGAGCATAAATTACATACTAATTCATGCAGCGATTCAGGAATGTTAGGATACAAAAATCCACGATCTATCCAATATTGTAGATCACGTTTAACCTCTCGGGTTGATCGATATTCATCAGGCACTGATTCAAGATATTCAAAACCCTTTGCTGTACACCGAAACCAGGCATCAAATCTTCCATTGGTAATAAGTAAATAGGGACTAGGAAGGCTCAGGTGGTATTTAGCAATTTGCTGTGCGGCTTGTTCATTTAAAGGAATATTTACATGTTTACATTCTACTAGGCAATGAGCCTGATAATTAGTATCAAAACAGACTAGATCGATGCGCCCTTTCGTTTGATTAGCTAAGTCAACCTGAAACTCTGGACCAATTCTATTGGGCGAAATTTGGCACTCTTGTAAGAAGTATTCAATTACTCGAAGTCGAACACGCTCTTCCGGTCTATTTTTAAACCATTGCTTATGAATGGGGTTCCATAATTCCACATCGTTGGCTAAGTAACGAATGATTGGATAGTGGTATAAGGCAGTGCTTAACAAATATATATTCCTCGATTAATGCAGTGCAATGTTGTGTATTCTTTTGGTTTTAGCTTAGCTATAGCCTAAACTGAGATGTCAAAGAAAAGTAATTAAGACTTTGCTAGAGCCGTTTTATGTGTACTTCGATTGATATAGTATTGTTGAACAATCGACAAAACATTAAAAATGAGATAGTAAAGACTTAACCCAGAGGCAAAGCGGTTAAATATGAATAGCATCATGATAGGAAGTAGATACTGCATTATTTTCATATTCTGAGCCATCGCACCGCCTGCTGCGCCGCCGCCGCTAGCACCCCCCGTGAGTCGACTTTGAAGCCCCATCGCAAGAGACATTAATATTACAAATCCACCTATTTGATCCCCTAAAAATGGGATGCCAAAAGGTAAATTGATAACAAAATCTGGCGCGGATAAGTCATTAGCCCAAAGGAAGGATTCTTGCCTTAGTAAAATAGAGTTTTGAAAAAATAGCCATAGAGTAATTAGGATAGGAAACTGAAGTAACATGGGTAAACAACCCCCTAATGGATTCACTTTATTTTTGCGATACAAATCCATAGTAGCTTTCTGCTGCTTCTGGGGATCACTCTTATATTTTTCTTGTAATTCTTTCAATTGCGGCTGCAGTTCTTTCATGGCCGCCATGCTTTTGTAACTTTTAAATGTGAGTGGAGATAGAACAAGTTTAACGGTGGCCGCAAATATAATGACCAATACACCATAGTTGGAGATAAACCCGCCCATTACATTAAAGAATGGAATAACAATAAAACGTACAAATGGATCAGAAAACCATCGTAGCCACCCATAACCCACCTCTACCATATCAAACGCATGTTCATTGTAACTTTTCATATCGGCATATTTAGTTGGTCCTATATAGAGCCGATATTCTTGCGTTCCATTGCTCGGTATATCAGAATTAAGCATAGCCTGATATGCATGATCGGTAGTTGGTTGATCTACTTTACCATTTATTTGACCTATTAGTAAAGCTCCTTCAGTGCCATGAACTGGTTGTATAAGTTGGGCAAAAAATTTGGTTTTTGTAGCAACCCATTCAACCATGCCATTTATATTCAATTCATTGTATCCATTGTTTTCGTCTGGGTTATCGACCTTAAGCCGTTCTAGTTCACCACCTGCAAATAAGTATGCAGAAGTTGTGAGAGCTTCTTGAACTCGATCACGTTCAGTAAAATTTAGTGGGCTGATAAAACCAAAATCTACGGATCGACCTAAGATATATTCCTGAATACCAATGTATTCTACTTTTAGATCTATTTCATAGCTATCAGAGTAAAATGTGTAGGTGTAACGAAGTGCACCCCCATTGGGAATATTCAATCGGTAGCTCAAACTTCTACTTTCTCCTGATAAAACAAGGATATTAGAAGCTAGATTTTCTGCTTCGAAAAGAATTTGTTGGGTTTCAACATTGTAGTTTTCCGTACTTAAAAACCCCAAATTGTAGGCAGAAAGAGTAGTATCTCCAATCATTTGTACAGGTGTCCCCGCCCAATTGACATGCTCTTTTAAGGTGAATTGAGTTGGCCCTGCCCCTTTATTTGTGAAGATAGTTTTATATAGTGGAGTATCTATGGTAGTAAACCGTTGCACCGAATCTTGGATGGCCCCAAACATTCCAACATTCTGTACTTTGGGTTCGTCACCATCAATAATTTGACTCGATTTCATGTTACTAAGTTCGCTAGCCCCGATACCCTGGTTTTGTAATCTACTAGGTACTCCAATATCTGAATCTAAGTTAGGATTTAGGTTTTGGTTTAATTCAACTTGAGCTAAACTGTCTCTAATTACTCTTTGACGTTGTTGCTCGGCTAATTGTTCTTCGCTAGGTAAGGTGAAATAAAACCAGCCTAGCATCAGTACAAATATTAGGGTAAATCCAACTACAGTATTCTTATCCAAAACAGCTAATTATTATTGGGTTAGTATTCGGGGATATATGTCAAATCCGACTCTTTTGAGAATGCTGCACATTTTTTTACTTCTCTGAATGTTTAAATGTATAAATATCATGGGCTAAAATCTCAATGAGATTATTGAGTCCTTTATGCATCTGATATTTTACAAGCTCAAAATCAGGATTAGGATAACGGGCAATTAGGGCCAAATGCAAATTAATTGAGTTTTTCCTCAAAAAATGATGCAATTCCTTATTCGAAGTACGAAAGCTTTCCCTGAGTAACCTTTTTGTTTTATTTCTAGTAACCGCGTTACCTATATGTTTTGGGGCAATGAACGCCGTTTGGAGCCTGTTTTCAGATATAGGATTAGATTTAGCGAAATGGAAAGGACAGAATCGAAATAAAATACTGCCTAAATGAAAAGTAGTAGGAGCTTTGAAAAGTTTTTCAAAAGCAGATTTCCCTCTCAATATTGATAGTTTGGGTAGCTGATGTGTTTTTGCATCAGTTGAGAGAAGAGCTAATAAATTATTTGGCTCCTTTTCGCTCATCACTAACCGTTAGCTTATGACGACCTTTTGCTCGTCGACTGGCAATGATTTTTCTCCCGCTTTGGGTAGACATTCTGTCTCGGAAACCATGCTTATTCTTACGCTTTCGATTACTAGGTTGGTATGTACGTTTCATGGATCTAATCCCTCAAAGTTTTGAATATCCAAAATAGCCTAAAATATAGGCATTAATTTCTATAAATCGAATATTTATCCTAGGAAATTAAACTTATCTACAACATGTGTTGAACGGCCTCGTTTGAAAGGTTACATTTGATGTAGCAATAATTTAGTTATACTAACTCACGCAAGCTGAATTAATTACTATTCTAACATGTTACAACAGACTATTCCATACCCATGATTGATAAGGTAGGCAAGCTAATAACAAAGATTTTTGGCTCAAAAAGCGAAAAAGATATTAAATCTATTCAACCACTAATTGAAGAGATCAAATTATATAGTTCGAGTTTGGAAGCTTTAAGTGATGAAGAGTTAAAAGCTAAAACGGAGTATTTTAAGCAACTCATTACAGAAGCGACAAACGATGTGAGAAATGAAATTGCAGAGCTAAAGGGTAAATTAGAGCATATTGAAGAGCTTCAAGATGCGGATCATAGACAACTTACGGATGAACTCGAGGAGCTAGAAAGCCGAGAGTTAGAACTGATTGAGCAAACTCTTGACCGTATCATGACTGAAGCCTACGCGGTATTAAAAGACACTTGCCGTCGATTTGTGGGTAAATCTTGGAAAGTTGCAGGTGATGCTATTGAGTGGAACATGATTCCGTATGAAGTGCAACTAGTTGGTGCAATGGCACTTCATCAAGGTAAAGTCGCAGAGATGAAAACCGGTGAAGGAAAAACCTTGGTGTCTATATTTCCCGCATATTTAAATGCCCTAGCTGGTAAAGGTGTGCACGTTATCACCGTGAATAATTACCTAGCAAAGCGAGATGCTGAGTGGAACGAGCCAATATTTAATTTTCATGGGCTCAAGGTTGATTGTATAGATCGATATGAACCCAACACCGAACAACGTAGACAGGCTTATCGGGCAGATATAACCTATGGCACCAACAATGAATTTGGGTTTGATTACCTCAGGGATAATATGGTTATTAATCCGGATCAATTGGTGCAAAGAGAGCATCACTACACCATCATTGATGAGGTGGATTCGATTCTTATAGATGAAGCTAGAACCCCGCTTATAATATCAGGACCGGTTCCAAACGATAATAAATCCGATAAGTATATAGAGATGAAGCCTCGAGTGGAATCTTTGGTTCAGGCTCAGAAAAAGTTGGTAGCTAACTTGGTACAGGAAGCTCAAAAACATCTGGATGAAGGCAACGATGATGACGCAGGCCTTGCTTTATTTAGGGTTCAGAGAGGGTTTCCAAAGAATACCCGCTTTAAGAAAATACTACAAGAACCGAGTATTCAAAAACTTATTCAACGCACGGAAGCATTGTATTTACAAGACAATGCGAAAAATATGCCTGTAGTAGATGAATATTTGTTTTATGCGGTTGACCAAAAAATGAATTCAATTGAAATGACCGATAAAGGTCGTGAATTCATTACTAAAAAAGGAGAGGATGCAGAGTTCTTTGTTATTCCAGATTTAGGGGAAGAAACATCTAAGATTGAAGTAGAATTTGCTGACATGGAATCTGAGCGAATTCATCAAATAGAAGTGAATGAAGAATTTAGTCAAGGGTATAAGGATAAGAAGCTAGAATCAGCGAAATTGGAACTTTTGCAAGAGCGTGAGCAGAAATTCTCGGAACTCCATAGACTATTTGCAGAGCGAGGAGACCGGATTCACACGGTGAATCAGCTGCTAAAAGCCTATACCAATTTCGAACGTGAGGAAGAATACATTGTGCAGGATGGTAAAGTACAAATTGTAGATGAGCATACCGGTCGAGTATTGTCGGGTCGCCGATATTCAGATGGTTTACATCAGGCTATCGAAGCAAAAGAGCAAGTAAAAGTTGAAGCTTCCACGCAAACCTATGCAACTATTACTTTGCAAAATTACTTCCGAATGTATCATAAAATTTCTGGAATGACCGGTACTGCAGAAACGGAAGAAGGCGAATTTAATGAGATTTATGATTTAGATGTGATGGTAATCCCGACTAATCGTCCCATTGCAAGAGAAGATCATGAGGATTTGGTTTTTCGAACGAAGAGAGAGAAATATAAGGCTATTATTAAGAAGATTAATGAATTTCATATCAGTGGACAGCCTGTGCTAGTGGGTACGACCAGCGTAGATGTGTCCGAGTCGATGAGTCGTATGCTTAAGCAGGCGGGTATTCCACACAACGTTTTAAATGCCAAGCAGCATGCCAGAGAAAGTGATATTGTAAAGCAGGCAGGGCAACCAGGGGCAGTTACTGTGGCGACCAATATGGCAGGTAGGGGTACTGATATTAAACTTGCACAGGGAATTAAAGAAAAAGGTGGACTCGCAATTTTGGGCACTGAACGACACGAATCCAGGCGTATTGACCTACAACTGCGTGGGCGAGCTGGACGTCAAGGAGACCCAGGTTTTTCACAATTCTATGTTTCCTTAGAAGACAAGCTAATGGCATTATTCATGAGCGATCGTGTTGCGGGTGTCATGGACAAGCTAAGTTTTAAGGAAGGCGAAGTTATTACGCATCGTATGATAACTAAGTCCCTAGAACGTGCCCAGGGAAAAGTCGAGCAAAACAACTTTAGCATCCGTAAGCGCCAATTAGAATATGATGATGTGCTTAATAATCAACGAAATGTGGTATATGCTCGTCGTAAGCACGCCCTCCTAGGAGATCAATTGCGTACGGATTTATTGGGTATGCTTGAATCACTTGTAGAAGAATGGGTAGATGAACACGTGGCTATCAGTGATTATCAAGGCCTTCAAGCTACAATACTCCGAAATCTTGCTGTAGATGTACCTTTTGATGAAGATGAGTGGAGATCCATGGACGAGGAGTCACTAGTCGATGTGATCATACGGCGGGCACTAGAGGTGTATAAAAGAAAAGAGGAGATGATAAGTAAACCGTTGTATGAGGTGATGAAGCGGATAAGTGAAACACAGCCGGATCGACGACCAGATAAGGTACAGGTTGTATTTACCGATGGGTCTCGACGAATGCGTGTAGTGGTTGGTGTCGAAGCGGCGTTACACAATGAAGGTAAAGAGGTGGTAAGAGCACTCGAGCGTTCTGCTGTACTATCTGTTATTGATGATAAATGGATGCAGCACTTGCGTGAATTAGATTCAGTAAAAGAAGGTATTGGGCTGCGTTCATTTGCCCAGAAAGATCCTTTGTTGGAGTATAAAAGAGAGGCCTTCGATATGTTTAAACAACTCATAGAAATGATCAACCAAGAGGTTATTTCTTTGATTTGGAAGTCGGTTCCAGAAGCACAGGCTTCACCAAATTCAGTGCAGCAGGCTCAACAGCAAAAGTCTTCATATGATACAAAGCGTATGCAAACTCAACATGCCGATTCAACAGGAATGGGTCTACAAACTCCTGTAGCATCTGCCGTAGATCAGGCACAGCCTCCAAGGGGGCCAAATGTTAAAAGAAAACCAGTCGAAGTTGCCGTTGAACCTGGAAGGAATGATATTGTCACTATACAAAATATGGCAACGGGTACTTCAGAGAGTATGAAATGGAAATTTGCCAAGAAAAAAGTTGAGCAAGAAGGATGGGTTATAGTCGAACAATAATATAAACTAACATGAAGGTACTGGGCATCGATATTGGCAGTTATGGTATTAAAGCTGCTGTTGTAGATACGGTAAAAGGAGAGATTATATCTGGAAAAAAATCTACCGACAAATTAGAAGATAGTCGCCCACATAAAATAATTTCAAAGGTGCATAAACTGGTCAAAAAATTTGACTGGTATGGACCTATTGGTTGTGCATTTCCGGCTGCAATTCATAAGGGCCGAGTATTATCTGCATCCCGTATAGATTCTGCTTGGATAGATGCAGATGTTGAGCACTTATTTAGCGAAATTACAGGATGTTCAGTACACCTTATTAATGACACCGACGCAACAGGTATGGCTGAAATGACCTTTGGGGTTGGCAAAGGGTATCGAGGAACGGTTATAGTATTGACAGTAGGTACAGGTATTGGATCTTCTATTTTTGTAGATAATATACTTTTACCAAATACAGAACTTGGTCTTATTGAGTTAAAAGGCATTAGCATAGAAGAACGAGCGTCGAACAGGGTAAGAAAGGAAGAGGGAATTCAGCGTAAAATATGGGCGAAAAGGATTCAGTTTGCTTTACAATATTATGAAAAATTATTTCATCCAGAATTATTTATTATAGGTGGACAACTGAGTAAAAAAGCAGAAAAGACCTTACCCTACGTTAAAATTACCACAAAACTTAAGGCTGCAGGGTTTCAAAATAATGCTAGTATAGTAGGGGCAGCATATCATGCGGCATCACTTAGTTTACATAACAGTTAAAACTGGCTCATTACCCATTGGATTAGTTCGGTTCCGTAGTGCCAACATAGAATTAAAGCTGCGATCACTTTAATACCAGTCGCCACCATAAACCCCAGAAATGAGCCCCATGCTGCTCTTAACGACTGCCGCTGACCTTGACCACCTATTATTTCACCTAGAAAAGCGCCTACTAAGGGCCCAATAACGAACCCTATAGGTGGAAATCCAATCCCAAAAATCATCCCAAGTAGGCTTCCCCAAAAACCATAGCGAGTTCCTCCTGTTTTTTGACTAGTCAAAGCAGGTATAAAATTGTCGAGTATGGAGAATAAGACTATAGCCAATGTCCAACCCCAAATAAATGCAGAGGAAAAGGGTGCAATGGTCCATTGCATAATTAGTATTCCCAATAAACTGATAGGTAAACCTGGAACAATTGGTAAAAAAGATCCAACAAATCCGAATAGTACTAATAGCGCGCCAATAATGAGTAAGATTAATTCCATAATAATATGTTTACGAATAAATAAGAAAATGTACGATTTGAGCCTCGAAAGGTTTCATTAGGCTTGCGAGCGAAGATAGGTTTAGCTATAATCTAAGCTATTGTTATATTTTCAAAAAAAACTAACCTAATTTTGACATCATGAGTATGAGTACATCCTCAGTGGGCCCTTTAGATGCCCAACAACACGACTTTTTTGGGCATCCAAGGGGCTTATCCACCCTCTTTTTTACCGAATTATGGGAGCGCTTTAGTTACTATGGTATGAGAGCGTTACTCGTACTTTTTATGACAGCAGAGGCTGTTGGTAATAATCCTGGCTTAGGTTTATCAGTTGGTGAGGCTACTGCTATTTATGGTCTATATACCTTTTTTGTTTATATGTTATCACTGCCTGGAGGTTGGGTAGCCGATAATATTTGGGGTCAACGAAAAGCGGTTCTTATAGGTGGTATTATCATTGCCATGGGGCATTTTAGTATGGCAGTTCCTACCACCATATTTTTCTTTATAGGATTGGCACTTATTGTCATTGGTACTGGATTGCTAAAACCAAATGTGAGTTCAATGGTAGGGGATTTATATCCCGAGGGTGGTGCCAAACGCGATGCGGGCTTCTCAATATTTTATATGGGGATTAATTTTGGTGCCATATTAGGCCCATTGTTGTGTGGCCTTCTAGGAGAAGGGTATAACTGGCATTATGGATTTACATTAGCTGGTTTTGGTATGATTCTCGGTCTTATTTCTTATCAGATTGGAGGAAAATATATAGGAACAGCAGGAGATCTTAAGGTAGATATTGATCCTGAAACCCTTGCTAAGCGAAGCAAGATTTTTTATACCGTGGTTTCTATTATTGGCGCGCTGAGCGTATTACTAGGCTTCTTAGTTAGCTCGGGTGCTATTGAATTAACTTTAGAATCATTGGCTGGTAATTTAGGACTGGTTGCTGTGGTAATTACGGTCGCTTTTTTTGGTTATATCATTTTTTTTGGTGGGCATACAGGTGAAGAGAAAAAGCGTCTTGGTGTTATTTTCTGGTTATTCATTTTAGCAGCTATTTTTTGGAGCGGTTTTGAGCAGGCTGGTTCTTCGTTGAATATTTTCACTGCCGAGTTAGTCAATCGTTCAGCAGGACCCAGCGTGTTCTTGGGGGGTATTGGCGCCCTCATGTTAACGGCTTTGTTAGCTCTTCCACTTGGATACTATACCTATAAAACCTGGAATCGTGAGGATATTTGGTCGGTAGCCAAAACAGCAGTCGTTTTTACCAGTATAGGTTCACTTGGCTTGGTGTATTGGTTATTAAGTCAAGTAGGGAATGGATGGCAAATTCCTGCAAGCACGTTACAGTTAATAAATCCTTCTTTTATCGTGATTTTTGCCCCTATTTTTGGTTTTATGTGGACATGGTTAGCTAGTAAAAATGCCAATCCATCAATACCAATGAAATTTGCTTTAGGGCTTTTAGGACTCTCTGCTGGATTTTTTGTATTGGCATGGGGGTCAGCCAATGCTTCTAATTCAAATTTAGTTTCACCGGCTTGGCTAATTGTGATGTATTTTTTACATACGGTTGGTGAGCTTTGTTTGTCGCCAGTCGGACTTTCTTCTATGACTAAGCTATCTCCTAAGAGTCGAGTAAGCCAGATGATGGGGATTTGGTTTGTGGCAGCTGCACTAGGAAATTTAATTGCTGGCTTGGTAGCTGGACAACTCGAAAACCTTGCACCTGCCAGTCTCTTCCAAGCAGTAGCACTATTTGTAGGCGGTGGCGGGGTAGTTGCCATATTAGCGGCCCCATCTGTGAAAAAACTAATGGGAGATATCGAATAAATACAGGTAGGTCCTATAATTAACTATCTTGTCAATTAACCCGATGTTCTAGGGTATAATTCAAGGATCAAATCACAATATATACTGCAGCAGCAAGTACTCCCCCTAGTAGTGGACCTAGGATGGGAATCCATCCATAGGCCCAATCACTGGATCCCTTATTTGAAATAGGTAGAATAGTATGGGCTAGGCGTGGGCCAAAATCTCTTGCAGGATTGATTGCAAAACCAGTAGTTCCACCTAAACCTAAACCAATACACCATACAAGAAAAGCAATGGGTAAGGCTCCAACCGATCCCAAACCAATGGGGGTATTTGAGGTATTCATTAACTGTCCATCGCTTATATAAAACACTACAAAGACGAGCACAAAGGTGCCCATAATTTCTGAGATCAGGTTGTTGAAAGACGATCTAATAGCCGGTATAGTACTGAAAGTGGCGAGAATTATGGAGGAATCGTGAGTCTCTTTATAGTGATCCTTGTACATAAGCCAAATAGAAGTTCCGCCTAAGAAAGCTCCAAGAATTTGTGCGCTAATATAGCCAGGGACTTCTGCCCAAGGAAATTCGCCTGCTGCAGCTAGCCCTAAGGTAACTGCTGGATTTAGATGAGCTCCTGAGTATGGGCCTGCGACCACTACACCGGTAAAAACGGCTAGTCCCCAACCAGTGGTAATGACTAACCAACCAGAATCGTATCCTTTTGTTTTGGGTAATAAAACATTTGCTACTACACCATTTCCTAGAATTAAAAGTAAGAAAGTAGCTATAAATTCAGCAATTAAAGGGGTCATAATAGATAATTTTACTAGGTTAAGAGTCTATGAGTGATTTGTCCAAGCTTGAACTGAATGGATAGCCTTATTCCATCCTTCAATCGATTTTGTAATTTGAGTACTATTAGATTCATTTTTGAAGCATTTATCCATTGCCCATATAGATTGAATTTCTTCAATATTTTCCCAATATCCAACACTTAAACCAGCCAAATAAGCGGCGCCTAGTGCAGTCGTTTCTACGCATCTTGGACGAATTACATCGGCTCCCAATAGGTCTGCCTGAAATTGCATCAGCAGATTATTAGTGGTGGCTCCTCCATCTACCCGAAGTTCTTTTATAGATATTCCTGAATCTGCCTCCATGGCTTTTAATACATCATAACTTTGATAGGCCATGGATTCCAAGGCGGCTCGTGCGATATGAGATTTGGTAGTGCCACGTGATAAACCAACGATCATGCCACGTGCTTCTTGATTCCAATAAGGCGCACCCAACCCCGCAAAAGCCGGAACAAAATATACTCCATCCGTATCTGAAGATTGCTTGGCTAAGATTTCTATTTCGGATGAGTTGTGAATCATTTCCATCCCATCGCGAAGCCACTGGACAACGGCGCCTGCAATAAACACACTACCTTCTAGTGCGTAATGAAGTTCACCATTTATTTTCCACGCAATAGTAGTTAGAAGATTGTGTTTTGAAACGACAAACTCTGGACCAATATTCATGAGCATGAAGCAGCCAGTTCCATAGGTATTTTTTACCATGCCTGTTTCTGTACACATTTGCCCAAAAAGAGCCGCCTGTTGATCTCCCGCTACTCCGGTAATAGGTATACGATGTCCAAAAAACTGTTCACTTGTTCTTCCAAATTCATTACTTGATTCTAATACCTTAGGTAGCATTGTAGAAGGTATTTCAAACAGCCTCAATAATTCTTCATCCCATTGTTGAATACGAATATTATAGAGCATGGTTCGAGAGGCATTGGTAACATCAGTTACATGAGATTCCCCTTCCGAAAACTTCCAAATGAGCCAGCTATCAACGGTACCAAAAATTAAGCGCCCTTCTTCGGCTAACTTTTGTGCACCGGCTACGTTTTTTATGATCCACTCCACTTTAGTGGCAGAGAAATAAGCATCAATGACCAGTCCTGTTTTTGATTGAATTTTAGACAGATATCCCTCTTCTTTTAGTGTGTTACATCGTTCTGATGTTCGGCGATCTTGCCAGACAATGGCATGGTAAATAGGGTGCCCTGTCTGTTTGTCCCATACCACTGTGGTTTCTCTTTGGTTCGTTATACCAATCGCCTTGATCTGATCACCTTTGATCTGAGCCATACTTATGACTTCCATCGCAACACTCACTTGGCTTGACCATATCTCATTGGCATCGTGTTCGACCCATCCGGATTGAGGGAATATCTGGGTGAATTCTTTTTGTGCCATAGCTACTATGCTTCCTTTTTTATCAAAAAGTATGGCGCGGGAACTTGTGGTACCCTGATCTAGTGCGAGTATATAGGAATGCATAAGAGTTGAGATTGGTTTGTAGGAGTATGTAGATTATTGTACTAAAAAACATACATATATAACAAATAAAACCGCGTGTCAGAGATCTTAAGTATTACAGAAAAAAAGCCCATTGCTGCTATAACTACCCCCATAGGGGAAGGTGGAATAGCAGTGATTAGAGTTTCTGGGAGGGGGTCAATTGCAAAGGTTCAAGAATGTTTCAAAGGAAAAGATCTGGGGGCATTACCATCGCATACTATTCATTTTGGTCGTATAATTGATCCAAAAGGCCGCTTGGTAGATGAGGTTTTGGTGAGTCTGTTTCATTCACCTAAAAGTTATACAGGAGAGGAAACTGTAGAAATTTCATGTCATGGAGGGATTTTAGTCACACAACGGGTTTATGAAACCTTATTGGCAACGGGAATTCATCCGGCACAAGCTGGAGAGTTTACTCAACGTGCTTTTTTAAATGGTAAATTAGGGCTAGAACAGGCTGAAGCAGTCGCGGATCTAATTCACGCTCGTAGCGTAAAGGCTGTCGATGCCGCAAATCAGCAGCTATCTGGAAGTTTGGGTACCTATGTGAAGGAATTTAGGCAGCAAATTATTGATGCGACAGCAATGATAGAACTCGAACTAGATTTTATAGAAGAGGATGTAGAGTTTGCTAACAAAGATCAATTACAGCAGTTATTATTAGATCTCAAAACAGCCATTCATCGTCTACTGGAGAGCTATGAGGTCGGCAGGTTAGTGAAAGACGGAATAAAGACTGTACTTATAGGTCGTCCTAATGCGGGTAAATCAACACTTTTAAACGCTTTGGTTGGCAGTGAACGAGCCATTGTCACAGATATAGCCGGAACTACTCGAGATACCGTTGATGTAGAATGGAATCATGGAGGTCTGCTATTTAGGCTGACTGACACAGCGGGGCTGCGTGAAACAGCTGATCGTGTCGAGGCAGAAGGGGTCCGGCGCAGCCAACAAGCTGTCAAAGAAGCAGATGTGATTGTCTATCTCAGGGATTTGAATCAGCCATTTACCATCAAAGAAATGAACGAGATTAAACAATTGCAATCATCGGCTGTTGAGACTCCATTTATCGTTATCGGAACTCAATTTGATCGACTGAGCCAAGCTCAACCTTCTGTCCATGCAACGCATGAGGCCAATCAAGAAAGTGATTGGAGTAAAATTGAAGATTTACATATTTCAGCAACGACAGGATTAGGTTTGACAAAACTCAAAGATCTTATAAAAGAAGTGGCATTGAGACAGACTCATTATGATGGGGCTTCTCTACTTGTTACATCTTCTCGTCACAGAGATGCCTTTGAAAAAACTATGAATCATGTGGAATCTGCTCTAGATGGGTTAATGGGTAGACTGACAGGTGATTTTCTAGCTATAGATCTTCGTGCGGCCTTACAGAGCCTTGGAACTATAACTGGTGAGATTACCAATGAGGATATTTTGGATTCAATATTTTCACGATTTTGTATAGGAAAGTAATCTAGGTAATACACGTATATTTTTGAATTATTCGCCTTGAATACATACATATCTATGAACATGAATTCCCTAAACAAAAAGTCTAAGCCGCCTATTAATATAGTATGGTTGAAGAGAGATATTAGATTGGCTGACCATGAGGGATTTTATTTAGCCGAGCAAGTAAAAAATGATTATATCCCACTATATGTGTTTGATCCTAATGAATTAGCAGGACCAGATTCATCTTTGCGGCATAGACAGTTTGTTTATCACTCCCTAAAGGATATGAATAAGCAATTAGTAGCTGTGCAAAGACAGGTAATGATTACCTGGGGAGATACTCTCAAGGTATTTCATTTTTTGGCAGATACCTTCTCTATTGAGCAGTTATTTTCTTATCAAGAGTCTGGAACAGGTAGAACCTGGGAGCGTGACAAAGGTGTGGATACCTTTTGTAAGCAGCAAGGTATACAGTGGGTACAATGTCAGCGAGACGGGGTACTTCGAGGGATAGATAACCGGGATGGTTGGAATAAAGCCTGGAAGGTGTGTATGAGTCAACCTCAGTTTACGCCAGCCTTTTCACCACCAAGTGAGCAAATAAAATCCTTAAGTAAAGATATTTCACGCCAGCATCCTTTTCCTATTCCATTGGAAATAAAGGCAAAGCTAGAGAGCTATCCTAAGATGTATCAACCCGCGGGGGAAAGCCAAGCATGGAGACGTTTAGAGAGTTTTATTGGTAGCCGGGGCAGAAATTATCAACGGTATATCTCTAAGCCATCATTATCACGAGATAGTTGCAGTCGAGTGTCGCCGCATTTGGCATGGGGTAATGTAAGCGTGAGGCAGGTTTATGGATTTGTAAGTAAACACCCCGCAAGGAAGGAAAGCTTCCAAGCCTACTCTTCCTTTTTGACCAGACTAAGGTGGAATTGCCATTTCATTCAAAAGTTCGAAATGGAACCAGAATATGAGTTAGAGTGTGTGAACAAGGGATACAAACTTATGTCATATACCAGTAGACCGGATTTTTTAGAAGCCTGGAAGCAAGGGTATACCGGTATACCACTGGTTGATGCGTGTATGCGTTGCTTACAGGCAACAGGGTGGATTAATTTTCGTATGAGGGCTATGCTGGTTTCTTTTTTGTGTCATCATTTAGATTGTGATTGGAGGCTTGGGGTGTATCATTTGGCAAGACTTTTTTTAGATTATGAACCTGGTATTCACTATCCTCAATTTCAAATGCAAGCTGGGACCACTGGGGTAAATACGATACGAATGTATAACCCAGTAAAACAGTCTAAAGACCATGATCCAAATGGAGTATTTATTAGGCAATGGGTTCCTGAGTTGCAGCATTATCCTCTAGCCTATATACATGAGCCATGGACCATAACTCCCCTTGAAAAGGCATGTTTACCAGATTTGAATGGCCTCGTGTATCCCAACCCAATCGTAGACATCGCACTAGCAGCATCAGTAGCTAGGAAGAAAATTTGGAGTTATAGAGAATCTTTACTGGTCAAACAAGAGAACCAAAGGATTCTAAAAAAACATACCCATCGCACAATTTAATATGGATGGGTATAATGAATGGAAGAAGTTAAGTATTCGCTTATAAGTTAGATATTAAATTGCTCTCTATATATTTAGACGATCGATTATTCGCTACCTTCTTGAATGGGTTCTATGATGTCTCCCTTCTCGGTCACATCAATGACCTCATAACCAAGAGCTTTTAGCTTATCACGATTAGTTGCTCCATCTCCAACCACTAAAATATAGGTATTTTCAGTATTTAGATATTTCTTGGCTAGTGCATTAATCTCCTCACGAGTAATATTTTGTATAATATCAGCTTGTTTGTCAACATAGGAGCCGTCTAGATCGTACCGGATGATATTGCCTAAGAAGCCGGCTTTTTGAAATGGTGTTTCATAGCGACGAGCATCTCGCTGGCCAATAGAGTTTCTCATAAAATTGAGCTCATCTTTGGTAATTCCATCTTCTTGAAAGCCTTTGATTTCTTTTATAAACTCTACTACTGCACTATCGGTAGCACTGGCTTTGATGCCAGCCGATGCCGTAAACTGACTTCCTCGATCATTTCCACTAAATCCAGAGCGAGCGCCATAAGTCCAACCTTTATCTTCTCGCAGGTTTAGATTAATTCTGCTGTTAAAAGCACCACCTAAGCTGTAGTTCATTAGACTAGTTTTAAAGTACTCACCTGTTGCATCGTAGGTCATATTAGATACATAGCCAATACGTATTTCAGATTGGGGCGCACCCACTTTATCCATAAGATACACTTTAGTATAGTCTCCAGGCTTGGGCTTGGGTAAGTCAGGGATATCTACATTTTTGGTTTTCCATTCGTTTAGGAATGTTAGACTGGAAATTGCTTCTTCTTCAGTAATATCACCAACTACAACTACTTCTGTAATCTCAGGAGACATATATGATTCATAGAAGGCTCGAACATCTTCAATAGTAATTCGGCTCACGGTTTCCTCTAACCCTGAGGTAGGAACCGAATAAATATGTTCATCTCCGTAGAGCAATCGATTATAGATTTGACTAGCTACAGCCGCAGGATTTTGGTAAGAAGCACGAATGCTTTCAAGCTGTTGCTGCTTAACCCGATTAAAGTCTTCTTCAGTAAAAGCTGGGCGGTAGAGTATTTCTTCAAACAATTCCATAGTACGGGTCAAATTTTTGCTTAGAGTACTTAGTCCAACTACCGTTTCACTTCTGCCACCTGAAACTGAAATAGAACTGGCAATGAGACGTAATTCTTCAGAAATTTCCTCAGAACTATAATTTTGAGTGCTTTCATTCATCAACGCTGCAGTTAAAGATGCGAGGCCTGCTTTTTGTGGATCGTTAGCATCCAGTTCATGTCCACCTTTGATGTACAGTTGCATATTAATGGTTGGTACTTCGTTTGATTCGCTGCCAATAAGTTTGATTCCATTTTCAAAATTAGCTCTCCAATAGTCAGGTACTTTAACCAAAGGAGCAGTTCCTGGGGTTGGTTTAACGCTCCTGTCAAACGTATCTCCTTCAGGGCGTGAATAGGAAAGCCCAGAATAGTCTGTAGTAGGGAATGGATTATCGCCCTCTTTTTGAGCAAGATAGTTATCGGGCGCTGCAGGTGTCGTTGCTCCACCATCATTGGGAAGTACACTTAGTAATACTCCTGGGTTATTATAAATATACTTGTTAAAAACCCGCATAATATCTTCTTTGGTTACTTCCAAATAACGGTTTAAATCCTCATTTATATAATTAGCATTTCCAGCAATAGTCTGATAATCAGCCAATTGAGAAACCTTGCCGCTAACAGAAGTTAGTCCATTAATAAAGCTGGATTCAAAATTAGCCTTAATCTTAGCTAAATCATTATCACTTACTCCTTCTGAGGCAAATTCGTCCAAGATTGTTCTCATTTCTTGTTCGAAATCTGCTAAAGTTTGGCCTGGAAATGGTAATACAAACATAGTAAACTCACCAGCGAGTTCACTTACAGGATGGAATACGGAGGCTTGTATGGCTTTTTGGGTCAGTATAAATTTTTTGAATAAGTACGAACTTCTTCCGGTTCCAAGAATTTGCGCTAAGAAATCAAGAGGTGCTTCATCTGGATGAAAGCGTGGTACTGTTGGATAAGTTGCTAAAAGAGCAGGGAATCGAATATTGTTATCTACATATGAAACATAGCGATCTGCGTCGAGCTGAACGGGACGTAATTTCATACTCTTAACTTCCGGGCCTCTAGGAATGACTCCAAAATATTTTTCTACCATAGGAATTACTTCCTCTGCGGTTACATTTCCGCCAATGGTAAGGGTAGCGTTGTTTGGCCCATACCATCGCATAAAGAATTTCTTTAAATCATCTACATTTACTCTATCTAGATCTTCCAATTTTCCAATTGTAAGCCAGGAATAGGGATGACCAAAAGGATACAAAGTTTCAGCTGTGAGTTCACTCCAGCGGCCATAGGCAGCGTTGTCGTAATTTTGCCCCTTTTCATTCTTTACGGTTTCTCGTTGAATTTCAAATTTTTTCTGAGTTACTGCATCTAAGAAAAAACCCATTCGATCAGCCTCCAACCATAGCACAACTTCCAGCTGATTGCTTGGGACGGTTTGATAGTAATTGGTACGATCACGATTGGTAGATCCATTTAAGGTTCCTCCAGCATCACTAATAATTTTGAAGTGCTCTTCATCGGCAACATTTTCCGAACCTTGGAACATCATATGTTCAAAAAAGTGAGCAAAACCAGACTTATACAATTCCTCTCTTGCCGAACCTACATGATAAGTGATATCCACATGAACCAAAGGATCGGAGTCATCTTCATGAATAATTACAGTGAGTCCGTTATCCAGCTTAAATTCCTTAAAAGGTATAACAAGCATTTTATTATTTTCTGAGTAGTTAACTTCTTTTATAAATGATGTTTGTGCTTTTAAATTAGATATACACAAAGTTAGAAATATTAGAGTAATAAGTATTGTTCTGAACTTGGAAATCATTATCGCAGGTTTAAATATTAGTTATTTGTTGATACTTAGAATGGTTTCTATTATTATAATCCAACGTAAGATAGTTTAAAATGTTTCAATAAATGTAAAGGCTAATTATGTCAAAAGAAACAAAACCATCAGTTGAACTACGCATCCCAATTTTAAAGGATATGGAACTTGTGGCGACAAATACAGCTGATGTCATTGCTAAATATATGGAATTAAGTGAGGAGGCATCTGGTGAAATATCTATGGCATTAATTGAAGCGACAATTAATGCATTTGAACACTCCGAATCACAAAAAGATATATTTATAAATTTCACTATCTCAGACGATGAATTAACAATAAAAGTTATAGACAAAGGAAAAGGCTTTGACAGTGAAGGAATTCAAATACCAGACATCGATTCAAAATTAAAAAAACAAGAAAGAAAGAGGGGATGGGGTGTAATGCTCATCAAAGAGTTGATGGATTCAGTCGATTATGAATCGGGTAATGACGGAACTACACTCACAATGACAAAGAAAAAGAAAAATGAGCAAGATAATTAGTACTGAAGAACACAATAATTTTGTAGTAGTAAAAACAGAAGGCTATTTCAATAAAGATCTAGGTGAGCTTGTGATTTCTCTTGTCGAGGAAAACGTCAAGGAGAATAAATACCATTTTATTTTAGACTTAGAGCAATCAAAAATTGTTAATAGTATTGGTGCATCAATATTAATTGAAGTAATTGAAATACTTCAAGAAAAAGATGGAAGCTTATCATTGTGTCACATGGCTCCAATTATCGAAAAAACATTTTCAATTATGGGTCTTACAAAGTATTGTAATACTTTTAAAAGTCTAGAAGAAGCGGTTGCTCAGTAATCAATATTAGGTGATGGGCCTTGTTTTCTATATCAAAGAGCATTTCCAATTACAAAGAGACCTACCCTGATATAGATATAAGTTGCTTATTCTATAAGCAAAAAGAATTCCTAAAAAATGTGGGAGGTCTAGATTATTTTTTAGGCACACAATCGGTTAAATATCAAAAAGAGGCCATCTCTTATTTCAGAGAGATAGAAAAATCAAAAGTTGGCTTGAATAAATTTGATATTCATTTTCTTCATGAAGATTATCAAGTAGTTTTTTATCCAATTTTTTGTAAAAATGAGACAATAGGATTCGTATATGGAAATAATACTGTAAGTAATGCCCAAAAGTTATTGAGTTTCAGTAGTCTCTTATCAAGAAAACTTGCAGGGATATTTTATGAAAAAAGAATTAGAAAAATTGAATCTAGGGCTAGTATTAAAGACCTTGAATTTGAGTCTATTGTTCAACTTACAAATATGCTTAGTTTTTGTGAGGATTTGTCTAATGAAACATTAGAATATATTCTCATACACTTAGTATCACTTTATGCAGCCTCAAAGGGTATGTTTATCCTTAGAGACTCTAATACAAATATTTATGAAGTCAGGGCAACTTTTGAAATCCAGAGTGAAGATTTGCCTAAAAGAATGTTGACAGATAATAAAGGACTTCTATCAGAGCTCAAGAATACAAATAAAACATTTCTTCTAAAACCAGATCAATTCAATTTGGTTAAATTTGTCAAACAAAATTCAATTTGTAGCCCAATTTATTTCAGAGGTAATTTACTTGGTTGTATAATTTTAGCTGACAAAGAAAGCCGCAGGGGCTTTGTGAATTTTTCAAGTAAAGATGCTAATCTATTTGATAGCCTTACTAAGGAAATTAGTTTGACGATTAATAATTTGAAACTCATTGATGATCTTCAATCGACAAATAATTTGATTGATAATATAATGACATCTATTGAGGCTGGAATAATAAAATTTACAGAGTTTGGTGAGATTGAATATGTAAACAAAAAAGCAATTGATGTTATTGGTCTAGAACGAGAAGATATACAAAATCAGTACTATGGGATTATATTTGCAGAAAATGAATCATTCCTAGAAGTAATCAGTAATTTTGAGGAATCTGAATCAGCAAATAATAAAGTGCAAATAATTAAGAATGTACCATATGTGAATTCTAATCGTGTTTCACGAACGTTGGATACAACAATTTCGCCTGTTTTTGATAAAAATAATGATCGATCTGGATTTATTTTATCTTTTGACGATATATCAGATATGCAAAAGGTTAAGACTACCTTTAAGAAATATGTTTCAGGAAATATTGTTGATGAAATTCTAGACGATAACTCAAAAACTGATTTGGGTGGTACGCTTACTAATGCATGTGTTCTATTTGCAGATATCAGAGGATTCACCTCTTTTTCTGAAAAAACTACGGCGTCTGATTTAGTTGCAATACTAAATAAGTATTTTACTGATATGATTGACGTTGTCTATGAGTTCAATGGAACTCTTGATAAGATTATTGGTGATGAATTAATGGTATTGTTTGGAATACCAAATAATTCTGACCAAGATTGTCAAAACGCAGTTGATTGTGGAATAACCATGTTTAAAAGGCTTGATAGATTTAATGAAGAATTAGAAAAACAAAACAATCATAAGTTAAGGATAGGTATTGGTATCCACTTTGGAGAAGTAGTTGCTGGAAATATTGGATCGGATAAACAAATGAACTATACAGTGATTGGGGATAATGTTAACCAAGCTGCAAGATTTTGTTCACATGCTAGGCCAAATGAGATTATAATTTCAGAATCTGTATATGATAATATTTCAAATAAGTCTTTATTTACAGATCAAATATTTATTAACGTAAAAGGGAAAGAGAAATCTATCCCAGTAAGAAGCTTTACTCATAAGTTGAATTAAGCAACTTTTTTTATAACTACTAAAGTTATATCGTCAGGTAAATCATCAAGATGAGTTCGCCATTTTTTTCCCAAACTTAATAATGCATTAGAAATTTGTTTTGCACTTTTATCAATGTTCTCAAAAATTTCATTGTAAATAGCTTCGTAGTCTAATAATTCGTTTGACTCATTGGGTAATTCTGGTAACCCATCAGACATCAAAACTAAGATATCTCCAATTTCAAAATCATGTTTATTTGACTCATATTTAGTTCGACTAAGGCCACCTAGGGGTAAGTTCGGAATTAAAACTTCCTCTAACTGATTATTCTTTGATTTGTACAAATAATAAGGAGGCATTGCAGCCGAACTAATTTCAATAGCATTTTCTTCAAGTTTAACTACAGATAAGCTCATACGAATTCTACCGAAATTCACTTTTTTTACTATCTGATTTAATTTGCTTAGCATATTAGATGGGGATTCTAATTCAACACCATTTAATCCAGCCTTGGTCACAGAAACCATGATACCCGAAGTCACGCCGTGACCAGTTGCATCACCGCAAATGCTGTATAGCTTATTTTCGTACTCAATGAAATCATAATAATCCCCACCCATTTCGTTAGCTGATTGAAGATATGTACTGATATCAAAAATGCTTGTTGAGGGAGTCGACTTAGGTAATAGACTCTGTTGTAAGTCTCTTGCTTCATTGAGTTCTTTTTCTCGTCGTTCTTTTTCAAAGTTATCTTTAGCCTTTTTAACTCTTTGTTTTTGGATTATCCAATAAACTCCGACTAATATGATCAGGTAAAAGATGAATGCTTGATAACTAAACCAAATTGGTGGAGTATTAGTAATGGCAATCTCTATATCATTAATAGATCTATTTCCATTAGCATCGATTAAATAGATTTTGATTGATGAACCATACCATGGTAGAGAAGATATTATTATTTGATTACCATTGACACTGGCATTATATGTTTCGTCATTAATACTATAATAATATCTATTATTATCTGACTTATAGTGGTTCCCTATGTAAGCATCAAATAATAAAGAAGTTATTTGATAATCTATTTTTATTTCGTTGTTATTGATTTGAATGGGGTATGGCTTGTTAAATTTATCATATCCAACCACTCGAAAGAGTTTGATTTCATTTGAAATATCCTCATCATATAATTCAGCATAATTGAATTGAAATAAACCATCTGTTCCACTAATAAAAATATTATTTGAACTATCGATCTTATGAATAGATTGCGTATTAAAAGATGACATAGATAGTCCGTCTTCTTCTGTAAGAGATCGAATTTTACCATCTTTAATTAAGTTTAATCCTTGGCCACTCTGTATAAATAAAATGCTATCTTGATAGTAAATATCTGAAATATTATTAGATAATAGGCCATCTTCTCTCGTCAATCTAACTAATTGATTTAATTCTAAGTCAAATTTATATAATCCTCTTCCACTAGTTCCTCCATACACTTCATTAATCTCTTTAGCAAAGTAAAGATTATCAATGTTGTTTAAAGAATTTGCTGCATTGATATTAGTTTCTTCCAGAATTTTATTTTCAACTAGGCTATCAAGACTTTCTATTTGATGAAATGAAAGTGTCTTTAGATCGCTAGATATCCAAAGAGTATTATTCACTTTTTCAATATCTGTAAAATTGGGAGGTACATTTGGGTTCAATAACTCATCATAGATGTAGCTATTTTTTGCTAAAATAAATGAGAAGTCTGAAAAATTGTCTAAATCTGACTCAAATTCATGAATACCATTACTTGTACTTACATAAAAAGATTCATCTGTAAGAAAAATATTGTTAACCTCACCCCAATCGAATTCAAAATTATAGCTGAAGATTAATGCAAAAAAACTAAAATCGAGATTGTAGAAATAAAGTGTATTATTTCCCATTGCTAACAAATAATTCTTCTTTAAAATTATCTTGTTGTAATCATCACTTAATACTTCTTCGGGAGCTTCAATTTCATATGTATTTTTGTTAGGTATATCTGTTATTGAAAAAACTCCATTATTTAATAAAACTTCATAATATTCATTTTTAGAGTAGTATTCTGAACCTTCATTAATTCTGCTAACAAGTGTTTTTTTAAGGGTATGCTTAGTCAATCCATTCTGAGTTCCTATCCATAAAAAATTGTTTCTAATATTCACTCCAGTGACTGGATATTCTGTTATTTCCTCAAAAATAATTTTGAATTCATTATCATATACACTAACAAAATTTTCACCTGATACTAATAAGAAATCTCCTTGTTTATGAATTTTTTTTACATTTGAATTATTATTTGAAGATTCAATTATTGTTGATTTAAATCCTTGACTTACGGAGTTATACTCTAAAAGAGTTAGTCTTGAGTTAACTAATAATGCAAATAGTTTCGAATTAATCTTTATTATATTTTTAACATCACTATTTGCAAATTGCTTTTGGTTGATAAGTCTATCATTATCTCTGTCATAAATATTTAACCCTCTGTCTGTTCCTATTAACAAATAATCTGATCTAGGCTCAATCATTGAGCTATTAATTGTTATACTAGAAAACCCATTTATTGCACTTGAAGAAAGATTATTTTGACTATTTGCAATACCCCTTGTTATTGTACTGTCTTTTCTGTCTAGAATATTTATACCTCTATTTGTAGCGATCCAAATTTTATTCTCTTCAAAATATATTCCACGGCTGTCTGTCAATGAACTTAAATTATTGGTAGAGATAGTAGAAGGGTCAAATAGATCAAATCTATAATTTTTGACTAGATCAAACTTATTGTCTAGTACAATAAGTCCACTATTTTCTGTTCCGATATAGATATCGGAGGTAAATGGGTCTGAATATATAGATACAGGTTTAGTTTCCGTTTTTAGCTGTTTGAATGAGTTATTTGTCCTATTAAAGATGCTTAATCCATCATCTGAGATGGCTATAACTGAATTGTCATCGGTGATATAGATGTCTTTAATTTGTGTATTTAATAGTGAAGTATTGTCACTGACATTTGATTCATATTCATATATATTTTGGTCTATAAGGGCATTTAGGCCTTCATTGGTACCAACCCAAATGATTCCAAAATTATCAGATTCTAATGATTCAACGTAGTTTGATGATAAACCATTAATTGGTTGGGATACTTGTGCCTTTAAGTTTTGATTAAAAGTTATAAAAGCTAGTATTGGCGCAAATATATTTATCAGAACAAACTTCAACTAAAGATCTCAAATGTTAGAGTTGTCGTTTTGCTAGTTGTTGTACTAGTGCGGCTTCGCGAGTTGCAAATGTATTATTAGCAACTCTTTTCATGATTTGTGTGCTCTTATTTATATCACCGTTTCCTCTTAAAGCTAATGCATAAAAATAGCTATGGTAATGATCATCATCCATTTCGATATTTGAAATGGTAGAATAATGATCAATTGCTGCTTTATTATTTCCGCTCATCAATGCAGCGTAACCGCTCAATTTATAGTATTGAGTTAGAGCATTCGGGTCTAAAGAAAGATTTTTCTCAAGTAATGCTTTTAATCTAGAAAGTTGTGGTGCTAAATTTGGAGAACCGAATATGATATCTTTCCATATTCGTAAACTTTGCAGATAAATATCATGATTATTTTTAATTGTTAGTAGTTGCTCTCGACTTGCACCGGATGTTAAATACGAATTTAGCTCTGTTCTTTTGAATTGAACTATTTGTTGTAGCGATTTATTTGCGCCTTGTTCATCTTGATTGTGTAAGTATGAAATAAAAATATTTTCTTCCATTAAAGTAATAGCGCTAGTTTTCCAACCCGGGTCTTCATTTGAAGTATTAATTTCAGTACGCATTTTTGTAAATGCTAATATTGCTTTTTCATAGTCTCTTTCATAAAAATAAGTGAAGACTGGATATTGATAATAAGTAGGTTTTTGCTTAAAGCTCAAATACTCCAAGCATTCGTCGTAGAGATCTCGAGCCTTTTTATAATTCCCACTAAATGTTTCTACATGTCCTAGCATCAAAAGAATATTTGAATACGTAAAGTCTTGTTCACTGGGTTCACCCATGAGTAATCTAGCACTTTCATACGCTTGCTTTGCTAAACTTAAGTTATTCTGTCCTCGGTAGACATTGCCTAGGAATCGCTGAGGTCCGGGATTTTTAGGTTGAACACTAGCTGCCTGTAACAACAAACTAGTCGCAAGTTCTAAGTCTCTTTCTTCGATAGGAAAGTTGACTATTGCATTATCGACGGGGAAATGAAGCTGTGCTCTGCGAAATAAAGCGGGGAAAGAGCTAGGATTATTGACCAATATTTCTGCATACCTTGAGTCTTTGCCATACGGATCTTTGAGATCATTCTTGAAATCAGCTGATATTAATCTTAATTGATAGTAATCTGGATATTTGTCAATTAAATTATCAATAATTTTATCCCCACTCACAATGTCTAAATTAATGTACTGTTCGTATGTAGCTTCAATGATTTTACCTTCAATTTCTGATACATTAGCTCTATTTGCATAAGCATTGTTTAGGTTTGCTCTATAATCGGCATTTGATATGAGAGGATTATTATATGATTTAGCAAAATAGAAATTTGGATCAAGCTCTAAGATTTCTACTAGTATGGGTGGGTTATCATTGCCTTTAAACTCTTCACTGTTTTTCATCACCGTTCTCATCAATTCAACTGCTTTTTCTGAATTTGATGTTAGTGGAATTAAGTTAGTATTCTGCGCAAATGCTGTGGCTGAAAGTAGTACTAAACTTAAAGCAATCGAGAAGAATTGTACTTTTTTCATAGTAAAGTCCATTTAGAATATTAAATATTTTATCTGAGTTATTCTTCAATAGGCACTGATACTTCGCCAGTAGACGAATTATCGAATGTTGGCATAGGTGGCATGGTATTATCCTGCATGAGAGGAGCTCCACTTTGTAAAATACTATTCTGTGATTCTGGTCTGTCAATTACAAAATTGGCAAGCACGCAAAGAAAAAGAAAGATGCCTCCTAAATAAGATGTAGCTTTTGATAATAAATCAGCTGTTCTTCTTGCTCCAAGACCAGAACTTCCACCCATAGATGTAGCTCCGATGCCTGAAAGACCTTGTCCAGAGCCATTTTGAAGTAGTACAACAACTATTAAAAGTGCACAGATGATTGCAATAATAATTGTTAATGTAAGGTATAACATAATACTATAAATAACGTTTGGTTGTTTTCAGAAATATATTCATAATTGTATTCTAAAACCAATTCCTGATGCATTATAAACCATAACAAATGTGGCCAAATACTCTATATGATAAACTTATTATTTAATAGAGAAGAAAAAAGATTTCGAGCGGGTATAAGAATACCATTCTTTTTTTTAGGTATGATTGCATTAGTGGCGATTATACAATCAATCCCTATGGCGGGGTGGCAGTGGATGCTCGTTATACCCTTTGCTTATGGTTGGTACAGGTTAAATTTATTTCTAACGGATCATCGCATTACAAAAGATAGCCCATGGTATCATGGCGGATTGTATTGGAATAAAACTTCGTTAATGCACTATATAGCTGGCTGGACGATTGGTTTACTAGCTATAAGCTCAATGGTTGGAGTTGGTTGGATGTTAGGTTATTATAATGTTGAATCAGTTGGCTATGTAGTTGAAAATAATGCTACTTATGACTCTGCCCAATTATTCCGATTATCTGTATTGTGGTATTATTCAATCTTTCTTTTTTTTGTTCAAATGCTGGCAGTTGGGTTTTATGAGGAAGTAATGATTAGAGGCTATATGCTCATTAATCTTAGGGAAGGAGTGTGGTGGAAGGCTATTTCAGTAGAGATGGCCCTTTTTGTTGCTGTAATTCTGTCTTCCTTGGTTTTTTCATTGGCTCATCTGTTCAATCCAAATGTGTCTATCATTACTTTTTTGACTATTATTTTGGCGGGTCTTTTACTGGCCTTTCCATTTATTTGGACAGGTAATTTAGCTCTTTCTGTTGGATTACATAATGCTTGGAATTTTATTTTAGGTGGTATATTTGGGTTTAAGGCAAGCGGTTTATCATCTGCGGCATCCGTTGTATCCATTCAATCAACAGGGCCAAAATGGTGGACGGGGGGGTTATTTGGCCCAGAAGCCGGTATATCAGGGGTCTTTGCTATGAGTTTGTCTTTATTACTCATTATTATTTTTTTGCAAGCATCTTTGAAGCAAAGCGGCATTCACAGTGATTGGTTAAATCCCACAAAAGTTTCTGCCAATCATCTCAGCCATAAGACAAATGATCTCGAATAATCGAGTCTTCAAAGAATTTTTTAAGCACTTATTTTGGAGGCTTCCATCTCCACAAACTCTTTGATCGCTTCAAAAGCTGTGAGTGTTTTTTCGATATGTACATCATTATGAGCTGCCGTTGGGATTAGTCGAATTAATACCACACCTTTTGGAACTACTGGATAGGCAACACCACTAACAAAAATCCCATGCTCTTCACGAAGAATACGCATAATACCTGTACATAGATCTGTACTTCCTTGCGTTAAAACAGGAGTTACCGGACTTTCAGAAGGCAGCACATTATATCCAATCTTGATGAGTCCTTCACGTAATTTCAAAGTATTAGACCAAAGCTTTTCTCTCCACTCTGGATGTTGACGAATCATTTTGAGCCGCTCTCTAGCAGTAGCTACTATAGGTAATGGAAGAGATTTTGCAAAGATCTGGCTTCGCACATTTGCCTTTAAGAATTGAATGACTCTTGGTTCTGATGCAACAAAAGCACCAATTAACGCAACTGCTTTAGCGAATGTGCCGAAATAGATGTCTATTCCATCTTGGCATTCAAGCTGAGTACCTGTTCCTGACCCATCATGCCCTAAAGTTCCAAAGCCATGAGCGTCATCGACAAGTAGGCGAAAAGGAACCTCCTCTTTTAACTTGATAATTTCAGGAATAATCCCAAGGTCACCAGTCATACCAAAAACCCCTTCTGTTACAACAAGTATGGAAGAGTTGTCTTTTTTCTTTGCTGCTGCACGGTACAACTGCTTCTTAAAACTTTCAATATCGTTATGTTTGAATACGGATTTATCTGCTATCGCTAATTGTTTTCCATCAACGATACAGGCATGACTTAACTCATCATATATTAGATAGTCATTTCGATCTACTAAGGCATGTATCACGCTCATAATACCCTGGTAACCATAGTTTAGTAGTTGTGCACCTTCTTTATGAACAAATGTAGCTAACTCTTTTTCGAGGGCTTCATGTTCGTCAGAATTACCCGTCATTAATCGGGCACCCATAGGTGCACTAAGGCTATATTTCGCCGTAGCCTCGGCGTCGACTTGTTTAATTTTTTCGTTACTACCTACACCCAAATAATCGTTTATACTCCAAACGACCATATCTTTTCCATTAAATTTCATTTCAGGTCCAAGTGGTCCCTCCAATTTAGGAAAAGTA
The DNA here is from genome assembly GCA_902529115.1 of uncultured Balneola sp. GTDB lineage: Bacteria > Bacteroidota > Rhodothermia > Balneolales > Balneolaceae > UBA1275. The sequence continues at coordinate 255,439 of CABZVB010000001.1, forward strand.
ATGTAGCCATATCCGGCTGATGTGAAGGGTCCTAGAGGACTGGGGCGATTCGCCAGCTTATCAAATAAATCCATTAGCTAAACAGTGATTAATTAAATATGGTTGAACCGTTTGGTTCTTTTTGTTGCGTCTACATCTTGATTACTTATTACAAGTATATATTAAATTTAAGAAAGTTTGTGTATAACTAAAAAAATGAACAATTATTTATCTAAATAATCTGGGCGAACGATAAATAGACCATTACGTATGTCACTAATTAAAAGTGTTCCACTGGGTAAATAAGGATAATTACCCCATGAACCATTCCAGTTTGCGTCATTATGGCTCGGCTCAGAATCAAAATAAGCTACTTCGTTAAGACGTGCTTTATCTACATCAAGTAAATCAAAAACTCGAAGGCCGCTACTGTAATTAGATTGTATCAAATAGTTATCTCTTACAAATAGGTTGTGATCAATAGAGTTGGTATTGTGCGTGTGATATCCTAAAAAAGTGGGTTCATTGACGTTGGATACATCCCAAATATAAGTCTTGGTATTACGCCCAAGATTGAGCTCATCTAATTCATCATTCATTAAAAAGTATCGATGATCCTCAGTAAGCCAACCTTGATGAGAATATCCCATATCTGGGTGTGAAGTTGTTGATAAGGTTTGAGGATTATTTTTGTCATCTACGTCGGTAATTACAACAGCTCCTTCAGCAGAACTAAAGCACAATTCTTTATCTTTGTATTGGTCGTCAGGTCCGTTATATAATATACATTGTGTGTCATGTATATATCCAATCCCTGCGCTATAGAGTGAATTCACCTCGGTAGCTGGATCACTATAACAACCAGCAAAAGTCGGATTCTTAGGTTTATTTAGGTCGATTATGTGTAACCCTGTTTTATTTCTAGAACCACAGGTATCTGCTTGAGTTACACCAACAGCGTACCCAAATCCAGTAGCTTCGTTTATCGCAATATTATGAGCATTACCCAATTTAGTATAGAGTGCATCTTCTTTAAAACTGAGGAATTGGTCTTCAAAGGTTCTTAGCCTAGTTAGATCAAATACTTGTACACCGTGAATTTGAGCATCGGACACAACAAACATATGATCATCAAATACTTTCATATCCCTCCAAGCAGAACCTTGAGTTACCATCTTAGCCGTGGTACTACTCCCTAGTCCTAAATTACAAGCTGGGAAATCGTTCAGATTGAATGAGTTATATTTCGAAGGTAAATCTGATTCAATTAATTTCCCAATAACTGTTGGCTGATTTGGGTTAGTTACATCTACAAAACTAACACCATCGGTTAATCCAACTAAAGCATACTCTTTAGATGTTTCAATATCAAACCAACCCCAAATATCATTAACCTGTTGCCCACCCAAGTCTATTGGGGTTAAATGAGCATATAAGCTAAGGTTAGAGCAGGGGTATAAATCAGCAGCCAGATTATTTTCACAAGGATTATTTGCAGTTAAAAGATCAGTCTTGGGTATATCAGTCATACCTCCATTACTTGGATTTGAGTCAAAAGTACACCCAGCAAGGCAGGATAAAATAAATACCAACAGTAATTTTTTTGGTTTCATTTTTTAAACTAAAGGGAATAGAAAAGGTGTTAGCTTAGCTCAGGTTCAGAGAATGCAAATTTTTTAATCTCAAAAGTGGTTTTTTGAATATAAGTTTTAATGGGTATATACAATATAAAACATTAAATAATGTAAGCATACCAAGATTAGTATTCATTTGTTTGGCGCATTTAGTGATTATTGCAAATTTATGATCTATTAAATCAGCTAAGTTTTATACATTTTATGTACTGTTCAATACAAGTTTATTAGTTTCACCATTACCACTATTCTATGAAAAATACCCACATTGAAACATTGGCCATACATGGTAGCATGAGAGCCCAAACTGCTGAAAATAGTCCAATAGTACCTGGTATTGAACTATCTACAATTTACGAGCATGCAAAAGGTGGGTATAGGGAAGGAGATTTAAAATATAGTCGTCTTCAAAATCCAAATCGTATGGAGTTAGAAAGGGTATTGTGCGATTTGGAAAAGGGAGCAGAAGCAGCAGCTTTTTCTTCAGGTATTGCCGCTATTAATGCGGTATTTCAAACTCTTTCACATGGCGACCATGTACTTATACCCAGTGATGTTTACTTTGGCACTCGAAAATTAATATGGGAGTTTTCGGAGCGGTGGGGGTTAGAAATAGATTATGTGGATATGACCCAGTTGGAAACTGTGGTTGCTGCTACAAAAAAGAATACACGAATGATATGGATTGAAACTCCTTCCAACCCTCAGATGTTCATTATCGATATTGAGGCTGTGGCTAATTGGGCGCATGATCAGGAGATAGTCGTGGTCGTAGATAATACTTGGCCAACACCATACAATATCAACCCTACAGACTTTGGGGTTGATTTGGTTGTTCATTCCACAACCAAGTATCTAGGAGGTCACTCGGATCTTATCGGTGGCGTGGTTATTGCGAAAGATTTGGGGCCCTTAATGGATCGGATAAGAAGCGTACAAGCTCTTCAAGGAGGCGTACCTTCTCCTTTTGATGCATGGATGTTATGCCGTAGTATACGTAGTTTCCCCTACCGTATGAGAGCACATAACGAGAACGCCTTTCAATTAGCTGAATTTATGATTCATCTACCGGGTATTGAAGAGGTATTCTACCCCGGTTTAGAATCCCACCCAGGGCATAACATTGCCAAATTACAAATGCGAGCGTTTGGTGGCATGATATCTTTTCTAGTAAATGGAGGAGAATCTGCGGCAAAAAAAGTTGTCGCATCTTCGCGAATCATCAAGGCCGCTACTAGTCTGGGTGGTATTGAAAGTATTTGGGAGCACAGAAAATCTACCGAAGGACCTTTGTCTGAGACGCCGAATAATTTGATTCGCTTAAGTGTAGGCTTAGAACATGTTGAGGATTTAAAAGTTGATTTACATCAAGCAATAGAAGCTTCACTTACTACTTAGTCAGTAATGACCTTGAGATGCTCGTGACTTACTATATGGTAAGTATCGAAAGAGGCTAATTTGTTTCCTTAAGGCCTATTTTATGATTTGATGTCTTAAAAATTATAGAGAACTTTACTATGTCTGTTTATATTTAAGAATCTGATAAAATAGACGAAAAATAAATCTACAATAAACCCAACTAATTAGATATGGCTAAGGTCGATGTAATAATGCCCCAAATGGGGGAATCGGTAATGGAAGGGACGGTAATTGAGTGGACCAAACAAATAGGTGATATTGTTGAGGTAGATGAAACACTTCTGGAAATTGCCACGGATAAAGTAGATAGCGAAGTTCCCTCTCCAGAGGCGGGTGTTTTGGTAGAAATTTTGGTAGAAGAAGGAGAAACTATAGAGGTGGGAAAACCTATTGCTCGAATAGTAACGGATGCGGGAACGGCATCAGAATCAATTACTGCAAATCCTACAACAAACCCAGAGCCTGCTCCCACGCCGAGTGAAACCGTTAATGCGGCGACAACAAAGACCCAGCAATCGGATTCTCAAACTATAAGTGCAAATACAGCATCGCAAGGTAATATGGAAACAGTTGATGTGGTTATGCCCCAAATGGGAGAATCCGTTGTGGAAGCAACTGTTATAGGATGGATGAAAAAGGTAGGGGATACCGTTGATGAGGATGAAACAATTCTAGAAATTTCTACCGATAAAGTTGACTCAGAAGTTCCTTCGCCAGTAAAGGGGACTTTAATGGAAATTAGAGCTGAAGCCGATGATACCATTGAGGTTGGGCAGGTAATCGCAGTTATCGGTCTTATTGATGGGGCTTCTACTGGCTCACCCATGTCAACCACATCTGCTAATATTGGTAGTGCTGCTCCTCCCGTTACTCAACTAACTAAGGAGCAGATAGCAGCAATGAAGCCTGAAGAATTATCAGCTCAGCTAACTCCATCAGCAGCAGTTATTGCTACTGAAATACCTAGAGAGGGGTCTGATGGACAATTTTTCTCACCACTCGTTCGATCAATAGCCAAGAAAGAAGGTGTTAGTGTTCATGAGTTAGAAGGTATCCAAGGTACTGGACAAGCTGGTAGGGTCACGAAAAGAGATATTCTAAGTTATATTGCCGATAGACAAGCTGGCGCTAAAGAAACTAGCTTATCTGCGCCTTCCATTTCGTTAACTCGGCCAGGAAATTATTCTCCTAGTTCTGCAGAAGCTCTTTCTCAGGACAGCAAAGACTCTATTCAAGCAGGTCAACTTGATGTTTCTAGAAGCCCAAAAGGTGAGATCGAAATAATTAAAATGGATCGTATGCGTAAAATGATATCCGAACATATGGTCCGCTCCAAACAAACATCGGCCCACGTTACTACCTTTGCAGAGGTAGATGTCACTACTTTGGCACAATGGAGAAATAAACATAAGCAGGCTTTTCAACAAAAAACAGGAGTAAAATTAACCTTTACGCCCTTATTTGTAGAAGCTATCATCAAGGCTATGTTAGAATATCCAATGATTAACAGTTCGGTGGTTGGTGACGAAATACACGTGAAAAAAGATATAAATTTTGGCATTGCTGTTGCTTTGGGTAAAGGGGGAGAAGGTGGTTTAATTGTACCTGTGATGAAAAAAGCACAGCAGATGAATTTGGTAGGATTGGCTGAGGAAGTAAACAATGTTGCTCAAAAAGCACGAAGCAAAAAATTGAGTCCAGATGATTTGGCCGGTGGTACTATTACCTTGACCAACTATGGAAGTGTAGGAAATTTAATGGGGACCCCAATCATAAACCAGCCACAGGTCGCCATAATAGGCACAGGTGCTATAGTTAAGCGACCAATGGTGATGGAAACAGAACAGGGTGATGTGATTGCGGTTCGTCATATGATGTATTTGTCGATGAGTTACGATCATCGAATTATTGACGGCGCACATGGGGGGGCATTTGTGAGTCGTGTTAAGGAGATTTTAGAACAGCTTGACATGCATCGAGACATTTAGAGATGCAAGTTATTGGGCATATCCCTGAGCTTCGAAATATTATTCGGGGCTATAAACAAGAAGGAAAAAAAGTATCATTTGTACCCACCATGGGCGCATTACATGATGGTCATCTTTCTCTCATTCGACTTGCAAAAAAGCATTCCGATGTTGTACTGGTATCTATTTATGTGAATCCTAAACAATTTGCTCTAAATGAGGACTTTGCAACTTATCCTAGTATGTTAGAGCAAGATCTTAGCTTTTGTAAACAAGAAGGGGTAACCTTGGTTTTCACTCCTGACACGCAGATAATGTATAATCAAGAACTTTACTTTAGCCTAGAGGTTCATACACTCAATAAATATTTAGACGGAGCATCTCGTCAGGGATATTTCCAGGGTATTGCATTAGTTGTAAACAAGTTGTTTAATATTGTAGAGCCTGATTTAGCTATATTTGGACAAAAAGATTATCAACAGTTCAAGGTAGTTGAAGCATTAGTTGAAGAATTTAATCACGGTATAGAGTTACTTATGGCGCCTATTGAACGAGCATCTGATGGCCTAGCCCTAAGTAGTAGAAATGCCTATTTGACTCCAACTCAACGTAAGACAGCTCCATTGCTGTATTCTAGCTTAGTTTCGGCAAAACATCAAATTGAAGAGGGAATGAAAGACTTAACCACCATGTTTGATCTTTTGAAGCTGAACTTAACAGAAGCAGGCTTTCGAAATGATTATTTTGGTGTTTTCGATATCGGAAAATTACATCCTGTAGACCAGCTAATAGCTGGGCAGCGTTATCTAATTGCTGCAGCTACTTATCTAGGTAAAGCTCGGTTAATTGATAATGTAATCTTCACGAATAAAAAATCGATCAAAGGAGAATCGTGATGAAGCTAACTATGTTTAAATCTAAGTTGCATCAAATGGTTGTCACTGAAGCCAATTTGATGTACGAGGGTAGTATAACCATTGATCAAGACTTGTTAGACCAAGCTCACTTACTTTCATACGAAAAAGTACAGGTACTGAACATCACAAATGGACAACGATTAGAAACCTATACAATTCCAGGAGAGAGAGGTTCTAGAGTATGTTGCTTAAATGGCGCCGCTGCTAGATTTACTCAGGTAGGTGATCGAATTATTGTAATTGCCTACGCAGAAATGACTCCTGAGGAAGCAAGAACCCATCAACCTCGTGTGGTGGTTGTTGATGAACACAATAACCCAAAAACTATTTTGGATTACTCGCAACCTGCCACTACCTATAGCCTAGAAACAGGCTTAAATGTAAAATAATATATACCGTGCACCTGTTAAAACAACTCTAGCGTATATTTATACAGTTAGCTATTAAATGCTGAATTTATAGCCAGTTATAAAATTTCACATAAACTTTTGTGAAGACTTGCAAACTGTTTAAAGTTTTTGAAAAAACTGCTTTATAACAAATTTCTCTTTACATGAAAAAAAGAATATTCATACTTGGCACGTTTGTACTACTCCTACTAGCTATATGGTTATTTAACCAAAGCGAAGCAACCAATTTTATTGACCTTTACACTACACCTAGAGTGGGAAGTTTTGAGGTAGATGTAACCACTACTGGAGAACTCCGAGCAAAAAATTCTGTTGAAATCAGAGGGCCACAAGGTGCGCGCGATTTTCGGGTTAATAATATGCCAATTCAACGACTCGTTCCAGAAGGGAGTATTGTAAAAAAAGGTGATTTTGTTGCCGAACTAGACCGATCTGAAATCATGGGCAAACTACAGGATGCTCAGTTGGACGTTCAGTCTGCAGAATCTCAAGTAATCCAGGCACAGTTAGATACAACTTTAACGTTGTCACAAGCTAGAGATAATTTAGTCAATCTCCGATTTGCTTTAGAGGAACGGCAGATAGAAGTAGATCAGTCAAGGTACGAGTCTCCTGCTGTTCAAAGACAAGCAGAGATCGAATTGGATAGAGCAAAGCGTCAATTAACTCAAGAGACCAAAAACTATCAAACCAAAGTAAAACAATCGGAAGCGCAATTACGCGAAGTTGAGACAGAGTTGCAGAAAAAACGTAATGAAATTGTTAAGATTCGACAGCTCATGGCTCAGTTTACTGTATATGCGCCCGATCAAGGTATGATTATCTACCGCAGGAATTGGGATGGTTCTAAAATAACCGAGGGGGGACAGATTAGTGCCTGGAGTCCGGTAGTAGCCGAATTACCAGATTTCAGTGTGATGGAATCTGTGACTTATGTCAATGAAGTAGATATACAAAAAATTGAGTTGGGTCAGATTGTACAAGTAGGGTTAGATGCAGTACCTGATAAAGTACTCACCGGTATTGTAACGAATGTGGCAAATATTGGCGAACAACGTAAAAACTACGACTCAAAAGTATTTGAAGTAGTCATTGAAATTAATGAGTCGGATAGCTTACTGCGACCTGCCATGACCACCAGTAATCAAATAAAAATCGCTTCAGTGGAGAATGCATTATCGGTACCTCTAGAAGCTATACATGCAGAGGATTCATTAACCTTTGTATACAAACGAGAGGGTTTGGATGTGGTACTGCAAGAAGTGAAGATAGGATTGGTTAATGAAAACGAAGTTATCATAGAAAGAGGATTAAATGACAAAGATGAATTGTACTTAAGTGTCCCTTCAGACACATCTGGCATAGACCAAATTCTTATACCATCCGATGGGGTGAAGTAAGTCCCATGAGTTATATTAATAGTCAAAAACTTCTTTATAATTTAAACATTGCCTTAGAAGCCATTCAAAGAAATAAGCTCCGCGCACTGCTTACCTCATTGGGTATTATTTTCGGGGTAGCATCGGTTATAGCAATGTTGGCTATTGGCAGTGGTGCACAACAAGAAGTTTTAAGTCAAATGGAGCTCTTAGGTACGAATAACGTAATTATTCAGCCTATACTTGAGCAAACAGAAGGACAAGTTGGGCAAGATAATGGGGAGGGGGAGTCCAACAAGTATTCTCCAGGCTTAACATTACACGACATCGAAAGTATTCGTGAGTTGATTCCAGAGGTTGAATACATTAGCCCCGAAATCGTATTCGAATCCAATTTTATACGTAAAGCGAGAATGCGAAGTGGAAAAATTGTAGGAGTTAGTGAGGAGTATTTTGATATAAATAGCTTTAGTTTAATTGAAGGGAATAACTTCAATCACTCTCAAATCGAGCGAGCAGAACCCGTTTGCGTTATTGGCTATGACGTTAAAACCAAGTTTTTTCCTGGTGAAAATCCTATCGGAAAAAAAATAAAGATAGGAAACTTATGGCTTACTGTAGTTGGTGTACTACAAAAAAAAGAGTTGAGTACAGAAAATATTGAACGCTTAGGTATTCGTAATTATAATCTTGATATTTTTGCCCCTATTACAACAGTAATACTTCGATTTAAAAATAGAGCTTTGGTTACAAAAGACGACATTGATGTAAGTGGAGTTGGAGGTTTTAGAGGAGGGAGGTTTGGTTTACAAGGAGGAGTTAGCTCAGATGATGATAAAGAAGATTTTGGGACTATTAATTATCATCAACTCGATAAAGTAATCGTTCGAGTAAGTGACTCTGACTATAGTGTATCTATTGCAGAAGTACTATCCAGGATGCTTAAGCGCCGTCATAATGGGGTGGTTGATTATGAAATTATTGTCCCAGAACAGCTACTTCAACAAGAGCAACGAACCAAGCGTATTTTTAATATTGTATTGTCATCAATAGCTTCCATTTCTCTCATTGTTGGCGGGATTGGCATCATGAATATTATGTTAGCATCGGTGGTGGAACGATATAAAGAGATAGGCCTAAGGTTAGCTGTAGGTGCACAGAAGAAAGATATTGAACTTCAGTTTTTAACAGAATCTCTAGCCTTAAGCATAGGTGGAGGTCTGGTCGGAATATTTTTGGGAGTGGTATTTAGCTTTGCAATTGAATGGACTGCTGATATTGCAACTATTATAAGTCCGTTTTCTATTATCATTTCATTTGGAGTGGCCTTGATAATTGGGGTAATATTTGGATATATGCCTGCCCGAAGAGCTGCTCAACAAGATCCTGTACATGCATTACGCCATGAATAAGTCAATATTCCCCCTTTTCTTGCTTGGATGTATAATTACTAGTTCTAATACATTCGCTCAAACAATACAAGAAGGAGAACCAGCAGCGGTTGATATCCTTTCGTCTACTCGAGTGTTTGGGTTAGAACAGAGTATTGAATATGCCAAACTCAACAGCCCATTGTCTAGGGCAGCTCGCTATGCGTTATTATCAGCAAAGTGGAGATTCCGAAGTTTTCGAGCCGATTTACTGCCAAGCATTAGTTTGACTGGTGATGCACCCAATTACAATAAGTCTATTTTCTCTAATATACTAGACGATGGTACTGTAACTTTTTCTTCAAGAACCCAATCTGAGGCATCTTTAGGGGTTTCAATTGATCAGGATATAATGCCTACAGGAGGTCGTCTTTCTTTATCATCGGGGCTTACCCGACTAGGTATATTTCAAAGTGAAAATACCTATTTATGGCAAAGCACTCCTCTTGTTGCTAGCTATCGGCAACCTTTGAACCAATTTAACTCACTCAAGTGGAGGGCAATTACCGAACCTCTTCGTTATCGAATTGCTCAAAAGCAGTATGTAGAGGATCTAGAAAATCTAGCATTTACTGTGACGCAAAGCTTTTTTGACCTCCTTCTAGCCAAAATAAATGTGGAAGTAGCCGAGTTCAACGTAACGGTGAATGATTCTATTTACAATATATCTCAAGGTCGTTTTCAAGTGGGTAGTATTGCAGAAAATGAGCTCTTGCAAAGTGAACTCGAGTTTCGTAATGCACGGAACTCATTGACAACCGCTCGAATTAATTATTTGCGTATTGAGGAAGAATTTAAAGTTTTATTAGGTTTAGATGACGATGAAATTTTGGAAATTATTCTCCCAAGTGTTGCCCCTTCTTTTGGTTTAGATGTTGAGCAGGCTTATGAGTTGGCCCGCGAAAATAACTCTACTGCACTTCAGTTCAAACTCAACGAATTACTCGCGGACCAAACCTATGATCAAACCAGAAAATCTACCGGGCTTTCGGCTACTCTTCTAGCTAGTTATGGCTTAAACCAAACATCATCAGATTTTGAACAACTATATGAAGATTCACAAAGCCGGCAATTTTTTAGCTTAGGTTTTGAGATTCCAATCTTTAACTGGGGTAAAAACATGGCTGAAATCAAGTCTGCGCGAAATGATCAAATGCAAACAGCCAACACAATTGACTACCAAAAAAGGCAGTTTGAGCTTAGCATTAAAAGTACAGTAAGAGAGTTCCCACAACTTCGGGATCAGGTCGAATTAGCCAGAATTTCTGATGAAATAGCTACGCGTCGTTACGACGTATCTAAGAATCGATACTTGATAGGCCGAATCGATATAACTAATCTTTTTATTGCGCAGAATGCAAAAGATGGTGCTCGTCGAAATTACATCCAATCGTTACGTTCCTATTGGACAGGTTATTACAATTTAAGAAGGCTAACTTTATATGATTTTGAACAAGATGAGCACATACTATATAGTACTGAATTTTGAGTGGCGCACTTAGCCCACCATTAATAATCTAGACCTGGTTGGGTAATATCCGTCCCCTCATTCTCCTTTGCTACTTTAACCATGTCGGCCACATCTTTTAAGAGTGCTTTAGCATCAAAGACGATTCCATCTTTGACAGTATATACAACCCCGCCGTGCCGAGTAACTTCATTGTCTTCGTTTACAAGTATAGCACCAGTACCAAATAGGACTTTTAAGTTTGCCATGGGATTAGCATCTACAATTACCATATCAGCCAACTTACCTATTTCAATGGTTCCAAGTTTGTCATCTACCCCAAGTACTTCTGCCCCCTTCAATGATGCTGATTGGAATATCTCTAAAGGATGAAAACCTGCTTCTCGCATGAGCTCCATTTCTTGAATATATCCAAACCCGTATAACTTATAGATGTATCCTGCATCTGAACCTAAGGTCACGCGACCTCCTCTATTTTTATATTCATTCACAAACTCCATCCAGAGCCGGAAATTTTCTTTCCATACAATTTCCTGCTCGGTTCCCCAATCAAGCCAATATGAACCGTGTGAAATTCGGCTAGGTTCGTAAAATCGCCATAGAGAAGGAAGAGTGTATCGTTCATGCCATTCTGCACGGCGTTGGGTCATTAAACTTCTATTAGCTTCATAAATAGTGAAGGTTGGATTCAATGTATAATCTAATTCAAGCATTTCATCCATCACCTCATTCCACTTCTCTGAATAGGGTTCAGCTGCTTGAGCCCATAACTTACCAGCTTCCTCGAACCTATGTTGTTCGTTGTTATAATTGTAATTCAGCGGATAGTTTTGAATGATTTGATCCTCGAAAAGAGCCTCCGGTAGTCCATACCAATGAGTCATACTAGTCAATCCTAATTGAGCGGACCGAAGAGCATTATTGTATACCACGCGGGTCTGTGCGTGATGGGTCATGGTTCCGAGTCCTCGTTTATTTGCTTCATCGATGGCTGCAGCATATACTTCTGGACTCGCGCCAAAAAATTTAATCCCATCTGCGCCAGCATCATCAATCATTTTCACCCATTCGCGCGCATCTTCTGGGTTGATAATCGGGCGATCGAAACTATTTCCAAACCCAATCCAAGCAGAAATACGAGGTGCCGTAATTTTATTTTTTTCGCTGAGTTTTTTATGTCGCAAGGTCCATTCCATACCATTACCTGAACCAGGTTCACGTATTGAGGTTATTCCATGGGCTAGCCAAAGCTTGTATACATATTCAGGTACTGTACCTTGCGCTCCACCGCCTGTATGGGCATGCATATCAAAAAAACCTGGTAGCATATACATCCCAGTTGCATCAATCACCTCAGTATTTTCATCGGCCTGTGGTCGGCGCCGATCATTAATCGGTAAGCCTGGATAACCAACCGTTCTAATGCTACTTATTACATTTCCTTCCACCACTACATCTACTGGGCCAGTTGCAGGGGAACCTGTGCCATCAATAAGATGAACTCCACGAATGATGAGCCGATCATACGGACCACCACCTTCGCTTCTTTCGGGTGCATCTGGCATTTGCGCATGCAATACCATTGGTAATAGTAAACATAATAGAATTAGAATTTTTTTCATGACAGCTTTTTCTTGTTAATGTAACTGGTTGATGTAATTAAAAACACTGGTTTGTTTTCTGAACAAAATCAAGAGTTAGCATCTTCTGCTAACAATTGGAAAAACCGAGCAGAGGTTTTGATTCCCCTGTAAAAATCTTTTACGTGGAAAGATTCATTGGGCGAATGAATAGCATCGCTAGTCACGCCAAATCCCATAAGTATGGACTCAACTCCTAACACCCGTTTAAAATCGGCAACAATGGGAATAGATCCACCTTCCATGGAAAAAAGAACCGGGGTCTCGTAGACCTCCTCAAACGCTGTGGCCGCTGCTTTTAAACCGTAAAAATTCAAGTCAGTGCGTGAAGCATATCCACCATGATGCTCTGTTACCTTTACTTTTACTGTTTTAGGAGCTAAGGACAATACTTGTTGTTCAAATAAACAGGCAATTTCATGAGGATCTTGGTTGGGTACCAGGCGCATACTAATTTTGGCATTAGCTTTTGAGGGGAGTACTGTTTTGGCCCCTTCTCCTTGATAACCACCCCATATGCCATTGACATCGAGTGTAGGTCTGGCAGAAGCCCGTTCAAGCGTACTATACCCTTTTTCACCGTGAACAGCATCCACGTCTAAGGAAGATTTATAAGCTATTTCGTCAAAAGGCAAATCAGCCATTGCCTCTCGGTCTTCTGGTGTTAAGGCTTCTACTTTGTCATAAAATCTGGGAATTTGAACAACACCATCTTTGTCTTTCAACTGAGCAATAATTTCACAAAGTACATTCAAAGGATTTTCCACTGCACCTCCATAGACCCCAGAATGTAAATCTCTATTCGGGCCAACTACTTCAACTTCCATATAAGCTAATCCTCGAAGTCCAAAAGTAATGGATGGTTGATCGAGTCCAAACATGGAGGTATCAGAAATAAGGACCATATCACACTGTAGCATGTCCTTATATGATTCAATAAAGGGGACTAAATTGGGTGATCCAATTTCCTCTTCTCCTTCTAACAGAATCTTGATATTCACCGGAATACCACCATCTGCTTCGATTAAAGATTGAAGGGCTTTTACATGAGTAAAAGATTGTCCTTTGTCATCACTAGCGCCTCTGGCATAAATCTTACCTTCTTTAATGGTGGGTTCAAAGGGTGGAGTATCCCATAAGTATTCTGGATCGGAAGGCTGAACGTCATAGTGGCCATAGATTAAAACTGTGGGCCGGTCATCAAAAGGACAATGTTCCCCATATACGATGGGGTGCCCCTGGGTTTCATAGCTTTCTACTCGTGAAAGTTTTAACGAATTAAGCTGGTTTAGCAAAAAATCTGCTGCCTGTTCTATCGCCATTTTTTGGGACGAATCGGTACTTACACTCGGTATCCTTAGAAAGGTGAATAGTTCGTCTAAGAAGTGCTCTTTATGTTGCTCAATAAATTCGTTAGTCGTCATTTTTTGTTGAATTAATAGGGGTTATGGATGGTCTACGTTTTACCCAACATACCTTACATTGCCACTATGTAAAGGTAGTTTAATGTGACATTATTCTCTAATTAAAGTCTTTAAAGCTAATGAATTCGTAGAGTTTGGTCTAGTACCCATCCCGTTTGGCCGTTACTGAGTCGAATAAAGCGCCAACCTTTAATAGAGTCAACGGAAAAGTCTACCCGGCAATCATATCCTTCATAACCAATGACCAGCAATTCACCTGATGTTGAAGGGGAATTCCTCACCTCCACTTCCTGTGCAATAATAACGGCTTGGCTATACTTTTCAGTGCGGTAATCTATACCAATGGCCAAACTTAAACTGATAATAAAAAAGAATAAGGAAAACCAAGAGCCTTTTATAATCGTAGGTGTACGCCGCTTCGCAGATGAAATCTTGCTTCGTTTAGATGCGCTTCCAAACCAGTTGAACAACTGTAAAATTACCGACAGGCTTAAGAAAAAAAAGGCCACCCAGAATAACCATAGACTTCCCCAATTATGTTCGATATAATCTAAAGCTATATCCCATGGTAGTGGCGGTAAAGTAGCAGCTTGACGGCTGAATTGACTTTCTAGATACACCAATGCTTCAACGGCTGCGGTCTCTGTGGTGGGTTCCTCTACAGCTTTTTGGAAGTAAAATTTTGCCAGGCCTAAGGAATCTAATTCAACCGCAGTAATAGCCATATTTAAAAATAATTCTCCTGAATAAAATCCGCTTTGTTCTATAAGCTTAAATTTCTGAAGAGCGATTTTGTATTTAGCCTGTTCTAAATCAAAGGTGGCCTCTTCAAAGCTAGATTGCGCCTGGAATGCTGAGAGTATGGAGCCTTTTAGATTTTGTGTTAATTCTTGAGTGGCCGTTTTTTCAAATGGTGATGATGTTTTCTGTAATGTTATGGTTGTCCCGAGCGACGTTGATGTTGCTCGTGACGTCGTCTTTGCCTCTGATGTTGAAGAAAACACATAGAAAATCAGTAGTACTGCCAGATACCAAGATTTATTAGGCTCCAAGATACCCTTGAGAAAAGTAAGTGTTGCTTCGATTTTCAGCATTGATTTGTTATTTAGCATTATTTCAGCGCCCATTCAAGTTCTAGAATAATTTCTTCAGCAAGATGAATATCCGTAAGCACATCCGAGGTAGAACTGATGGGTGCGTAGGATATTGTATCACATTTTGTTAGGATATTCTTGCAACGCTCTAGTGCTGCAGGTGACATAGCGTTAAACTGTTTTTCTAGTCCTTCTAGCAATTCCTGGGTTGACCAGCCAGCAGCTTGCATTCCACAACGACTGGTTATGTAGGCGCCAAGGATGTGATAGAGCTCATGATAGCATTCTTTTACAGTATTCTTATCGTTTCTGTTTTGTCGCTCAGCCTTTGTGTAAAGATCATCCAAAGTACTTTTTGCTGTCTTTAGTGCACCCCGTTTTCGTGCAAAATTATGATCATTTTGTAGACGATCATGGTGTTTTTTAACAAAGAATCCTATGACTAGGCCAGCCAAAGGAAGAAGTAAAAAAAGTAGTAATAGAGGCTGTTCAGATATTCCATTCCTTGAGTGATGCTTCCAGGCCACTAATCCAGCTATAGGTTTAACCTCGAATCGTAGCATTTCAGTGGTTGCACGTATAGCGTTAGCGTCTCGAATAACATTAAGGCTCTGAGCTGGAAGACCAATTGCTTTATATTCTTCGGCGATTGGGTCAAAGTATATAAGCTGAGTAGGCGGAATTGTGTAGCTTCCTTCATCACGCGCAATTACTATATCAGTAAAGGTTTTTGTTCCGGAAATGGTTGAACCGGCTCGTTGGATTGAACTACTTTCTTGTGGATTGTACTGTTCAAATTCAGCTGGGTAGACATAGTCAGGAGATTGAATTAGAGGGAGATTCCCAGTTCCCGATATGAGAGTGGTAATTTCAATACTTTCTCCAACTAGGGCTTCAGCCGGTTTGATACTGCGTTCTATTTGGAATGTTCCAACGGCTGAAAGTAAGAGGTTGTTTTCTGTACTCTGATAGCTGGGGAGTGGTTTAATGGTTATTTCGGTTGGGGGTGTTTGAATATTTTTGCGCTCCTGACCCAAACCGAAGCTAAAGATATCTTGACGTCTGTTGAGCTGTTGAATTAAGACAGTAATCTCAAATGGGCTTAGAACCAGTTTACCTCGTTTACTTGGAAAAAGGGCGTACTGCAAAAGTCTAGCTCGTTGATATCGCTCTCCCTCAATTAATGTAGATGTAGCACGAGTCTGCTGGGTATTTTCAAGTTCTTCTTTCCAAAAGCCTTCTGCTTTCCAGCCTGGACTTGCTTGGTATGACCGAACTTCAATGGTATTTTTGAAATACAATACGACATCTACAACAATTTGCTCACCCAAGAAGGCAGTGGTTTTGTTGGGCTCTAACCTGACAAATATATCTGGATTAGCCCCATTATTTTGTTGTGAATTCGCTGGATCTAATACCCGAAAGGAAATAGGTTCCGTACGGTAAATTTCACCGTTAACGGTAATATTAAAGGAAGGAAGGGTATAGTTGCCAACCTGAGTTGCAACAAATTGATACCCATAGGTGTAGGTAACACTAGGGCGACCATTTACATACTGAATACTCTGCCCTTGTCTATTTGAACCGCTTATCCACCGGAGGCCAGGTACATCAAGTACAGTTGGGCGATCAATGCTGTTTAAACTTCTACCGGAGATAATGAACTCTAGGAGTACCGATTCACCATTGAATATATTGGTTTCAGACAGTTTGGCCTGTACCTGAATAGGGGAGTTTTGTGCCCAAGTAAAGCTGGGAATACTCGCGAGAATAAAGAGAAGTAAATACGGTAGAGATTTACCAATCTTTTTCATGTGTCTTTCCGCCTTTGGTTTTAGCTTTTTTGAATTCTTTTAACAATTCTTTTTCTTTTTGAGCTAATGCCTGCAGGATTTTTTGGGCCTCTTCTTTGCTTAAATCTTTTAGTTCTTCTGTTTGAGCACGCTCACTTGGATCGGAATCGTCTAGAGCCTGTTCATCTTGGCTTTGACTCTGATCGTCATTTTCCGACTCTTGTTCTTCACTTTCTGAGTTTTGCTCGTTTTGCTCTGAGTTTTCTTCGTTTTCTTGTTGTTCTGAATTCTGCTCAGAATTTTCTTCATTTTGATCCCCGTTATCTTGTTCATTCTGGCTATCCTGATTCTGCTGTTGCTGCTGCTGTTCTTTCAACTGCTCATATAGATTTTGGAGTTTCAGGTCATCCGGATAACGTACTAATCCACTTTCTACAGCACTAATAGCCGCCTCTAAGTTATTGTAGATGAATTGTTGCGCACCTTGATGAAAGTAACTTTCTGCAGGAGGGATGTTAGCATGAGTTTGTCCAAAAAGAGATTGAGGCATGGAGCAAACTGTTAAAACTAGCACGAAGGAGTAAACAGCATAGATGAACCTTCTTCCTGTGTTATTGAAATTGAATGTGAGCAAAAAAGAGAGATTGAGCATAGAAATCATGGATGTAAATGTGCGTGGTCGGAAAATAACAAACTAGCTTAGTTTTCAGCTTGTTCTATCTGGTTAACTAGACCGATACGACTAATAAACGAATCATAATATCTAACCGTTTCATCTACTTCTAAAGCCTCTTGCATTAGATTTAAAGCGGAAGTATATAGTGATTTATTGACGAGGGTATCGGCTTGTTCTTTTATCGCTTTAGCATAGACACTTGGTTTAGGTGGAGGTTCCTGGTTTTGATTTTGATCTTGATTCTTCTCATTATTGTCTTCTTCTTCAGAAGCTTTCATCAAAGCATATTCATAATTGAACTGGCCTTCGCTATCTAACGGAAGTTTTTGTAAAGAAGCTCGTAAGTGTTTCATTGCCGGCTTCCATTGCTCATTTTCAGCCAAAACAGTTCCGATATTGTAGTCTGCCAAAGCTTTTAGGAGCTCGTCATCCGTGTAACTTTTTGCCTGCATGAATACCTTTATGGCTTCCTCAATTTCACCCAACTTAGTTAAAGTATTACCTAAGTTGAATAAAATTTCAGCATTATTGGGGTCTTGATCTAAGGCAGAATAAAACCAAGTTTTTGCACTCTCATAGTCTCCATTTTCATAAGATTTATTTGCCTTACGAGCATCTGGATTAATAACATTTGATCCTAAAAAAAGTAGTATAGCCAAAGTAAATGTCGCCATTTTTCTCAGTCAGTTTATGCATTTTTGTTGAAAATATTCGATTAATCAAGTGTATTCATGGTTTCCTCATCCATTAGTAGATTCGTAAACACATTAGTCACATCATCGTTTTCTTCAAATTTTTCAATCATACTAAAGTTAGCGCGTGCCATTTCAGCGTCTACTTTTGTTTCCGTAGTGGCTTCTCTAACGAGTTCTGCTTGTTCAATAGTATATCCGGCAGTTATTAAGTTATTTCGCACACTAAAGAGTTCTGTCCGTTCCGTCATAACCATAAAAAGTGTGGCACCTTTTTCTATTATAACATCTTCAGCACCTGCTTCAATTGCCGCTAAGAGAAAATTTTCTTCATCTAGTCCTTCAGCTGGCAGACTAATCATTCCTTTTTGCTCAAATAAAAATGAAACAGAACCATTGATACCCATGTTACCACCATATTTGGTAAAAATATGCCGAACCTCACTCACTGTCCTATTATTGTTATCGGTGGTTGCCTCAATGTAATAGGCTATACCCCCAGGACCGTATCCTTCAAAACTAACTTCTTCAAAGCTAGAACCGTCATCTAACTCACCAGTGCCACGCTTAATGGCGCGCTCCATGTTATCTTTGGGGAGGTTACAACTTTTGGCATTTTCAACAGCTAAAGCAAGTCTTGGATTTCCAGCTAGATCACCTCCCCCTTCTTTAGCTGCAACAGTAAGCTCTTTTATGATCTTAGTAAAGACTTTAGAGCGTTTTGCATCTTCTTTAGCTTTTTTGTGGCGAATATTCGCCCATTTAGAATGTCCTGCCATACGTAAAATTTGTTTGATTCTGAATATAGCAATTTGAACTTCGCTATAAAACATTCAAGCAAGCAATTGAATTCGAAGCAGAAACAATCACTAGTATCCATGCAGGATATAAAATTCGTTGGAAGAAATAATATTTTGGAACGCTATTTTGTGTATTTTTGTAATCATTACACTTTCTTACAAAATTGCTAAATAGTTGCTATTCACCTAGTAGTAAGGTTTTATGAATATTGGAATAGTTTGTTATCCTACCTTTGGGGGAAGTGGAGTAGTAGCCACTGAATTGGCTAAAATATTAGCCCAGCAAGGACACACCCTTCATATTTTGAGTTACGCTCGTCCAACCCGCCTAGAAGAACATAACACCAATATATTTTACCATGAGGTGTCAATAAATTCATATCCGCTTTTTGAATATCCACCCTATGCTTTAGCATTGGCTTCACAAATGGTGAATTTGATTGAATTTGAGCGTTTAGATTTGTTACATGTGCATTATGCCTTGCCTCATGCCACAAGTGCTTATTTAGCCCGGCAGATTATGACAGAGCGTGGGCTTCATGTGCCTATAGTAACTACATTACATGGAACAGATATCACATTGGTTGGAAAAGATCCAAGCTATAAGCACGTGGTTGAATTTTCCATCGATAAAAGTGATGGTGTGACAGCTGTTTCGGAGTATTTAAAGCGAGAAACTTATGAGAATTTCGACATTAAACAAGAGATTAAGGTTATTCCAAATTTTATCGATTTGGAACGATTCAAAGCAACTAATCAAACAGAACTGAAAAAGGAATTAGCACCAAAGGGTGAAAAAATAATTGTGCATGTTTCTAACTTTAGAAAAGTTAAAAGAGTGCCAGTTGTAATACAAATTTTTGCTAAAACCTTGGAAAAAAAAATCTCCGCGAAATTGGTTTTGGTTGGTGATGGACCTGATCGGCAAGTAGCAGAAAAGCAATGTCGAAGCCTTGGAATTTGCGAACATGTCCACTTTATGGGGAAATGGGAACGAGTAGAAGATATTCTCTCAATTGCTGATTTATTTCTTATTCCATCAGGTTCCGAAACTTTTGGATTGGCAGCTTTAGAGGCGATGAGCTGTTCGGTCCCAGTAATTAGCTCAGATATTGGTGGTCTACCGGAAGTTAATATTCATGGAGAAACTGGATATTTTTGCGCTTTAGATGATGTAAATTGTATGGCAGATTATGCTGTTCAAATTTTGAGTACCCCAAATTTACATTCTATTTTAGCAAAAAATGCAAGGAAACGCGCTGAACAATTTAACGAAAACCATGTAGTACTTCAGTACGAAGGTTTCTATGAGCAGATTCGATCAAGTTCGAATAAATCTAGTTAAACTCTATCTACTAACTCTAGTCTTATAAGAGATTTTTGATATTATTTTTAGGCTAGTACTTTTGATACTTCGTCTGCGGCCTCTTTTAGCAATACAGCAGAAATTACGTTTAGGTCGGAATTATCAATGATTTCTTTTGCTTTTGCTGCATTAGTGCCTTGTAGACGCACTATGATTGGGACATTATTAACTTTTTTTGCAATCTCTGGATCCTTAACAGCCCCAATAACACCGTTTGCAACTCGATCGCAACGTACAATTCCACCAAAGATATTTATTAAAATCGCTTTGACATTCGGGTCATCCAAGATAATTCGGAAACCATTTTTAACCGTTTCCACATTGGCTCCACCACCCACATCAAGGAAGTTTGCAGGCTCACCACCAGATAATTTAATAATATCCATTGTTGCCATTGCTAAGCCTGCCCCATTTACCATACATCCTACGTTTCCATCCAGTTTAATGTAGTTTAGGTCATATTTCTGAGCTTCTAATTCGAATGGATCTTCTTCAGATTCGTCTCGTAGTTCGGATATATCAGAATGGCGAAACAATGCATTACTATCAAAGCTAACTTTAGCATCGAGTGCAATAATTTCTTGATAAGGCGTTAAGATCAATGGGTTAATTTCTATCATGTCAGCATCTGTTTTCAGAAAGGCATTATAGATTCCTATAATAAATTTGATGCCTTTTTTAAGAGCGGCGTCCTTTAAACCTAGGCTGAATGCAAGCATTCTAGCTTGATTTACTTGTAGAGGCATGCCAGGTTCTACCCATGCTTTTATAATTTTTTTAGGTGTTTCTTCAGCTACTTTCTCAATTTCAACCCCGCCTTCGGTTGACACCATAATTACATTTTTGGATACAGCTCGATCTAATAGAATGCCTAAGTAAAACTCTTGTTCAATATCAACTCCATCTGTAATATACAATCGTTGGACCAACTGTCCAGATGGGCCTGTTTGAATGGTAACTAATACATCATTCAGTAGTGATTCTGCAGCTTCCCGTACTTCTTCGACACTTTTACAAAGAATTACCCCTTTGGCGTTGTTCTTTTTTGTTCGACCCTTTCCTCTACCGCCTGCGTGTATTTGTGCTTTAACCACAAATAAAGAAGTACCATCTGTTTTAAGTTCTTCAGCTGCCTTTACGGCACCTTCAACAGTAGTTGTGGAGATACCTTTAGGGACAGGAACTCCGTAAGAGGCTAAAATTTCTTTGGCTTGATATTCGTGAATTTTCATAGAAGCAGTACTTGGTAGTCGATTAGTAAGATTGAAATAAGCCTTATTTGAAACAATCTTGGAAGATAGTTTTTTAGAGCATTCTTTAAGAGTGCAAAAATAACTAGTTTATAGAGTAAATAAAAGAAAGATTACTCAAATTGTCGATAGGATGAAGGTGTTATTTGTAATAGGAACCCGCCCTGAAGCCATTAAATTGGCACCAGTTATTTTGGAGTGCCAAAAAAAGAAAGGTATTCAGGTTTTAGTGTGTTCTACAGGGCAACATAAAGAATTGTTAGATAGCGCATTTGAGCAGTGGAGTTTAATACCTGATATCGAATTAGATGTAATGCAAGCTGGGCAGGGACTCAATGAACTTCTATCTAAACTATTAAGTCAACTGGATATAGTACTGAGCGATGCCAAGCCCGACTGTGTGGTAGTTCAGGGAGATACTAGCAGTTGTTTAGCAGGGGCATTAGCATCATTTCAACGTAAAATTCCTGTCTATCATGTTGAGGCTGGACTTAGAACCAATGACAAATCAGCTCCTTTTCCTGAGGAGCTGAACAGGCAGCTTGTTAGTCGAATTGCCCATGTCCATTTTGCCCCCACAGAAAAAAATAAGCGGGCTTTATTAAGAGAGGGCATTTCTGATAATAACATAGTGGTAACGGGTAATACGGTTATCGATGCATTGATGATGTGCCAAAAAAAAATGACTCCTGAATCCAACCCCGAGATTCTAAAGCTGCAGGGTATTTATGAACCCAAAAAGAAACTGCTATTAGTGACTGGGCATCGTAGAGAGAATATAGGAGCCGGCTTTTTGGAATTAATAGATGCTTTGCGTGAACTAGCCTCTAACCCGTCTCTACAAATTATTTATCCTCTCCATTTGAATCCAGCTGTTCGGGAACCCATGATTCAAGCTTTGGGGAAAACAGATGGGATTTTTTTGATCGAAGCTTTAGGATATGAAGCCTTTGTTTGGTTAATGTCGAAGTCATTTTTAATTATTAGCGATAGTGGTGGTGTACAGGAGGAGGCGCCATCATTAAATAAACCGGTATTGGTACTTCGTGAGCAAACCGAACGAGAAGAGGCAATTGAGGCGGGAACGGTGAAACTAATTGGTACTCTCAAAGAAGCAATCGTGCATGGGGTACAAGAGTTGATAGAAGACGAAGATGCTTATATGGAGATGACCCAAAAGCCAAATCCTTATGGAGATGGGATGGCAGCGAAAAGAATAGTGGATTTTTTGGCGTCTGTAGAATGATGTATCATATTCTCCAAAAAGCTTAGTATATTAGAAACAATTATATGGGTATTGCCGCTTAACTCTACAATTGCTTTTACGAAGTGAGTACATCTAAAATTATGGATGCTGAGGACCTGAATCGCACTTACTTGCGATTTGCTCATCAATTCTTAGAATCATACGATAATCCTAAAAAGCTGGCCATAGTGGGAATGCAAACTCGAGGGGTTTATATGGGGCATCGAATTAGATCAATAATGAAGAAAGAGTTGGACTTTGATATTGATTTTGGGGTCTTAGATGTTACTTTCTATCGGGACGATTTTCGGTCTAAGCTTAAGATGCCTAATGTTAAGGTCACAGAGATCCCCTTTGATTTATATGAACGGGATATAATTTTAATAGATGATGTACTCTTCACAGGTAGAACAGTTCGATCTGCTCTAGATGCACTTATGGCATATGGCCGGCCGCGGAAAATTCAGTTTTGTTGTATGGTCGATCGAGGTCATCGTGAATTACCGATAGCGCCAGATTTTGTGGGTGTTCAAATTTCTACCTATGCTACGGAAGAAGTACGGGTTCGAGTAAAAGAATTAGATGGCGAAGATGCTGTATATCTAGTAGATGGAAATGATGCATTGAGCGATAATCTCGCTCCAAAGGAGTAAAATTCAGTCTATGAGTGAGCATAGTAACAATAAAAATTCAACCCAGATACCTAGTGGATATGAATTTACCCAAAAGCATTTACTAGGCTTAGCGAATTATAGTGCAGAAGACATTCAGTATGTATTG
Source organism: uncultured Balneola sp. (assembly GCA_902529115.1). Lineage (GTDB taxonomy): Bacteria > Bacteroidota > Rhodothermia > Balneolales > Balneolaceae > UBA1275. The sequence continues at coordinate 278,803 of CABZVB010000001.1, forward strand.
GACCAGGCGGTATCTTTTCGTGAAATTTTGAATCGCCCAGTACCAAAAGTACCAACCCTTCGAGATAAGACAATCGTGAATTTGTTTTATGAAAATTCAACTAGAACGCGATTATCTTTTGAGCTTGCACAGCGAAGAATGGGGGCAGATGTGGTCAATTTTACATCAGGTACTTCTAGTGCAAAAAAAGGAGAGTCTTTAAAAGATACAATCCGTAATATTTCTTCTATGAAAATAGATATGGTAGTGGTTCGGCATGAAAGTCCTGGCGTGGCTCACTTCCTAACCCAATGTGTAGATGCCGCTATTTTAAATGCTGGAGATGGAGCACATGAACATCCAACTCAAGCCTTGCTAGATATGTTTACTATTCAACAAGTACATGGTTCCATCAAAAGTGCTAAAATTGCGATTGTGGGTGATATTACTCATAGTAGAGTTGTGCGGTCAAATATTATTGGATTAAAAAAACTTGGGGCAGAGGTGGTTTTGTGTGGTCCAAAAACCTTGATACCTAAATTTATTAATCAAATGGGGGTAGAAGTCTCTTATAATCTTGATGAATGTCTCCAATGGTGTGATATAGCTATGGCTTTGCGAATTCAACTTGAACGCCAAGATAGGGAGACAAAATTTTTCCCAAGTATGAGAGAGTATCATGAGAATTTTGGTATAAAACTTTCCCACTTAGATCGTTTTCCTAATTTTAAAATCATGCATCCAGGGCCAATTAATCGTGGTGTTGAAATGGAAAGCGAGGTAGCCGACCATGAACGAGCCATTATTCTTGATCAAGTGAGCAATGGTGTTGCGGTTCGAATGGCGATACTATACTTGTTAAGTGGGGGCACAAGGATTTAAGCTTACAAAGACGTATTTTGAAGTCATTTGTTGACTTTTACAATGCGATAAAGTAGTTTCTTGTCTAACTCAAAGCTCAACAACCGTCTTTTATAGAAACAAAGCTACAACCGACACAAAATACAAGACAACCATCTACCACTTTGTGGTAAAACAATCGATTAGATGCAGGAACTTTTTGTTGAGCAAAAATTAGACCCAGAGGTTGCATACGACAGCAATACAGCGGAAACATATTGGCCATCAGTGACTGTTGCTATACCTCTATATAATGAAGAAAAACATGTTGATCGTGTATTATCTACTTTTCTTCATTCGTCCTATCCCAACATAGTAGAGGTTCTAATTGCCGATGGAGGCAGTGTAGACAAAACTCGCGAACTCATCCGCAAATGGGCTGAAAAAGACTCTCGAGTAGTATTAATTGAGAACCCCAATAAGTATCAGTCTTTTGGTTTAAATGAGATGATAAAAAAGGCTAAGGGAGATATTTTTTTACGTGCAGATGGGCATTGCCTTTATGCGAATGATTATGTTGAGGAGTGCATTAAGGCTTTAAAAATGGACGTATCTAGAAATGTTGGTGGTGCTCAGCGTTATTTGGCCCAGAATTCTGTTCAAACAGGTATTTCTCTTGCGGTTAAGAGTGTTTTGGGTAACGGTGGTGCGAAATACATGAAAGAGACCTACAATGGATTTGCAGATACAGTATTCCTTGGCTGTTTTTGGACCCAAGATTTAAAGAAGCTAGGAGGTTTTAGTGAAATTAATATTACCAATCAAGACTCGGAATTGAATTTACGATTACTCGAACAATATGGACCAAGTATTCGAGTTAGCTCCGACATTAAATGTTGGTATTACCCTCGTTCTAGTTTTAAGGGGTTGATGACGCAATATTTTAGATATGGCCGAGGGCGTTTGATCACCTTATTACTACATCCATTTTCAAGTCCTATACGAAGTTTTCTTCCCACTATATTTATACTTAGTTACATTGGATATGTGATCGCTGATATATTGACGGTACAATCTATCTATGCGGTACCAGTAAGCTTATTTTTATTTGGCTTAGTACTACTAGAGTCTACACGCGTAGCTTGGGTACACAGAGCTGATTTTAGTAAAAACATTTGGAAATCGAATAAAAAGCAACCGAATGCAATATCGAAAGTTTTTCATACGGCTTGCTCGTTGATCATTATGCAACTTGGACATTCCACAGGTTTTATTTTTCAGGTCGTCAAACGATTTTTTTCTACCAAGAATTCTTGGTAAGAATAGTGCATGCCCATGCGCATCGTACATATTTCATCCGTTCACACATGGAAAGATCCTAGGATTTTCTTTAAACAATGTTGTAGCCTTGCCCAAAAAGGGTTTGATGTCCATTTATTAACACCCGATTCCTCAGATGAAAAGCGAAATGGAGTGCAATTACATCGGGTATGGAATTACGATCCTGCTAAGCAAAAAAAAAGTATTTTGGGTAAGTTATTCCGTCCAGCAAAGTTGTTTAAAATGGCACGAAATTTAAAGCCGGATGTGATACATTTTCATGACCCAGAACTAATTCCTTGGGCCTTAATTCATAGGATGTTGGGGTACACAACAGTTTATGATATTCATGAAGATAATAAAACGGTTATACGCCACAGATATTATATTCCAGATCCGTTTAAAGAGTTATTGTCACTTCTAATTGGTTGGATAGAAAGACTAGCACATTCGGTTATGCCTACAGTTCTGGCCGAAGCATATTATCAGCGACGCTTCCCGAAAGGTATTATCGTGACTAACTACCAAAATATAACTGTGAAAAAGGAGGGAATTTCTTTGGAGCCCGGCCCTGTCAACGCAGAAGGTGAATCACACGTAATTTATACTGGAAATATAGAGATAGAGAGAGGCGTCTTAACATACATGGAGGGGATACGGGGCACATCTAACCTGCATTTACATCTAATTGGACGCACTTACCAACGAACTTTTGATAAAACCCTAGATGCACAAAAAGGTTTAGAAGATCGAATTCACTGGGAGGGAGTGGCTTGTTACGTACCTTATTCAAGGATCTTGGAGCGTTATGCCGAACGGAATTGGTTAGCTGGACTGGTGGTTTTTCCCTACAGTGACCATTATAAAGATAAGCATCCTACTAAGTTTTTTGAGTATATGGCATTTGGTATTCCCGTCATCTACACCGATTTTACAGAGTGGAAAAATTTGTTGGATCCACTTGAAGTCGGTATTGCAGTAGATCCAGACAATCCAAAGGAATTGGTATCGGCATTGGATCGTTTAAAAGGGGATAAAGTTCTCTGGGAAACCTATGCCAAGAATGCCCTGCATCACTCTAAACAATTTTTGTGGGATCACGAAGCATCAAAATTAATTACTTTTTATAACGAGTTATAAGATCATTATGACGGAACATAAGACAATAGATTTATTGGATATAGTATTAGTACTTGTTCAAAACAGGAAGAAAGTAATAGCTATTATGAGCCTTTTTACCCTATTGGGTTTAGCAGTTGCTCTTTTATGGCCTAAGAAATATAAAACCGATTTGACTTATATTGTTAATTCGGGGAATTCCATCAATTTTTCCAGCGGGGGTTTGCTAAGTGGTCTCGCTAATTTATCTGTGAGTGGGGATAATGTTAGTTCCGATCAGACTTTAGTTTTGCTACGCAGTAACCAGATCAAAGATAAAATGATTGAGGAGTTTGATTTGTTTGAGGTATACTCTTCTGATATTCTAGAGAACGTTCGAGAAAAACTTGATAACAATATCATGATTAAAGAAATGAGAGAAGGTGGAATTGGTTTTAATGCCATAATAGCCGTTTCATTCTCTGTAATAGATGAGTCTCCTGAACGTTCTTTTGAAATGACAAAATATCTCTACAGTTTATTAGACTCAGTGGCCCTGTCCATTAATAAAAAGAATATTGAATCTAGCTATTTAATGCTAGAAAACCGGTTGAACCAAAATATATTGGAAATGGAACAAGCCGAAGATTCCCTGATTGTATTTCAGGAAGCAAATGGAATATTGCAAGTCGACGAACAGGCACGAGCCATGGTCGAAAATATTGCAGAGATAAAATCTGCTATGGTTGAAAAAGAAATAGAAAGAGCTCTTTACAGACAGACTTTAGGAGTCGAAAGTTCGCGGTATAAAACAGCGCAAGTTGCCTATGAAGAGCTCACAAGTTTATATACCGGTTATCTAAACAAGGAAAGCAGTTTAGACTCACAAGGCGATATTTTTAAATCGGTGAGTGAAATGCCTCCTTTATTTGCCGAGTATTACCGCTTATTTCGGGAAGTAGAAATACAACAGGAAATCTATAAGGTATTATATCCTCAGTACGAGCAACAAAAGCTTAATTTCAATGAAATAAACTCAGGATTGTCGTTAATTGACGAGCCAACGCTTCCAACTTATAAATTTTATCCAAAGCGTGCATTTATAGTAATCGCCTTTTTCCTTTTGGGTTTTATTGTATTATTATTTCGTTTATGGTACGAGCAATGGATTGCTCATATTCGGCAGAAACAGCCAGATTTATATGAAAAATTACTTACTCTTCCGTTTGTTAAGGGTTAGGTATTGATTTATCGAAGTATACATAGTCTTTTATTTGTAGCACCATTAATTGCAGGGGCTTACGCTTCAGGTTTGTTCTATTTAGCGGAACAAAGTATTATACCAATTACCTTATTTCAATTAGCACTGGTTGGTTTAGTCGGCGGTTTTATACTTCTTAAGTTTTTGAGTGTTGATTCAAGTTTTGAATTATACGGGATGGAGAAGTGGTATGCCTTATTTTTGGGACTTATTTTTTTATCTTGTGTTTATACACCTGAACGTCAGCAAGCGGTTTTTTATGCGATCCGTTTTTCGGTTTTGCTGGGGATGACTTATTTTATTTATAATATCATTCAAGAAACCGAGCATCTTAAAATAGGGGTCTATGCTTTTATTGGTAGTGGAGTCATAGTTGCTCTGATTAATTTGTACCAAATATATACGAATCCTGAAATTTTAGCCTTTAACTACTTGAAGCAAGGGGTGCGAATTATCCGTTCAACTGGGGCTGAAAATGATCCTAATGTATTTGCAAGTAATTTTTTTACCCCTATTCTTATTTGCGTGGCTTGGATAGGGACTACCACAAAGAAGTGGTTTCGTTTGGTATTGTTTGGATTCGCAGGAGTAATGTTGGCATCTGTATTGCTTAGCTATTCAAGATCCGCTTGGGTATCACTGTTTGTTGGTATATTAACTATACAGCTATTCCAGAGGAAGAATCCTATACTACTTTATGGTGCAATTGCATTATTCGTCGTTTTTTTGATTAGCCCAACGGTTCAAAATTTGGTTTTATCTCTATGGGATCGAATTGTCGGGTTGTTTGTGGGTGGGGGGGATGATTCTACTAAGTTTAGAGTAGTCTTGGCGATGGGAGCCTTAACCATGATAGCAGATAGTTATCTGCTTGGTGTGGGGTTCCAAGGTTTTTCAACTTACTTTCAATATTTATATCCTCCTCAGGAAACACAATGGATTTTTGAGCCGCATAATGACTTTTACATGGTCTTTGCTGAATTAGGCTTGCTAGGGTTTTTATTGTTCGTTGTAATAATGTATTTAATATATAGACAGGCCTTAGAGAGTATGCAATGGTTTAGAAGAATTCATGAAAATGCTTGGATTCAGGCGGTAGGACTAGGATTTTTGGCTAGTTTTGTGTCTTATATGATATTTGCTCAATTTATAAGTGGGTTAATGTTAAATAGCCTTTTTATGATTTTAGTCGCGTTAATTTTTAGCCTGTCTAAATTCACGGACCAGTCGCGAATATAGTGATTGTAATTTTTCCGTCAGTACGTTTAGATCATACGAATTCACTATTCTTTTTCTGATAGTTTCTTTTTTGTATGTATCTAAGTGGCTATATACATGCAGGATTGCCTGTGCTAATGCTTCAGAGTCCCCTGGTTTGACTAGCTTCCCTGTGTGATGTGTTCGTACTACAAGGTCATTCCCCCCAACTTTTGTGGCAACAATGGGAAGACCACACGAGCTAGCTTCTAAAAGGGAAACATTAAAGCCTTCACTACGACTCGGAAGAATGAAAAAATCGGCTGCTTGGTAGTATCCTTTAAGATCATCCGGTGAAACGGGGTCATACAGGATGATGGGTATAGAAGGGTCTTCATCTAATTTTTTCTGTATCGAATCTAGGTATTTTCCAGCTTCTTTTATACCTATAACATGAACCAAGAGTGGTTGACCCTGATTTAACTCCTTGAATTCATTATTTTTTTGGAGGTGTTTTAATGCATCAATTAGTATATCAATACCTTTTTCATGCCGAACATTAGCCACGCACAACGCGTGATTTTGTTGGTCTTTCCACTTTAGTCGTTCCATAGCACGCAGACTTTCAAAAGCAGAGGGAACTGTATAGATTTGAGTATCAATGAAGTTATATATCACTTCAATCTTGCTTTCAAGCTCCGGTATTTCTTCTAGAATATCATTCTTTAATTTAGGACCAGAGCATAAAATGCAATCTACCTGCTTAAGCGCGTCGAAAAGTAAAGGTTTAAGATCTAGATAGCTTAAACTTTTATACCAGTCGCTACCATGTACTGTTAGTACAATAGGGTAACCCAGTTTTTTTAGTTTAGGTATGGCTAAACCATTTGGATAGAGCCAGTGTATATGCAATAAATCAGGTTTTTCCAGTGTTAACTTCTTGATTAGTGCATTAGATATATTTTTTTGTATAAATAATGGCTTGCTACGATTTGGAAGGGATGTGTAAAGTATACGCTCATCGGTGGGCGCTACTTGATGCAGGGGAGATCGATTCGTTTTCCACCTTTGAGTCCCAGGAACAGCACGGGGAGTAGGTACGATAAGTCTCAGATTCATATCTGGAATAGCTCGTATCGCTCTGTATTGATCATACATAAATTTCCCTCTATGTGGGTCATGTTTTGAGGGAAATAGATGCGTTATTAACCCTATTTTTAGCATCTTTTCAGTTTTTTATACTTATATTTTAGACGATTAGTTTAGTCGTCTTACCGCCACATAAGCCGTAATTATACTAGTAAGTGCTCCTACACCACTCATGATTAATTGGACTCTTCGGTTCTTTAGTGTTTCAATATTTATTTGATTCTGTAATCCAGAACGCGCATCCTGCAAAGGAATACGGTCAACAAAAATAATATCACCGGATTCAAGAATTGTTTTGTCAGGGTAATACCAACTTCTACTACCAGCTTTTATAATGAAAATACGCTCTTTATCGGCTGCAATGGTCATACCGTTTGCCCTTTGAATATATTCATTTACATTCTGATCTGTTTTATAAGTGTAAAAACCAGGATTATTTACCTGACCCATGATCCGAATACTTTGATCATCTTTAGGAACATAGATACGGTCTCCGTCTTGAAGAGAAATCTCCATCATTAGTTGCTCATTGGTTAAATCAATTGCCATACGATTGGCAGATAGAATCTCTTCTAATTCTAGATAGTCAAAGCCCTCTAAAAACTGATCATAGCTTTTACTTAGCAGTGTCATGTTAATATCCGTTACCGAAGAGACTCCCCGTTGATTGGCAGATTCTCGAATGAGATAAGCAGCTGAAGCAAGGGCATTATTCTCTAAACCTCCAGCTGTTCTAAGTAGTTCAGATAAATTTGTTTTTCCATTTTCAATGGAGTAAATCCCTGGAATAGTAACCATGCCCTCGATTCGTACATTCCCTTTATTTCTTTCTGTTTTTTTGTAAGGTATGATTAATTGATCTCCACTTATGAGCTTATCTGTAAGACTAGTCGAGTTTAAGGTAATTCTTTCACGGATTTTTTCGCCATTTTGTTCATATACTCGGATAAGTTGAGAAGAATCTGCCTGAGGATGATATCCACCCGCTATAAGTAATAATTTTTCGAAGGTATCATCGCTACGATAACTTCCAGAAAATGGGGTATTCACTGCCCCTGAAATACTAATTGTTGGGCGATCGAAGGAATAGTCGATAAAAGTGACTTGATCGCCATCGGTTATATAGGGTGCAAAACTCTGTTGGCCAGAATTAAAATATGCATGTAAATCGATGTAGTGAATAGAACCATCTTTTGAGCTGACTTTGATATATCGCATATCGTACTTTTGAGCCAACTGCCTAAATCGTGAGTCTGAAATTTCACCCTCCTCGCTTTGAGTGGCCGAAAGCCGGTCAAAATTAATACCAGAAATGGTTTGTCGAGTTGATATGATTTGTTGACTGTTCTCCATATTGACCAGGGGCGAAATAATATTTTCTCCCATTTCGAATCCGGAAATCAGGGCATCATATCGTGTGCCAGCAGGAACTACATAGCGACCTGGATTGGGTATATTCCCTCCTATGTGAATATTTACTGGTCTTGGCCGATCGAGGGTTAAAAAGACTTCAGTGTCTAATACATAATTAGAAAAATGTTCTTTAACCTTAGCTTCAGCCTCAGAAAATGTAAGACCCTTCAGGTTAATTTTACCAGCTATAGGAATTACAATATCACCTAAAGCATTGACTAATACTGCTCGATAGCTGAATTCAGTTAGCCCAATACCCTGCAAACTAATAACATCATATGGCCCTAATATATATGTGTTGGGGTCAATAAAATTATCAAGTGGAGTAGCATTGACCGCCAATTGAAGCCCAGCTTCATCTACATAGTATTTGTTTGCATACCCACTTCCATAGTTTATACGATTTTGTTCATTATTATTTTGAGCATGTACAACATTGGAAAAAAAAACAATACCCAAGATATAAACCAAAAATAATTGCAAAATAAATGAGAGCTTTGAAACGTGATTATAAAATAAATACATAAAGATCTTTTAACAGTAGAGCTTATTTTTAATATACAACTTAGATAGAAGCACGTACAATTAAAATCGCGAAAAAATAATACCTATAATAACCAATGTGGAGCCAGAATATTGTTGTAGGGTTAAGGCTTCTTGTAATAATACAACCCCAAATATCAAACCAAGTACAGGGACTAAGTTCTGGTAAGCGGCTGTACGTACAGCCCCAATCTTAGATACACTATCATTCCAAATTAAGTAAGACAAACCTATGGAGAGTAATCCGCTATAAATGAGTCCTCCCCAACCTTTAAGTGAAATGCCTGCCCAATTAACCTGTGTCAGGCTAGGTAGTCCAATAATAAGTAAAAAAAACATCCCCATCAGAGACATAACCCCAGTGAATTGTGTGCTGGGGTATTTCTTGAGATAACGCTTAGCCATAATAGTGTAAACGCCCCAGGAAACAGCCGCACATAAGATAATCAAGTCACCTAAAAAAGTTTTTGAAGCGATTGAAATACCTACTTTTGATCCTGTTACAATAAGTACAATGCCAGTGAAAGCTAGCCCAATTCCAATAACCTTATGTCGATTTAATTTTTCATCAGTGAATAAGTGAGATAGTAGAGCTACCCAAACTGGAATAGTACCTAGAATAACTGCAGAATTAGCGGAATAGGTGTAATCGACACCAATTATAAAGAATAGTTGATACAACACATTGCCTACTAAGGCGATGCCAACTAGAGGCCAAAAATCCTCACGGTCAACTTTTAAGGAATACCCCCTAGCTTTTGCGGTGTAGGCAAGTAATACTGCAGCCAGGATATATCGCAAGGCGTTAAAACTTAATGCATCGATTTCTTGAAGACTTACCTTGACTACGCTAAAATTCAATGCCCAAATGATAGCGATTAAAATGAGTAGGACATCGGAGATATATTTTTTCAAAATCATAGTTGGCCCATTCAAATAATTAATTTGGAGTAGATCTTTTAGCCTTTTTGTTCATCTTGACGGTTAGTTGCACGGTGAAATAAAGTCATGTCATAAACGAATGAAATAAAGACCGCTAAATTTCTTCTATTAATTGTTGAGTTCAAAAAAAACTTGAAAATATTATTTGACCCACTTCAGAAAGTTCGTATTTTTTGAATCTAGGTCATTTATTGACCCGTGTTCATTTTTTGGTTGAGTATATCCCTTAAATCTATACATCATAACAAATTAATAGGCATAAAGGTTATAATTCAGTTAGTTGTTCCTACCTATTATATCTTGTGTAGCCAGAAGATGATTTACCAACACATTTAAAAATCCTGTTTTATTAAACATTTTCCTTATGGGCGTTACAGAACGTAGAGTACGAGAGAAAGAGCAAAAGCGTAGTAACATGCTAGATGCTGCTGAATTTGTTCTTTTAGAGAAGGGTTTAGATCATTTAAGTATGGAAGATGTTGCAGAGAAAGCGGAGGTAAGTAAGGGGTCACTTTATCAGTACTTTCAAAATAAGAACGATTTGGTATTAGGCATCTGTTACAGGGCAACTCATCTGCTTAATGAATCATTCAAGGAAGTACTAGAATCAAAAAGAAAAGGCCTTATGTTGGTTCGAGAATTGGGAGAGCGATACTTAAATTATGTGAAAGATCATCCTCAGTATTACAGTTCAATGAAATTTTTGGATAATCTTGGTTCCTCTGAGGTCGATGGTGAAAGTGATTATTTAGAACTATGTACAAAAAATAGACAAGAGGGTTTCCGGTTAGTGGTTGAGGCTATACAAAGAGGGATTGACGACGGTTCAATAAAGAATGATTTCCCTGCCGAACAACTTGCCCTTTTATTTTGGTCAACCTCACATGGTGTGGTGACAATAAGTTATATGCATCAAAACTATGAACACTTTAAGCTATTAGAACATATAGGGATGCAAGAGAATGAACTTTTTAATGCTTACATGCACATACTCGGATGTGGGATAGCTGCTGATTCATAAAGAATAAATACTCATGCCAAACTTTATTAATAGGACAATAGATTTTTTTCATGAATTCAATTAAACGAATATTTACGTCAACAGTGACCTCAAAAATCTCAAGTTTCATTCTACTAAGTTTGTTTATGCTCTTAGGGACTATATTCAGCAGCACGATTAATGCACAGACTGACACTCTATCCGTTTACAAAAATTTCAGCGATACACAGTGGGATTTAGAGGATATATTGACGATAGCTCTAGCTAATAATCCAGGCTTACGTCGTGCACTCTTATCCATCGACGATGCAGAGCGGTTGGTTTTTATTGCCTACTCTAATGTGCTACCTGATATTTCGACGTCCATGAATTATACGCGTAATATAGAGATACCTGTTAATTTTATCCCAGAATCGGTATTTGATCCAAATGGTGACCCTAATAAATTAGTACCTATAGCATTTGGAACAGATAACAATTGGCAGGGTGGCTTCACCGTAGAACAAAACTTATTTCAAGGTCCAGCATTGGTAGGGGTAAGTACAGCGACTATTTTTAGAACAGTTCAAACAGAAAATTATAGAGCTACAGCACAAAATGTAGTTACTCAAGCTCGTCAAGCTTATTACCAAGTGCTCATTAGGCAAGAGATTGCACGTTTACAAGCTGCTCAAATTGGTCGTTTAGAAGAAAATTTATCACAAAATAAAAAAAGAGCCGAATTGGGTTTTATGGATGACTATGATGTTATGCGGCTCGATGTTCAATTAAGTATTTTAAGACCATCCCTTATTCAAGCAAAATATGATATAGCGGAGGCTAAGCGTGAATTAGCATTGATTATAGGAATTCCTCTCCAATTAGAGTACGGGTTAAAGGGTGACTTAAACCAGTTTAATATTTATAGTGAGCAAGCAGTTAGTCCAGAGAATTCGGGGATTAAGCAAGTTGATCAAATGACCCAATTGCCAAGCCAACTAATGGGTGATGACCTAGATCTTAGCCAACAAAGAGGTGATTTACGGCTGTTACAAGCCTCTTTAAACCTAAAAGACAAAGAAATTAAAGCAGAGAAAGCTCGTCTTCTTCCAGTCATTACCGCAAATTATAATTTGCAGTGGGCTGCAGCGGAACCAGATTCACCTACTTTTTTTGAGAATAGTGCACGTTTTCAGACCATTGGTTTGCGTGTAAGTATGCCATTATTTTCTGGTTGGGAGCGAATATCCAACCTACAGCGGGTACAAATTTCGAAAAAGGATTTACTTCTCCAGCAGCTACAAGCTCAGGAAAATGCTTCGCATCAAGTGCAGTCTGCTATGGAACAAATCTACGAATCTCTTCAAATAGCCCAGGCTAGAAAAGAAGCTGTTGAGCAAGCAAATGAGGGCTACAATAGAGCTCAAATTCGACTGGACAATGGTCTAGGCTCGACGCTCGAATTGACCGAAGCATTATTGCAAGTAAGGGAAGCCGAACTAAATTATGCTCAGACCGTGTTTAATTATTTATCAGCAAAAGCTAGCTATGATCTAGCTATTGGTAGAGTACCCCTCATTGATTAATTCTTAATAAATACTTCGAATCCAATAATATTTATACCAGCCAAATATATTTCCAAGATATTTTGAAAATGTGCTTAAAAAATTCCAATAACATCATCACTGCTTAATAACCCATGAACTCATCTTTCAGAAACCCAATTAAGAATGTATTTCAAAGTCCAAGCTCATCTACTCGATGGAGTATGCTATTTGTAGTATTAGTATTCTCTCTAACTCTCCATAATTGCTCCTCCGAAGAAATGGAAAGCTCCGAACCAGAAGAGCTGATCAAAATGGTGAATGTTGAAACCGAAGTGCTTAGTTCAGAGCCATTTAATAGCTTTTTGCGTTTAGTTGGTACGGTTGAAACCTCAGACGATGTGCAACTATCTGCTGAAGTAAGTGGGAAAGTATTTATGCATGTAGTGAGTGAAGGACAGAAAGTGCAAAAAGGTCAAACTATATTACGAATTGATGACGCAAAATTAAGCCAAGAGGTTGCCCGTTTAGAGGCAGTGGTAGCACAATATGAAACAACATGGAAGCGGGTTCAAACACTGTATGAAGAAGAAAATATAGGGTCTGAAATTGATTATTTGAACGCTAAATATGCATATGATCAAAATAAATCAGCTCTTTCCTCATTGTTGGTGGATCTAGAGAATACGGAAATAATCGCACCTTTTACTGGAGTCGTAGAGACAATTTTTGTGGAAGAGGGTGAAATGGTTGCACCAGGAATGCCTGCTATAAGATTAATTGGTGCCAATCAATTTGTGATTTCTGCGGGAGTACCAGCTCGGTATGCCAATGTAGTTGAGTTAGGCGATCGGGTGGATGTATGGTTTGATACACAAGTACAAGATACTTTAGCAGGAACCATTGTATACGTGGCAAATAGTATCGATCCATCGAATCGAACCTTTAAAATAGATATCCGACTTCCTAGTGGAAAAACCTACTATAAGGTTGATATGATTGCCAATTTACGACTTAATACACTAAGCCTGAATCAGGCGGTAGTAGTTAGTGAAGAATTTGTCTACTCAAAGGGAGAAGGATACGTGATGTATGTCAAGGGGACTAACTCAGAAGGTAAAGACATTGCACTTGAACGAAAAGTCGAACTAGGACCATCCTTTAAAACCGAAGTTGTAATTAGTCGAGGTTTGGCGCCGGGAGATGAAATTATTACCATAGGCTCGGCATTTTTGAATGATCGAGTTCGAATTAATGTGGTTAATTCAACAGGTCCCGTATTTGCACTCGACTAATACAAATTATTCATGTAAGGATTATGTCTACAACAAATACAAAAAATAGAAAAGAATTTTGGCTCTCTACCTTTGCTATAAATAACAGAATTAGTGTTTTGGTTTTAGTGGCATTAGTCGCCATCATGGGAATATTATCCTATCTCACTATTCCAAAAGAGTCATTTCCAAATATTACTGTACCTAATATTTTTGTGGTTACTTTGTATCCAGGTGTTTCACCCGAGGACATGGAAAGTTTGGTTACCCGAAAATTAGAGGACGAACTTGGGAATATATCTGAAATCAAAAAAATGACCTCCACATCGACCGAAGGTTATTCTAGTGTTGTTTTAGAGTTCGATACGGGCATTGATATCGAAGAAGCTCTTGAAAAAGTTCGTGAGAAAGTAGATTTAGCAAAGGTGGAGCTTCCAGAAGATGCCGAAGAACCGTTGGTACAGGAAGTGAATTTGAGTGAGTTTCCCATCATGCAAATAAATTTATCAGGAGATTATGACTTAGAAATTCTAAAGAATATAGCCGAGAATTTACAGGATAAAATAGAAGCAATTCCTACGGTCCTGGGAGTAGATCTTACAGGAGGCTTAGAACGGGAAGTACAGGTTGATGTAGACTTGGCTAAATTAAAATATTACAACCTTAGCTTTGGTGATATAATCGGTGCAATTAGGGCTGAAAATGTTACGATTCCGGGTGGAGACATATCGGTTGGAACTAAGAGCTTTTTATTGCGTGTGCCAGGCCAATATCAAGAGACTGCTCCGATAGAAGACGTAGTGTTGAAAGTGAACGGGAATAAACCAATTTATCTCCGAGATATTGCTAAGGTAACCTTTGGTTTTAAGGAGAGAGAAACATACTCAACCTTAGATGAGTCTCCTGTGATTACGCTAGGAGTGAAAAAACGTACAGGTGAAAACATACTTGAGACCTATGATATGGTGAGTGCTATTTTAGAAGAGGCATTACCAACTTTGCCTCCTACAACCACCTATAAAATTACCAACGATCAAAGTAAAGATGTAAAGAATATGGTAAGTAGTTTGGAGAATAATATTATCTCTGGACTTATTTTGGTTATAGGAGTATTGTTATTTTTTTTAGGTGTGCGAAATGCATCTTTTGTGGGTATATCCATTCCCCTTTCAATGTTCTTGTCGTTCATCATTCTAAGTGCACTTGGCATTACCATGAACATGATCGTTTTGTTTTCATTAATATTAGCTCTAGGAATGTTGGTGGATAATGCTATCGTAGTGGTGGAAAATATATTTAGATATCTCGAAGAGGGATACAATAATTTTGAATCGGCAAAAAAAGGGACAGGAGAGGTTGCGGGGCCAATTATTGCGGGAACCAGCACTACTTTGGCGGCTTTTTTCCCAATGATTTTTTGGCCTGGTATAGTTGGTGAGTTCATGGGGTATTTACCAAAAACATTAATAATCACTTTAAGTAGCTCTCTATTTGTTGGACTAATAATTAACCCAGTGATTTGTGCATTATTTATGACTATCGACGGTGATACAAATAAAGCGCAGTTGACCAAACGAGGTAAAAAGATACTATATGGTATACTTGCTTTAGTTTTATTTATACTCGTAATAAGCAGTTTTGTTACATGGACTATGCTTATTGTATTGGGGGCTCTTTTATGGCTATTAAACAACTATATATTGGCTCCAACTGGAAAATGGTGGCAAGCTAAAGGACTCAATGTGTTCATAAATACCTATGAAAATTCATTGATTTGGGCATTAAATAACCGTTTTAAAACAGTAAGTATTGCCTTTTTTGTTCTTCTTATGAGTTTTGTTGTCTTGGGAGTCTTCAATCCTGGGACTGAATTCTTCCCCGAGGACATACCACCGCGAGATGTTTATGTTCAAATTGAAACGCCAGTTGGTTCTGATGTTAAGTTTACCCGTTCTGTGGTTGATAAGGTAGCAGAAAGAGTAAAAAATATCCCACAGGCAAGCGATATAAATACTATACTAGCAGTTTCAGGTGCTGCCATATCAAGTGATCCGGCTGGTGGAGGAGGTAATTCAACTCACAAAGGTACAGTAGCTATTAATTTTGTAGACTATGAACTTCGTGAAGGTGATATTTTTGAGGCAATGGAATATATTCGAAATGATCTTAGCGGAGTTATAGCAGGCGCTAATATTACCATTGAAAAACCACAGGATGGACCTCCAACAGGTCCCCCCATTAATTTGGAGATTTCTGGTCCTGAGATGGTAGAACTGACAAGAATATCGAATGACGTTCTTAGTATTTTGGAGGCCGACTCTATCTTTGCAAAGATAGATGGTTTAGAAACAGATTTACCTGATTCTCGACCGGAGATAAGGGTGGAAGTTGATCGTGAAAAAGCAGGACTCTACGAGCTAAATACTAACATAATTGGTATGACCATTCGACAAGCCATTAATGGAGTCGAAGCCTCTAAGTTTAGAGATGGAAAAGAGGAGTACGAAATAGTTGTTCGTCTTGCAAAAGAATATCGTGATGATTTAAGCACGCTATCAGACCTTACAGTATTTCATGAAGGGGTACAAATTCCCTTATCGGAAGTGGCTTTTTGGGAAATTAGCGATGGATTTGGTGGCATACGACACAAAGAATCTGAGCGAGTCATCACGGTAAGTGCGGATGTTCGTTCTGGTTATCAATCCAACGCGGTATTAGCACAAGCTCAGCAGGTGTTATCCACATATTTAAATGGTTTACCTCCAGGATATAATTATGAATGGACTGGTCAGCAACAAGAACAGGACGAATCCTTCGCCTTTTTAGGTAGGGCTTTTTTGATTGCGGTATTCTTAATATCCTTTATTTTGGTCTCTCAGTTTAATTCTATTGTAAAGCCAATTATAATTTTGAGCTCGGTCGTGATGTCAACGGCAGGTGTATTTTATGGATTGGTAACTTTTCAAATGGCCTTTGGGCTAATGGCCTTTTTGGGGTTGATATCTCTAGCTGGTGTAGTTGTAAATAATGCTATTGTTCTTATTGATTATGTGGATATTTTGAGAGATCGAGACGGATTTGATTTACGCTCAGCCTTGGTGCAGGCGGGTAAGGTGCGTTTTCGCCCTGTAATACTTACCGCAATTACCACTACCTTGGGCTTAGTACCATTAGCTGTAGGGTTTAATTTTGATTTCATCACATTGGTTAATAACCCATTAGAGTTCTTTACCCATTTAGGAGAGTATATTTATTGGGGAGGTGAGCAAGCGGCTTGGTGGGGCCCTATGGCCATTGCAGTAATAGTAGGGTTGTTATTCTCTACTTTCTTAACTCTTATACTGGTACCAGTGTTATACAGTGTGATTGAAAGGGGCAAACAATCTATGCAGCATTTGTTTTTTGGTTAAAGCAAGAGCTCGCCTGCAATTAAATAAGATACTAGTTATATGATTCAACGTATTCAAACTGTGTACTTAGTCTTAAGTATTGTACTTAACGGAGCTATGTTTGCAACTGCTTTATTTAAAAGAACAGTAGAAGGACCTCAGCATTGGATATGGATATGGATTACTGTTG
>CABZVB010000002.1 GCA_902529115.1 uncultured Balneola sp.
ACTAATGGTTTGTTGTCTATTGACATTGAAATATATGTTAATATTAATACCTCAAAGTCGACTTTCGACTCTGGGATAAGGTTATGATTTATTCTATTATGATAGATTCTTTTATCTTATTAACGATGTATTGGACTTGCTTATCAAAACTAAATGCTGAGCTATCCACTAAAATCGCGTCATCTGCTTGCTTCAACGGGTCTTCTTCTCGGGTTGAGTCGATTTGATCTCGCCGATTAATCTCAGCAACTACATCAGAGTAACTCATTTGAATACCTTTTGAGTTAAGTTCCTTGTACCTTCTTTTAGCTCTGGTTTCAAGATCAGCTATCATGAAAAACTTGCATTTAGCGTTTGGAAATACCGCTGTACCTAAGTCTCGTCCATCAGCAATGTATAGGTCATGTTGGACTGCCTTCTTCATTATAGCATTAATAAATTCTCTGACCTTTGCTTTAGCAGCAATGCCACTAACATGCAATGAAACCATGGGGTCTCTAATAGCTTCGGTTATTACTTCGCCATTTAGAGTGACTTGAAATTCATTGTCGAATTTAAAAGTAAGCTGAGCAGAATAAAGTGATTCAAAGAACTTAGGTAATGATTGCTCACTTTTTAAAAAAAGATAGGTTACTGCGCGATAGAGAGCTCCAGAATCTAAATATTGGATATTTAGTTCATGAGCCACTGCACGTGCAGTAGAACTTTTTCCCGATCCAGCGGGGCCATCTATTACCACTATCATTATAGAAAAGTAAAAATACGCCGAAATAAGTAATTATTCAATCTTTTATTGATTAGAATAAAACTAAGCCGTAATTTCACTATTCTATTTATAAAAAAGTCTAAACTCCGGATTAGGAATGGCCCAGAATAAATCAGCAATAAAACGCGACCGACAAAATGTAAAGCGTAACGCGCAAAATCGTGCTAGACGATCTAAAATGCGCACACTTATTAAAAAGGTGATGACATCAACGAATAAAGATGAAGCACTTGCATCATATAAGGAAGCTGTATCTTATCTAGATAAAATGAGTGTAAAAGGTGTAATTCATACCAATAATGTTGCTAGAAAAAAAGCACAACTTACTCGCCACATAAACGCTCTTTAGGCTTATGTCTACGCTCAAATCCAAAGTTATGCTAGTAATCCTGGATGGCTTTGGTGTAGCAAAAGATCCCAATGTTAGTGCAATAGATCAGGCTAATATGCCTTACTATAAATCACTCATTAGTGTTATGCCTAACACTCTACTATCTGCAAGTGGGGAGGATGTAGGCTTACCAGATAATCAATTCGGCAATTCAGAAGTAGGCCACTTGAATATCGGAGCTGGACGCATCGTTTGGCAAGCTCTTTCAAGAATAAATAAAGATATTCGCGAGGGTGGCTTCTACACCAATCCTATTTTTTTAAAATCTATACAAGCTGCAAAAAAAAGCGGATACATTCACGTGATGGGTTTATTTTCCGACGGAGGCGTCCATTCTCATATTAATCACCTATATGCCATTCTGACCTTAGCAAAAAAAGAAGGACTCAAAGAAGTATATGTGCATGCATTTACAGATGGACGAGATACCTCCCCTCACTCTGGGTTATCGTATCTTAAGGAGTTTCAACTGAGAGCAAAACAAATTGGTATAGGAAAGATTGTAAGTATTGTTGGACGATATTTTGCTATGGATAGAGATAATCGTTGGAATCGAGTTAAAAAGGCATATGATTTATTAACAGCTGGTAAAGGTAATTTGTTTGAAGATGCAAAAGAAGCTATCCAAGCATCCTATTCTGCAGGTGTTACCGATGAATTTATTGAACCTATCTGCATAGGAAAACGTAATCATGGCAGAATACAACAAGATGATGCGGTTATATTTTACAATATTAGAGGCGATAGAGCCCGTGAAATAACACAAGCCTTCACTGAGAAAGAATTTGATGAGTTTGACACACACATTACAAACCTTCATTACACCTGTTTTACCTCTTATGATCAAACTTTTAAGTACGTGTCGGTTGCTTATCCACCTCAAGATCTAGTAAATACACTTGGGGAATGGGTATCCAAAAATGGAAAAAAGCAATTTAGAATTGCAGAAACTGAGAAATTTCCTCATGTGACATACTTTTTCAACGGCGGCATTGAAGAGCCCAATGAAGGAGAAGTTCGCAAAGTCATACCTAGTCCCAAGGTGGCAACATACGATTTGCAACCCGAAATGAGTATTGCTGAAGTGGCAGAAAGATTAGTATCGGCTCTGAAAGAAAATAAATACGACTTAGTCGTTTTAAACTTTGCAAATCCAGACATGGTTGGTCATACTGGGAACATGCAAGCAGCTATAAAAGCGGTTGAAGCAGTAGATACAGAACTTCAAAAAGTAGTAACTGCCGCCACTGAAATGGGTTATAAAACCCTTATAACAGCCGATCATGGAAATGCAGACCAAATGGTAAAAGAGGATGGAAGTCCACATACTGCCCATACTACCTCTTTTGTACCAGCCATATTAGTAGGGCTTAGTGATGAATTACTTCACGAAGGTAAACTCGCAGATATAGCACCTACACTACTCAAAATGATGGGCTTAGCTAAGCCAAGTGAAATGACAGGGAGTGCTTTATACTGAATCTTTAGAAATCAGCAGAACTTGATCACATTATGCTAAATAAAGGTAATAGTGTTATCTTCAAGTATCCAAAAAAATCGGTATTTATAATAATTTAGCTGAACCATGAGTTACATAATTTCAAAAAAAAGATACAGATAGGGTCATTTTGTTTGCATTTAGATAGATGCCCTGCTACATTCGTTGAGAACGATTTGAAAAGTTTGATAGTTTAAAATTACAATTAGTCATCAGTTTAAACATTCAACAATTTAAATCACTCGATCAGGTCATAATTCAAATATTTTTGAAAGATCGATTAGTTAATCAAATGAAAGTAATTTCAATTCATAGAGAAAAAGGACGATCATATGGAGGGTAATTTCTCAAGTAAGGTTAGAGACGTAATCCAATTCAGTCGCGAAGAAGCACTTCGACTAGGGCATGATTATATAGGTACCGAACATTTAATTTTAGGTATAGTTCGACTTGGCGATGGGGTTGCGGTACGCATACTCAAAAACCTAGACTGTGATTTATTTAAATTAAAAAAGACTATTGAGGACACCGTACGAGGTACTGGGGGATCCGTCACCATTGGGAATATACCTCTTACCAAGCAGGCAGAAAAAGTTCTCAGAATAACTTATTTGGAAGCTAAATTGTACAAAAGTGATACCATAGGAACGGAGCACCTACTACTATCACTTCTTCGAGACGATGAAAATATAGCTGCACAAATCCTTCAGCAACTTAATATAACTTATGATTCAGTTCGCGAGGAATTGGATCTCATTATTTCAGGTAAAACTAGAGATGACTACAAAAGTCCTTCAGCAGTAGCTTCAGGTGAGGCAGATATCAGTGGGTCAGGAAAATCAGGAAGCGCAAAAGAGAAAAAGAACGATAAATCAAAAACACCTGTACTAGATAATTTCGGTAGAGATCTTACCCAACTAGCCGAGGAAGGTAAATTAGATCCCATTATTGGTCGTGATAAAGAAATAGAACGCGTTGCTCAGGTCCTGAGTAGACGCAAAAAAAATAACCCTGTATTAATCGGTGAGCCAGGTGTTGGTAAAACAGCTATTGCAGAAGGTTTAGCCTCAAGAATAGTTGACCGTAAAGTATCACGTATACTTTTTGACAAAAGAGTCATTGCTCTAGACATAGCAGCATTAGTTGCAGGCACTAAGTATAGAGGTCAATTCGAAGAACGTATGAAGGCAGTCATGACTGAATTAGAAAAAACTGATAACGTCATACTTTTCATTGATGAACTCCATACTATCGTAGGAGCTGGTGGTGCAAGTGGATCATTAGATGCCTCTAACATGCTCAAGCCAGCTCTAGCTAGAGGAGATGTACAGGCTATTGGTGCCACCACTTTAAACGAATACCGTCAGTTTATTGAAAAAGATGGTGCTTTAGAAAGACGCTTTCAAAAAATCATGGTTGATCCAACTACTCCAGAAGAAACCCTTGAAATATTAAATCAAATTAAACCAAAGTATGAAAAGCATCATTCAGTACGCTACTCCGACGATGCACTTGTTTCGTGTGTAAAGCTTACCGACCGCTATGTTCCTGATCACTTTTTACCAGATAAAGCAATTGATGCTATGGATGAAGCTGGTGCTCGAGTTCATATAGCAAATATTAATGTCCCTAAGCATATAATGGAGCTAGAAGAAACCATCGAAAAGACTAGTACTGAAAAGAACACTATGGTTAAAAAGCAACGCTTCGAGGAAGCCGCACGACTTCGAGATAAAGAAAAAAGACTTATTGAGGACTTAGAAGTAGCTAAAAGAGATTGGGAAAAAGAATCTGAAGAAATAGTATTTGATGTACAGGAAGATGATGTTGCTTCAGTTATTGCCATGATGAGTGGTGTTCCTGTGAATAAAATCTCTCAAAATGAAGGTCAAAAGCTCCTTAACATGAAGGCTCGACTTAGTGGAAAAGTAATTGGTCAAGATGAAGCTATAGACAAATTATCAAAAGCTATTCAACGAACCCGCGCAGGGCTGAAAGATCCTACCCGTCCAATAGGTTCTTTTGTATTTTTAGGACCAACAGGTGTGGGTAAAACCGAACTCGCCAAAGTTCTGGCTAAATATTTGTTTGATAAAGATGAAGCTCTTATACGAGTAGATATGAGCGAATATATGGAAAAATTTAGTGTATCTAGACTGATTGGAGCTCCTCCAGGCTATGTGGGATATGAAGAAGGAGGCGTTTTAACCGAAAAAGTACGCCGCAAACCATATAGTGTCATTTTATTGGATGAAATTGAAAAAGCACATCCAGATGTGTTCAATATATTACTGCAAGTTTTAGATGATGGAATATTAACTGACAGCCTAGGGCGTCGTGTAGATTTCAGGAATACTATCATTATCATGACATCTAATATTGGTGCTCGTGATATTAAAAACATGGGTAAGGGAATTGGATTTGCTGGTCAAGGCGAAAATACTTTTGACTATGCAAAAATGAAGAGTACTATACAGGACGCACTCAAAAAAGTTTTTAATCCTGAATTTTTAAATCGTATAGACGATGTGATCACCTTTAAGCCTCTTGAAAAAGAAGATATTTATCATATAATCGATGTGCTAAGCGAGGAATTATTTCACCGAATTAAAGAGGTGGGTTATAATGTCGAATTGACCAAAGGTGCTAAGGACTTTATAACTGATAAAGGATTTGACCCAAAATATGGGGCTCGTCCGCTTAAAAGAGCTATTCAACGATACATTGAAGATCCACTTGCTGAAGCATTACTAGAGAATAAAAAACCAGAAGGATCTACAATTAAAATAAAATTGAATAAATCTAGAAATGACTTAAGTTTTAGTTGGAGTATTGCAAAGTCTAAATCAGTTAAAACGTCAAATGAAAACCGTCCCCAGATTGAAAACCCTAAACAGAACTCCAATCAAGATGGTAGCCTAGACGATATCGCTACAGGAGAAAAAGACACATCTAATTCATCTCAAGAACAGGCGAGAAAAGTATAACTTATAACTATCTTAGTACAAACTCACTTGCCAGACCAGTCAATAAAAGAAAATCACCCTTTTGGCTCAAGTTTATTGGCGCATATTGTTTTATATCCAATATCTTAAATTTCTGTTTTGAAATTCGTCGTTCGACAATATTGATTTGGTGTAGTTCTAAATCCGTAACTGTTGGGTAAACACTAAGTTTTAACCCCGTTTGCTGAATAAGGGATTCATCTACATCTGCTGTAATTACCGCTATTGTACTTTTAGAAGGTAAGTATGCCGCAGTTAAAATGGGATTCCCCCTAACAGATGAGCTACCTACTCTTTGTGACGTATAGGAATCATACACCCCTACTCTACCGCCTGAAAATAAGGTATGGTATCGTCCGTCTTGCGAAAACTCAACACCTTCGACCGGTTGAGAAAACTCCCACTGAGTAATCGAATTTCCATAACGATCAAATATCTTCACCAAATCATCTAGTCCATTTTGGGCAGTGACTAAAGCAACGAATGCACCATTGTTTGAAACATGAACTCCTCGCAATTGTCTAGTTGTGCTAAAATGAAGAGAAATGGTTTTTTTTTTAGATGTTATGAGTTGTGCTGAAGAACCCACCGAGTTACCAAAAACTATTTTTGGATTGTATATAACCTGAGTTCGAAACTGTGGATCAGTTGCAAGTTCAGATACAACTTCACCATCTTCAGAACCGGAACTATTTGACTCGCTATGTATAATTTTTCCTTGTCGATTAATCCATAAAAAATTGGCGATATTTTCTCTAATTATACTCTCAGATGGGTTTCCATAAACTAAGAATGATGGATCTTGATTAGAAGGAAAGGTATAATCAACCTGCTGTAGTATTACTCCCGATGCATCTGAAATTATGATCTTGTTTTCAGCAACCAAAGTTTCTACTTGAATACTTGGCTCTGTGTTTCCGGTTTTGCTAACTTGTAAATCTTGGGCTTGTATACCAACTTGCCATCCAACACACATACATATAATGGTAATTTTGAGCAATAATAAGTCTCTTGAATTACATCGATTAGTTTTTTTTGCACAGAATTTCATTCGCTTCCTAGGTCATATTAGCTTAAATTAATTAACAAAATACAGCTATTATTTTAGACATCCTTAAATAGTTTAATCAAGAATTTTTTAAGAAAATATTTGAATTATGAAGTACCATCTTATCACAGGGGGATGCGGTTTTGTTGGGCGTAATTTTGTAAATAGACTTTATTCTACAACACAGGATACTCTATTAGTAATTGATGATTTATCTGTAGGAGCTCATCCCAAAGAGTGGTTAGATCCAAGTTTTGCCAAACATAAAGAAGGTAATGTCGAATATTTTGGGGATGATAAAAGAATTATTTTTATAAATGAAGATATCCGTTCAATTTTAAATGGCCTTATAGAACGCGAAGATTATTTATATGAACATTTTGCTCTAGAAATAGACCATTTTACCGATGTTTTCCATTTTGCAGCCATTGTTGGTGGTAGAACTACTATTGATGGTGATCCTATGAAAGTGGCGCTAGATTTGGCTATTGATGCGTTATTTTTTAGATGGACCTGTCTTCATAAACCTAGCCGTGTTTTATATCCAAGTTCGAGTGCGGCCTACCCGGTTGACCTTCAAACTGAATCTGACGCTGTTGCGTTGAATGAAACTGATATTAATTTTAAAAAGATGGGCCAACCTGATATGACCTATGGCTGGACCAAACTAACTGGAGAATATTTAGCATCTATAGCAGCCTCTCATTATGGGGTCTCTGTTACCTGTATTCGACCTTTTTCGGGATATGGTGAAGATCAAGACTTAAGTTATCCTGTTCCCGCTATAGCTAGAAGAGCCGCATTATTGGAAAATCCATTCGAAGTATGGGGTTCTGGTAAACAAGGGCGTGATTTTGTTCATATCGAAGATGTGATAGACTGTACACTACTTGCGATGGATCACATTAAAGATGGTCGAGCAATAAATATCGGTTCAGGTAAACTTACCTCTTTTTTAGATCTAATTGAGATATTTACCTCATTCGCTGGATACACTCCAGATATCAAACCATTGTTAGACAAACCAGTAGGTGTCCATTCACGTTATGCCAACATGGATTATGTTTATGAAACTCTAGGCTGGAAGCCCAAACTTTCACTTAAAGAAGGTATGAAGCGAGTCTACGATGTAGCTACATATAAATATACCCGAATATAATATAATGGGTAAAATTGTTTGCTTTGGTCCTGGTCCGAGGTTTAAGGGAGGAATAGCTAACTACAATACTTCTTTAGCTAAAACATTGGATTCAAGTACTGACCATGAGATTCATATCGTATCATGGACCCAGCAGTATCCCTCAATTATACCACGAAAGTTCGAAGATACTAGCTCCAAGACAGATTTTATGGAGGGTAGTAAAATTCAAATTCACTACCTAACCAATTACAATAATCCCTTTAGTTGGTTACAAACTGCACGATTTATTGCTGGATTAAATCCTGATAAGGTAATTTTTCAATGGGCTATTGCTATTCAGGGAATTCCAATGGGAGTCATTGCACGTAAACTGTCTAAAATTAGTTCTACAGAAATTTTATTCGATTTACACTTTGTTGTGCAAAAAGAGGGAAGTAAAATAGATAACCTATGTACTCAATTTGGAATTAAGCCTGCACACACTTATCTCACCCATGCTTATAAAACTGTTGATGAACTTAAGACTCTTTATCCTAATCAGTACTTTCATGTAAACGAATCAGGCAAACGCGTTGGCAATGACCTAAATGGATCTCAAGCTGAAAATCAGGCTAAATATGCTAAAACAATTATTAAACTGTATCACCCAGTATATAACTTATATGCCCCAGATCCAGAATTTAATGTTGAGGCATTTAAAACTGAAATGGGGCTTAATAAACATGTTTTTTTATTCTTTGGCTTCATTCGTAAATATAAAGGTTTACACTTAGCTATTGAAGCATTCTCAGAGGTCGTGAAGTCACGTGATGATGTAAGTTTCTTGATTTGTGGTGAAGAATTTTGGGCCACCTTAGATCCTAAAAAATGGACGACTAAAATAAAAAATGTTTTTTTTAGTGGTTTGAAGAAGATACTTTTGTCAAAAGATTCTGATGAACGTAATTACAGGCCACTTGAAAGTATAAAAGCCTTAGGAATCGAAGATCGAACCGTTGTAATAAATACCTTCATTCCAAACGAAGATGTACACAAGTATTTCCAAGTAGCAGATTCAAGTATCTTATTTTACGAGACAGCCACCCCTTCCGGTGTTGAATCACTCACCTATAATTTTGAATTACCTATTCTAGCTACGCATGTAGGGCACTTTCCAGAGACCGTTAAAGATGGTTACAACGGATACTTAGCCAAAGCTGATAATACTCACTCAATGGCACAAATAATGCTCAAATCGATTGACCAACCTATAGAACGGAAACATGTGAGAAAGGCTGCAGAAAAAATGAGCTGGAAGAATTACATTCAAGCAATAATGAATAATTAATATACCATAGTTCTTGACGATTTATCTAAAGAACTTTCTTTACTTAGATGATGGTTTACAGTCCCGCATAAATCCCCGATAAATAAATTTCACATTTGGCTTGTCATCAGAGTAAATATTGCAGTATCTTCTACGTCTAATTAATCGGGGAGTGGCGCAGCCCGGTAGCGCATTCGCTTTGGGAGCGAAGGGTCGCAGGTTCAAATCCTGTCTCCCCGACTTTTAATCATCCTATTTTATTGTGGGCTAAAGACTCAAATTTTTGTTGATTTTTTAGCTTCCATATTAATCCCCTAAACCTATATTTTGGTTTAGTTAGACTTATTTTCAACCTCTTTTTGGTCAAGTAGTTTAACTGAGATGATTTTATTTACCTGACGATAGGTAAAATAAACTACAATCAAAGTAATTACCCCTCGCAACGGACTATTTGTAAATAAATCCTCAAACCCATCAAGGATTGGTCTATCTATAAAATAACTTAAACATAATATTATGAATAGAACATTATTGATATAATAGAACCAATTGGGTAATTCTCCCTTTTCCATAACCCTACTCATCAACTATTTCTTTACTTTTTTTCCATTTTAGTATTCTCATAACAACACCATATCCCATCATTGGAATACATATGATATACATCGCATTCATATATAAACTTGGAAGAGGGTAATAAAGGTTAAGTGATATACTAATTAGGAATATGATAAAACCTAAATCATCATAGTGTATATGTTTCATATCATTGTTTTAGGTTTAGTAAAAGGGACTACTATTGTGAGTGAGGGTCTATCTGTTCCATCTTCTTTTGTTCAATAAAATCTTTAACTCTCTTCTCGGTTTCTTCTCTATGTCTATTACTGAAATACCCCAAGATTATAACAAATATCCATACAATCACTACAATGGTCATCCCACCATTAGATGAGTTTTCTTCTTGGCTTAAGTTATCTACCTCGCCATCCTCAACTTTCTTTCTCTCATTTCTTTTTACGAAATAAAGTATAATAAAAGAGACAATACCCACACCAATGAAAATATAATACAAAACAGGGTCTGTAAAATCCTCCATAAACCCTTCTACAAATGGTCGGTGTCCGTATTCAGTTATTAACATAAATAACCAAACAAGGATAACGAGTGGTAAAATCCATTTTGGTAGTTCTTTTCGGTAGGTGAAAATATTTTTCAATTTTCCCATAATCTTACCCCACTATCGTCTCTTTTTTTGATGAAAAAAATGACATATAACTAAAACTCATTACTATAAATCCTATACCAAGAAATAAAAAAAAGAATACTTGATGAGGTAATATACTTCTAAAATAAATAGTTAAGAGTAATATGATTAAACTGATAAAGAATAGTTTTCTGTTACGTATTACCATCAATTTCTCTTTTTTCTTTTTTCATTTCTAGTTCTTCAGTCTTTTTATTTAACCCCTTTTGATAATTATTGAAAAGGTACAATGAAAATAAAACTAATGGTGAGTAGTAGAGAATAAGTAAAGGTGTATTTCCACTATCCCATAATTCTTTTCTTATTCTATAACCAAAGATTTCAAAAAACATATATACTGAAACACCAATAATGATTAAATATTGGTTTCCATTAGTGATTTTTTTCAACCACTCATAAAATCCAAAAAACACGGGGAAAAATGTTTTTAATTTAGACATTAGTTTTCAGTAAAGGTTCAAAGTAAATCATCATATTTAGAAGTCATCAAACTTTCAAAGTAATAACCTATAATTGAAACAATAAATACCCTAAAAAGTATATATCCAACATCTTGTTGTTTCATAATAACAACTACAGAAATCAGAATTGTAAAACTTATCCATCTGATTTTTTGAGTTCTAATAAAAAACTCTCTCACAGAACTGCCCCATTTGGAATAGATACTAAAATCTTACTCCTCACCTTCTTTGTTTTTTTTCATCATCTTAACCAAATAATGAACATATACGCCAACCCCTACTATTCCTATAATTATATAGGAGGGGTTAGTAGTCATTTCTATAATTCCTTCCTTAAATGTACTCCCATCATATGTTGAAATGTAATAAATAATACCAAAGAGGATCAACCAAAATAAGGTCTCTATTAATATTAATCTACCATTAACTTTTATCATAACCTTACTCCTCATCTTCTTTGTAATATATTTTTCTATATAACTAACCACCAGATATGATTGTAAATATTAAAATCTTAAATATTTAGTCGTATTTCTTCGTCCAAAAACTCTGAATTATTAAAATTTCATAAAATATAGAACCCGTTCATCAAAATAAAAATTAAGAAATAAAGTAGTGTAGTAATTGGAATATCATACAATATTTCTTCTAAAGAGTGTGATTATAACCGACTTGGGGCTTTTATTTGATTAACTTACAAGTTCATTTTATATAATTTGTTTTTTCATTACCTTTACCAACCTAAAATTAGTAGTCTAGGATTTACCTTTTCTCTTTAAAGTTTATTGGTAAAAGTATATTTACTAAATCACCTAATTCCAGATGAGAAATTAGATAAAATCATAGTTCGAAATGGATTAAGGGGGCATTCAATTTTTGTCACCTCGATTTTACTCTTCTCATTTATGAATATGCGCCCATAGCTCAACTGGATAGAGCAATTGCCTTCTAAGCAATAGGTTTCAGGTTCGAGTCCTGATGGGCGTACAATTAATCTAAGCTAAGTAACACATTTATAGTTATTTAGCTTTTTTTATTCGAATAAGGGGCACACTATGGTGTAGTATTTTTTAAACAAATCTGTCTTTTACCCGTAAAAACTCTTTGTATTCTAGGCTAGTTTTATTCAAGCTGTGACCATTTTCTTTTTGATTTGAATGACATTCTACACATAAATGTTCAAGATTACTCATCATATTATTCTTCTTATCAGTATTTATGTAATGAATATGCAGGAACTGTTTAAAAAAGAGATTTAAATACATGGAATAAACCGAAAACAATAGATATAAAAAGAAATTGTATTAATCAAAAAACCTTTTTTTTTTATATATAAATAACTTTTTTTAATAATTAATTAAAGCATTTATCATATAAATATTAAAAATAAATTTGTGAAATGAATGTGTTAATTACTGGTGCAGATGGCATTTTAGGAAATAATTTAGTTCGTGAATTATTAAGTAGACAGTATAATGTTAGCGTCATGCTTCTCAACAAATCGTTGGCTTCCAAAGGCCTTATTGGTTTACCAGTAAATCGATATTATGGAAACATTCTAGATAAACAGGCTTTAGATAATGCAATAATTAATCATGATATTGTTATTCATGCTGCAGCCGACACTAGAGTCTATCCAGCTTATGACTCAAACGTCCGAGCTGTAAACGTTACAGGTACAAGTAATGTGATTGAATCTTGTTTAAAGCATAACGTAAAAAAATTAATTCATATTGGAACAGCTAATTCATTCGCGCCAGGTAATAAAAAAAAACCTGGTGATGAAACTGGTATATATAATGGTTTCAAGTATGGTTTATCCTATATGGATTCTAAATTTGAAGCACAAGAATTAGTACTAAATGCAGTAAAAAGTAAAGGCTTAGATGCTCATATTATTAATCCAACTTTCATGCTAGGTCCTTATGATTCAAAACCAAGTTCTGGTCAACTTATTATTGCATTATTTAATAATAAATTACCCATTTACCCGCCTGGTTCAAGAAGTTACGTTGCTGTAAAAGATGCTTCAATTGCAATAGTTAATAGCATATCAATGGGTCAGTCAGGTGAGTGTTATATACTCGCAAATGATAATCTTTCCTATAAAGAATTTTTTCAAATTGTAGCGGAGTCAATAGGGGTAAATACACCAAGGTATACCTTACCTTCATCCATAATTAAACTATATGGAACAGTTAATTCATTAATTGGGAAAATGAGTGGAAAGATACCTGCTATGACCAAAGAGCTAGCTGTTATTTCTTGTGATAATCATTGTTATTCAGGTGCAAAAGCAAAAGAAAAACTCAAACTACCACATACTAAACCAGCTATTGCTATAAAAGAATGCTTTGAGTGGTTTCAAGCAAATGGATACATTTAGATAATAAAAAGCCATGTTCAAAAATAAAGTAATTGTAATTACAGGGTCGACACAAGGCATAGGGTTTAAAACTGCTGAAATGCTACTAAATAGAGGGGCTCGAGTTGTTATCAATTCAAGGTCATCAGAAAAAGTAACAAATGCACTCAATTCTTTTGAAAAATTTAGCCCCAATGTAATTGGACTAGCAGGTGATGTAAGTAATTATGAATTTTGTATAGCTTTAAGAGAATTTGCAATAAAAAAATTTGGTCAAATTGATATACTGATCAATAATGCCGGTGTTGCATCAAGTGGTTTATTAAAAGAATCAGTACCAGATGCGTTGGAAAAAGTAATTAATATCAATTTACTTGGTAGTATATATCCAACTATGGCTTGTTTAAATGATATTTGTAAAGATAGAGGTTCTATATTATTCATATCATCTGTAGCAGGTATAATTGGATTACCCAGCTATTCGCAATATTCTGCTACTAAACGTGCGGTAATAAGTTTAGCTGAAAGCTTAAAAAGTGAATTAATTGATTATGGGGTTTTTGTTGGTATAAATTATCCAGGTTTTACAGAGAACGAAGAGCATAAAACGATTATTAATTCAGAGGGAGTAGAAGTACGTCTGAGTAAACGACCAGGAATTAATGCATTAACTCGAGAACAGACTGCAGGAAAAATTATTGAACAACTACAGAAAAAGAAATTTAGAATGTACTCTTCAATTTCAGCGAAAATAATTCAAATTATATATAATCTACTGCCAAATCTAACTTTGAGAATCGTGATTTATCTTCGAAAGAAAATAATCTCAATGCAATAAACCTGAAATAATAAAATTACAAAAATATCTTTTCTCATAGCCGCTACTAAGCCCTCCTTCTTTGCTAATTATGTATCCTGCAAGTAACGCTGTACTTGCGTAGGCCTGAAGGTAATCTTTCTTTACTTTAAAATATATTTGATTACCATAAACGATCTTACTAATCATGCCAGAGATAACGTTTACAACCTGAGTTTTTTTCTGTTCACTTTCTGCTGTAAAGATGACTTTTACTTTTATAGCACTTGTCATTTTTAGTTTTCACTCAATACGAATTGGTGCTTTAGGTGTACTATTCTAATTTTGCTTTTATATTTTATCTTGATAAAATTTTTGATGATTATATGTCATATTTAAAATCATATGCATAACATAATGAAATATTTACCTTTCATCCCTTTTATCATTATTAAAATACTCCCAATACTTTCAGTTCAAGCCCAAGAAAATCCAGATTTTTACTTGAATGAAAATGGTATCACAATAATGTGTCCTGATGCAGAATTTGGTGACACTGGTGAATTAAATGGAATCACATATACAAAAAGAACCAAAGAGGAGATACAAAACAGCGGGAGCGATACAGAAATTGCAACCTCTTGCACAAGTGGAATCACTGATATGTCAGCAATGCTTATGTCTCGGACTTCATTCAATGAAGATATTAGCTCTTGGGATGTATCAAATGTCACTAATATGGATTCTCTTTTCTTTTCTGCACGCACTTTTGATAAACCATTAGCTTATTGGGACGTTTCACAAGTTACTAGTATGCATAGCACTTTCAATATTGCGACTGATTTTAATCAACCAATCAATAGCTGGGATGTATCCAATGTAAATAATATGACAAGCATCTTCTATAGTGCAACCGAATTTAATCAATCTTTAAATGATTGGGACGTTAGTAACGTAACTGATATGTCAGGCATGTTCCATAGTGCATCAGATTTTAATCAACCAATCGGCACCTGGGATGTAGGTAACGTGACAGATATGTCGAACATGTTCAATAGAGCATATATGTTTAATCAATCATTAGCTAACTGGGATGTATCTAATGTAACTGATATGTCAGGCATGTTCTCTAGTGCAACTAAATTTAATCGAACATTAAATGATTGGGACGTCAGTAATGTTACATTGATGAAAGAAATGTTCAGAAATGCTGGAAGTTTTTACCAATCCGCAGACTTGGATAATTGGGATGTGAGCAACGTAACTGATATGTCAGGCATGTTCCATAGTGCAAGATATTTTAATCGACCAATAAATGATTGGGACGTAAGTAACGTAACTGATATGTCAGGCATGTTCCAAAATGCATCACGTTTTAATCAATCTTTAAATGATTGGGACGTAAGTAACGTCACTAATATGGCTACTATGTTTTCTTCTAACGGCACTTTCAATGGTGTAATCGAAAATTGGGACGTAAGTAACGTAACTGACATGTTTGGCATGTTCTATAATGCTCGAAGTTTTAATCAATCCATAGAGAATTGGGATGTGAGCAACGTAACTAATATGGCTCGTATGTTCTATGATGCTCGATCGTTTAATCAACCAATTGGCGCCTGGGATGTAGGCAACGTAACTAACATGGAGAGTATGTTCTACATTGCTAGCAAATTTAATCAACCAATTGGTGATTGGAACGTAAATAATGTAACAAATATGGTGAATATGTTCGCTAATGCAACTGATTTTAATCAACCCATTGACACCTGGAACGTAAGTAATGTGACGAATATGGAGACTATGTTCTCTAATACAGCTAATTTTAACCAACCCTTAAATGATTGGG
The DNA here is from genome assembly GCA_902529115.1 of uncultured Balneola sp. Classification (GTDB taxonomy): domain Bacteria; phylum Bacteroidota; class Rhodothermia; order Balneolales; family Balneolaceae; genus UBA1275. The sequence continues at coordinate 15,891 of CABZVB010000002.1, forward strand.
ATGTAAGTAACGTTGAAAATATGAAGGCAATGTTTAATTATACTAATGCTTTCAATGGTGATATAGGTAGATGGAATGTTAGCTCAGTATCTAGAGATGGAATGGCGCAGATGCTTAAAGCTGCGAAGGCTTTTAATAAAGATCTCTCATTATGGTGTGTATCACACATAACAGCAGAACCATCGAATTTTAACACGAGCGGTATTATGCAGGAGGAATATAAACCAGTCTGGGGGACTTGCGAGAGTGTACCATACAAAATTCGATTGATTAGCCCAGAAGATTCAACGTCTAATACTGAGATATCCCAAAAATTTACATGGCTTAAAGAAACAAGAGCAACACATTATCAATTTCAAATTAAAGAATCGGATTCAATCATAGTCAATCAGATTAATACATTTAATCAGGTTGATGATACCATATCTACTGATTTACTAACTCTAGATTATGATAAATCTTATAATTGGCGTGTCAGGGGGGTGAATGAAGAATTTGATACTTTTGGTGAGTGGAGTGATGAGTGGAATCTTACAACTACTTTTATTGAGGGAGTTGAACTAACCTATCCAATAAATGGGGAAACAGAATCAATTGTAGCAAAGCTATACTGGAATAATACTCAAAATGGTGGCACCAAATCTGACTCACATCAAGTGCAACTGTCAACCGATGACTTTAAGAGTGTTATTTTTGATACAGTGGGAGTATTTATTCCTTCGACTTCTTCAAGCCCAAATCTTATTACTCCAAAATTAGATTATACAACAACTTATTATTGGAGAGTAAGAGGTATTATTGGAAATAAATCAGCTGATTGGTCTCAGACAGAGAATTTTATTACTGAAGCTGCAACTATTCCTAAAAAGATCAGACCATTAAATCCTAGTGGATGCTGTTATCCTAATGATCTTAGATTTAGTTGGTTCAGAGACTCATCGTCAACCATATATCAATTCAAATTAAGAGACTCAGATTCAATGTTCGTCGATACATTAGATATATTTAATGCTATTGAGGATACAGTATTTACAGAGGTTTCAGACTTAACATATAACAAGTCATACATATGGCGTGTCAGAGGAATAAATATACAAAATGTAGCTGGTGAATGGAGCGAACAAAGTCTATTTCGTATAAATGTAGAACCATTCCCAACTCCAACATTAGTGTATCCATCAGATGAAGAAGAAAATGTTGGAATGGTAAGCGCATTCTCATGGAGTGCGAATCCTTTTACGCAAGAGTATCACATTCAAGTATCTGAAGATAGTACGTTCAATGATGATCCCGTGGGTCAACAACCCAAAGTTAATCTAATTATACCGCGCCCACCAAATGATGTCTTTGGCAATCATGTTTATGAATCTAATGAGATGACTCTAGATCCAAGTACTACATATTATTGGAGAGTCAAGGCTCAATCAATACAAGGATTATTCAGTTCTTCAAACTGGTCTAGTGCTGCTAAGTTCACAACAGGAACACGCACATCTATCGAAGAAGAATTATTGCCTAACAAATATCTGCTAAATCAAAACTATCCAAACCCGTTTAATCCATCGACCCAGATTCAATATGCTCTACCAGAAGCAACTCAAGTCACCCTTGAAGTATTTAACAGCGTAGGTCAAAAAGTAATGGAATTAGTGAATGGGCAGCAGTCAGCTGGCTATCATACTGCTAGTTTTAATGCTGCAGGCTTGTCTAGTGGAGTGTACCTATACAAGTTAACAACACCATCCTTTACCGAAACTAAAAAGATGCTTCTCATCAAATAAAAATTCAACCTTCGCAAAAATGATATTGAGCCCTACTAACATCAAAGTTGGTGGGGTTTTTTATTAGCTAAATTTTTTGAGGTCTCCAATATAAGCCATTGGTATTGAAAATATACTAACCAATGACCGAGCTCAGCTATCTTAGCAGTTCACAAAAAAATATCTCTAAATGGAATCATATAGCACAACTTTGATGTTTTTCCTAAAACTTATTTAAATAAATTACAACAGCATTATGAGATATTTAATCCCTTTGGTACTCACTTTTAACGTAACATATCTATATGCACAAGCAATAGATTTCAATTCTGAATTTGATAAATCTATTTCAGTTTCTGATGCCAATAGTAATACCATTAGTTCTATTAATGTCTGGAAAGGTGATGAAATAACAATAACACGTGCCAATAATTCAGACCAGGTATTTGATACTCTCACATCATCGGTGATAGTTACTAGAGGAAGCGACGGACTTTTGTACAACTCAGCTGCTGAAGATGCTGCTAATCAACAAAGTCCAGAGGGAATGCTATGGTATGAAGGGGTTTTGGAAAATTTTAATGAGGATGAACTGCCAAATTTAAGTTATGTAAGCTTAAGAGAAGTCACCAATCAAAGAATGAAGGATGTTGCTGGTAAGAGTTACATAGTCAGCTTACCTGAAGATGATATTTTCTTTGAATTAACTTTCAATGATTGGCAAACAAGACATCAAGGAGCAGGATACTCTTATACACGTACTTCTGCCTCAGTAGTAGTTAAGCCCAACAAGATTTCCCTTATAAGTCCAGATTCAGCAGCCACTGGTGTTGAGTTGGTCCCAACTTTTGTTTGGGTTAGCGATTCTCTTGCTTCTCACTATCAGCTTGAATTAACTAATCTATCAGACTCCTCAATGATTGACACACTAGTTGCTTACTTATCTTATACTAGTGGTATTCAACTAACTAATTCTACAACATATACTTGGAGAATAAGAGGCCTAGTTAAAGATCAGAATTTATATGGTGAATGGAGCTCAAGTTGGATTTTTACAACAGAGAGCTCTACAACCTTTATAGAAGACGAACTTATTCCAAATCAGTTTATCTTACTTCAAAATTATCCTAACCCATTCAATCCTACTACTCAAATACAGTACACTCTTCCAGAGCGATCACAGGTTACACTTCAAATTTTTAATAACCTTGGCCAAAATATTTCAGTACTGGTGAATGAGCAAAAATCAGCCGGTTATCATACAGCTACCTTTAATGCTTCTGGTTTATCTAGTGGAATATATATGTACAAGCTAACAACTCCATCCTTTACTGAAACTAAAAAAATGCTATTGATTAAATAAGATAGTGGTCATACGGAGTTATGATTTTGAGCCCTGTTTGATTGGATAGATGTTTTTCTGTAAATATAAAAATCAAGAGTTATTTAGATGGTGATAGTAAAACATTGATATTAATTTTGCTGAAGAACAATCTAATTCTTTAAGACTACAAATTCTTAAACAAAGTGCTAAAGCTGTTTTATCTTAAACGAATATTAGACCATAGGCAGTACTTAAATATTTAGGTGATAACTAACTTCGAAAGTATTTATACCAAAAGTGATTAATCACAAACTAATTTGAGTATTATTCAAAAGCTCCCCATCCCTTAGCGGGACTACTTACTTGTAAATTATAATCACCATTTTCAAAGTCAAAAAATAATGGGTTAGCAAAAATTTCTCCTTGACCTAATGACTGACCAAGATTAACTTCACTTCCCTCAATATTCCAATAACAATTATTGATGTGATTCACATCATTGACTGCGCCATCAAAACCTTCAATAAAAACAGCTTCAGTAAGATCATCATTAATGACAATGATATTTTTATTAAGTTCAATATCTCCTGGAGGTGAATCAAAAATAAATACAGCATTCCAAGGACCCTCAACCAAATTATCAACTCGTATGATGGTATTGTTTTTCACAATACTACTTTCGGTCGGTGCCCACCAAAGCAGGAAGCTCTGATAGTCTCGACTTAAATTATATTCAATAACAACGTTTTTAGAAGACATATATTCAATGTCATCCCAATAACTAATTTCAATAAAACCCATATTGTTGAATGTTTTATTGTTGTGAATGTAGATATTATCCTTATGATTCCGACCATCGTCTATCTCTATCGCGCCACCATCAGCGCCAAACTCTCCGCCTGAAGCGTACATATTTTCAATAGTATTATGTGAAACTTCTTGATTTCCAATACCTAACTGAATACCTATGGGACCCCACCACGGTTTTGATAAAAATCCGTTTTGACGTCTTATGTTTCCATCATGTATATAGTTTCTGGTGATTAGGCTATATTGGCTATAAGATTGAATGGCTTTTGGGATATTGGCAAATTCATTATTTCTAACAATAACATAATCGCTTCCCAAACCAATATGCAGGGCGCCGGTAGACCACACCGTTTCAAATGATACATCTCCGCTAGGAGCTGGTGCTGTGTCATGAAAATACAAGTTTTCAACTATGTGGTAATCTCCTCTAATTCGCATTGCATTGCCATTGCATGTGCTAAAATAAGGATTGGTAAATTTCGGAGCATCACCTGTTCCATAAGCACCAACTAAAATTGGATCTTTGGCGTTTCCGTTGCCATTTATGGTTACGCAGCCAGAATAACTCGTGCCTCTTTTAAAATAAATGTTGTCACCTGGTAGAAAGGACTCATTAGATACTCTGTTTAATGTCTTCCAAGGATAGCCTTCAGTACCCTCATTAGTATCATCGCCATTTAAGGCATCTACATAGAATATAGATTGGCTATTACGCACTGACAAAGCCTGATCATCAACGCATCCAACAAAGCAAAATATTATTAGTAGAGATTTGAAAAACAGGTTCAAAATTTATTTCAAAATATTATGTCCAGTTCTTGACAGTATCCAAACTATTTTTTTTATGATTCTGAATATAACTTCGGTTTCTTAAATATTATTTAAGAATATATAATTATTCATGAATTCTAATTTGTTTTGATATTGAAGAAGACATACCAGAAGTTGACTCAGCGGTTAAAGTAATTACATATTTTCCCGTTTTTTCATATGTATGATTAACATCACTTCCATAACCTATATTTCCATCCCCAAAATCCCAGATATATTTTGAAATAGATTCATTTAATTCAGCTGCGCTGCTTTTAGCATCTAATTCAATAGTTGCATTTTCCTTATAGAAGTTAAATCGTGCGACGAGCGCTGAGTATTTAGATTCAAATGCACCAATATCAGGTGCATTCCCTTGTGCCACATGATTTCTCTGTACATCTACAGCATGACGAGATAAAAGTGCCTTATCAATGGCAGGGCTTCCGACGGCTAATTCTAAATGACGATTTTTATAATCAATAAAACCTGGTTCAGAGATTATTTCTCCAGGACCAAGAGCATATCCTTTCGGGTTTTTCAAACTTTGATCTATTGAATAGTAAATATTGTTACTGGCGGCTTCGCCTGGATCTTCCCATTCAAATGCTTTTACACCATTTGCCAATACAAAAATGTTGTTACGGATAATACCATCTGGAATGACATCATGTAGACTAATACCCCAATTAAATTTGTTATTAGCCGGCAAGACTCTCAAAACTGTATTATTCTCGATAATAGGATTATTTCCAATAGGTCCATCTATAAACCATTGGTAGTCGTCACTGAAGTTGTATGATATTTCTATGTTATCCCAGGTACAGTCTTCGCATTCTGAATCGTCATAGGTTTCAAGGAAGCCTTGGTTTCCACGAGTAATATTATGATGAATTTTCCAATTCGTATGATTTCCCTCATCATCAATTTCAATCGCCCCTCCATCAAATCCATAGTTATTCGGAGCCAAAAATCCTTCAATTGTATTGAACGATATATCGCCGTTATAACCAGCTACAACTATACCCATAGGTCCCCACCATTCATTGATGCCACCACCAGGACTATGTATATAGTTATTGGTAATTAATACATCATGAGCATATAATCTCACACCTACACGGCATCCACTGAACTCACTATTTTGAATAGTAATGTGATGATCTCTTCGATTAAAAGATGCAATACCTGCAACCTTTCTAGGTTCACTCTGTCCGCAATCATGGATGAACAAGTCATCAATTACAATATGACTTGAAGAAATTCGAATAACGTTTCCGTCATTAGAAGATATATCTGGATTGCTAAGCGCTGGCCTTTTTCCTTTTCCATACGAAGTAAAAACGATTGGCGAGGATATAGATCCGCTTTCTTTTATTTCAAATGAGCCAATCCATTTAGATCCTTTTTCAAAAAACACCGAATCTCCGGGTACAAATGGATAGCCATCTATATCGTCTAACGTATCCCAAGGTCTTTCTCTACTTCCATCTCCATCCGTTTTTCCATTTATGGAGGAAATATAATATTTGTTTGAATTTGATTTGTTTCCAATAGTCCAATTTTCATTGGAGACTATCCCATTCATTTGTTCTATTATAACTTTATCAATAAGTGGAAGTAATCTCTTAGCCATGTTTGTAAAACTATCGATTTCTTTGTCTCCTTCATCTTTTATTCCATTTCGGATTACTTCTATGTTGTGGATTCCTCCCCCTGTTGGATGCATAACTGAAGCGATAATATCTCCTTCAGAAGCAATATTTTGATTATTTTCAAAAACCTCTAACTCTGAAATACTAATAATTCCATCTCCACCGCCTCCTTTTCCAATAAGTCTAATACCGTTACCCTTTTCACTAAGCATAAAAGTATAATTCGAGAATGCTTCACCAAAAACCAGTAATTCATCACCGTTTGGATATGCAGGGCTAATTTGATATTCCACGTCAATCCATCTTCCTCTTTTTAACAACTGTAGCCTTAAAGAATTGTTTGCAAACCATCCACCATCCTCTGAATGTCTTCCTTCCTGAAAAATTATCTTATTAAATGACCTTTCTTCATTGAATTTATACCCAATGTACTGCTCATCATCTTCAAAATATTCATGATATGTATCAAAATTGTCACCTCCACCAAAATTCTTACGTGTGCGGTTAATATCATATTTTTCAGAAAAATTATAATAGTCAAAGTGTTTTTCCAACCCTTCAAAACCGTACATGAATCCAAGTAAGCCCCCCCAAGTAGCAGTAGGGTTATCAGAATCTTGACCTGAAAGTGTACCGATCTGTATAGTTCTTTTGAAATCTCCTTCACCAAAAAGTAGACTAATAATGCTAAACCCGAAATTACTTCCAGAATCATAAAAAGCTGAATATGTATACTCATCGGCTCCACCTTCTATGTAATAATCATGAAAATCATCTCTAACAGTCTCCCAATCATTTTTATTATCCATATTCATGTATTCGTTTCTTACCCAATCGTACATATCTGCAATGTATGAGGAGTCTGGAATATATGTACGGGCAGAGTCGGCTAACCATAGAACTTGCTCTTTTCGAGACAAGTTAGGATCTATACTACTTGCTAGTGAGTGCATAACAATATAAAATTGAGCTGCATACATAGAATGGGAGTAGGCTGTTGTTCTAACTGGTAAATATGAAAGTTTAAGCGCTATTTCAGGGTTACCTGGTGCTAGCAGACCAAATATCTCCGTTGTCAGCTGGGCATCGATCATTTCCCAATTCTCATTATTATGCGGCAAAGAAGTTGCTGGAGGGGTCATATTTTCATCCAGCATTAGATAAAAAGCTGTTTCATTTGATACCCATAGGAAATTCTCTTCCCTTTGGTATATATGTTCTAACCATTGAGTTTTTATATGCTCACCGGTGAGTAAATAAGTATCGTATGTTTCCATTGCATGTTGATAGATATATTCTATGTCGGTGTCATCGTCAGCCCCCCATATTTCTTTATCTATTACAAAGTCAATGTATGATCCATGCCAAGGATGCCCTTGATTGGTGTACCAATCTTCATCAGTAAAATAAGGTTTATCATTTCGTACACCCTCAGTTATTAGACCTGTCCAATTGGCTATGCTACTGCCTAGCCAGAAACCACGCAATTTTTCTTCATACTCAGTTTTACTAAATGTTTGTCCAAATAAAAAGTGAACATCCAAAAACAAAATAAAAATTAGTGTACTGATTATTCTATGCATTAATTTACTGTATTTAAAAACGTTATCTTGTTTTATCATTGTTCAGAGTTTACGAGTACATAGTTTTCCATTGAGTTGTAGAAATCTTCCATTATTTCTTTCTTGTTGAAATTTTCCCAAAGAGTAATTTTTCTGGGATTTTCAGGTCTGTCTTTCCAAACGCCGTCAATAAGTTCTGGGCTTGGTATTTGAGTAGGAATAGCCCAAGAAGGGTTTTTTACGATAGCAACTGCCGCCATGTCAAAAAGTGCTCTTGCCTGATCGTAACCTTCGTCAAAACCATCATCAAATTCTTCAATATTCATAAATAAATTAACAGAATAATCACCAAAATTTGAAAACTCATTACCATGTCGCCCAATAATAGGATTCAATAACTCTGGTCCTTTATTTGGCATATATTTTTTGATGTCTGCCAAATAAGCTTTGACAGCGTCAGTACCGGATGGTCGATCGTATCTAACTAGAGCTATTTCAAATTCCACATTAGAGTCTAGTATGTATTGTAGTGCAGAGGGATCACCATCCTGGTTATACTCACCGGGTTCAGGGTAGTTAGATCCAAGCCATACAACTCTTACATTATCGGTGATGGTAGAATCTTTATAGAGTGCAAGAGCAATATTGGTTAGTTTACCGACAGGCAATAAAACCAATTTGTTATCCTGATAGACTTTCGCAGTTGAGATAATGTAATTGACCGCCTCATCACCATCAAAAGTAGGTTCATTGATGTTTTCCTTAATTTCTTGAAAAGTACCACTGGCTCCTTTATAGATTTTAATTTTATCGGAAAGACCACACAATTTTACAACCCTTTCTGCTTCTTTATAATGCTCGTGAATATCTCCTCCACTTCTTGTTTTATTAACTGTGATACCCTCTACCTCAAAATCCTGGCCATTGAATAATAAATAGGCTAAGGCATGCTGATCATCAAGTTCATTGTTAGCATCTGTATCGAAAAGTATTTTGGTTTTCTGTAGGCTATCACTAGTGCAATTGACAATCAAAGAAGCTAGCACTAGCAAGCTAGTTTTTATAAAATTCAGATAATAAATTTTAAACTTAGTATGAATTCTATCACTACATATTTTTCCTACTAATTTCATCATAAAGTTTTTTTTAATTTAAATTAAAACACAGATGATACTATAAGTCCTCTTTTTTTACATATTCAACTAAAATCAAATGGATTTTACCATCCTGGATTTTGTGGAAGTAGATTGGGATTCAAATCCAATTCGTCGAGAGGAATTGGAAAAAGTTCGTCTTGGCCATTCCTGAAATTTGAAAAAGATTGATCCCTTGCAATTATATTTCCAGTGGCAGGGACAGTAAAGTCGTTTGCTATTTGAGGCCCATACTCTCCCCACCTTTTTAAATCAAACCATCTTATAAACTCTCCACATAATTCAACTAGACGTTCATGCTTGATTTGTTCCCGTAATTCGGCCTGACTAAGTGTCGCTCCTGCGGTCACTTCAAGATTATTCATATTAGCCCTTGCTCTTACAATATTTATATAATTGTGTGCTTCAAGGGTCTTGCCATTCTCATTCAATGCTTCTGCATATAATAATAAGATATCGGCATATCGAATAATAATCATATCTTTGCCACCATTTTTCCATTGTACAGAACCTGAACCATTGTTTAACTCATTTAACACAGCCACATTTTCATTAAACTTGTAAAAACTTGCTTCTGAAACGATATTTGCATTTGATTCCCACCATTCCCATGTCTGTCCATATAATGTTTTATCACTGTAATTACTGAAAAGACTCATATTCAACCTAGGATCAATATTTCCATCTTTATCAGTTTCAACTAGATATGATTCTAATGCAAAATTTGTTGCAACTTGATCAGACCAAATGCCGAAACTGGACTCGCCTGGTGAATTTATTCTAAAAAACCAGTTATAATCCGACTCCTGCTGAGGTCCATTATGCAAAAAATTAATTTGGAATATCACTTCCTTATTTCCAGTAGTGAGTTCTTCGGTAAAATTGGATTCATAGTTAGCATTAAGTTTATATTGACCAGATCCAATTAGTTCACTGAGAATTAGTTCTGCTGCATCATAATCATTTTGTTGCATATGGACTTTCGCCAGTAGTGCTTGTGCTGCACCCTTGGTTATCCTTCCGAATTCAGTAGAAGAATATGCCTTAGGTAATACCATAATAGCTTCTGTCAGTAAGGTTTCGGTAAAAACCCACATCTCACCTGGTTGTGCTTTTCTAGGCTTATCACTTGCGCTTTGAATACCATCTACAAATGCAATACCATCTCCGTATGCAGTAATTAAATTATAATATGATAACGCCACCAAAAACTTAGCCTCACCGATTATCCCATCAATACCAGATATATCGCTGTTTTCTCCTCTTTCAATAACTTGATAAGATCTGGCAATTAAAGTGTAAAAACTGTACCACAATGTGACATGAAATTCATTATTAAGATCAGAACTGAATGTAGCCAAATTATATGGGTCGCCAAGCTGGCCCGTAAAACCTTCATCAGAAAGAAGATTAAGAGTATGTTGAATCTGGCCAGCGTACATATCTCCCGTTTGCAAAAAATCATATGCACCGATCAACCCTTGATAAAAATCTTCTTTTGTTTCCCAGAAGCTTTCTTCAGTTTCAAAGTTAGGATTTACCTGTGTTAAATCAGTGCATGAAAATGTAAGTATGCCTATCACAAGAATTAATAATATTGATTTATATATCGATTTATTCATTTGTTTATCTATTAAAAATTAGACATCAAAAACTGAAATTCAGCCCTAAATTATAGATTCTGACATTCGGGAATCCTCCTCCATCGTCAACTCCAGGAGCTAGAATACCACTTTCGAATTCTGGATCCATACCAGAATATCCTGTAAAAGTCAGTAGGTTCTGGCCAACAGCAAAAAGAGTTAGCTCTCCAATGTTATTCCATGGGACTTTGTAACCTACGCGAAGGTTCTTAAGTCGTAGATAGGAACCATCTTCGACGTACAAGCTACTGGCGATATTATTAGGACTTCCAAAATCAGCAGTGGGCCTTGGATCGGAACCAGATCCATCAATGTATGGATCATATACTCCAGAATAGGTAGTTAGTGGACTTGTATCCATATCATATCTTACGCCATTGAAAATATCTCTTCCATGAACACCCTGAAAGAATACAGATAGTTCAAAATTTTTCCAGTATGCATTTAGATTTAATCCATATTCTAAATCGGGGTTTGGATCTCCAACAATAACCCTGTCATCCCCTTCACTTATATTACCATCTTCATTAGCATCTTGATATTTCGCATCTCCGATATATGGAATCCTATTAATTACAGTGTACTCATTCAACTCTGCAGCCTCTTTATAAATACCTTGGTAGCCTAAGGTATAAATCTGACCAATAGGACTGCCAACAGTTGTAATGGAATACTCTCCAAACAGATTTCCCAATGGAAGACTGGTGACCTTGTTTTCGGTATGGAATAGGTTTGCTGTGATATCATACTTGATAGATTTTTTTAACTCACGAAATACTACTAGAAATTCCCATCCTGACCTCTCCATAGTGGCTACATTGATAATGGTAGTTCCGCCTATTCCTTCACCAGTAGTGCCAGGAACAGGTGCCGCTACTAATAAGTCTTCTAAGTCGCCAAAATAGTAATCCCCAATAAATTCCAATTTTCCATCGAACATTACTAAATCCAATCCTAGATTAGTTTCTTTCAGGGTTTCCCATTTCAGATCATCATTTACAAGGTTTTCACGTATAGCTCCTATCACACTACGATCTCCGTAACCAAGGTTATAATTAGTACCGCCTGCCGAACTCGATGCAATTAATGTTTGATAAGCATAATTTCCAATGCTAGCATTTCCAACCACTCCGTAACCAGCACGTAGTTTTAATCTGGTGATAAAAGGTACATTAAAAAAACTTTCTTCATTGATATTCCATCCCGCTGAAACTGAAGGGAAAGTACCCCATCTGTTTTTCTCAGGAAATTTTGATGAACCATCTCTTCTTACATTTGCAGTTAGTAAGTATTTATCGGAAAAATTATATGTAAGCCTTCCCAAAAATGAACGAATTGTTGATGTTTGCTGATTTCCATATGTCGAGATATTCTCGGGTGATGCAGTTGTTGACGATATTTGGAAAAATGGGTCATCACTGTCAAAACCCCCATTAATTGATATACCATTTTGTTTAAAATCAAACTGTTGTTCCGTATGTGTAGCCATTACAGAAAATTGGTGATTATTAATACTATTGCTATAAGTTAGTCTATTTTCAATTACAAGCATTAAATCCTCGGCACTGTTTTCTTCTAAACCTGATAAGTGAGGAATTTCTGTTCTAATCTGTCCACCCCGTTGAAAATTTCTTGCAGCCCCCATATCAATGTCGGCACCAAAGTTAAACTTATATTCAAGATTTTTTAAAAGCTGGACATCGGTGAATATATTACCCATGATCTTTGTATGATCCTGGTAGCTGTTGAACATCTCTCGAACTCCGACGGGATTGAACTGATAAGTTTCGGCATCATCAATAGAACCGTGCCCATACCCACTAATCGTTGTTGGATCGTAAACCGGAATAGTTGGGAACATCATGAGTGTATTATATATGACACCTTGACCGTCAAGATATTGTTGCCCTATCTGACGAGTTTTACTTACAGCAAGGTTCTGTCCTACTATAATTTTATCATTTAGGTCAAATTCAGTATTGAGACGTACACCTACCCTTTGAAAACGGGTTTTATTAATGGTACCATTCTGATCAGTATTGTTTAAGTTTAAATAGACTTTACTTTTCTCGCTTCCTGAGGATATTGATATATTGTTCTCTCGAAAGGATGCAGCATCATCAAAGACTGCTTTCTGCCAATCGGTATCAACGCCACGAGTAAGGTCGTCAGACCAGTTTCTTCGCGGTAATCCGGCATTATCATAGGCTGCATTATGTATCCTTGCAAATTCAGCCGTATTTACAACATCCAATTTTTTAGAAAACTGCTGAATACCCGCCTGGCTTTCAAAAGAAACGGACATTTTATCGGCATTCCCTTTTTTTGTTGTAATAACTACTACCCCATTTGCTGCTCTTGAACCGTATATGGCAGATGAGGATGCATCCTTCAAAATTTGAATAGACTCAATATCTGTAGGATTTATATTTGGACTATCTTCAGTGGGAATTCCATCGATAACAAATAAAGGATTGTTATCACCGAAAAATGAAACACCCCGTATAGTTATATCACCAAGAGAACCGGGTTCACCAGTTTTACTTACTGTAACACCAGGAATTCTGCCCTGCAGGCGGTCCGTTACATTTGTTGATAAACTTTTTGCAAGTTCCTCCATCTCCACAATACCTACTGCACCTGTGAGGTCTTTTTTTCTTTGAGACCCGTAACCAACCACGACGACTTCTTCTCCAGAAATAGAACTTACCGGCATTATTATATCTATGCTAGTACGACCATTAATTGGAATTTCTTGGGTTTGAAATCCGAGATACGAAACAATTAAAGTGTCTGACAAGGACATGACATTTAATTGAAATAATCCTTCTCGATTTGTAGCTGTTCCCGAAGAAGTACCTTTAACTTTTATATTTGCACCTGGTAGAACTTCTTGCGATTCATCTGTTACTTTACCATTAATGGTATATTGCGCATTAGCTTTAACAGAGCAAAACATCCCAAAAAGAATTACCAGTGTTGCTTTCTGATATATTTTCATTTTGACATTGGTTAATAAAGGTTGATGATTTAATAATTAATCTACTATTCCAATATTGTCAATCCTGAATGAAATAGGATCGCCCTGCTCTCCTCCCCAAACCTCTATCCCGATATATCCAACTGTAGATGGGTCAGCTGGAAGCCCCCATAGACTAATGAAATCTGATAGTGGTATTTCAATACTCTGCCAACTTTCTGCATATTCGAGATTCAAACTGCTAATTTGTTTTTGTCCACCACTTGCTCCCCATGTTTCATCTACAAAATATAATTGAATATCAGCAGCGGTTGGATCATCTTCCCAATGTGCACCACTTAATGTAGGAGCAGTAAAATGACTGTAATCAAATCTTAATGTTTTCCCTGTAAAATCTTGATTACCTCCAAGATTATATTCCGACCATATATAAGTCTCTGAAACATTATGGGTAATCATGAGATGATCATTATTTTCTAATGTTATTGATCCAAAATTTGTACCATCATGTTCAAAGTTCAATCCTTCAAAAGTGAAATTTGGAACTGGATTGTCAACAACACTACCCGTACCATGGCCGTTAAAATCGATTAAAACTGAAGCATTGCCTGTATAATCTTCAGCTCCAAGAACTGATGCAATAATTACTGCAAATGTTGCGCTAACATCATGGCCTTCTTGTCCGTCTGTAGCAGTAACTGTGATATCTGAGGACCCCGCTCCAACCTCACTTATAGTTAACACAGTATTATCAAGACTTATGTCTATTACCGATTCATCAGAATTCGTAACTTGGTAGTTTATAATTTCTCCTTCTTGATCGCTTACATAGTTGGCAAAATCAATTTCATATTTACCAAACCCTGGACTTAAAAATACATTATTTAATCCTGATATCACAGGTGGTTGGTTAATGATGAGTGGAGGATCATATGATTCATCAAAACCAAAAAAATCAAAGCACCCAGTAATTACTGTTAGTGATAAAATTAAACAAGTGGGGATTATTAAATATTTTCTATTTTTCATGTCAACCATATTTGGATTCAATTTTTGATTTGATGTAAGACAAATATTTGTATCAAAGCATAAGCATTTACGAATTTTACTAAAATATATTCTCTCAACTTCAGAGCCAGTTGTTCTAAGTTTTGGTTCTATTGATTTATTCTGCTATTCGTTATTAAAAAAAATTTAATAATGAAAATGTCGTTTAGCCTTTTTATTTATAATATATTTTCAATTGACTATTCAACCTCTATAAATGACAGCACAAAAAACCGAGAAAATATTACCGAATGTTTATAAACCTATCTTATTTCAGCGTTAATTCAGCATCATTGAAAACTAGTATTTAACTTCACCTTTCATAAAAGCTAAATTTTTGAGGATTCTAAAGGCATATACGCATTTAATTAATTCAGTTTTTTTATCAATTAAATGTACATCTGTATATGCCTTTATTTTATCCTAATGTTGGTTAATAAAAGCTAGTGATCTTATGTTTAATCTATGATTGCAAAATTATCGA
This sequence comes from uncultured Balneola sp., assembly GCA_902529115.1. Taxonomy (GTDB): domain Bacteria; phylum Bacteroidota; class Rhodothermia; order Balneolales; family Balneolaceae; genus UBA1275. The sequence continues at coordinate 31,120 of CABZVB010000002.1, forward strand.
TTCGAAATGTAATAGGGGCATTCCGCTTGCCCCCCCAAATCTCTATCCCAATATACCCTACCGTAGATGGCTCCACTGGAAGATCCCATAGACTATTAAAATCAGATAGTGAAATTTCAATAGTCTGCCAACCTTCTGTGTATTCTAGGTTTAAGCTGCTAAATTGTACTTGTCCACCACTTTCACCCCATTCCTCGTCTACAAAATATATTTGAATATCAGCAGCAGTTGAGTCATCCTCCCAATGTACACCACTTAATGCAGGAGCAGTGAAATGACTGTAGTCAAATCTTAATTTTTTCCCGGTAAAGTCTTGATTACCACCAAGATCTAATTCAGACCATATGTATGTCCCTTCTACATTATGGGTGATAAACAAATGGTCATTATTCTCTAATGTTATTGATCCAAAATCAGTACTATCATATTCAAAGGTCAAACCTTCAAATTTAAAATTTGGTACCGGATTATCAAAAACACTACCCGTTCCAAGTCCATTAAAATCTATTAAAACTGAAGCAACACCACTAATATCTTCAGCTCCAGTAATTGATTGTTCATCACTGACTGAAGTAGGTTGATCCTCAGAGCATCCTATTGCTAATGCAAATGTTAGTAATAGAATAAAATTTATTTTGAATATTACGTAGTTTCTTATTTTCATAATTGCTATCTCTTTAGATAATGTATGTTTGAATAACAAATAAACAAATATTGATTAAAACTACAACTGACAGAGTTTTTACATGTCTATTTAGAAAAGGTCTAAATAAGAAGACATCTTTATACTTATTTGTAAAGTATAAAATTTAATTTCAAGGATATAGTTTTTCCAAACTATTATCTCATAGATTTATCAATGGATAAGATTGGATAGCTTACAACTTTTTCACTTACACTAGAAAATGCAAAACAAAGCAACTGCACATTTTTCTTGCAATAAGTAATATTTATTGTAAATTTTTATTTGTATTTAAAAATAAAAATACAAGGAGTTATTTAAATGGTAATAGTAGAATCATATTTAATTGCTATAGTATTGTGTTTTATAACCATGCTTTGTTGGGGATCTTGGGCTAATACACAAAAACTTGCAAGTAAAGAATGGAAGTTTCAATTATTTTATTGGGATTATTCAATTGGTGTACTTTTACTTGCATTATTTTTTGCTTTTACATTAGGTAGTTTTGGATCTGAGGGTAGGCATTTTATTGAAGATCTTTTTCAGGCTGACTCAAATGCATTATTATCCGCTTTTCTAGGTGGGGTTATTTTCAATCTAGCTAATATATTAATTGTTGTCGCAATTGATATAGCTGGAATGGCTGTAGCCTTTCCAGTTGGTATTGGGCTTGCATTAGTTTTAGGAGTAATCACAAATTATATTGGAGCCCCAGTTGGTAATCCATATTTATTATTTGCTGGAGTTGCAGCAGTTACAATAGCGATATTAGTAGATGCAATAGCTTATAGACGACTCTCTGGATCTAAAGAAAGTAAAGCAAGAAATGGCTTATTGATTGCTTTAGCAGGTGGAATTTTAATGGGTTTTTTCTATCGATTTGTCGCATCATCAATGTCCGTAGATTTTGTAACACTAGAAGTTGGAAAGTTAAGTCCATACACAGCAGTAGTTATTTTTTCACTCGGTTTACTAGTATCAAACTTTGTGTGGAATACAATCTTAATGGTAAAACCATTATCCGGTGAACCTGTTAAATATTCAGATTATATAAACAAGGGAAGTTTAAAGTTACATTTGATTGGAATACTGGGTGGGGTTATTTGGAGTATTGGCATGTCATTTAGCATCATTGCTTCTGGTGCAGCTGGTTTTGCCATATCATATGGACTTGGACAGGGTGCTACAATGGTAGCAGCATTTTGGGGTGTATTTATATGGAAAGAATTTAAAGACGCACCTAAAGGAACTAATAAGTTACTTGGCCTTATGTTTTCTTTTTTTATTGTCGGATTAACACTAATAATATTAGCTCGAATTTATTAAATGAAAACCACTAATAATATTGTAGTAATAGGTAGTTCCAATGTTGATATGATCATAAGAGGAGACAGAATACCAAAACCTGGTGAAACCATTATAGGTGGGAAATTTTATAAAGCTGCAGGAGGAAAAGGAGCAAATCAGGCTGTAGCAGCTGCTAGAGCTGGTGGTAGAGTAACTTTTCTGTCTAGAGTGGGTAATGATGTCTTTGGTCAAGAAGCTATTCAAGGGTATAGAAACGATAAAATAAATGTGAATTATGTAAAAGTAGATCAGACTGAATCTACAGGTATTGCATTGATTCTTGTCGACTCAAAAGGTGAAAATTGTATATCTGTTGCATCTGGAGCTAATATGAAACTTGACAAAAGTGATATTAAAGATGCTACTGCTGAACTTGATAACGCTGATGTAGTGCTAATGCAATTAGAGACACCAATAGAAACCATTGAATACATAATTAAATTGTTAAAAAATAAACAAGTCAAAACAATCCTTAATCCAGCACCTGCATTGAAGATAAGCGATGACTTGTTGGCGCATCTTACAATTATCACACCAAATGAAACAGAAGTCGAACTACTAACTGGGGTAATAGTTAATGATGAAAAAGACGCACTTAAAGCATCTAAAATTCTATTGGATAAGGGAGTAAAAAATGTAATTATAACGATGGGTAAAAAAGGAGCTTTTTTACACTCAGAATTAGGCTCTATACTTATTCCAGCTTTTGAGGTAAATGCTCTTGATACAACTGCAGCAGGCGATACATTTAATGGAGCTTTTGCCGTTGCTGTAGCTGAGGGTAAAACACTAGAAGATGCTGTAGAATATGCTAATGCTGCTGCTGCAATTTCTGTGACTAAAATGGGCGCGCAGCCTTCTATTCCTTTAAGAAATGAAATTGAAGATTTTTTAAGCCATATAGACTAAAACAGACAGCTTATTAAAACTAGATTCAAATTTTTTTCATCATAATATTTGACTCATAAACCGACTAGAGATACTGGGAGCAGGACGGAAAGGCATTCATTCAATATTTTCTCTACGTGAATGATTACAAATTCTTACTCATCAAATCCTTTAATAGCCCAAGAGTTGTTTCCCTATTTGTAGCGGATCAAGATCCGCAGAGACTGTATAACTATACGACTTTGACTAGATTCTAATAAGATAAGTATAAAAGTAAAAACGTTATACGGTTATATACTAGTGGTTTTTTATATTTGAGTATGAAATATTACCTCTATTTATTACTTCTTTTTTGTAATTCTATTAGTGCTCAAGAAATAAATCAAACTGAATTTTATGGAAAAGAATATTTTTTAATTGAAGGAACAATTGTCGAAGATCATCTCAAAGAGAGTCCTTATGATAGGCTTCCTATTTCATATAAAGAGCTTGTTAGAACACCTGTATGGAATTTATCTAAGTCTTCTGCTGGTATATCTATTCGTTTTTGGACAAACACCTCAAATCTTAAAATTAAATGGGAGGTCATGAATGATTTCTCAATGGATCACATGCCTGATACTGGGATTAAAGGAGTTGATTTATATTTTAGAAATGGCCAGAAATGGCGGTATATCAACACTGGAAGGCCTCAGGGGTTCTTTAACGAGTATACTCTGATTGAAAATATGGATGAAGTAATGAGGGAATTTAAAATTTTCCTTCCCTTATATGATGGTGTGAAAAATATTGAAATTGGTATTGATTCAAAAAGCAGTATTAAAAAACCATCAAAAAACTCAAAAAAACCTATCATATTTTATGGAACGAGTATAACGCAAGGAGGATGTGCATCAAGACCTGGTATGGCACACACGAACATCGTGTCGCGACAACTAGATATCGATGTTTATAATTTTGGTTTCAGTGGAAATTGTCGCATGGAACAGCCTATTGCTGAATTAATTTCTTCAGTAGAACCTTCTCTCTATATTATTGAATGCATGCCTAATATGATTAAACCAGAACTTATTACTGAAAGAACTATTCCACTAGTTAAAACCATACGTAAAAAGAATCCGGATACACCAATTATTTTTGTTGATCTATTTAAATCACCCATTACTCTATTAAATAATAAAATAAGAAGTGAAAATGAGGCTATGGATGAAGCTTTAAAAGCCGAATATAATAAGATGATTGAAAATGACTTTAAGAACATTTTTTTTATAGAAACACCAGAACTTACCGATTCTGATCATGAGGGCACTGTTGATGCCGTCCATTTTACAGATTTGGGATTCCAAAGGTATGCTGACTTTTTAATTGAACAACTAAAAGAATTTCAAATACTACCATCTAATAATTAGATTGGCTTAATGATGTTTTAAGAACTGCAAGAACTAACATTCATTTAACCCACTTTATAGATTCACTTGCACAGCTTAAAAGAAACGCAAAGTACACAAAAAAAATCCAATCACTCTATCATTATATATAGTTCACAGAGTGATATAACTAGTATAATGAATCAAATCAGAAATAGTATACCAACCCTAGATTAAGTCGTCCACTTGAGGCACTCTCTTCAATATTTTCTGTAAAATTACCTATCGATACTTCATCTATTGTTATAGCTCCAATCGTATATCCAAGATTAATTGCTAGTTGATCTGAAATAAAAAAGTCGGAACCTAAACCAATACCTATACCTGAGCCTAAAAACTCAATATCTCCACCTGGATTATCTTGTAACACTGAAAATCCAAGAAAGGATAATTTTCCAAATGGCTTCACCTTAGAATCTTTCTTACCTAATCTACCAATAGCTCCTAAATCAAAATGAGCTAAAGCATAATTTCCACCAACATTTGCATTTATTTCAGACCCATCAAAACCAATAAAGAAACCTAGTCTAGAATTAATATTATACCCTATCTCTAATTTGATACCTGAACCAGATTCAGCATCATAGTCGTAATCATCCAATGTCCATGCAGTTCCTTGAAGACTAAATGACAAGTAAACACCTGCCTGAGTTGAATCTTGGGCATTGACATTAACTGTAGCTATAAGAAACACTACAGGGATTAAATATTTCATAATTAAATCTATTTGATGAGAAGCATCTTCTTGGCTTCAGTTAAGGATGGAGTTGTTAGCTTGTACAAGTAAACGCCACTCGATAATCCAGAAGCATCAAAGGTTGCAGTATGAAGACCAGCTGATTGCTGCCCATTAACTAGTTCCATTACCTTTTGACCTAAGTTATTGAATACTTCAAGATTTACTTGAGTTATTTCTGGCAGGACATACTGAATCTGCGTCGATGGGTTAAATGGATTCGGATAGTTTTGTAATAAAATTTGTTTATCAATCTCCAATTCAAAGTCATTATTTATTGGTATTGGTGTATATGTATTCTTAGCACCGACATATTTGGCTAATTCTGTATTTTTGACTTGAGAAGTATTTGTCTCTAATAAACCTGGAATATCATTTATGTTTCCTTTAAATGCTCCAACAAATAGATGGTGATGAATGAACGATCCTGTTATTTCATTCGTACGTATATCAATAATATCTTTCTCTTGACTAAAAGCATGATAATGATAAGGGTAATCGCCATGCATATGTCCACCAAATGAATCTAAAGATTCATTAAATCCTTCTAAATTTTCATTTTCATATCTCCCAAATAATAGTATTCCATCATAAGAGATTGCAATCATTGGTGGGTGACTTTTTCCAATATAATCAACTGAATTATATAGATTTAGTCCATTCCCATTAAATGCATGTCCATCGGCATGATAGTGTAAATCCATGCCTCTTCCTACGTGTATACCAGTTATAGAAATTTCAGAGGCAGCAGAAGCAAAATTAAGGGTATTATTGAGGCTTGGATATACTTTAACTCCGTCTACTGCTATTCCCATATCTCGTAAGCTTGCATAACTGTATTCATCACTTTCAGCAATGGATAAACCTACGTCACTTGCTAAAGTACCTAGTTCTGTAAAATCATTTTCGGAAAAATGACTAACTAGTCCATAGTCTTTTAGAGGAATTTTAATAAGATGTGTAGCGAGGGTGGCATTACGTGTAATTGATTGTGTTTCATATGAATTTGTTGTTCCATCACCAGGAGGTCTTGGAACATCAATTAAAAAATTTGGTCCTTCAGAAATATTATAAGAGGCAATAACCATGAATGGGTGATATTGGTTATTCATATCTGACGCCATTGTGAAATAAACCTCTCTAACCGTAGCCTGCCCTAATAAACCGTTATAAATATCACTTGAGGCTAGTTTTGAACTCAACAACCTTTCTCGAAATTTTAAGTAAAACTCTTTTTGATACCTAAGTTTTTCATCATTTTCGATAAGGTATTTTTCAATATCATTTAAAAATGACTCAGCGTTAGCATCAGAATCAGTATTCTCTCTGAACTGCGATTTATAGAAATCATCTATTTCACCAGAAAATTGAGTACTTGAAAATGGATGCCTTATATAATTGGATGTATTTGTTGGATATTCTGCAAATGGATTAGTTTGCCATTGAGTTGATTTTGGATCAAAATCACTACCACTAATTAATCTTAATTCTAGAGAATTATAGGGGTTCTTAAAACTTAACTCTAATGCTTTTAATTTGTCATCCGTCAATTTAAGGACTGAATTTTCAATAGAAATCCACTTATCTATCCAATTCTCTGATTTTTTAAATGCATTACTCCCAGCTTCAAAAATATATTGTGCAGTTGCTTTTAAATGATTCTCATCCAATTCAAATGCAAGAAAAGAAGATGTATTAGCAGAATTAATTTCTATGGTAGCTCTATCATTTATTATCAATTCGTCAGAATTGTTAGAACCTAAGGAATAGTAACTGTGTAATAGTGGTTGAATGGTAAAGGCATTTTCTTGAATAGATTCTAAATTATTCAGAATATCAAGTGATGTGATTTGAAAAATTATTTCAAGAGCATCCCTGTTTGTATTTAAGGAATCAAGATTAAATACTTTAATTTGATTTGAGTTAGCAGTAAAAACTAATGTAGTATTCTCTGAATCACTAATTATTATGTAATCTCTTGAATTAAGTTCTGTTTGATCAGTTAATTCTAATGAATTGGATATATTGCGATTTAAATAGTCATTAAAAGTTAATGGACTATAAACCTCAATAGCTTGCGAATAGAGGGGAGCACTGATACTGGCTACTATGAATAGTAGATTTAATCTAAGACACTTAAAGTTCATTATAATAAAATTTTGTTCGAGTATATCATGAGTTATGACATAAATATACTGTTAATTTAACCTCCTGGACAGGTACCCCATTTGGGTAGATTTTCTTCTGAAAGTGCACTTTCCGTAGAAAAACGTTCTGGTTTAGTGATAATATTAGAAACGCACCACCCGGTCAAATCTTGATTGAAATTACTCGCATTATCAAACATGTATTGCATATCATTTACGGATGATACATCCCAATCACCAATGTCTTGATTAAAATTAGAAAATTGGAACATAGCGGTCATGTCTGTCACAGATGAGACATCCCATTTACCTATATCTTTATTAAATCGTTCTGCATAATAAAACATAGACTGCATATTAGTTACCGATGAAACATCCCAATTTGCAATATCCTGATTAAATCTACGCGCAGTGTAAAACATGTTTGACATATTTGTGACATTACTTACATCCCAATTTCCAATATCTACATCAAAAAGTATTGCTTGTTTAAACATATTTTCCATACTACTTACTGATGAAACTTCCCAATCACCAATGTCTTGATTAAAATTAGAAAATTGAAACATAGCGGTCATGTCTGTCACAGATGAGACATCCCATTTACCAATATCTTGATTGAAAGAGGTACCGTAAAATATTTTTGACATATTTGTAACATTACTTATATCCCAATCACCAATGTCTTGATTAAAATTAGAAAATTGAAACATAGCGGTCATATCTGTCACAGATGAGACATCCCATTTACCAATATCTTGTTGGAAATATTCTGTTTGATAAAACATATAATGCATATTAGTTACAGATGATACATCCCAATAACTGATATCTTGATTAAATTGTATTGCTCCAGCAAACATATTCGACATAGATATTACGGATGACACGTCCCAGTGAGAGATATCCTGATTAAAATCTGTTTTATTCATAAAAATATTGGATAAATCTGATATACCTGATGTACATGAAAATGCAGCATTTTTATCAGTTATATCTTGATATAACCTTTTTGTATACTCCATCCCGTTAACTATTCCTGTCTCACTACGTTCTGCGTCTGGACAAATAATCGTAACACCATTCTCCGCACGTTTAAAAGTTTTTTCCTTAAATGTGACAGAAATTGATGTTGCCTCTGTAATAACCAAATCAATTGTGTCACTTGAATCTGGATATTCAGTCCATCCCTGAAATAGCCAATCTTCGGCAGGGTTAGCAGTTAGTCTAACAATTGTACCAGGTAAATAGTCTGTTGACTTTGGAAGAGCAATAACCTGTTCTGTTACCTCACCTTCACCAACTACATTTATAGTCAAGGTATATTTCTTTTCTTCAAAGTTAGCCACAACTAACATATCTTGATCTAAAGTGAGCGTTGTCGGATTATAATAAGAATTAATATCACCACCCCAATTGGTGAAAACCCATCCTTCCTTAGCTTCTGCAGTCAAAGAATACGAAGTACCTTCATATGCTGTCCTATGACTAGGATTTGATGTAATTGACCCAGCTTCAGGTGGATCAATAGAAAATGAAATCTCGAATAATGGTTTTTCCTCAGTGTTAACACAACTAATTGATAAAGTTGCTAAAACTAATACAAAGGAAAAATATTTTAAAAATTGCATTTCGATTAAATAAGGATTTTTGTTTTACAACAATACTTGTGAATTTACATATTTCATATTCTAATCTATTTGATAGGGAACATCTTATTTGTTTCAGTAAACGATAAACTGTTTAACTTGTGAAGGTAGGCTCCACTCAATAATCTAGTAGCATCAAAGATAGCAGTGTGATAACCAGCTAGTTGTTGATCATTAACTAAGACCATTACTCTTTGGCCTGCAGTATTAAATACCTTTTACTATAGTTATAATTTAGTTGATTTTAAAAGAATAAATTGTTGAACTTGTAAATATTGTTCCAGGATGAAGAATTGTATTCGGAAATAAAGGCTCATTTGGTGAATTAGGAAAATGTTGGGTTTCAAGACATAATGCAGTATGCTTATTTAGAGGTAGGTCATTTTCAGTATTCAATGTACCATTTAAAAAATTACCTGTATAAAATTGTAAACCTGGTTCGGTAGTGTAAATTTGAAGACTTCTACCGCTAGTAGGATCAGTTAGTGTCGCAGCTCGGTATAAATCATTATATAATTCATGTTTTAATTTCTTATCTAGCACAAAATTATGATCAAATCCAAAAGGGGTATGGATAATTTGTTTGCCAATAATTGTTGACTTATTAAAATCGAAAGGGGTGTCTCTAACATATTGTAATTCGCCGGTTGGTATAAACTCTGAGTCTGTCGGTGTATATTGAGTGGCATTTAGGATTAATTCATGATTATTTATTTGATTTTGAAAATCACCGCTTAGATTAAAATAAGAGTGATTAGTAAAATTAATAGGGGTTTTTTTATTGGTACTTGCTTGGTAATCGATACGAAGGTTATTGCCACTATCTAAGGAAAATTTCACTTGTACATTCAAATCACCGGGATAGCCCATATCTCCATCAACACTTACAGTTTTTAATATAACTTGTTGTGGGTCGATTTTTTCAATATCCCACAACATTTTATCTAAACCTTTATTTCCTCCATGAAGATGATGATTGCCATTATTAATTGGGAGACTGTATTCAACATTATCTATAGTAAATTTACCCTTTGCAATTCGGTTGGCAAATCTGCCAATTGTCGAGCCAAAATAAGGGGTTCCTTTTTCATACGGGGTAACATTTGAATAACCAATTACAATATTTTTAAAAATTCCATTACGATCAGCTGTTTTAATTGAAGTGATAGTTGCGCCAAAATTTGAAACAGATATCTCAGTGCCTTGATCATTTTTTAATGTAATGACTGTTGATGCAGTTCCGTCTTTTAGATAGCCAAAATTTTTAACATAATTTTTTCCATCATTATTAGAAATACAATTCATTAAAAAAAACATATAAAATTAATACTACAATATAATTTTTTATATCAAAGAATTTATTAGCTCTATTTGATATAAATAATTCGAAAATTATTTATACTTATCTACATTATAGTCGATTGATTTAACACCTCTAAAACCAATATGAAACATAGAATTGTCTATTGGTGTATAGCTTCTAGCTGAGACCCTATAACCATGACAATAAGAAGTATGACATAAAAAAGAACCGCCTCTTAGAACTTTTTGACTTGCAGGATTAATTATATATGGTTGATTATAGTTTTCATAAGATCGATACCAATCCGATGTCCACTCCCAAACATTACCACCCATATCAGACAGATCAAACTGATTTGTACCAAATGTTCCTACTGGTGATGTTGTTAAATAGCCATCGTCTATTGTATTCATAATTGGGAAAACACCATTCCATGTATTGGCCATATATGTTGAGTCATTTTCTTTGAGTTCTTGACCCCAGCTGTAAGGATTGTCTCGAAGCGATATTCCTCTTGCCGCATGTTCCCATTCAACCTCCGTTGGTAAACGTTTATCAACCCAAGATAAATATTCATCTGCATCACTATAGGAAAGCATAGTAACAGGATGATTATCATTGGCTTTTTCAGCTAACGGTCCTTGCGGATAATCCCATGTTGCATTTGGTAATAATACCCAAGTCGATTTTTTAAAGTCAAAGACAACGCCATCACCAAATTTTTCAGCCTCTGTCACGTAACCCGTTTCTTCTATGAAATCTCTAAATTCTGCAACAGTCACCATTTTTTTGTCCATCAAAAAAGGTTGTACTTCGGTTTGAAATACAGGCTTTTCGTTGGCTAGTCCCGATTCAGAACCTATCCATATTTCGCCTCCTAAGATTAAACTCATCTCCGAAGGTATCTTATAATTTTTTTTATTCATATCTAACCAACTTTTATATTCATTCTCAGTTGTAATTTTTTCTCCATCTGGTGCATAACAACAATCATTATACGCAGAAATATTAGAATTCAAATTTACATCGTGATTACTACAGCTAAGTATATAGATAAATAGAAGAGTAGAAACAAATAGTACAATTTTATTGATTATCAAAAGATTCATATATTTGACAGAGATAAATAATATTCTTACTTAATTATTATTTTCATTTAAACTTAATCTAAAAAAGAAATATAAAATATATAGTTTTATTATTAAATAGAGCTAAAATTTAAATTATAACACTATAAAAGACTTGCTATAATCTTATGACTATGACTAAGCAATTATATTTTATTTTGACTTTATTTTTATTTACTGTGTGCACAAAGATTGATAAGAATTTAAATCCTAATATAATATATATTCTTACTGATGATTTAGGTTATGGCGATATTGGTGTTTATGGTGCTACTGATATTAAAACGCCCAACATAGATTATCTGGCTAATAATGGGATTCTTTTTACTGATTTTTATTCTGCTTCTTCAGTATGTACACCATCTCGAGCAGGACTATTAACGGGGCGTTACCCTCAAAGAATGGGAGTTAATGGTGTGTTCTTCCCAGAGAGTTTCCAAGGTATGCCTATAGAGGAATTTACAATTGCTGAAATGTTGAAAATGAAAAATTACAAAACAGGGTTGATTGGAAAATGGCATCTAGGACATCATCAAAGCTTTTTACCTCTTTCGCAAGGCTTTGATGAGTATTTTGGTATTCCATACAGTAATGACATGGAAAGTGTTGTATATATGAGAGGTAATAAAGTTTTTACACATACAGTTGATCAATCACAATTAACTAAAACTTATACACAAGAGGCAATCAATTTTATTGATAGAGTAGAAGACCAACCATTTTTTCTGTTTTTTTCTCATAATATGCCCCATGTACCTTTGTATGCATCAGATGAGTTTTTAGGTAGTTCTGATCGAGGTTTATATGGAGATGTGGTACAAGAAATTGACTGGAGCGTAGGTCAAATAATTAAAAAGTTGAAGGATAATGATTTACTTAATAATACATTAATAGTTTTTTCTAGTGACAATGGACCCTGGTTGGTTATGGAAGATCATAGTGGTAGTTCAGGCGGTTTAAGAGAAGGCAAAATGTATTCTTTTGATGGTGGTATGAAAGTACCTTTGATTGCAATGTGGGCATCGTATATTCCTTCTAATACAAGAGTTGTTGAGATGGCAACTCAACTTGATTGGTTCCCAACTATTGCAGAAATAACTGGTTTTAAAATTCCCAAAAACTTAGTGATAGATGGAGTAAGTATCGCCAAAGTACTTAATAATTCAGATAAAAGAGAAGATGAGGGTTTTTTATTTTTAGAATACGAAGAGTTAACTGGTTACCGAAAAGGTGACTGGAAAGTAAAAAGACCGTCTATGGGTTTCGAAGGTACATGGTGGAAAAATGCTTCTTCTGGTCACGATTCATTGTTGTTTAATTTAAAATATGATCCATTTGAAATGGACAATTTATTTGATGCAAATAAAGAATTTGCTCGAAAACTATTCAATGAAATGGAGAAAGAATATTTTAATTTAGGTGAGCTACCACCATCGATTTATATTCGAACACCTGCAGATGAAAGTCACTTAGAGTATCTAAATTTAAAAAATAGCCCTTATTAAAAAGTATTGAGTATAACCAGTCGACATTGAGAGTAACACTGCTAGAAATGAACCGTGAACTGATATAGAACCATTTAATCCATACATCCACAATACTTATTCATACAAATCATTTGCATTTAGTAAATCTGGTAAAGACGGAGATAGGATACCCTAAAAAAAACCCAAAATATAATAACTAAACAAAAGAATTCATAAAATTCAAAAGATGAATACCTGTTTAATACCTAAGAATCCAGATAGACTTACATTTAGGACATCTTGAGAAAAATGAAATATATTCCTGCCACTTGGTTCTCTTCCAGTTATGTTTACACTTAAGACATTTCACTTTAGAGCTTTTTATTTCAACTAAACTTGGCTCTTTAAGGCCTAAGTAAAGTTAGGTTTCGTATCTGCTATTTCACTTTTAAAAAAAAAGAAAAGTGCCCGATATAAAATCATTCACTTTGTGTTTATTTATTGTAAATGCTGTAATATGATCTAAATTATCATGGATCCATCATTATACTCAATAAAGTGCTAGATTATAATAGTTATCCATCTCTTTGTATGACTATAATCGTTATATCATCACTTTGTTCAGCTTCCTTACGAAAATGATTTAATTCTTCAGTAATACCTTCAACCATTGCATCAGGATCTAAAAACTTATTGTCTAATAACCATTTTTCAAATCTTTCTTCTCCATAAAAATCACCCTTTATATTTCTAGCCTCTGTGATACCGTCAGAATACAAAATTATTTTTTGGTTGGATTTTATTTTATAAACCTCTTCATCATATTTCACAGTATCTAGTATACCCAACATTAAACCCCCAACCTCAAGAGTGGAAATCGAATTTTTTTCGACATCTAATACATAGGGATTGTTATGACCTGCATTTACATAACGTATTGTATTTTTGATTGAATCCAATTCACAATAAATAGCCGTTATAAATTTATCTAATGGTGAATCATTAAATATTAATTCATTCACTTTGGTTAAAGATATATTGGGCGTATTACTGTACTCTAGATGTGACCTAAGAGAAGCTCTCATGGTAGCCATCAATAAAGCGGCTGATACACCTTTACCAGTAACATCTGCTACTGTAAATCCCCAATTATTTTTATTAGGTAACGATATATAATCATAATAGTCGCCTCCAACATTTTTTGCAGGTATACTACAACCAGCAACTTTATAATTTGAAATCATAGGTTGCTCTTTAGGCCAAAATCCACTTTGAATGGTAGATGCTAATTCGATTTCTTTGTTTAATAATTGGTTATTCAACCGTTCTTTATGTAATAATGCATTTTCAACAGCAATGGCTGCCTGATTTGCCATAGTTTGAAAAATCGCTGCATTATCTTGGTCAAACTTTTCTAATTGAAGACTATTTATAGCTTGGAGTGCTCCAATTACCTCATTATTATGATTAATTAAAGGAACACAAATTATATTTTTTGTTTTAAAAGACGATCCTTTACCTATATCTCCCCCAAATCTAGAGTCTTTACTCACATCTTTAACAACTGCTAACTTTTTATTTTGTACAACCCAACCTGAGATGCCTGATGTTACGGGAATTTTTTTACCTGACAATTCAGCAGTTAAAGGACCTGTAGGGACCGTTAAAATTAAATCATTTTTGTCCTCTGATAATAGAAACAAAGAACTTGCCTCTGCGCTCATTATTTCCTTCGTTGCATTCATTATTTCTTTAAGAATATTTTTCAATTCTAAATTAGAATTAATTTTAGCAACCAATTCCATTAACAAATTTAGTTTATTAACATCTATTAAATTATTCTCTTTGGACATATCTATTTTATTAATGTTAGTTGCCACAAGTCTGTGTCTTTTAAGTTTAATAATGGTTGTATAGCAAGTTTACCAGTTTTACCAATTTGAGTCTCTAAATATTCAAGCTCTTTAAATTGTGCTATAGTAGAGGGATCAGGCTCTAGTTCAATTCCAGAATCTTTCAAGATTAGCAGTCCTTTTGCTTTAACAGAAAGCTCCAAATAAATTCGTAAATAACAAATAATATCCCCTACTACTAAGGGCTGAAAGCTATTCTGGACAGTTGAGATGTACTTACCTACTCTTGTCTCAGATATATTACCTGCCATTAGTAATTTAAGTAATTCCATATCATTATCTAAGCCAACACCTAACCAAGATCTAGTAAATTCTTCGCTTTTATTAAAAATCACATAATAAATAATCGGTAGTGATAGAATAGTTATAATAGCAGTTGTGATGGGTGGCAATAAAAATAAATTATAGACTGCATGAATGATAACTGCAGATAAATAACCAAATAAAAATGGAAAAAAGTTATTCCAAGACTTCGTATCACTAATGATTTTTATAATAATAGCAGCAATACTTGTAACTCCACCATGCATTATTGCAGTACCAAAACCTCTAACAAACCATGTAATTAAACTAGTATTATTAAGTACATTCAAGTAAAAGATATTTTCAATGAGTGCAAATCCAACTCCGATTGCAAATCCTAATATTGCACTATCAATCATAAATCCTATACGTCGTTGCCTGAATAATAATAATATCGGAATAAGCTTTAGGAACTCCTCAGTAAATGGGGCTATGAAACGACTCAATGTTGTTCGGTCGACTGAATAATTAATAGTAATAAAATCATTAACTAATGTAGCCAAACCTGCGGTTATACAACCAATAACAACAGTTGACATTAAAAATTCTTTCTTTATCAATTGAAAAGTGTCTAGATACCACATTATTAGCAAAAAAATTAACATGGGAAGCAATGCTACACTAAATTCAATTATCACCTGCATCATAACATTGAATAATCTAGACTATCTCATTAAACGCAATGAAATCATCAATTCATTATAGCTCTCACCACTTAAATTATCTTTTGCAGTAGCATAACCTATTGAAAGGGTTGACGAAAGTATTTGGATCATTGATAATCTAAAGTCAATTTGAGCACCAATATTAAAAAATCGCTCGTTAAAATTAGAGTTATCCAAATTGGTCATTAAAGTACTGGTAAATAGGTTCATCTGAGCCCAATTCACATGATAATTATTAAATCCGAGTTTTTTAAATCTAATGGGCGGTAGTGAAAGTTCACCCATAATTTTCATATAATTTGTCCCACCAACTTTATTTAATTCTACACCAGGAAAAGAAGTCGCACTACGATATCTCTTGCTGTATTGATTGTCAATCCAATTGTTCCCAAA
The DNA here is from genome assembly GCA_902529115.1 of uncultured Balneola sp. Classification (GTDB taxonomy): domain Bacteria; phylum Bacteroidota; class Rhodothermia; order Balneolales; family Balneolaceae; genus UBA1275. The sequence continues at coordinate 47,166 of CABZVB010000002.1, forward strand.
GCCACCAAAGTAAAAATTTCCCAATGGCTCTTTTCTTGGTGAAAATGAAATCCCAGCCGATGATCTAACCCAAACAGATGAGTGTTTAACTGGTAATGGTATACCAAAATCAAAACTTTGACTAATTCTAGGAAATAAAGTCTCAGCTACATAGTTATTGTAAGAGCTCATAGACCATTGAAAACCTTTTTCATAATCGACAGCCCCTAAAGACGCTCTCATAGACTGATAGTTAATACTTCCAGATAAAGCGAAAAACTGATCAAAAGAAGTTTTTATATTTTGAAAATTAGGTAATTTCTCCATGCCACCAAAATAAATACCGCTGATATTTGCTGATAAATTTTTATCAACCTCCTCTATTAGATTAAAATTTCTAGAGAGTCCTAGTGAATAGCCTTTTCTTGATTTTTTTGTTGGGCCAAACAAATCATAAAAATCAGCTCCATTATAAGTCCCTGTAATTGCCCAATCTGAAAATTCATAGGATGCAGATGCATGTACATTTTCGTCATTCTTCCATAAGGAATTGTTAGTGAATGACAATTCAATTCCTATGTTGTGCAGTTTCATAGGATCATTTATGTTAATTTTCACACCAGGAGAGACATAGTCCTTATATCCATGAATAATTGGATAAATAGAGTTAAGCTTTAGCTTTCTAATCGGTTTATAATCAGATACCCCTATTTTTATTGAATTAACATCAATTACGTTTTGTGAAGGTGGTGGTAAAATCCAATCCATTACGATTGGATGATTTTCGACTATCTCCTGCCCCAAAAAATGTATCGCACTAACTTTTTTTACAGGTTTATTTTCTAAATAAATTGGGTAAAAACCGTTACCTGAATATTCAAATGCAATCAATTTTTCATCATTCAATGGTACAGGCTTAAATAGGCCCGTTTCTGCGTTACTTAACCATTCCATGGTTTCATTTTCCATAGAGTACCTAGTTATATTAGAAACTCCAGAATAGTATGATGAACCAAATAAAAATTTACCATCATCTGAAAAAGTAAAACTTGCAGGAGAACTTACATCAAAATCATAAATCTCTCTTGGATTGAATTCAGCATTCATTAATTCATCTATTTCTAATAAAACTAATTTTTGGAAACCACTAACATCTCCAATAGCTGCACTCAAATATTCACCATTTGGAGATATATCTATGTCAAATATATCTTCACCATATGGCATTGTGAATACTCTTTCCCAGTCGTCATAAGGTTTTGGAATTCTGATTAGTGACGCTATTCCGTTAAAATGTCTCACAGCCCATAAAGATTCATCATGCTCGTTAAAAACCAGATAACCAGCCCTTAGATCTTTAATCAATTGTCTTGGTTTTTTCTGATCTATGTTAACTGTAAATAAATCTCTCCAACCGTTATTATTATTTGTATAAAAAATAGATCCAGATTTTTTATCATAGGTCAATGAACTCACGAAATATACAGCCGATCCAATAACATCTGTCACCTTATCGAAAGTACCTTTATCTAAATCATATGTTGTAATATGAGCTACTTCACCCGGCAAATCAGCAGCAAAAATCAGCTTATTCCTAACTTTGTCATATACTGCGTTAGATACTGCACCTAATGGATTAGTTGAGAGACGTTCACCTTGAGTAACTATGTTACTTCTAATTCTATTCAAGTTAGATGATTGCCATTCCTTTTCCCACTCAATCCAATTTGACCACTCATCATCTAATGATATACCATAAACATTTTTAAACTGTTTGGCATAAAAACTCTTGCTTTCGTCATCACGAGAAACCCAATCTAATAGACTATTTGGCCCGTATTTGTTGGATAGATAGGCCATGAATCTTGTCCCGTACATATAAGAATTCGAACCAATCTCAAAATCATTAGTAGTCCCTTCCGATTCTAATCCTACCGCATCATAAATATGCATTGAGTCTCGAACCATTGTCCGAAACATCATCTCATCATACCCCCCCATTACTCTTCCAATACCACCATTCATCCATGTTGTCATGTAATCAGCTATACCCTCGTGGTACCATCTAGGTGCGTAAATCCGTGGATTAGTCAAATAACTATATCCCATTGAAATTGGATTATCTTTATCTGGAGCGACTTTCCCAGCGAAAATTTTTCTGAATGTAAGATCTCTATTTGATGGTTTTTCTTGTGCAATGATATGTACTAATTCATGCTTCATAAGAACACCTATTCTCTCATTAGCTTGATTAGTCTCATAAGCATAACTAAAAGGGGCTATGCCCATTAAAACCACATTATTTGGTACTGCAGTTGCACCACCTTGTGCAAAATCACCAAAATCAGACATAATTACATGTATTGGTTCATTTACCTTATAAGCAAACTTTTCTTTATGGAACTCGAGTGCGTTGGTAAAATTTCTAATTGAGTGATTTATAAGATATTCATGACCAAAATTGTAATAAATCAGTTCAAGATCTTCCGTAGAAACAATTTTAAATTGAGCATTAGTAGGCTTACTAAAACTGAATAGCGATATAAGTATTACAAGAATTGAGGTTTTATTTATACCCATGATTTTACACTATTTATACAATTCTATTTTAATTATTTAATAAAATTTACTTGGAAAGTTAATTACACCTAATAACTTGGACATTGACTGTATAACTTTAATGTCATGTGCCGATCAAAATATTAGGTTGTGTAAGCTAGTAAATGATTCTAAATAAAAAAAAGACTACAAATTACATTTGTAGTCTTTTTTGGCTCAAAACTAAATAACTATACTAATAATATAAGTGGTTAGTTAAATGATTCTATATCTGATCCACTAATTAAATTGTGAAAATTTGGATTTGCCATAAGCCTATTAAAATTAGGTGATGCCATTAATTCATTGAAAGAAGGACTTGCTAATAACTGTACAAAATTAGGAGTAGAGACAAGTCGAGCAAAATCCGGGCTTGAAACTAATCTACTAAAATTTGGACTTGAAATTAATTGAGCAAAGTCTGGACCCGCCATCAATTGAGCAAAGTTTGGCCCAGCCATTAATTCTGTGAAATTTGGGCTTGCAATTAGTTCAGTAAAATTAGGACTTGCCATTAGTTGTCGAAAATTAGGGCTTGAAACTAGTCTGCTAAAATTTGGGCTTGAAATTAACTGCGCGAAGTTTGGACCCGCCATCAATTGAGTAAAGTTTGGACTTGTCATTAATTGTGCAAAGTCAGGCGTCGATACGAGTCGGGCAAAACTTGGACTTGAAGTTAATTCAGCAAATTCAGGACTTGCTAGTAACTGTGCAAAATTGGGGCTTGATGTAAGTTCTGCAAATTCTGGGCTTGCGGCTAATTCTGCAAAATTAGGGCTAGACATCAACTGCGCAAACTCTGGACCTGTAATTAATTTTGCAAAATTTGGGCTAGCCAAAAGTTCACTAAATGAAGGATTAGTAGTTAACCTAGCAAAATCTGGGCTTGCTGCTAACATAGCGAATTCTGGGCTTACCATTAACTGTGCAAACTCAGGCGCAGCCAATAATTCAGCAAAACTTGGACTACTAGTTAGTTCAGCGAAAGAAGGACTAGTAATAAGCTCGCTAAAGTTAGGACTAGACATCAATTGAGCGAACTCAGGATTGGCCATTAATTGAGCAAAATCAGGACTTGCAATCATTTGATTAAAATTTGGACTTGCAAATAATTGAAAGAAATCAGGGCTTGCCATTAATTGGACAAAGGATTCATTTTGAGATAAATTTGTTAGCTCCCCTGATTCAACTAAATCCATAAAGGTTTTATCTTGTAATAGCTGCTGCATTTCCTGATTTTCAAGAGTAATATCAGCTTGAGTTACCTGGGTGGCTCTATAACGGACGGCTCGTTCAACAGGATCACCACCAATAGTTCCACTTATTTCGTTAGTTGAAGGTTGTTCTATATTTGATGCAAATAGAATCAAATACATAGCGGCTGCCCCTACAGCAGCTGAAATGAAATTTGACATAGTTAACTTGTTATTACTTTTGGCCATTATGTCTCCATTAATAGTTTTGGTTTGATTTATTGTGTTTTTTTTATTTTTAGACTCTGATTCAATAGCTTTTATAATGTTATTTTTAATTTCAGATGATGATTTTGAAATTAATAACTTTTCACCTAGATACGATAGTTCAGTAGCTAGTGATTTAATTTCAAGCATCAAATCCTTTGCCTCTGAATTTTTATTGATAATTTCCCGAAATGATTTTGAAGCATCTAATGAATTTTCGTTATCAATTTCAGACTGAATTAATTGTATATATTTTTTATCCATTTACAGCTAGTGTTCCTTTATTATAAATACAATACAGATTATCAAATGTTGGTGAAAAATTTAAGTTAATTCCCTTTAACATGATTTCTTAAAACCATTCTTGCACTATACAATCTAGATTTCACTGTTTTTTCAGACACGTCTAGAATTTGTGATATTTCCTTATAGGTAAAATTTTCAAAATGTTTTAGCTGAATTATAATTCTTTGATCTTGACTTAGTTTAGCTATAGCCAAATTTAATTTATTTAATTTCAAAGTGTCTATCTCATCAATATCAGACTCAATAACATGAATATTCTCATCATACTCTTCAAATACCCGAATTTTTTTAAGAGTGTTTAGAGATTCATTGACGGCTATTTTATATAGCCAACTTTTAAAGTTGTATTCAAAATCATATTTATGAAGATGTTTCCAAGACTTAATAAATACATCCTGTGTTATTTCTTCGGATGTCGCATGATTTTTTACAATTCCTATGATTAATCTAAAGATTTGATCTTGATATTCATCAATCAATACTTCAAATGACTTTAAATCACCATTCAAAGAATTTCTAATCAGATTATGAATAATGTTTTGATCCATGTCTATTCATCAAATACAAACAGTTGATCTAACCTTGTATATTTAAATACATCCTTAATATGTTCATTAAGGTTCTTGAGGATCACTTTATAACCCATACCATTAAGCCGATGATAATTTTTGACTAATATACCTAACCCCATACTTGAAATATAACTTAATTCTTCCAAATCTAGCGTTAATGTAACTTCATATCTCTGCAAAAAATCAGTCACAATTTCAGCTTGGCTAGCATCAAACTCACCAATTAATTTAATTTCATTCTGGCTAACTTCTTCAATTTTAAACATTTCAATTTATATGTTTAGTTATTTTTATGGTTGTTTTACCTGCATCATGATCAAATATTAGATCATCCATCAGTTTTTTGATGAGATGAATTCCAAGGCCGCCATATTTTTTTTGTTTAAAATACTCATCAAAATCAATTTCATCTGTATTTACTATATCAAATGGATTGTCTTCATGATCTATCAAACTTATAGAAATACTATTTTTATAGGATTCTATTCGAATAGCTATATCCTTAGTCGTAGTTTCATTGTGACGTACCATATTCATGAAAATTTCTTCCACAGACAATTTTAGCTCATTAAGTATTTTTAGATTTGACGCATTTTCTGCTATTACAGTATTCAAGAATTGAAATATCATGGGTAATTCACTAGCACTTCTACTGAAATATTTAATCTCGTTGGTCATAAAATACAATGATAATTTAACATGAGATCGTTACAATTATATGCTTAGCTTTGATTGAATCTCAAATGGAATAGTTCAAAAAAAGGCTCTTCTTGATTCCTTTAGACTTTGCTGCTATTCATTTGAATAAAGAGAAAAATAGAATTATTATGAATGTGGGTTGACGAAACTTTATTTATTAATAATATATATAGAATTTAAGTACTCAAAAATAGATTTTTATTAACCTTAAGGATTGAGTGTTTATAATCAATTTATATGGCCTAAACAATCTTTTCAATTCTAAAAGTAAAAACTGCTTCACTATAATTTAATATTGACTTTCAGGTTGCTTCTGCCCCTACATATGTACCTTTGTATGACCACTAAATAACCCTTCCCTTTTACTAATTATATTACCAACAAATAGAGCTATACTGGTTATCTATACTAGTATTAATACATCCATATCTAATCCATTTATTTCAACAAAATTTGACCCCCTATAGGCCAAAATCAATGTTCTTGGGGATAACCTGACATTATACTAATTATTAAGAAAGTAAAATAAACGCAATAATATCAATGACTCTGAATAGTACCCAGGCCAAAGTCTATGTTAAATAAGAAAGTTTCTATTTACAATAGACTTATAAAGTCGTATTTTTTTTGTCTTTTAGATTATTGAAATTATTATGGCATTAATGGCAACTGCCTACTTTAGAAGGCGACATGGCCGAGTGGCTAGGCAGAGGTCTGCAAAACCTTGTACGGCGGTTCGAATCCGCCTGTCGCCTCATATGTTTTATTTAATCAATTGACTTAATGACCTGCCGCGTTCGTCTAGAGGCCTAGGACGCCGCCCTTTCACGGCGGTAGCACGGGTTCGAATCCCGTACGCGGTACCATTTATGGAGCCCGTAGCTCAGTCGGTTAGAGCGCCAGGTTGTGGCCCTGGAGGCCGTGGGTTCAATTCCCATCGGGCTCCCAAAATGAAATCAATGCCGCGTTCGTCTAGAGGCCTAGGACGCCGCCCTTTCACGGCGGTAGCACGGGTTCGAATCCCGTACGCGGTACTACTTCTTTATTAGCGATAAAGAGAGTCAAGGTACTTTCATTATTAATTTACCCTTAGTTTCGGGTAAGTACCGATATATAACTGCCCATCCAATTGCCGCAATGCCAGCATAAATAGTATATGTAAAATGATCACCAAAAATATTAAGCTCTATGGGGAATAAAAATTGAGTTACCCAACTTGTAAATGAATTTAAAAAGCCAACTATAGAAATACCTATTCCTCTCAATTGGGTTGGAAATATTTCCGAAAGAACAACCCACATAACTGGACCTAATGAACAAGCAAAGCTAGCAACAAATCCTAAAATTCCAAACAGTATCAAATAAGGATCTACCTGCTTTGATTCCATGAGAATATCCTGATAGATACTCGTACGGTCAATATTTGAACCAGGATCTTTTTCGACCCAATTAATCTGCCTAATTGCTTTGGTGAGATCATTCTTAAAGGCCTCTTCTGTAGTGTAACTAATATCTATCATTACTTGAAATATCTGAGATGATTTATGAAATTCAAGTTCTTGGTTATATTTAGTAATGATTTCTTCCGTAAGTTTGTATTGAGTAACGGAAAATCCGTACGCAATTATACTCATACTTATAACAATACCCACTAAGCCCCAAAGCAGTAAAAATCTTCGTCCAAACCTATCTATGGTAAAGAAGGCAACTAAAGTGAAAACTATGTTAATTAAACCAACTGCAACTGTTTGCGCAAGGGAGGCATCAATACCAATACCTGTTTTTTCAAAGATGCTGGTGGCATAGAAAAAAATGGCATTTATACCACTAAGTTGTTGTAAAATACCCAAAAAAATGGCGACCAAAAAAATCTGCCGCCAAGTTATAGACCATAGTGTAGATAGATTCTTTTTTTGACACATAAACCAGTCTAAAAAAGAGGTAGAAAACAACAAAATAGACCTAAATGATGAAGCTTCTTCTTTTGCTGTTTGTCGTCTTTTAATTAAACTCGGACGACTTTTTAACCATACAGATGATTCTGAAATTTTGGGCAATAAAGTCAGATATATAATAGCAGGTAATAACTCTACTGCTAGCATCCATCGCCAGATATTTAACTCACTTACCCATTGGGCAAAATAAACTACAATTATGTAATTACTGAAATACGCAGCCAAAAAACCTAGAACAATATTCATTTGTTGAATGGAAACTAAGCGACCTCTTTGCTCTGCTGGTGATATCTCCGATATATAAACAGGAACTATGATAAGCGCGCCCCCAAAAGCCATACCACCTAGCATTCTAGCAGCAATTAAACTCCCAATATCCTGAGATATAGCTGACAAGAAAGCTGATAAGACAAAACAAAATGCTACTAATTGCAAGGTTTTCTTTCTTCCTATCCGATCACTAAGTATCCCTGCTCCCAACATAGCAAACATAGCTGAAAATGACGGAGCACTTACAATCCAGCCTTTAGATAAGCTATTCAGTTCAAATATAGCATCTAAATAAACTATGGCACCAGATATTACTGAGGCATCAAATCCGAATAAAAAGCCACCTAAAGAAACGATAAGTGTAAAGTACAATGGAGACCTATTCTGCATACCTATATACCTCTTTTATTTCGCCCATACTCAAATGTACATAATTCTCAGTTGTTGTTTAACCTAGGTTTAATGGGAATGAATGTGCAAACTAAGAAATACCATTATATCATTTAAATGTGTACATTCTACAGATTTTTATAAATATGAGAATAACACTTAAACACATTGCGGATAAAACTGGGTACTCTATTTCAACTGTGTCTAGAGTATTAAATGGTACCAATAAAATTAGCTTGGATGTACAAAGAAGAATCGTTCAAGTGGCAGAAGAATTGGAATATTCATTTAACAAAAATCAAATTCCAATGTTTTCAAATGGTACTAAAGATATCGTACTCATTTCGGAGTTAGCCCACGGTGAATTTTATGCTTCAGCCTATACCGGATATTTCAATGCCGCTGCAAAGTTAGAAGTTAATTTATCGCTGATCAGTGCTAATCAGTATGGGAAGAGTCTTTTTGATATAATTACCGCTCGAATTCAACATCAAGTAGATGGTATAGCACTTTTTGTGCCTACGATGGAGCACAAGGATTACAAAAAGCTGCTAGATGATCTAAATGAAACTCAAGTTTCCATTCCTATCATATCCAATGGCCTTATCGAAAACCCCATCCTACCAACTATTACCTTTGATGGTTATTCAGGAGGCTTTGTTGCTGCTGAATCTTTTGATCAGCGTAACATGAAAAAAGTGGGAATCGTAAAAGGCCCCTCTGGTAAGGCAGAAAGTAGTTTTCGGGCTAATGGGTTTAAAGATTATTGCGTGCACCATGATCTAGATGTAGTTTGGGAGGTGCAGGGAGATTTTACCTTTGAGAGTGGATTTAAATCTTTTGAATCTTTTCAACTCAGTAACCAGCAACCGCAAGGTATTTTCTTTAGCAATGATTTGATGGCTGCCGGCTTTAGCTTTGCAGCAACAAATGCAGGTTTACAAATTCCGCGTGACGTTTCTATTATTGGGTATGACAACTTACCTGTTTGTTATCAGCTACAACCAAATCTAAGTTCAATAGAAACAGATTTTGAAGAGCTTGGAAGGCTTAGTATCCAATCATTATTAGATATGATTGAGAGGAAGGACCGATTACGCTCGACCCTTAGCTTGGTCCCTGTCACCCTAAATAGAAAAAATTCTATTGGATAGAAAAAATTCACATACTATTAAAAAGCTATTCACTCCGCTTCCTAATAACTGGTTGTCTATTATGTATATGATTTTTATTTATAAGCTCACCTAAAAAACCGGTGGATAAGAATTGCACACCCAAAACCATTAATAAGATTCCAAGAAATAGTAAGGGACGATTTCCAATTCCTGCGTTATAAAAAATTCGAATTCCTGCCAAATAAAGATTAATAAGAGACCCAACACTCATTAATAAAACGCCGATTGTCCCAAAAAAATGCATAGGTTTTTGAAGGTATTTTTGAACAAAAAGGATAGTAATCAGATCCAAAAATCCGTTAATAAATCGGGATAAACCAAATTTAGTTCTCCCATATTTTCTTGCTCTGTGCTGAACAATCTGCTCTGTAATACTGCCAAACCCTGCTCTTTTTGCCAATAGGGGTATATAACGATGTAATTCCCCATATAACTGAATATGAGCCACAACTTCTGCCCTATAAGCTTTCAAACCACAATTAAAGTCATGTAAATGGATACCAGCAGCTCTTCGTGTAACCCAATTAAAAAATTTCGAAGGTATAGTTTTACTTATTGGATCGAATCGTTTTTTCTTCCAACCACTTACCAAATCATAACCCGATTCTAAACTACAGATCATTTGTTCAATTTCTGCGGGATCGTCTTGTAAATCAGCATCCATCGTGACAATGTATTGCCCTTTCACCTCATTAAAACCTGCTTGTAAAGCATAACTCTTTCCTTGATTTACGCCTAGCGAAATACCTTTAACCTCGCTATTAACTTCAACCAATTGCTCAATGACATTCCAAGAGTTGTCACTTGAACCATCATCTATAAAAATGAGTTCAAAGCTTCTGTTCGATAAAGATTTTTTTATTTGATCAACTAATTCGGAAAGGGATTCTTCTTCATTATAAAGAGGAACTACAATGCTAATTTCTAGAGTCTGGGATTCAGTAGTTGAGCTCACAACAAACGACTTTATTGTTTCTGAAATAAATAACGTACTTTTATTAAGATTTAAAATACACTTTATATAGACTATGAAAAAATTGTATTATTCGATGGGTGAAGTAAGTACTTTAACTAATTTACCACCACATGTCTTAAGAAATTGGGAAAAAACATATCGAGAGCTTAAACCAAAAAAAAACAGTGCTGGAAACCGTGCCTATACCGATAAAGATGTGGCTCTTATTTTCAAAATCAAAGAGTTAGTTGAAGACCAAAAGTTTACTAGTGATGGAGTAAAAAAAGTCTTAAAAAATTCAGGCCTTACCCGAATTCAACAAAGTCAGACGGCTCTAAATCCCGAGATGCGAAGAGATTTAACAGAAGTAAGAAATTTTATGAATCAACTACTTCAAAAACTTTAGTTCGCTGGGATAGCATTAACACAAAAATAAAGATGAATGACAATAGAAAGGTGACCCCTACAAGATGAAGTACCTGCAAAACTCTTGGCATGTCAAACCATTGAAGTCCTACCCCAATTATAAATTGAGACAATACACCTATTGGGATAGCATAACCAAGCAATATAAATCCTTTTAGACCTGTAGTTGTTGTTCCCAATTGATATTTTGAAAATTTTAGAACTCGATATGAAAGTAATGCAATGGCGATAATCAGCAGCCAAGAAAAACTCCTATGAACTTTATAGATTACTCCTATATGCTCAATCCATAGACTTCGATCTGTAATGACTATCCCTTCATTCACTAAATCTATTGCCTCGCGAACCTGGGTTCCAAGTATCATCTGTATAATACTTAATACTCCAATCATAATACCTAACCGTAAAAATTGCTGTTTTGATTTATAACTCATTCGTAATTCCACAAAATCCTCTTTTGATTTAAAACTCGCATACAATAGAACCCCTACAATAATCATAGCCAATAGCATGTGTAGAGTAATCATGCCTGAAGCTAACCCAGAACGTACCACTTGCCCACCAAGCCACGCCTGAAATAGCACTAAAATCAAAGCTAATAAAGATGAAATTGTGACATTAGGCTTAGATTTACGATATCTTAATGAGGTTAAAAAGTTAGCGGCGATAAAAAAACCTACTAAAACCCCTATTAGCCTATTAATATATTCGGTCCAAGTTTTAAATGCATTGAAACTATCTACATCAAAGCCAGGAGGAAGCTCAGATACATGCATTGGCGGGATCCACAAACCATAACACTTAGGCCAGTCAGGGCAACCTAATCCAGCACCTGCAGCTCGAACAATTCCCCCCACCATAATTAAAAATAGCGTTGCTGCTATGGTACTAAGGGCTGTTTTTTGATAGAGATTTAATTTCATATCTATAAGGTTCTTTTTACCTACAATTAAATCGATTATTCGTTATTTTTATCCTTCAAAATTACACTTATGAACGCATATTTGCTTGAATATCATCGAAAATAAGTTATCCCTCCATAGTAGCCTTCTTGCTAAGCTTTCCGATTACAATATAATGACTAAGCCCGTAATCACACTTACCGTGCTTATAAGTATGTTAATAGGTTTTTTAATGGCAAGTATAGTAACTATGGGTTTTATTGATTGGGTATTAATGATTCATGCAATCATAGGTACCTATTTCATTGCAGCAGGCACTGCCGCACATAACCAATTCCTAGAAAGAGATCTAGATGGATTGATGAACAGAACCAAGACTCGGCCTTTACCGACTCAGCGAATTTCAGCACATGAAGGAAAAGTATTCTCTGTAAGTTTAATCATCATTGGTTTAGGATATTTAATTTGGTTTACACATCCCATAGCCGCAGCTGTTTCTTTATCAACCACCCTGATTTACTTGGTGTTATATACCCCAATGAAGCAAAAAACAGCGTTTAATATCATAATTGGGGCCATACCTGGGGGTTTACCTCCTGTTGGAGGGTGGGCTGCGGTAACAGGGAATATTAACGATCTAGGCATGTGGATATTATTTGCCATCGTTTTTTTCTGGCAAATACCCCATGTTATGGCGATAGCTTGGGTATGTAAAGAAGATTACTCTGAAGCGGGTTTTAAAATGCTGCCGAAGGATGACCATAATGGACAAAAAACTTCTATTTATGCCCTTTTCTGCATAATAATTTTATTTGCTGTGAATTATTCTCTGTACGCTCTTGGTTTAGCTCATACCTTATTTTTAATAAGTAGCATTTCAATCGGTCTGTTTTTTCTTTTTTTTGGTTTACATTTTATCCAAGCAAGATCGTATAAAACAGCAAAAGCACTCATGTATGCTTCCATCGCATATTTACCTCTTATTTGGCTTGCTTTGAGTATTGATATTTTAATTAACTAATCCCGTAGAGCTATTGTATGCGTTACTATAAGGTTCGTGATATTGGTAATACACTAAAAGATAGTTTCAACTATCTAAGTGCAAATAGCAGAAATTTGCTAAGAATTTGGATTTTATTTGCTGCACCCCTCATCCTTCTACATTATTTTTTACTTTCAAAACTCCCAATTACAAATATTTTGGAGCAATTTGAGTCAGAAATGTTACTAGGATTCAATAGCTTGGATGCTTTTGATACTATGATGGGACCATTATACCCTTTAGTTATTATCACAGGTATTTTAAGTCAAGCTACCTCAATTGTAATCATCCTTGAACATATAAAATGTACAAAGGATTCAGTACCCATAAACCCAGAAGATATATCCTCATTATTGCCAAAAATTCTAGGTGTTAGTACTCTTTATTTTATCATTTCTATGATTTTAGGTCTTTCGTTACTCTTCTTTTTTTTCCCATTCTTATTTGTGGGAACCAAACTGGCAGTCGCCTTTCAAAGCTACATTATTGAAGAAAAATCTCTAATTGATAGCTTGGTTCATAGCTGGAATATAACAACCTATCAAGCTTGGCCTACATTTGGGCTTTTAATTATTTTAATTCTTATCACTATTATAATTAGTTTGTTGATTCAAATACCTAGTGAATTCATCCGTTTGAGCTTAGAAGGGGCTGCTTGGATGGGAAGTGATCTAGGTGAGTTCATATTTACACTCATCAGTGGTTTATTCAACGTTTTGACCGCACTAGCTACCATAATTTTTCAAACGGTCTTGAGTTTTCATTTTTTTAATCTAAGTAGTAGATACTCTAAAAATATCTCAACTATGAACACTTAATAATTCTAATACATGCTACATTCGTTCATTCTTGCTGAGGGTAAGCGGTACAAATGCTAGCAAAGTGAGACAAAAGTCAGAAAAATACTGACCTGTTGAAATAAAAGCTAATTAAAATATTGGTGGAAATGCGTTGGGATTAATTTCTTGCATAATTCCGTAGGCTGCATTAAAGATATCCTCAGCATTAGGCTTACTAAAGTAATCCCCATCCGAAGAGTATGCAGGACGATGGGCTTTAGCTGATAGGCAAACTGGGGCGGCATCCAACAAATAAAATCCTTTTTGGTGCTGTAATACTTTTTGGAGTATGTAAGCCGAGGCTCCACCAGGCACATCTTCATCGACTATAAGAAGTTTATTGGTCTTACTGAGTGATGCTCGAATAAGACCGTTTAGGTCAAATGGAAGCAAGGTTCTAAGATCAATTAAATCTACTCCAATTCCAATATTTTCCAGGTCGAAAACAACACTTTTAGCAATATTTAATGTTGATCCATAAGATACTAAAGTTAAATCATTTCCTTCGTTGAGCAAGCACGGCACACCTAAAGGTATAGTAAATTCACCAAGATTATTTGGCAAGTCTTCTTTTAAACGGTATCCATTAAGAGGCTCCACCATGATAGCGGGATCATCACCTTGAAGTAAGGTGTTATACATTCCAGCTGCTTCAGTTAAATTCCTAGGCACACACAGGTGAACCCCGCGTAAACTTCCTAGTAATGTGGACATAGGAGACCCTGAATGCCAAATTCCCTCTAATCGGTGACCTCGGGTTCTGATAATAACGGGAGAAGCTTGCCCGCCTTTGGTCCTGTATCTCAAGCTAGCTAAATCATCAGATAACACAAATAAAGCATAATAAATGTAATCGAGATATTGAATCTCAGGGATAGGACGAAGTCCTCGAATAGCCATTCCAATACCCTGACCAATAATCGTTGCCTCTCGAATTCCTGAATCCATTACCCGTGATTCGCCAAATTCTTCCTGTAATCCCTCGAGTCCCTTATTAACATCACCTAATGCACCTACATCTTCACCAAAGGTAAGAAGCTCAGGATATTTTTTAAAAAGTACTCTAAAATTATCTCTGATTATGATGCGACCATCTACCTTGGCGGGATTTGTATTGTAGCTAGGATCAATGGATTTTACTAATACAGGAGAATAAGGTGTCTGGCTATATAAGTGAGAATGATAACGATCTTGTGTAGTTATTCTTAGTTCTTCTAACCATTCGATCAACTGTTTCTTCGACTTTGATTCATAAGAACCCACACTTCGTAAAGCCTTATAAATACTCGATACAATATCTTTTCGAATCGGATTTGGAGTGGATTTTAAGCGCTGCATAATATCATCAATAGATGCAGACACATCGTTTTTTATATTCGATGATTCCTCCTTCAAAGCATGAAATAGGCTAAGTATATAATCACGTTCCTGTTTTATTGGGCCAATGTACTGCTGCCAAGCTAATTGCTTCGCTGCTAACGCCTCTCTTTGAGCCTCAGACTCTAAGGATTCGAGCTCAGATTCAGTTGCAATTTTTTTAGCTAGAATCCATTTCTTAAACTGTTGGAGACAACAATGATCACTCTCCCATTCGAGGCGTTCTTTGCTTTTATATCTTTCGTGAGATCCTGAACTAGAATGCCCCAAAGGCTGTGTAAGCTCTTCCACATGAATGAGTACAGGAATATGCTTGGTTCGAGCAAGTTCAGTTGCTCTAGTGTAGGTCGTTATTAAATCCTCATAATCCCATCCTTTAACCTTTAATATTTCTATCCCATTGGTGGATTTATCTCGCTGCATTCCACTTAAGGCTTCCGAAATACTTTCTTTTGTGGTCTGAAACTTTTTAGGAACACTTATGCCATATCCATCGTCCCAAACAGAAATAACAGCAGGTGCTTGTATGACCCCAAGAGTATTCATTGTTTCCCAAAAAACACCTTCAGAAGTACTTGCATCACCTATAGTTCCAAAAACAACTTCATTACCTTTGTCGGAAAATTTCTTCCATTTACCAGATTGGAGTTTTTTATGACTTCGATAAATCTTAGATGCCTGAGCTAAGCCAGCAATACGAGCCATTTGCCCAGCTGTAGGAGAAATCCCAGATACCGAATTCTTCCTTTTGACCTGATCTAACCAATTCCCAGTTTCATTTAATAGTCGTGAACCAAAATGAGAATTCATCTGTCTACCTGCTGAAAATGGATCCGCCTGCACATCAGGATGGGCGTATAATTGTGCAAAATACTGGGTTAATGTGGCTTCTCCAATTGCAAACATAAAGGTTTGATCACGGTAATACCCACTTCGGAAATCACCATTTTGAAAAACCTTTGCCATTGCTAGCTGTGGTAATTCCTTCCCATCCCCAAATATTCCAAATTTAGCCTTTCCCGAAAGCACTTCTTTTCTACCCAAAATAGATACATGTCTACTAAGCCATCCTAAGAGATAGTCCTTTAGGATATCTTTTTTCCTTACCTTAGAAAAACGGGTTTTCTTTTTTTTAGTTGAAACTTCAGACATTTCTATTAGATAGTTATGCGCAAAAATTATAAAAACTTACATATTTGAAATTATCAATATAACGCACTGAAACCTCCAAAAAAAGTATTTCAGATTACTATTTAGTAAAGGCTTTACTAAAAGTAACTTAGCTTTTTAATAAACTAATCAACACTATAAAGTTACTCAGTAAAACCACCCTTGGTCATTTTCATAGGATTTAAAGCCGTATTCAAGTCCTTATCAGATAGATCCGTCATTTCCTTAGCTACATCTTTCAAAGCACGACCCTCTGCATATGCTTTTTTGGCAATTTTGGCAGCTAAATCATATCCAATAATAGGGTTGAGAGCAGTTATTAATACTGGGTTTTTTCCTATTTTTTCAGAAATAATATCTTCCCGAACAGTTAATTTAGATACTGATTCATCGGCTAAATTGTTTGCAGCATTAGCTAGAAGCTCGATCGATTCTAAAAGGTTATGAGCCACTACCGGTAGCATTACATTGAGCTCAAAGTTCCCTGATTGACCCGCCAAAGATACAGTGAGATCGTTACCCATAACCTGTGCACATACCATAGATACAGATTCTTCAATCACTGGATTTACTTTACCTGGCATAATTGAAGAGCCTGGCTGTAGAGCAGCCAGTCGAATTTCACCTAAGCCACTGTTAGGTCCAGAATTCATCCAACGTAAATCATTCGCTATTTTCATCATTCCAACTGCAATTGTTTTTATTTGAGCACTCATTTCTACAGGAGCGTCGACCGTTGCTTGTGCTTCGAAATGATTTTCAGCTTCTATAAATGAAATGCCCGTTTGCTTGGAAACATTTTTCGCAAATTCAGATGCAAAATCTGTATGAGTATTTATTCCTGTACCTACAGCCGTTCCACCTTGCGGTAATTCCGATAAACGCACCATTGCGTCCTGAATACGGTCTATTCCCAGTCGAAGTTGTCTGGCGTATCCGCCAAATTGCTGAGCAATAGTGATCGGCATTGCATCCATTAAATGAGTCCTTCCAGTTTTTACCACATGCTTGTATTCAGAGCCTTTTTGATCAAAAGTCAAGGCTAAATGTTTTAATGCAGGGATAAATTTTTCCTTTAACTCAATTACTGTCGAAATTCTAATAGCTGTTGGTATTACATCATTTGAACTTTGTCCAAAATTTACATGATCATTAGGATGAACAGGGGTTTTTAGATTAGGAAAAGACTCGTTAGCCAGCCTAGCCACAACCTCATTGGCGTTCATATTACTTGAAGTCCCAGAACCTGTTTGAAATATATCTACAACGAACTCTGTATCATGTTTACCGTCAATAATTTCTTGTGCAGCGCCCTGAATAGCTTTAGATATCTCTTGATCTAATAATCCCAACTCAAAATTTACCTGTGCTGCATTTTTCTTAATAATACCTAAAGCTTTTATAAATGCCCTAGTAAATCGAATCCCACTTATAGGGAAATTATCGTGCGCTCTTTGTGTTTGTGCTCCATATTTAGCGTTTTCAGGGACCTTAACTTCCCCCATAGAATCTTTTTCTATTCGATACATGATTATATTTCTTGAGTGAAATTCTACCCCATCAGAAGAATGAAGTAGTTATCAGTTACTACAATTTTTTTGCATACATTCGATACCGCTTGTCTATTCGCGCACCTATGCGTTTTGCAAGATGAATCATCTCAGTATTATTATCTAAGATCCAACTTAGTTCCGACTCAACGAAATTTCTTTTAAGGGCAAATTCAATGGTTCTTTGATGGAATAGTGCATCAATTCCCTTGCCTTGAAATTCTGGTAGAATACCCATCAAAGCGGTTCTTATTCGATTAATCTTACGTTTTTTCCATAAAAACTTAATAAACCCAAAGGGATATAAGTTTCCATTTATAGTCCTAAAAACCTGATTTAAATCAGGGAGGGCTATAGAGAAGCCAACAGGTTTTCCTTCCCACTCTGCTATGTGTGCAAAATCTTCATCTAAAATCAATTTAAAGTCTTTGGCAAGACCTTTTATTTCCTCTAGGCTTAAAGGTAAAAATCCCCAATTATTCTTCCAAGCTTCGTTATAAATATCTCTGACAATTTTTACCTCAGCATCGATATTTTTGAGTGAAATTGGTCGAATATGGATTTGAGGATATCTACGCATGATCATGTTCTTTGCTTTAAGCATGCGATCGAATTTTACATTTGTTTCATCAAGAATAAAAGCTAATAAATCACGAACACCTTCATAACCAGCGTTAAGGGCAAGCTTCTCATAAAAAGGTTTAGAATAAGGCATCATAAAATAGGGAAGCTTATCAAACCCATCTACTAAAAACCCTAAAACATCCATCATTCCGGGATTTGTTGGGCCAAGGACTTCCTCTATACCTTCTCCCTTAAGCCAGTCTTCGGCTACTCGAAATAATAAATCGGCGGTAGGTTGATGATCAATACATTCAAAAAATGCAAAATGACCCGTACTCAATCCATGTTGTTTGTTAAACCGATCATCCACTACTGCAGCAATTCTACCCGCAGGCTTACCATCATATTGAGCCAAGAACATGCCCATTTTTGCTTGCTTGAAGAAAGGATTCTTTTTTTTATCAATTAATTTACGCTGGTCTTTTCGTAATGGAGGCACAAAAAAAGCATCGGTAGCATAATGAGTGTAAAGAAATTCGATGAATTCCTTCTTCTCGGCTTCTGTACTCACAAAGGTTACACCACTTGCAGCCATGTTCACCTTAAGAAACTAAAGAATTACCGTTTTGATCAATTATTCCATGTTTTAAGCCAACTTTTCTAAAGGCCTCTAATATTCTATCCAGGTGTTCATCGGTGTGCGAGGCCATATAACTTGTACGCAACAGCGATTGCCCTTGCGGAACAGCAGGTGGAATGACTGCATTCGTGTAAACACCTTCTTCAAAAAGATCTTTCCAAAATTGGAAACAAAGCATCATTTCACCAATAACAATGGGAATAATTGGTGTTTGTGACGTCCAAACATTAAATCCTAATTTACATAACTCCGTACGCATGTAGGTTGAAATCTCATTTAATCTACTTAACCTCCAAGGTTCCTCTGACATTATATCCATTGCTTTCAGTACGGTAGCAACATTTGCAGGTGGCATAGAAGCACTAAAAATGTGGGCAGGTGAATGATGACGAATGTATTCAATCACTTCTCTTTGACCCACAATGAAGCCTCCTAGAGATGCAAATGATTTTGAGAACGTACCACTTATTAGGTCTATATCCTCTTGTAATCCAAAAGTAGAGGCAGAACCTCTACCTCCTTCTCCGATCACCCCAACTGCATGAGCATCATCTAAATAAAGTCTTGCTCCAAACTCTTTAGCTAAAGCTAACAACTCTGGTATTTTCGCTAAGGTACCAGACATAGAAAACACACCATCACTGATGATAATTTTACCGACATCAGGATCTGCTTTATCTAAAAGCCTTCGCAAGTGATCCATGTCATTATGATTATAACGCATGGTCTTTGCCACAGAACACTGGGTACCTACTACAATGCAGGCATGATTGTCTTTGTCGGAAAAAATTATATCATTTCTATCTGCGATGGTTTGAATAGAACCCTCGTTAGTTTGATAACCTGTACTAAATAAGACACAAGATTCTTTATTCATGAATGTTGCGAGTCGTTCCTCTAACTCAATATGAATATCCAGTGTGCCATTAAGATATCTAGATCCAGTGCAACCTGTACCATATTTGACTATTGCTGACTTAGCAGCTTCTATAGTTCGCTGATCATTAGTGAGGCCCAAATAATTATTTGAACCAGCCATAATTACTTCTCTACCTTCGATTTCTACAATAGTACCGTCAGTCGCTTGCAGAGGTTTGAAATAGGGGTATAAGCCTAATGCCTTAACTTCATCTGCTTTGGTATATCCAAAGGCTTTGTCGAAAATATCTGACCGTACTAAAGGTTGTGTTTCAGCCATTCAATAAATATCAATTTGGTAGTATTAACTGCAATATAATTAGTATAACCAAGCTATCAAATAAACGGTTCCTTTGACAAAATACGTTTAAACTATCGTACACTTTAGGTGTTACCTGCGATAATATTCTAATTCAAAATCTTATAATAAAAAGCTCATTATCGCAGATGGTATGCTGACATTTCATTCTGCCATTATGCGCCAGAAACCTTATAAATATACTGAATATATTGCTCTGCTACCTTATCCCACTGGAAATTTTCCCATACGTGTATACATCCCATTAATGACATGTGTAGTAATGTTTCATTACTAAGGAGTTTTTCTAATTCCATTACATAATGTTCTTGATGCTCACTTCTTACTTTAATTCCGTTAATCCCTTGCTCTACTACATCTTTCATCCCCTCTAGATCCGAACAAAGTACGGGAGTAAAATGAAGATTTGCTTCTAAAAGTACAATACCAAAGCCCTCCATATCTCCCTCTACTTTTATATTTGGCATCATAAAAATATCTGCCGCGGTATATGCTTTATGCACCCAATAATCCGATTTCCTGCCTAAAATGTGCACATGAATATTTCTTTTAGCTAATAATTCTGAATTCCTTTGGATAGCCTTTTGAATGGCATTCCGCTCTGGACCATCCCCTATCAATATATAGTGGCATGGATGTCTTAATTGAGTGAGCACTTTATCAATAAACCAAGCATGTCCCTTTCTAGGAACCTGTCGCCCCACTGATAATAGAACAGGTTTATCCAATAGTTTGATATTAATATGCTCGCCAAATTCTTTTTTTGCAGTCTTTTTAAGTGCTCTAATTTCATCTGTAGCTTCAGGTTGCTCCATGTCTAAAATCTGTTCAACATGAGCTGGACTCATATAATCTGCATTCTGAAGTAACATATCTTGGATTTGAATCCCATTGGGTATAGCCTCCCCCTTTTCGGGATTCATACCTCGATCAATACATGCTTGCTTGGTTGCCTTTGATACTGAAATAACCCCATCTAGGGCATTCAAAACTTTTCTCACATGATTCTGATACCATACATTATGCATTGTTACATCCTGACCATGATTAATCGTCACCATCGGTATAGATACCCTGCCTTTTAACCATCTAGCCATACTCGCAGTAACCATCGATGAAAATAAAATTAAATCTGGATTATACCTATCTATTACCTCAGGAATTTGACACCTTAGCTTTAATAAAAATATAAAAGTTCTCCATTCAATACCTTTCCAAGGCACTTTTTGAATGATGGTCTGTATCTTCACGGAAGGTTTATTCTCTAGAGCTTGAACAAGCTGCATACTAACTCGCTGCATTCCTCCCATATTCTCGAGTGGCGCTTCGTCAGGAGGATGAGAATGCGAAATATATAATACTTTAATTGGTGATTGGGACATAAATTGTGTCAGCTAGATAGCAATTAGTTCAAGGTTGGTTCAAAATCAGAAATCACCGATTTATAATCAGATAT
This sequence comes from uncultured Balneola sp., assembly GCA_902529115.1. Lineage (GTDB taxonomy): Bacteria > Bacteroidota > Rhodothermia > Balneolales > Balneolaceae > UBA1275. Next base: position 68,728 of record CABZVB010000002.1, read on the forward strand.
TAGCGACTCATTTATTTGATCCCATTTATATTCTAGGGCAAGCTTGCGAGAACGAAGCCCCATTTCTAGCAATGTAGGAGGGCTGAAAATCATTTGCTCTAATTTATTGCTAAAATCAAGTATGTCTCCAGGCTTAGCAAGTCGACCATTTTCTCCATCTATCACTAAAGAAGAAGATCCTATAGCATTAGCAACCAGACAAGGGACTCCACATGCCATTGCTTCTAAGGTCACGTTACCGAAAGTTTCTGTATATGAAGGGAATAAAAATAAATCAGAGCTAGCATACGCGCGTGCTAAGTTTTCCCCTGAACAAAAACCTGTAAAAACACCATTAGGTAATTTTTCTTGCGCCTCTTGCTTTGCCGGCCCATCACCTACCACTAGCGCTTTCACCTTAGGATAACGTTGCTGTATTCGACGTACACTCTCGATATAAGTTCCCAACTCTTTTTCCCATACTAGTCGTGAGACAAAACTCACAACAATATCATCCTCTGCGAAACCCATTTTTTCCCGCCAATGTTGATCCCTTCTTACCGGGCTAAAAAGTTTGGTATCTATGCCTCGAGCCCAAATTTTCATATCGCCACTTATCCCCTCAACTTCTAGCTCCTTAATCATAGATTGACTCGGAACGTAAATTCGTTGGCATTGAGGATAAAACCATTGAATCATCTTCTTGAAAGGCCATTTGACCGGGCCAAGGAAAAATTTATAATAGTCAACATAACTTAGAAAATGGGTGTGATATGAGCTTACCACAGGAATATCATGTCTTTTTGCCCATTTGAGTGCACCTATTCCTAGTCCATCAGGAGTGGCTATATGTATAAGAGTAGGCTGAAAGGCTTCTAGTTTCCGTTTATGTTTACCAGAAAAATGTGTGGCCACTCTATACTCTTTTCTCCCTGGCACCGGCATAGAAATAGAAGGCGTGACATTTAGGTTGCCTTGATGCGGATCTATTGCGGGGTTTGGTCCACTAGGTGCAAAAATAAGTACAGGGATATTTTTCCGCTCTAGGTACTCAACCAGTTGATTCAATGTAAGGGCTACACCATCTCTTATATAGTTATAGTTACCGGTGAATATAGCTACTCTGAGTTCGCTCATTTATATAGTTAACAGGTTTGACAGCAAATTCACTGCTATTCGCTCAAATAAATAAAAAAAGCAGTCGGCTTCTTTGTATTTTATGTATTGTTTTATGATATACAACTACAAGAATTATACTTTAAATTATTTATGATGGAATGTACATATCCTAGACAGTCACCATTGTATCCATAAATATACGCATTTATGAAAGCCTTTGTTACTGGTGGAACTGGATTTGTTGGAAGTCATTTAGTAGAGCATTTATTAGATTTAGCGGAGTTTGAAGAAGTTCGTGTATTGATCAGAAATAAAGAAAAATGGTTAAAAGGTTTAGATTACACCCCTGTAAAATCTACATTGGAAAACCTGGAGCCTATAAAAAATGCGCTGCATGGTGTGGATGTGCTTATTCATGGAGCAGCTATTTTACACGCTCCCTCATATTCCAATTTTTTCACAGTCAATGTTGAAGCAACAAAAAACTTAGTTGAACTTGCAGTAGACGCTGGGATTTCTAATATCATAATTCTCTCCTCCCTCGCTGCTGCCGGTCCCTCCAGCCAAATTCCACTCACTGAACAAACTCTCTTGTCTCCCATCAGTGCATACGGTCGTTCCAAAAAACAGATGGAAAAAGAAATTCACCGACTCTTTACAGAAAAAAAATGGGCCAAGCATCCTACCCTAAGTATTAAAATCATACGCCCTCCTGCAGTTTACGGACCCAGAGAAACCGATATATACGGATTATTTAAAGCCCTTAAATACGGAGTAGCCCCTATACTAGGTAATCCCACAGAAAAAACTCTCTCTCTAGTTCATGTTCAAGATCTCGTGAATGGTATCTTGGCAGCTAGACACTACAACCACGCTGGTATTCATACCTATTTCCTTGGAGGTCCTGATGATGGGTATTCGTGGAATGAGATATATACGGAATGCTCAGCAGTACTCGGGAAATCTTTTTTTCGAATTCGAGTGCCAAAAGGTGGACTCATGACTATTGCAAAAATATCAGAAACTATTGCTCCTATTTTTGGAGTTTATCCAGCACTGAATATAGACAAGGCAAATGAACTTACTCAAAGCTGGCTTTGCAGCTCAAATAAAGCCAAAAAAGACTGGGGATATTCACCAAAAATTAGTCTTATAGAAGGGTTACGGTCTACCATAAATTGGTATCAAAACCATAATTGGCTATAATTAAATACAGAAAGAATCGTAATATCATGTAGGTTTATTTTTTTCTTTTTTAGTAAAAAGTGGATATATACGATGAAAGATTGAATACTATAAAATAAATGTAGCCAAATACATACAGCCAGAATATTTATGTAATTCAATTTTTATCTTCAAAGAAATTTAGCATCTATTTATTAGCTTCAAACTATCGAAGAATTATCAATACATTAGTAATGAACACCGAGAAATCATATTTAATCTTCTCTTTAACACTAACATTTCTAATTATTTGTTATCAAAATATACTGGCCCAGTCAACAAAGCAGGATTTTAGGTATAAACCCACCATGGATATAAACAATGTCTTGGATATGGCATCAAGTCCAAGTCATCTTTATGTTCTTTCTGAGCAAGACGGCTTAGCTGTTTTTAGAGTTAGCAACGATAACACTCAATGGCTTTATACAAATATTGGTATGCAACGACGTGGCAATAAAATTGTTACAGATATCCGATTTGCATATTTGTTTGGTTACGGGAGACGATTAACTGTTTTAGAGCCTACCTCTGTATTAGGGGTGTATTCTTCTACCTATTTACCCACAGAGCCCAGAGGAATAGCCCGACTTCGTGACTATGTGTACATCGCACTTGGTAATGAAGGTTTAGGGGTATTAGGATTGCAAAATCCAGAAGTCTTTGACAATCCTGTTAGATTTATTGCCCAAGAAGTATTACAAAGAGAAACGGTGCTAGATGTGTTAAGTACACCTCGCTCCCAACAACTATTTGTACTTAGCCCATCAAAACTGCATAACTTTTCTTGGACAATAAATGAAGATACCTTAAAAGAGGTTGGTATGACAAATATTAACCCAGATATCGTTCAATTACACCTGGTTGAGAATGAATTATTTGGGAGTAGTGAAGATGGGGTTCTTTTCCGCATTGGTGAAAATGGCTCCAGCAAGCCATTGACCTATTTAGGTACTAATATCATGGATATAATTAAGTATAAAGATACCTACTTCATTGAAACCACAAAGAAAGAAATTTGGCTATTATCCGACAATAAAGTGACCCTTTGGAAGAGTGATACAGGGGCTAACTACCATTTAACAGGGGATATAGATCGGTTGTGGCTTCATGAATTTGGTGCATTAGGAAGAGTTTACACTGGTACTGAACCCAGTAATTTTTGGGATTCAACCAACCAAAAAAGTCAATTGGACTCTGTGAGCTCTGATAACCAAGCAAAGCAAATGGACTCAAAATCTTTGCCTAATACACTAACACTGCTTCCTCATGAACCCAAAATTGTACCCTATCCAAACCCTATTTTATTTGGTATTCAAGTGGCAGAAGATTGGCCAACCGATGCCATTCGGTATAGTGTAAAGAATGCGCCTACTGGTATGAAGGTTAAGGGACAAGGAGTATTTTGGCAGCCTCAATTCAATCAAATAGGTATCCACCAACTCCATATAATTGCGCAAAGTTCTACTGGATTTCTGGATAGTACCTTTATACAAATAGACATCACCAGTTTTAATAATCCCCCTAGAATAAGCCCTGTTCGCACAAGTACATTGATAATGGGAGATCCTTATACGATCACGTATATAGCCATAGACCCAGAGGCTAAGCATAGCCAGGAATCATTGATTCGCTTTTTAGGGGTAGATCTACCGGAAGGTGCTCACTTAGATGAAAAAAATGGAGAACTATCATGGACACCTACTGAGAAAGATTTAGGGGTGCATCGATTCAAAGTCATAGCAACGGACGCTTATGGTGCGGCTAGCTCTGTACAGGTAGAATTAAATGTAATTGATTTGCCTCGTGATAAAAATTAAGAACAGGCATGACTAAACCAGAACTGGACATGCTTTTCAACTCCAAGTGCGCCGAAGGGCTATTATCGTGGTTTGACATAAATAAAAGAAGTATGCCATGGAGAGATTCTAAGGATCCTTATGCAATCTGGATTTCAGAAATAATGTTACAACAAACTAGAGTAAATCAAGCACTTCCTTTTTTCAATCGATTTATGTTGGCCTTTCCAAGTCTTAAACATCTGGCTGCAGCATCCATTCAACAAGTTTTAAAACAGTGGGAAGGACTTGGCTATTACAGTAGAGCTAGAAATATCCACAAAACAGCACAATTAATTATAGAAAATTATGCTGGGATTCTTCCTAAAGATTATAAAGAACTTCTGTCACTCCCCGGCATTGGGCCATATACAGCAGCAGCAATTGCAAGCATTGCATTTGACTTAGAATATGCGGTAATGGACGGAAATGTAATCCGGACCGTTACCCGGTTTTGCGGCATTGAACTGGACACCCGAAAAATAGGCACTCGAAAAATAGTGCAGCAAGAAATAGATCAGTGGATTAAGGGATATCCACCTTCAGACTTTAATCAGGCAATGATGGAATTAGGGGCAATGATTTGTACTCCCATCAGACCAGCTTGTCAATCATGCCCACTTGCTTCTAAATGTATTGCATATCGCACCAATAAGATTGATCAAATACCATACACTTCAAAAAAGGCTAAACGCCCACATCAGGCTATTTCGGTGGCGATTATTTTAAATGATAAAGGAGAAGTATTAATTGCCCAACGACCATTGAATGCTATGTTAGGTGGTTTATGGGAATTTCCAGGAGGAAAGCAGGAAAGTAACGAAACCAGCCTCCAAGCATTACATAGAGAAATTAAAGAAGAGTTAGGTATAGAAATCAGTGTAATTGAAGATTTTATGAGCTTAAATCATGCCTATTCGCATTTTACTATCACCCTAAGTGCCTATCTTTGTGTTTTAAAGCCAACAAAAACCCTGCAAATTCCAACACCCAAAGCGAGTGATCAAATAAAATGGGTCTGTATCCAGGATTTGGAAAACTACCCCTTTCCAAAGGCCAATAAGACCTTAACTATTGCTCTGATGAAACAATTTGCGTAAAAGATCCAAAAAATACCTACTCAAGCTTAAACCTGTATTAGATCAATTGGTAGAGAGAATGGAGGTTCCAGCCTATATAAAAGATGACCCTATTCAATTTTTACATGCTTTTGATGATACAGAAGAGATTAATGTAGCAGGTTTTTTTACTGCTACAATGGCATGGGGTAAGCGCTCTATCGTCATTGCTAAAGTCCATGATTTACTAGCTAGAATGGCGTATAGACCACTAGATTTTATTGGTAATTTCACTGAACTAGATACCCATAGATTAACAGGTTTTAAACATAGAACATTTAATTCCGAGGATATTTACTGGTTAGTCAAAACTATACAACAAATCCTAATTCACTACACTACATTTGAGGCTTTTTGGGCAAATTGTTTAAATAATTCAATAATTCAGAACCGACCATTGATGGGAGTTTTCCATGAGGAGTTTTTTCGTTTTTTCCCTGAAATACCAGCCCGAACCCGAAGGCATATTTCTAATCCTGAGAAAGGAGGGTCATGTAAACGGCTCTACATGTATTTACGTTGGACAATTCGAGGTGGCCCAGTAGATGTTGCTAGCATGAGCTTTATGCCTCCATCCCAAATTTATATTCCATTAGATGTTCATGTGGCTAGACAAAGCAGAAGGTTAGGTCTTATTACCCGTAAACAAAACGATTGGAAGGCAGTAGAAGAATTACAAGAACAACTTGTAATTCTTGATCCATCAGACCCATCAAAATATGATTATGCTTTATTTGGTGTAGGATTAAATCCTCATTGGTTAGATAAAAAATGGATTTTAAATAATAACTGATTAATGTTAAATGTTTATAGCTCTTTGCATCATAGATTGTTTTTCCAACTATTTGTATTAAATATACATTTTTATCCTTGTTAAAAAGCCTTATATTTTAAGAATTAACTATTAAAACAATAAAATGAAAGGAAGTGAGATTTAATGCTAGGCGTTGAAGTTAAAGACAATGAAAGCGTTGAACGCGCAATCAATCGTTTCAAAAAGATGGTGACACGTTCTCGTATTCTCAACGAATATAAGGACCGCCAACAGTTCACTAAGCCATCTATTGAACGACGGGAAGCCATGAAAAAGGCCGTTCGTGAGCAGCGTCGTCGACAAAGAGAAAACTTCTAGTTTTTCTTTAGATTTTTATCACACAGAAGTCCTTTTTCATCTTGGGCTTTTTTTTGCACAAAACTTTGCAGTACATCCTTAAGGTGGGATGGTGGGTTTTTGTAGTTATTATTATTGTAAATCCAACCATGATTAAAGCCTAGTTTTTCAGCTTCTTTAATGCGTCTTTCCAATTGGCCAACCCGCCTTAGTTCCCCACCTAATCCTACTTCGCCTAACCAAAGTTGATTATTATCCAAAGCTATATCCAATAGGGATGATACCAAAGCCATACAAAGCGCAAGATCGGCTGCTGGATCTTTTATTTTTAAACCACCAGCGACATTAACATATACATCCTTATCCGAAAACTTAAAGCCTGTACGCTTTTCTAAAACTGCCAAAAGTAGCAAAACGCGATTACGATCCATGCCAGTAACAGTGCGTTGTGGTGTCCCATAGGCACTAGGACTGACCAATGCTTGAAGTTCAATCAATATAGGTCGGCTTCCCTCCATTATACAACCTATGGCACTGCCAGACATTTCTTGATTTCGTTCTTCTAAAAAATAGGCCGAAGGATTGGGAACCTGATCCAAGCCATCCTGCTTCATCTCGAAAACACCCACCTCATGAGCCGGCCCAAATCTATTTTTTATACTTCGTAACAAACGATAGGTATAATGATTGTCCCCTTCAAAACTAAGCACGGTATCTACCATGTGTTCTAACACCCGAGGACCTGCGATATCCCCTTCTTTAGTAATGTGGCCAATTATCATAATTGACAAACTGGATTTTTTGGCCAATTGTTGAAGTAAAGCAGCGCACTCTTTTACCTGAGCTACACTACCTGGCATGCTACTAAGTTCATCTCTATAAACCGTTTGAATAGAATCGACTATTAATAAATCTGGCTGCAACTTTTGAGCTTGCTCAATGATGGATTCGATGCGTGTCTCGTTGATTAACCATAGTTTTTCAGAGATGACCCCCATGCGTATGGCTCGTTGTTTAATCTGCATAACAGATTCTTCACCAGCACAATATAAAATTGATAAATTGGGTTCAAACTTAGCTATTTGAAGTGTGAGTGTACTTTTACCAACCCCAGGAGCTCCACCAATAAGTACAAAAGATCCACGCATACATCCCCCACCCAATACTCTGTCAAATTCGGCAATTCCAGTTTGAAATCTGGAAGTCTCCTCAGCCGAAATATCATTGAGCGTTTGTGGTATTGATATTTTTTCTAGTTCTAATCCGGGGATGTTAGCTTTATGCGGTTTTTTTTTATACGTTATTTTTTCTTGTTCAACGAAACTATTCCATTCTTTACAACTTGGACAAATACCCAGCCACTTGGGAGATTCGTGACCACATGAGGTGCATACAAAAAATTGATTCGATTTAGCCATAAACAATAATAGAATAGTTATACACTCAATTTCTCCTTAGTAAGATAGCTTGATTATGTTCATTTACAATGATAAAGAGTTTCAGCACCTAAATACTTACTCTTAGTTGCTTTTATATTCATAAACTTCCTGGTTTATATACCAAGTAGTAGCCATCATTCCCATCGCAATGGTAATGTAATAACTAATAATACGCCATAGAAATAATGCCAGACCAATAAAGGCTTCCCTTGAAATTAGTGGACCTTGAAATAAAACAAAGAGTCCTTCAACTCCACCGCTACCACCAGGAGTTGGTACTACCAAAAAGGCTAGATTCATCGCCAAGCTTCGTAATACTGAAAGTAGTTCTGGTGCTGGCAATAAACTTAGAATTACAATAGGTGCAAGTGCAACTCTAGCTAGCCATGACATAGTGGAGTAAATAAAAGCTTGTAAAAGAAAACGAAATGGCTTTGCTTTGAGCTGATGGGCATATTGTTCCAGGTTGGCTGCTTCAGAATGTATTTTTTCCCTGTATTTCCGAAGGAACGGTAATTTTGCAAACCACTTGATAATTTTTGATATCACTGATGGTTTTATAAGTACCCCATAAGCAAGCACCCCCGCATATGAAAGTAGGGAAATATACAGTATGAGTATAGATGCTTCACCCAGAAAACCCACCGACGTCGGAACTACATCCATATAGATACCGGCCACAAGTAAGATTGGGATAGCGATAGCAAACCATATCTGATCCAATAATACACTATATAATATTATCGCGGTAGACTCACCTAACCGTAGTCCTTCTTTGGTCATAGCATAGGTTGCCATGGGGGCACCACCTATGGTAGATGGGGTAACTGCTGAAGTAAAGTCCCAGCTCAACTGCACCCTAAATGCTCCTAACCAACTAATAACTCCCGCAGATAAAAAGCGAATTTTTGCTGCAGAAAACCATACCCTCAAAAATGAAACCACCAAAGCGATGCCTAGCCCGGGAAGTCTTTTGGGTGCCAAGTACGCTAGAATGCCTGGGGTATAGGTATACCAAATGACTCCAGCCATTGTCAAAAGACTCAGGGAAATAGAAAAAAACAGATATTTTTTTGAAATAATCTGTTTTGGATTATATATTTTTTGCTTGTTTTGACCCATACTATAGTATAAAAAAAAGCCTTGCAGGAAACTCTACAAGGCTAAAAAAAATAGATTTGTGAATTAGGTTAACCACCCAAATTCACATACGCTATATTTAGGTGAATTTACGTTTACGCAATATCCACTTCTTTGTGTAGATATACATCCTGAATCATATTCAGAAGTTGTACACCTTCACCAATAGGACGTTGGAATGCTTTACGACCGCTAATCAGTCCCATACCGCCAGCACGCTTATTAATCACAGCTGTTTTAACAGCATCGGCAAAATCATTTGAGCCTGAAGCTCCTCCAGAGTTGATTAGACCTGCACGTCCCATAAACGAGTTAACTACTTGGTAGCGAGTTAAATCTATAGGATGATCGGTGGTTAATTCTGAGTAAATACGCTCGTCTAATTTACCATATGACGAATTACCCGCATTTAAAGCCTTGTAACCACCATTATTGGTAGGTTGCTTTTGTTTCACGATATCGGCACCAATGGTTGTTCCAATATGGTTGGCCTGACCCGTTAAGTCAGCTGAGGTGTGATAGTCAACCCCGTCCACTTTGAATGCGTTATTACGGGTGTAGCACCAGAGTATGGTAGCCATTCCTAATTCATGTGCATATGCAAAAGCTTGGGCCACTTCTTGAATTTGCCGGTTGGATTCTTCCGATCCAAAATAGATGGTTGCACCTACTGCTGCGGCACCCATATCATAAGCCTGATCAATAGTACCAAACATAATTTGATCAAACGTGTTAGGATAAGTAAGAAGTTCATTGTGATTAATTTTCACTATGAAAGGAATTTTGTGAGCATATTTTCGCGAAACGCTACAAAGAGCACCAAAGGTCGATGCTACACCATTGCAACCCGCTTCAACGGCTAACTTTACAATATTTTCAGGATCAAAATAGTCTGGATTTTTTGCAAATGAAGCGCCAGCAGAATGCTCAATTCCTTGATCAACAGGCAGTATAGAAAGGTATCCTGTCCCACCAAGTCGACCCGATTCCATAAGCCATTGTAGGTTTCCCAATACTCTATTATTTCGATCAGAATGATACCAAACCTGATCTACATAGTCGGGGGTAGGTTGGATTAACTTATCTTTAGTAATTGTTTTACTGGTGTGATTTAACAAGTAGGAGGCTTCATCGGCCAGTAATTCTTCAATCTTCGATATATCCATGAGTGTATCTTTAACTTATTGTACTAAATAGGGTTAAAATATAGGAGTATTACAGTCAAATGACTAACAGAAATCCCAAGTTATGTTTAGAAGCTTCAGATAGAATAGTAGATATTCGTATCTTAGAAATATGATTAAAGAAGATTTTTTCGAAAGCCTACTTGTCAAACAAGACCGTCCTTTATTTTTAGCTCCTATGGAGGATGTTTCAGATGCTCCATTTCGGCAAATTTGTCGCAATATGGGGGCTAATATGGTCTTTACTGAATTTATCAGCTCTGAAGCACTCATCCGCGATTCTGACATTGCCCTGCACAAAATGAGTTTTAAAGAAGCTGAACGCCCTTTAGGAATTCAAATTTTTGGCGGACGTGAAGAAGCAATGTATGGAGCTGCTAAAGTTGCTGAAGCAAGTAACCCCGATGTAGTAGATATAAATTTTGGGTGTCCGGTGTATAAAGTAGTAAACAAAGGTGCTGGAGCAGCATGTTTAAAAGACATAGACATGATGGAGCGTATGGCTGGGACAGTGGTTGATGCGGTTGATAACAGACCCGTGACGGTTAAAACCCGTTTAGGATGGGATGAACATTCTATCCGAATACAAGAAGTGGCTCTTATGCTGCAATCCGTTGGAGTGAAGGCCTTAACTGTTCATGCTAGAACACGAGCCCAAAAATACAAAGGTGAAGCAGATTGGAACTGGCTTAAAAAGCTCAAAAATACCCCTGGATTACATATCCCCATCATTGGTAACGGCGATGTAACTAGTCCTGAATTGGCTGCAAAATTATTTAATGAAACAGGCGTAGATGCTGTGATGATTGGCCGGGGAGCAATAGGAAATCCTTGGATTTTCAAGCAAACTCGATCATATCTAGATCAAGGCAGTTATTCTGCTGAGATACCCCTTCGAGAGCGTCTTGAGGTCTGTGCTAAACAGCTTCAGTTGTCGGTCGAACATCAAGGTGAACGTTATGGTGTTATCATAATGAAAAAACACTACGGTCAATACCTAAAAGGAATTCACAATGGCAAGAAACTCCGTATGGAATTAATGCAGCACAATACTATGGAACCTATACTTGAACGCTTACTTAATTATACCGAGGAAGAGTATTTCTTTGTAAGCGCTGTTTAATTGCTTTTGGAGCATTAAGTTTGAATTGTTAGGTCTCGAGTACTGGGTTAGAATAACTGAGTTTGAATAATTATGCTTGAAACGTTAGCCGCTATAATATTCTCCAAAAAAACTAGTTACAAATATTCCCGGTCAATATACTTTTTTAAGATATCCGGTACTCTAACACGGCCGTTTTCGGTTTGATAGGTTTCAACTATGGCAGAAAGTACCCTAGGAAGCGCCAGCCCCGAGCCATTAAGAGTATGGACCATTTCGGTCTCTTTCTCCCCTTTTCTGTATCTAAGCTGCATTCTTCTAGCTTGAAAAGCCTCAAAATTGGAACAAGAACTCACCTCTAACCACCGTTGTTGACCTGGGCTCCAAACTTCTAGATCATATTTCTTTGTTTGAGTGAAACCCATATCACCTGTACACATGAGCAAGGTCTGGTAGGCTAAGCCTAGTTTTTGAAGTAGCGACTCCACATGTACCCGTAACAATTCCAACGTTGCATACGACTCTTCTGGCTTAACAAAATGAACTAGTTCAACCTTATCAAATTGATGCAATCTGTTTAACCCTCTTACGTCCTTGCCATACGAACCTGCCTCTCTTCTCCAGCAGGGGGTGTGGCATACATAACGAATCGGTAACTGTTCTTCAGAAAGTATCTCGTCCCGATGGAAGTTAGTTACTGGTACTTCAGCAGTGGGTATCGCAAAAAAAGCATCCCTTGGAATCTCATACATCATATCTTCCTTGTCAGGAATTTGACCTGTACCCCGAGCTGAATCCTCATTAATAAAATAAGGGGCCTGCATTTCAATATAGCCTGCTTTATTAGCCTCATCTATAAAAAAATGAATGAGCGTTCGCTGCAACTGCGCTAGGGGTCCAATGTAAAAAGGAAAACCTCCACCCGTAACCTTCACCCCTCGTTCAAAGTCCAACCAACCACATCTCTCTAAGATATCCCAGTGCGGTTTTAGCCATGATTGTGTATCGGGTGAACCCCAAGTACCGTACACTTGATTATCTTCTTCTGAATGTCCAATCGGAACACTTGGATGCGCAACATTAGGTATCCTAAGTAATAATGATGTACGCTCCTCAGCAATCACATTCAGCTTATCTTCCAATTTTTTGACTTCATCTTTAGATTTAGAAGTTTCCTGAATTATGGCTTGAGCTTCCTCCTTTTTACCACTAGCCATTAAAGCTCCGATTTGTTTAGCCAACTTATTACTCTTGGCTCTAAGAAGATCTATCTTATGGACCAATTGGCGCCACTGCTCGTCTTTATCAATGAGTTGCTGAACAAGTTGAGCGTTATTCTCCCCTTTGTTGTTCATTGAATCTATAACTAACTGTGGGTTTTCCTTTATAAATGTAATGTCTAACATACTCCTTAAATTAGGTTACCATTCAAAGATACAAGGTCTAGAAACATTTAGTTAAGCTTTTTTAATTGTTTAGGAAGTTAAAGTAATTCCGTTTTAATCATTAGTTTTGTAATTTTAATTTTTGAATTTTTTGGAATTCAATCCTTTATTTTAGATAATTTAGGGAATTCATCACTCTTGCCAACCTAAAATGGGCGCTCATACATAGAAAACTCCATCATATAAACCGTCCAGATTATGACACCACTACTAGACGATATTGACGTTAAAATTTTGAATCACTTACAAGAACAGGGCAGAGCACAGCGAAATAAAATTGCGGAACTCGTTGGTTTGTCTGTGCCTTCTGTTTCAGAGCGTATGAAAAAACTTGAGGAACGTGGGCTCATTAAGGGGTATCATGCTATTCTTAACGATAAAGATTTTCATTTTGACATTAGTGCCTTTCTATTTGTTCAGGTAGATGGCTCAGAGCATTACAATAATTTTGTAGAGGAAACTTTGAGAGAATCTGAAATTTTAGAGTGTCATAGCATTACTGGTGAAGGATCGCACTTATTAAAAGTGCGAACAAAAAATACTGCCTCTTTCGAACAGCTTTTATCAAGAATTCAATCATGGGTTGGAGTGGATAAAACACGGTCTAATTTGGTTCTTTCTAGTTTTAAGGAAACACGAAGCATACCTATTGAACAATCTACTGAATTGTTGAAACGCTAATAGAGTAACAAAAGTACTCTTAATAGCCCTATCTGTGTAACAAATTTCGTATATTGCGACATAATGTCATAATTATAATTATGGATAGAGAAGTATTTCAAGAACAATTTGGACTTATAGGTAGTTCTGACGCACTACGGCAGGTAATTGATAAAATAATGCAGGTTGCACAAACCGATATCACTGTTCTCTTACAAGGTGAAAGTGGTGTTGGTAAAGATGTTACCGCACGAGCTATTCATGGTATGAGTCACCGTAAGCATAATGAGCTTATTATTGTGAATTGTGGAGCTATTCCAGAAGGTATTATTGAAAGTGAGCTATTTGGTCATGAGAAAGGAGCATTTACTGGGGCAAATGACGCTCGAAAAGGATACTTTGAAAAGGCCGATGAAGGAACAATATTTTTAGATGAAATAGGTGATACTCCAAAAGATGTTCAAGTAAAACTTCTACGAATTTTAGAAAATGGCGAATTCTTTAGGGTTGGATCATCCAAAGTTCAAACAACTGAAGTTCGAATTATTGCTGCTACAAATAAAGACCTTTGGGAATTAGTAAAAGAAGGTAGTTTTCGAGAGGATTTATATTATCGATTGAATACCGTTCAAATACATCTGCCTGCATTACGGGATAGATCGGAGGACGTTATCCCTATCTTTAGAAATTTTGTTGAGCATTACTCAAAAAAATATGACTCTGTATTTAGAGGCTTTTCTGACGATGCAAAAGCCCTTCTTAGATCCTATCGATGGCCTGGTAATATTCGCGAACTTCGTAATATTGCCGAGCAGCTAGTTGTTTTAGAAAAATCACAGTTTATCGATATTGAGATTCTCAGAAAATACTTAAAAGGACGCCAAAGGACAGGTTCTGCTGATAATCTACCTATGCTCCAAGAAAATGTATACAGTAGAAATAGCCAAAATCAACAAACTTCTCATCAAGGTTCAGAACTAATTTATCGCGCTCTTCTTGAAATGAGCAACGATATTGGTGATTTAAAAAAAATGCTAGCAAATCTCGTATACTCGCTATTCTCAAATAAAAATAATCCGAAGCTACCTGCATTATTAGGTTCTGGAGAGAATGCATCCTCACTGGATAATATATATGCCAATAGTGGGTTATCTAATCCTCTAGACTACACTAATTCCAAGCACACCGAATTAGATCAATCTAAGAATCAAAATGCATTGAATTGTGCTTCAACTCTTCATAAAGATGACATAAACGGAGAAGAGTTTGAACCCTATGATGAGCCATATCAGGAGGAAGAGAATGATTTTGTACTACAATTAAAAGGAAAAGAAATTCCTTCACTAGAGGAAACTGAAAAATTTCTTATCCAAAAAGCACTGGAAATTTTTGGCGGCAATAGACGTAAAGCCTCTGAAACACTCGGAATAAGTGAACGCACCCTATACAGGAAATTGGATCAATACGGATTAGAAAAAAAATAACAAACGCCCATTCATATCTAGCTATGCAAAAGAGAGCCCATTATAACTGTCTAAATGTCTCTATTATGTGGCGAATAAAAAACAATCTACTAAACTATTTATTTTTGGGACTAATGAGCTTACACCTATCGTGCCTTAGTTATAGTTTTACGGGAGCCTCCATACCTGAAGGTGTCAACACTATTTACATCCCTTTCTTCCCGGATCAATCTGGCAGTGGATTAGGAGACTTAAGTGATCGTTTGAATACATCCCTGATTGAACAATTTGTAAATCAGAGTAGATTAGCACTAGCTACTAATCTTGAATCTGCGGATGCATTTATTGAAGGACAAATTCAAACCTACACTAACCGCCCTTTTTCAATCGGTGGAAATGAGCAGGCCAACCAAAACCAAGTTAGCATAACTGTTCAAGCTCGTTTTCAATATGCAAGCAGTAAAGAAGCGCTTTGGACTAGAAGTTTTACAAGTAGCTTCACTTATGATCCCACAGAAGATCCGATCAATGGTGAATTAGAAGCTGCAACCGAAACCTTATCACAGATTGCAAATAATATGTTCAATGATGCCGTCAGTAATTGGTGATAATCCCACTTATCCTATAGAATTTAACCCACCATTTCTAAGAAATCAGTTGCTCTTCGCAAGCTATGACAAAACAATAAATTTACATTTTTTATATATAGCTTAAAGCCGATATATTACACCTTTATGATATGAAGACTTTTCCATTTACTATACCACCCTCACTAAATAGTTACGTAGAGCAATTCGATGCCGATCCAGCACGTATGACACGAAAGCTAGAACGTCACGTTTCTAGAAGAGACCCTGACGCGGTAGGGCACTTTTTACTAGCTTGGTTTCATTATTTAGAAGACAATCAAAATAAAGCCATTGCCGAAGCGCTTAAAGCAAAAACCTATGCTCCAGGAAGTCCCTTAATGGAACATTTACACTACTACTTGTTGCATCCGGAACAATTCAATGCCAAAATTCCAGAAATTAGTAAAATAGGTAGAAAAGTATTAGTCCAGGGATCCAGATCGGCTCAAATACTTGACCTAGATCGACTTATTGAACTCCTTGAGGCAGTTGAAAGTCAACGTCTTAACTATTCATATGAAGAGGTAAGTGATGAAGATTTAAGTCAGAACTCATCCGACGTTGCCGAGATTATATCGGAAACTTTAGCAAGGATACATGAGGCTCAAGGTAATAAAAAGGAAGCAATTCATATGTATGAACGTTTAGTTACTGTGAATGAAGAAAAAGCTGACACCTACACAAGTAAGATTGAAGAATTGAAGTCTGATTAATAATAAATTTTATCTTTTCTAAATCAAAATAGATCCAAAACGTGACTTATTTCTTTCTTTAATTCTCTATACTCTAACTATATCCTAAATAAGGATTATAGAATCTCTCATGACCAATAGTTGTACTTGGACCATGTCCTGGAAATACATTCACTTCGTCTCCCAATTCTAATAACTCTTTACGAATACTAAAAAGAAGCAAAGATGAATCACCTTTGTAAAGATCTGTTCTACCTATGCTTTCCTTAAAAAGTGCATCTCCAGAAAGCAATATCCCTTCATTTTCTATAAAAAATGAACAATGATCAGGTGCATGTCCTGGCGTATAAAGGACTTTTATTTCTATACTTTGAAGCTTAATGACTTGATTATGAGTCAAAGAAAGAGGACTAACTGATGGAAGAATAGCATTAATACCAAACATACGAGCTTGTTGCTCAAAATTTTCCCATAAAAAAGCTTCTTTTTTAAAATGGTACAGAGGCGAGTTAATTTTTTTAAATAAACCATGTAAACCCAGAATGTGATCTACATGAGCATGAGTAAGTAGTATAAGATCAATATCAAGATTATGTTTCTCCAGGAACTCAAATAACATATCGAATTCCCTATCGTTTGAGAATCCTGCATCTATCAACACAGAATGTCTGGAATCATCCCAAAGCAAATATGTATTTTGCGCGAATGGACCTACTTCAAATCGTTGAATTTGCATAAAAAAGCCATATAAGGATGGCTACAGAATTACTATTTCTTATCATACATACGTTTAAATCGATCAACTCGACCAGCCTTAGATGTGAAATTAGTGTTCTTTGTATAAAAGGGATGATTACGAGAATCAACATCTGGCTTATATATTCCGTCTTTAGTATTTAACGTACTACGTGTTTTGATTTGAGTACCATCGCTTAGTAAAACGGTTACTTCTTTATAATTTGGGTGAATGCCTGCTTTCATATATCTTTCATTAATTTAACAGATATTAAAGATAAATAATAAAATCTAATCTCTCAATTCATTCAGAAATAATTCTTTTATTCTATTTCGTATCCAGAACTCGTATCTAATTGATCCAACATAGTGCCCAACATATCAGTATATTTTGTAGTTTGGTTTATTTCCTCTTTTCCTAGCATAGAATGTTGGTGTAAGGCTTCTAGTGTAATGTCCATCCAGGCACAGATATCTGTATCCTCTGTTAACTCACCCATAACATCTGCTACGGCTTCTTTTAGTCCTTTTACATGCATCAATGCATCTTTGTAGTCATTGTCATTAATATGGTCACCCAATATCAATTCATTTCCTAACTCAAAATGAAGACCTATTGGCTCATAGATCGATGCTGATTCCTCATTACGTTTAGATGGGTCAGGGAAGTAGTTTTTATACACTTTGGTGATAGCTTTACCTACAATAAGTTTTGCTACATTAATGGCGCCCTCTTGTTCTCCTTCATAGACAAGTTCTAACTTACCTGTGAGAGCCGGAATAATATGATAAAGGTCACTAACCCTAATTTGAGTTTCATCTTCTCCCTGAAGCAACGCCCTTCTTTCTGCAGCACTTATCATTTGTTCCATAGCTGTAATAGTCATACGGGTAGATACACCGCTCTTTTGATCAATATACTCAGATGCCCTAGCTTCAAATGCCACTTGTTCTAAAATATATCTGTATGCATCTGGTATCCGAACGTCAACACTCATTTCTCTATGCGCCCAGGATTCCTGAGCGGTGATTTTCATCGCCGTTTCAATATCCTTTGGATAATGAGTAATAATTTGGGCATCTATTCGGTCTTTAAGCGGGGTGATTATATTCCCACGATTGGTATAATCTTCGGGGTTGGCTGAAAATGCCATGCATACATCCAATGGCATTCTAAACTTAAAACCTCTAATCTGAATATCTCTCTCTTGCATAATGTTTAGCAAAGCAACCTGTATCCTTGGTTGCAAATCAGGTAATTCGTTTATTATGAAAATACCTCTGTTGGATCTAGGTATTAGTCCAAAATTAATGGAATCTTCATGGGACAAATCTAATTTTTGAGATGCCGCTTTAATAGGATCTATATCACCGATTAGATCAGAGACTGTGGTATCTGGAGTAGCTAATTTCTCACTAAAACGTTCTTCTCGACTAACCCAATCAATAGGTGTATCATCTCCCATATTGTTCAAAATTTCACGAGCAAAACGTGACAAAGGATAAAATGGGTCATCATGAATGATTGATCCTTTAACAATAGGGATATAATCATCTAACAGATAAGTCATTTGGCGAAGCAGACGAGTTTTCCCCTGCCCTCTCAGGCCTAACAATATGAAATCGTGTTTGGCTAATATAGCCTGCTGTATCTGCGGTATTACAGTTTCTTCATATCCTAATATACCATCAAATGTGACCTGATCAGATCTCATTCGTGCAATTAAGTTTTTCCTCATTTCTTCTTTAATGGATACACTTTTCCAACCCGATTCTTTTAAATCGCCTAAAGTACTTACTTTATCGACTAATCCCATTTTAAACGTTTTATGTTTCATTTTGTTTTTTAAATGTTGCGCATCTAATATCTTTAACTGTCGGTTTCAGCTAATCATTCACTTTATACTAATAAATATTTAGCATTTTAATATCGTGCCTTGAGCTAATTAGCAGACACAGGAACGCTCAAATCCAATTAATAATTATTTTGTATAGATGATCAAAATGTAACTATCAAATAATTAGTTAAATTACAAAGACCTATGTCAAAACAAATTGCAGTAATTTTAGGTGGTAGCGGTGGGTTAGGAGAAGCTATTGCCCATCATTTATTTGAATTAAACGACTATAGAATAGTCATCTCCTCTAGAGATCAGACAAAAGCAGAAACTATAGCGAGTCAAATTAATCAAAAAGGTGGCGAAGCATACGCCATCCCAGTAAATGTAACCAACGCAAAGACTCTCGCACAGGTTGCAGCTCAAATTTATCGTGAATTAGGCCCGATAGATGCACTCATACATGCTTATGGAAAGGGCGTTATTCAAGCTTCTGCTAAAATCAACCCAGCATTAGCAGTTCAAGTTATAAATACCAATGTATTAGGGACTTTTTTATCGACACAAGCATTTCTTGAATATATGAATACCGAACATGCTCGAATGATCTACTTCCCAGGAACCATGGGAAAGTACATCATGAGAAATTCTGCGCTATATTCTGCTACCAAGTTTGCCATTCAAGGAATGGTCAAAGGACTAGTCGAAGAATATAAAAGATCTAAAACCCAGTTTTCTCTTTTGTACTTAGGAGGTGTTAACACACCTTTTTGGGATGATGAAGACATTCAAATGAAAGTAAAAAAAGAAGCCATGTTGAATCCTTCCGTGATCGCTAATGTCGTTGGTAACATACTAAAACTTCCATCAACTCATGTAGTGAATGAAATGGTCATCCAACCAGATTCACATCAAATAGTGTAGATTTTTTCCGTCTCTGAGAAAAATCTGACTGTAATGGACTAAATCATAAATATATAGCTAACTTTATTCAGAGACCGCAGGGCAATGGCTTATAGTTGAGCTATAAGCAGAACTAAGTGTATTCAATGCCTGGTCTATTTCACTTTTTGAAACAGTTAACGCAGGCCTAAAGCGAATTGTTTTGTCACCACATCCTAATATCATTAGTCCTTGGTTCATACACTCAGTAACTATAGAATCTCTAGCATGTGAATTTGGTAGATCAATGGCGCACATAAGGCCTTTACCACGAGGGTTGGAAAAGTGAGTATGCTTTGCGTTTAAATGGTGAAGTCCTTTAAGTAAATATTCTCCAAAATTAGCTGCATTCCCAACAAGATTATCTTGCTCTATAACCTCTAGTATACGTTGGAAACGAACCATGTCAACTAAGTTCCCACCCCATGTAGAGTTTATTCTAGAGGATACCTTAAAGCAGTTGGTTTCTACTTCATCTAGGCGTTTTCCGGCAAGTATCCCGCAAACTTGAGCTTTTTTTCCAAATGCAATAATATCTGGTTTTACAAAATGCTCGTGCGCCCAGAACTTACCTGTTAATCCAATACCTGTTTGCACTTCATCATAAATGAGTAATGCCTCGTAGGTGTCTGCTAGTTTACGTAGTTCTTGATGAAACTCTTGCCTAAAGTGACGGTCACCTCCCTCTGCCTGAATAGGTTCAATAAGTATACAAGCAATCTCATCTTTATGTGTCTCAAAATATCGTTTAGCTTGTTCGATTGCTAAATGTTCGTGCTTTAATACATGCGCTACTGATTCATCAGTTTCTGGGTAGTGGTTAGCCGGACTGATCACACGAGGCCAATTAAATTTAGGAAAATACTTTACCTTATCTGGAATTGTATTAGTTACAGATAGAGTGTACCCAGTACGGCCATGGAAGGCATTTTCAAAATGAAGTACTAAATGTCCTTTTTCTTCTCGATAACCGGAGTGAAAGTTTTTCTGTACTTTCCAGTCAAATGCCACTTTCATGGCATTTTCTACAGCAAGTGCACCACCTGAAATAAAAAAAGCATATGGCAAATAATCAGGTATCCCTACTCGCTCAAATGTCTCCATGAATTCAGCCATATACTCAGTATATATATCTGAGTTTGATGGCTTATTAATAGCGGCTTTACCTATTCTTTCTATAAATTCTTCATTATTTAAGGCTGGGTGATTCATACCTAATGGATTCGACGCAAAAAAAGTAAAGAAATCGAGGTATTTTTTATTCGTGACTTTGTCCACTAAATAACTTCCATGACTTTCTTCTAAATCGAGAACCATTTCGTACCCATCGGCTAAAATATGCTTGGCTAAGGTAGTTCTAACGTCACTTACGTGAATATATGTGTGACTCATAATGAAAATAATCTTATTAATAGTATTAAAACCGATAAATGGAGTACATTAAAACTAGTAAATACTACTATGGGACTCAAGAAATAAGTCAGAGATTATAGCATCAAAATAGAATTTAATAGTTAAAGAAAAGAGTTGACCTTGGAACACATTAAGTCGTATATTTATAATCCTAAATCGCGGGGTGGAGCAGCTGGTAGCTCGTCGGGCTCATAACCCGAAGGTCGCAGGTTCGAATCCTGTCCCCGCCACTACTAAAAGGCCACTTCAGAACAACTGATGTGGTTTTTTTATTTAAAATCAGAATTAAATACCGTTCCCTCCCAGTCTGGGTCTGAAACACCAATCCATTTATGTAGGTCGTTTACCCTTGAAATAGCCTGGACTCTCCCGAATCTAGCAGGTGAATCTATTAAATCATATTTAAAAAGGATTGAATCTGGAATAAATTCAAATTCAACTCCATTATGATATTCAATTAAAGCTTTTTCAGTATCTGGGTGAACTCTGAATTTAGTAACTGAGGATTTTAAATCATCATCCAAAAACAAATGTCTATAGATGACCTGAGAAATTGAAGTTGGTATACGACTACCACCTGCAGCACCCAAAACCATTACAGGAGAGTTATTTTCAAGGATAATTGTTGGACTTATATGTGAATAGGCTCTTTGATTAGCTTCTGTAATACCCAGATAGCTTCCCATTGTTGTCGCGTATACAAAACCTAGAGAATCAGTTATTACTCCAGAACCCATTAACGGGCCGACTGTCTGAGTTAAGCTAACTACGTTATCCTGTGAATCAACAACCGAAATATGCGCTGTATTACCGTCTATATTATTTGTTAGAGTCTTCTTGGTACAGCAAACATCATTGACTGTTTTTGCTAAACTACTGTTATATTCAAAAGAAATAATATTATGTAAAGAGTCTGGTATAAACTGTTGTTGTCGGCTATTAGTATAAACATGCTGTGAAATTGGATAAAACATATTTATATAATCTACAGGACTTTCTATAGGATGTGGCCAACTATCCATTAATTGTACCAATTGAATTACAATAGGACCAAAAGAGGGTAAGAATAGACTATGGATACTGTATTTATCTAACTCACCATTAACTACTACAGAATTGCCAGATTCATAATCACGTAAATCATCTAATGTTACATAACCACCGTACCTATTCATATCTTTTGCGATTTTTTCAGCAACCCATCCTCCATAAAAACCATCAATACCGTATTTAGATATTTCATGTAATACATTCCCAAGATCTTTTTGGATTAATCTATCACCTATTTGAAACAAAGAATCACCTAAAAAATATTTATCAGTTTTAGAATTATTTTGTACGTGAGATGCAGCCATATTCAAGCGGATAACATTGCCTCTTGTTAATTCAAAACCATTATTTGCAAGCTCAATAGACGGTTTAAGTATCTGTTGTAGAGTCAAATTACCTCTAGATTCATGCAGTTTAATCAAACCATGAACCACACCAGGTATTCCAACAAATTTATATCCATCGTCATATTCTGCATGTACATATGATGATGGAACTTGGGTTGTTCCATCAATACCACCTAATGAATCATTAGTGAAGTATAAGGCTTGCATGCGACCACCAATACCACTCATTGACGGCTCTACAACTGAAAGTGCAAAACCAGTTGCAACAGCCACATCAAATGCATTACCACCTAAATCAAAAATAGTTTGTCCAACCTGTGTCGCAAGTGGGTGCGGTGTTACTACCACATTATTTGATACTTGATAATTAGTGCAGCTCAGTAAAGAAAAAAGAGTTATAACAATTAGAACTAATAATGAATTGTTCATATATATTCTATTTTTATAATGACAAAAAAAAAGCCCCAACGACAGTTGAGGCTTTAAAAATCAAATGGAGAGAATTATCTCCAAGCTTTAGCTCCTGAAGCAGTACCAGCAGCCCAGTCAGTTCCTTCTCCACCGTTTCCAACTGGTGCGCTTTGCCCACCATAGGTATAGAAAGGAATTGTTACGCCAAGTGTTTCTAGAATTTCAGCTGGGATTGGCCAGTGAAGCGGAGAACCTTTTTGCAGCATATCTCTACCTCTCATGTCAAACCATTCGTTACCAACACCGTCAAGAAATTGTTCAACCATTCTCTCATGATGTATAGCAGCATGGATTGCAGCAGCATCAGCAGCAACATCAGGTAAACCACCACGTACTTTTCTTGCACCTGCAGCATCGTTGAGAATAGCAGCAGCACCAGCTAAATTACCAGTTTGTGCTAAAGCTTCTGCATGATACATGTGCATTTCAGACATTGATATTTCTTGCATTATCGCAGCCCATGGTCCAATGTATTCATTGTGACGAGTGTAACGGAAGCTAGAGAAGAAATATAACCCACGCTCTGGTCTAAAGTTATTAGATGATAGGTGAGTATAATCAGTCCACAATCTATCATCAACGTCTGCATTGTCAAAAATACGTGCAGAGTCTGGCGTTGGGAAATCAAGACCATCAGGGTTATGATTTGGATAGGAGTCATCCATCATATTGATAACTCTCATGTCAACTCGAGCCCAACCTGGATATACTAGATAAATATAGTGCTCATTGTACCAGAAACCTGTTTCCCACTGATCGTTGTTGATGTTGAAATCTGACGTAATACCATTACTCACATGAGTGATAACAGCATTCCAGTCTGTAGCAGCTCTTTCGGCTTCAGTTCTACCTTCATTTGCTAGAAATCTTGCAGCAAAAGAATGAGCTAGTGCAGCAAAACCTGCATTATCAAGTCCGCCAGGAGTATTAATAACAGCTTCACTTACAGTAAATGAATTAGCACCGGCTATAGTAGCAGCTGCAACTAGCTGCGCTATAGCGTGATCCATAATTTCAGTATATGGTCTTAAAGTAGGGCTAGTTAAGTCTGTTCCTTCAGAAGTTTCATCTATAATGTAACCTCTGTCAAAAGCTAATGCTATATAGCCCATCGATATACCTTGTGCAAATCGTGCAAGAGCCTCAACTCTCGCAGCATCTGAGCCAAAGTCAATGTTAGGATCTTGAACAGCCTTTATTACATCGGTTGCAGATGAATTAATAGAGTACATTCTGCTAAATGGTGTAGCAGTTAAGTATCTATAACCATAGTTAGGTGCATTATCGAAAGCTGGACGAGGTTCAGTCCCCATCTCACGCATTCCAACGTTACCCCATGAGCAGGAGGCAGCATCAGCAAGTACTGCTGTTGGCATACCCATTCCACTATAACTGTGAATACCATTGTGCCATGATTTGATAAGGCCCTCAGCCAAAGTTGTCAAATCTGATACAGATGATAATGCACGTTCAGTATCTGGATTGTTGAGGTTTTCAACAGTCAGATCAGCACAGCTGGCAAGAGTTACCATACCAGCAACAGCAATCGTCAATATTCTATTTTTCATATTTTTCATGATGAATGATTTAATTATTAAAAGTCAAATTTAACAGAGAAAGCAATGTTTCTGAAGTTTGGATACTGACCAGTCGAATCAAATGGATTTCTGATACTTCCAGCTTCAGGGTCATAACCACTGTAATCTGTTATTGTTAACAAATTTCTACCTAGTACTGAGAATGTAATATTCTCCATTTGGTCTCCTAGTAAACTCAAGTTATTAGGTGAGAACTGGTAGCTTAAAGAAACTTCTCTTAGTTTAATGTAAGTACCATCTTCTACCCAATATCTATTATTGGTATTGACATCATAGAATGTCTGATAATAAGTCATGGTTTTCTTTTCTGCATCAGGTAAACCTGCAACATCCATAATACCATTTCTACTATCTCTAGTTAACCATTGGCTTTTTCTATTGTAAACGTCACCACCTTGCTTGAAGTCAATTAACACATAAGCTGATAAACCTTTCCAGCTAACAGTGTTAGATAGACCTGCTGTCCAATCAGGACGTCCGTCACCGATTTTTACGAAAGCAAAGTTACCGAACTCATCTCTCATTTTAATAGGCTTTTCGTCAACAGTACCTTGAGTACCTGCCGCGACTACATAACCTTGATTATTCACCTCATAATCAGCTATTGTTCCACCGTATGAATCAAGGTTAGAGCTAATTTGATCTAGCGAAGTTACCCAGTCATATCCGTAGATAGCACCATAAGTTTCACCCTCACGAATATAGAATAAACCACTAGGACCAGATTGGAATGGAGGAACATTCAACTCGGTAATTGTCTGCGAAGACTTGGACCAAGTTAAACCCATATCCCAAAGTAGGTCTTTAGTTCTAATTAAATTAGCTTGTAGGTTAAATTCGAATGTTTCACCCTCTAATGTACCTGCATTCTGGTACTGACTAGAGTAACCTGTTACAGGAAGTAATGGGACATTTAAGAATTGATCCGTAGTAGTTGACTGTGCATAAACAAACTCAAAACTGAAATTTTGCATGAATGTACCATTTATACCAAATTCAGTTTCTTTTGTCTCAGATGGCTTCAATTCTTTGTTACCTAACTGAGATTTACTGGTACTACCAGAAACTAATGAGAACGTCTCATATTGCCATGCGAATGATGGTCGAATACCAGCAGTTCCTTGAGCAACACGAACTTTTAATTCATCAAACATTTCTAAATCGAAATCTTCAGTTATACGATAAGCTGCAGATACTCTGTAGTAAGGATTTGTTCTATTGTCCTCACCAAATAGTGAAGATGAATCTAATCTGTACATTGCATCAAAAAGATACTTATCATCGTAATCTAATGACATGATACCGAAATAGTTTTCCGATCTAATATCAGCCTGGTAGTTATCAGCTGTAATATCTGCAGGATCCATTGCATCAAAACCAGGTATACCTAATACTTTAAAGTCATTACCAGACGCGTTAAACCATTCGGTGTGGAAATCTTCATTTAAGTAACTGAATTGGAATTTTGCGAAAAGATCACCAAACTGGAATCTAGTAGTTGCAAACAACTGTGTATTTTCAGATTGCGTTTCTTGTGAATACTTGTAAAGTGAACCTTCTGAATAGGTAATACCATATGGGTCACTACCACCAATAATCCAGTAATCATAAGGATATAATGATGTATAACGCTCGTTATTGTTCTCCATAGAGTAAGTAGCTTTCAACTCTAACCAATCTGTGACATCAGCTGTAGCTGAATAGTTACCTAAGAATCTTTGGCCATAAGTATCTCTATCATTCTTAGATGTACCGTATAGTGGGTTTTCCTCGTTGCTCCAGTGATTGTGTCTTAGGTAGTAAGCCTGACCATCAACTGGGTTGTCCATATATAGATTATTGTCTGGTTCAGCAAGAACAAGATCAAAAAATAATCCAGATCCACCACCAGGTGTGTTTGAAGTTGTTCTGATAACAAGATTAGAAGTAGACACTTTTAACCAGTCATTGACTTGCCAGTCGGTATTAACTCTAAAGTTACGTCTACCATATCCATCTGTGTTTGGTATAATACCTTCCTGTTGATTGTTTTCGAAACTTGTAAATAAATTAATACCACCAACTCTTGATGCAAGGGCAAAGTAGTTGGTCATATTAGTACCAGTCTGGAAAAAATCTTCTTGTATGTTCTTGTTAATTGCAAATGGATTATCCATGTACTGATTATCTTCAGTGACTCTAGAACCTACAATGTTAGGGTCGTATCCGCCCATGTATCCTGCAGGATAAACCACCCCAGCATACTTGGTATAGTTACTTTCAGATTCCCAGTCATCTGCTAAAGCGAATGCATGGTGCTCTGCTAAGTCAATGAACTTGTCTAAATTTTGGAATCCAACTTCTTGACGTATTGTGACTTTAACGTCACCATCACTTAGTCCTGCACCACGTTTTGTGCTGACCACCACAACACCATTACCAGCACGGGATCCATAAAGAGCAGATGCAGCAGCACCCTTTACAACCTCGATACTTTCGATATCATCGGTGTTAATATCGCCTAATCCTCCTTCTATAATAACACCGTCTACGATGACAAGGGGATTTGAACCTACACTAAGGTTGTTATCAGATCGCACTTGGATGTCAGCAGAACCACCTGGTGTACCAGATGTAGTTCGTATTTGGACTCCAGATACCTTGGCTGAGAGTGAACTTGCAACGGATGTCGCAGGCACTTTACTTAACTGAGCAGCATCTACTTTTGCTACTGAAACTGTTAATTTTTTTCTTGGTGTACCATCAGCAACCCCTGAAACAACGATTTCATCGAGTAAACCAATATCAGTAGCCATTTCAAAATCAAGAGTGTTAGCTCCAGCTGAAATACTTACTTCTTGAGAGATTGTTGAGTAACCAATATAGGTGACTTCTACTGTGTAAGTACCTGGCTCTATACCTGTAATTTGATATTCTCCATCGGCATTTGTAGATGCACCTTTCATGATTTCTGTTAATACGACATTTACTGCCGGTAGTGATTCGCCTGTACTGGCATCTGTTACCGTACCAGACAATGTACCACTTTGAGCAAATGCACTGACTGTGAATAGACTAGACAGGATTGCTAGTGAAAGTAACTTCTTGAACATAGATGACCTCTAGTTAAGTTATATTTAGTGATTAGTAATTTTTTAAATTCTTCTGCAAAATGCAGATATGTTAATGTAAACTATATGTAATTAAAATAAAATAATTATTAACATATTATTTTACAACTAAATATTATCTCTTATAATACTCCCACTTAACCACTTTTGAACTTGCCTGTATTCTAAAGAGAAATATTGTTGATTCCTGAGGAGTTGGAAGTTATCAAATGGATAGAATTTGTTTTTAAATCTGTATGACTTGAACGTAAAGTTAGTTTCAGGATTGTAAAAATCATTAGAATATCTCCATGTTTTCTCTCCTAGAGTATTTTCAATATACCATGGAGGGCCAAACAGAATATACATCATCCCCATATCGGTCTTCCAACCCTCTTTATAGTTCGAAAATTGTTTATTAGCTTCTTCTACGCGCTCATAATAAAGTTCGATAGCCTGTAGTGCCTTTTTTGTATTCTTAATATTTGAGAGCCAAAATCTATCAACAGCTAGTTTTTGCTCTTTAGGATCTAAAATTGCCATTAATTTTTTATAATCCCCCTCTCTCATTAAATATATTAATGGAGCAGCTAATTCTTTAGGTGTTCTGAGTGAAGGATAGTGCGGACTTTTAATACTGAAATCTCTGGCCTTATAGATTTCTTCGTCTCCCACTTGGGTACGAACTTCAAATCTGTAATTACCTCTTGTTAAATCATCAAAGAAAAACTCAATGGTTACGGTTCCTGGCTGACTGAGTATTCGCTTAGAACTATTCACTAAATCAAACTCTCCATAGTCAATCCCTTTGTATGGCAGACTTGCAGGGGTATAATCAGGCCAACTCATAGGCCGAGCATGTAAGGTATCCGAGTCAAATTTTAACAAACGGGTATTGATAGTTTGGGGCTCATTAATCTTGTTATTAGTTACTTGAAACATCAGACGGACTGAATCACTTCTCTCCGATACATTATAAGTAGTGATTGCCTCAAAGAATCTACTATTTACCTTAGGATCTTTTGCAAATACTTGAATATTCGTTAAATAGCTGCGTTGTTCGGTTGGATTAGGAATCTCTACTGAAAGTACTCGAAAGCTCTCTCGCCCATTTGAGGTATCTCTTATGATAACTCGAACTACATAACTTCCTGGCTCTACGGGTACTGACCTTTTTATTGTATACGCGTCCTGACTATTTACCACATATGAGGCCGAATCAGCAATTTCAAATTCAACATTATCAGATTTAATTAACCGATCGGTTTGTTTTACATCACTTACCCTTATATCCAGTTCTATATTAGAGCGAAACATATCATCTATTTTTTTAAAGACAAGGCTAGCGTATACAACCTCAGCAGATATTTCGATAAATGCACTGTCGGTTTCCACATCTACCATACCGGCACCCACCACCCTAAGCTCAGGATAGCCGGGCCGATAATCATAATCTGCTGCTCTATCTACTTCTTCTACAATAGCATTATTACAGCCCATAAATAAGTAACCTAAAAGTAAGGCGAAGATTACCATTAACTTGACAACACCAAATCTAGGAACAGATTCAAATGCTATGTTTATTATATTTTGCATGCAGCAAGAATTTTGACAGATAATTTAGATATGTAAGGTATGAAAATGTATGTGACTTGACTGTTGATTTATTAATTGATTGTACGCACACAACAAAATAGAAATCATACATAATCATATACTATTTAAAAAACCCTTAAATCGTTTCAATAGCTTAAAACAATTAAATTATCTTTACATTAGTATCGTATCTTTTATGGATTGCATTAATATCATCAAATTACCAACTCGCATATGATAACTCCTCAACGAAAAACAAAAATCGTCTGTACCATCGGACCTAGTTGTTTTACTCAAGAAGGTATTAACAGCCTCTTACTTCACGGGATGAATGTTGCCCGAATTAATTTCTCTCATGGTGGCTACGAAATTCATGAGCGCAGTATCAAATTTATTCGAAAGGCTGCACGTGAATTTAACTATAGCATTCCTGTTCTAGCCGACTTGCAAGGCCCAAAAATTAGAGTAGGCCAAATGAAAGATGAAGGACAAGTTCTGTTGGATGGTAGCGAAATCACCTTAACTACTGAAGCTATTATTGGCACCGCTGACTGCGTGCCCATTGACTATAATAAGCTTCCGCAGGAAGCCGAAGTGGGGAACACTATTCTTTTAGATGATGGACTCTTGGAATTTAAAGTTACTGAGTGTCTCGAAAATTCGCTAAAGGTAAAGGTCATCGTGGGAGGACTGCTGAAGTCACGAAAAGGGGTAAATTTGCCAAATGTAAAAATATCTATACCTGCCTTAACCCTGAAAGATAGAAAAGATCTTGAATTTGCTGTCAAGATGGATGCCGATTACATCGCCCTCTCTTTCGTTCGAAATCCGCAAGATGTCATAGATTTAAAAAAATTATTGAAAGAGCTTGGCTCTAAAGCCGGCATAATTGCAAAAATAGAAAAACCTGAAGCCGTTGATTGCATCGATGAGATAATCGAGCAGGCCGATGGTATAATGGTTGCTCGGGGTGATTTGGGTATAGAAATACCAGCCGAAGAAGTACCTTTTATTCAAAAAACTATTATTGAAAAATGCAGAGCCGCAGGTAAATCTGTTATAACGGCCACCCAGATGCTCGATTCAATGATTAAAAATCCAAGACCCACTCGAGCAGAAACCTCTGATGTAGCAAATGCAGTACTTGATGGTACCGATGCGGTCATGCTTTCTGGAGAAACTGCAGTAGGTAAATACCCTATGGAAACAGTAAATGTAATGGATCGTATTTGCCGAAAAATTGAAGAGCGTAGAGTACAACTTTATAATAGCCTAGAATACAACAAACCTAGCGATCCAGACAAACAAATTATTGAATCACTAGCTCATACCTGCGTTTCATTATCCGAAAAAGCAGATAGTACTTTAATTAGTACCATTACCCATTCTGGGAGTACAGCTCGCCGAATAGCTAAATTTAGGCCTAAAGTACCTATTTTTGCCTTCACTGAATCACAAAAAGTACGCCGCCAATTGAATCTTGTTTGGGGCGTCCGCTCCATCCGACTGCGTGAACTCTTCGATACAGATATAAGCGTAAAAATTATGGAGGATTATCTTAAAGAAAATGGCCAAGTAAAATCAGGTGATCGGGTGGTTGTAGCTACTGGCATGCCCACGGCTCTAAGAGGTCGTACCAATATGGTAAAAATAAGCATTATAGAATAAGGCATCTCCTCATGTGTATCATGTCCCGAATATTACTACTCAGTATTCTACTGCTAGGTTGTTCGGGGCAATTTTCATCTCGATTTGTCAACTTTAATGCCTATTACAATACCTTCTATAACGCCCAGCTAAGCTACGGACAAGGATATACCAAAAGTACTGAACAAAGCCGGAAGTATAATTTTTTGCTTCCAATCAGGGTCTACCAAACCCCACTTGGTGCTGGGATGCAAGAACTCCAGAATACAATTGATAAAGGGGCTGATATCTTACGGGATCACAAAAAAAGTAAATGGGTAGATAATGCACTAGAATTAATTGGAAAGTCCTACTTCTTCAGGACAGAGTACTTTTCTGCAGATCAAAAATTCGATGAATTATTGTTAACTACTCAGGATCCCTTATTGCAACAAAAAGGTGTTTTCTGGAAGGGTAGAGTATTTATGGAGCTTGAATTATACACCCAAGGTGTGCAATACCTAGAAGAACAAAGAGCTATCTATGATGGGCAGTGGTTAGAAAACATGGAATATCAAATACTTACTATTTTAGCAGAGCTTTATATAGCAAGACAAAACTATGAGGCAGCTATTCCATTGCTAGAGCAAACAGCTGCTTCATTACCTGGTAGAGCATTGAAAGAACGAGCTTTTTTTCTGCTTGGACAGCTTAATGACTTCCAAGGGTACACCCAAAATGCATTTACTGCCTTTAACCGTGTTTCGGATCATTACTTTAACTATGAGATACAATTCGAGGCTCAAAAGAAAAAAGCTGATGTTGCGAGACAGCTTGGTTTAGTCAATGAAGCGTATTCTGTTTTGTCAGATATGGTTAAGGATGATAAGAATACCGAGTATGTCGCTGAACTTCGTTTGGAATTAGGGCTTACCGAACTTCAAAGACACAAACCTGAAAAAGCTAAAAGTATATTCTTAAATCTATTAAAAGACCAACAGTTTCCTGCCGAAGCACGAACTAAAGCATTAACCTATTATTCCCTTGCAGATATTTATCGGTTTAACAACAATGACTTTATCCTCGCTGCCGCATATTATGATTCCGCGGCACGAATTAACTTACCCTCAGAAAGTCTTCCAGAATATTATAATGCTCAAGAGTTATCAGCATCTTTTAGTGAATACATAGAATTAAAATCTAACATTCAAATAGAAGATAGTCTACTGTATCTGGGCTCGCTAGAACCAACTCAGTTTGACTCAGTAATTCAAGAGATACAGCGACAGAAACAAGCGGAATTAGAACGGCTCCGACAAGAACAAGAAGATCGAGCAAATACTCTTGTCAATATTGATCGTGTTTCAAACTCAAAGTCTAACTCAAATTCTAATAACGGATTCCTGAATGAGTTTGACCAACAAATTAGTGCCGATGCAGCTCAGCAGTTCAATGCACTTTGGATGGGAAGAATTCTGACCGATTTTTGGCGTTTTGAATCTCTCGCTCGGAATAGTTTCGCAAAGGACAGTAGCGAGTTTAAGAGCCTTACGAATGAAAATATCTCCATTCAACTTCAAAATAAATATGATGTTGACATAAGCGCCATCCCCTTTGATCCAGCAGAAAAAGATTCTGCTTATGAACGACTTTCCACCTACTACTATGGAATAGGAAACTTATTTTTTTTAAACCTAAATGATACCGATAGTGCAAAGTATTACTTTTCTAAAGTTTGGTCAGAGCGCCCTCAAAGTAAAGTAGCCCCCGTATCCTTGTACTCTCTGGCAGAAATTGCTTCTACTAATCGCCAAATAGACCGCGCAAAAGATTTGGGAAATATAATTATTCAAAACTTCCCAAATACTGTCTATGCAAAGCGTATAGCCGAACGTTTTTCAATTCCGATAGAGCAGGATAATAGCAATCAAACAACGGAATTTGACAGGTTTCAAGAATTATATAGCAACTTTCAAATGGGTATCGAAGTTGAGATAGATTCTTTATTTAGTTGGGGTATGTCAGCAGAAAATTCAGTTCTTGGTGAACAGGCCTATCGTATTGGTCTTACTTCCTTTATTGAGAACATAACTTTGGATAGTTTGTATCAACAAGCTCTATCTCGGTGGCTAAGCGAACAAGAGCGCTGGGTTACCGACCGTGCTAATCTGCTTGCTTTTAAAGACTCCGTAGAAATAATCCTAGAAGACAGTCTACTTGACCCATTGAAAGACGAACAATTATCTGCTTTATTAGATTCAACTCTTAATGAACCCATTTGGTACGACTTATTCCCTTACAGAGGCCCGAACTGGGATATGGCTAGAAATTATATAGCAGTATATGACTCAGTATTCATAAATCCGGTGAAGAATGCAAATATACTACGTTTAAAGCAGGAATTAATCCTTCCTATAAACCCCTACTTCGTTGATCTTGACAGTTTATTGAATGATACCTCACATATCGATACTTTCTCGACTGAATCAGTGTTACCCGATTCGCTGAGTATTAAGCCTTTTTCAAAAGATACGTTGTCGCAAAATATAGATTTAACCAGCTCAATGGAGCAGAGTTCTATTATCGATGAATACCAATCCTGCATTGACCTCAATATTACACCGTCATTTAGAGGAGGTATCCAAGTGCTATTATCAAGCATTTCCTATCCTGAAGGGGTGATTATAAGTCCAGTGAACTACCGCTTTTTTATTAATGAACGGGGCATTATCGATCGTTTTGAGACAGTGGACTCGGCTTCAAATTCGGTGATTAATCCAGATCTATTAGATGCAATTAATGACCGGTTAGAATCGGGCGTTTCATTTGAACCCACCATTATTAATGGTCGCTCGGTTCGATTGGTTTGTGAAGTAGTTATAGATGTATCCGAGCCAAAATGAGTTTACTAGTATTACTACGACTATAGGCCACTTAAACTTCGAATAATCCAGCTTAACTGCGACCACAGGCCTTAACTATATCCGAAACTAAACCTGGGCCTTCATAGACGAGTGCTGTATATAATTGTAGCAAGTGGGCACCGGCCTCAAGGCGTTCTAGCGCTGAATTTACTGAATCAATCCCCCCAACAGAAATAACTGGTTTGCCTCCCGACAATTCCTCCGAAAGCCAACGTGTTATCTCCAAACTTCTCTTAGCAATAGCTCGTCCGCTCAATCCCCCTCTCCCTATCACAGAAAGTTCTTTTTTAGAGTACCCTAACCCTTCTCTCTTGTTAGAGGTATTTGTGGCAACATAGCCGTCAATTCCATAATCTTCGCAAATTTCTAACAAATTCATTAAATCTTCATGCGTGGTATCCACTGAAAATTTTACAGTCGTCGGAATATGTGCATAGGTAGAAGAGTAGGATGTTTTAAGCTTGTTCGAGGGAAATCCTCCCTGCAATGCTCTTTGCTTTATCCCGGCTAACAATTCACTTAATGCACCTGGATCTTCAAAGGTTTTACCCTCTCCCGTGTTCGGACAGGATATATTAATGGTGATGTAATCGGCTACATTTTGGGCTAGAAGGTAGGATTCAATGTAATCTTCAACAGCTGCGTCACCCGCAATATTTGGATCATTAGTTTTGGCAATGTTTACTCCCAACGGAATGTCCAATTGAAGTTTTTTTAACCGCTCTACAACCCTGGCTGCTCCTTGATTATTCAGACCCATCCGGTTTATCAAGGAATAATCTTTAGGTAGTCTAAAGGCGCGAGGCTTTGAATTCCCAGTGGAGGATTTAGCTGTAATACTCCCTACTTCAATAAAACCAAAGCCTAAAGCTTGCATGGCGCGTGGAGTTGTTCCATTTTTGTCAAATCCAGCTGCTAAACCTAATGGATTTTTAAAGTGGAGTCCCCAAATTTTTTCATTTGACTTCATATCAGCCACTGCATAAAGTCGGCTTACTATATTTTGGAGAAAATCTGAGCGGTTGGTTTTACTGGCAATCCATATTGCCCAATCATGAGCATATTCGGCGTCCATCAGGAAAAGAAGCGGTTTAATAAGTTTTTTATACATCGATAGTGCTTAACTCGAAAAATTAGCCTGTTTAGGTACCTTGTTGTTCTAAGTATCATAAAGGTACATAAAAGAGGTCCAAAAAAACGCTAAAAGCAGTATTTTGTATGATGAATAGTTTTTACCTTACGTAACTTTCAACCCTCTCAGTAGCAATCCTTAGTTGAGAGGGAAATCGTTTAATTTCTTCATTACATTGGCTACTCATTTTTCCATTGATAACGCACTATCTGTGCTTCCAAAGGTAGGCCCCATGGTCTTATTGGAGTCGCAACTTAATGAACATC
Source organism: uncultured Balneola sp. (assembly GCA_902529115.1). Classification (GTDB taxonomy): domain Bacteria; phylum Bacteroidota; class Rhodothermia; order Balneolales; family Balneolaceae; genus UBA1275. Next base: position 103,895 of record CABZVB010000002.1, read on the forward strand.
GGGAAAGTCAATATCATTGGATTGCGGGTGTCCCAGTGGGCCAAATTATGGTGTATAAAGAACGACTATGGGTAACGGGCACCATAGCCTATACCCTGCTCCAAGTCTTCTCGAGCTTAGATTGGACGGTCATGCAGGGTACAACGCAGGGAACTCTACAGAGTAAACTGAATGATAAATTTTCACAGTACGAATCGGGGCAAATATCATTCAGAGAAAAATCTATCTGGTATTCTGTTTTACTGGATAATATTGACCTATGGTCAGCCTTAAAGATAGCCCAAAAAAATTCTTGGTGGTTCGGATATTTGGGTTATGATTTAAAAAATCTCATAGAGAACTTAGAAAGCAGGAATCCTGAATTATATGAAGCGGCCGACTTGTGGTTTATGGAACCTGGGATTTTAGCGAAGTTACCTTCCTCAAAGAAGGTAAATAACTATGAAGATAAGACGGACTGGTTAAAGGGAGAGCAGAGGTGGGCCGATTTGCAGCAACACTTTATGTGCAGTTCTTCGGAGTCACAGGAATTTAGCATTAGCCCGCTGGAAGGACTTTCAAAAGAACGCTATATACATACCATTGAGGCAGTTAAGGAAGATATTTATGAGGGGGATTACTATGAAATGAATTTTTCTCATGCACTAAAATACACTTTTGAAGGCGATCCTTTTACCCTATACAGGGCGATGAGGGAATATGGCCCAGTTCCCTTTGCCAGCTACTTCAATTATGAGCTCCCTTCTGGACTTGAAGTACAGGTGTGTTCGGCTTCTCCCGAACGTTATTTAGCTAAACGGGGGCAGCATTTGTGGTCGGAGCCCATTAAGGGAACGCTAGCACGAACCCAAGTAGATAAACTCGAGCGCGTCGAAGGCGAATTATTGAGTCTCAAGAACAAGGCCGAGCATCTGATGATCGTAGATTTAGTTCGGAACGACCTACATAGGGTTGGCCAAAAAGGTAGTGTGTGTGTTGAGCCCCTATTTGAAGTGCAATCCTTTAGGACGGTACACCAGTTAGTGAGTAAAGTAAAAGCCAAAATAGCTCAAAATTACACTAGTTTTGACGCTATTCGGCATAGTTTTCCAATGGGTTCGATGACCGGTGCTCCAAAAATTGCGGCTATGCAGGCTATAGAACGGTATGAGTCATACAAAAGAGGTATTTACTCCGGAGCCATTGGGTATTTGAGCCCATCTGATGATTTTGATTTTAATGTGATCATCCGAAGTGCCATTATCCAGAGTAATGAGTTGTTGTATCCAGTGGGTGGTGCCATTACTAGTGATTCTGATCCAGAGTTAGAATGGCAAGAAACCTTGTTAAAGGCAGCGGCGCTGGAAAGGGTCATTGGCTGAAGTCTGTACTATTGATTTTTTGCGGCTAATAAATGTCTCGGCTTTAAAGCATCCGAGTACACATTTAAAAATACTATATTATCCTAGGACATTACTTTTGGAATCGCATTTTCATAAATACTATGAAGATGATCAAGACTCACCGAGCCAACTCCTTCAAACATCAATGCGTCCCCTTGAACAGTCCCGATTTGTACGACTTCTACCCCACCTTGAACTAAGTGCTTAATCAAGGCTTCTTTTTGATTGGGTTGGCAAGTTAAAACTATACCTGATTGTGCCTCACTGAACCAGATTTCATGAACAGAACCTGAGAGAACGCTCAAGTCGATTTGGGCTCCTAATAAACTGAAAATACCCATTTCTGCAATACTAACAGCTAAGCCACCATCTGAAACATCATGGGCAGCGGTAACTAAACCAGAGGTAATCGCTTGTAATACAACTTGCTGAACATTAAGCTCTAAATCTAAATCAAGCACAGGAGCATCGCCTGTAGTTAATCCATGTATTACCTTCAGATACTCCGTTCCACCTAAACCGATTCTCGGAGAACCAACATATAGTATTATATCGTCCTCATTTTTGAATGATGGAGACATTTTATGCTTTTCAACGTCTTCGATTACACCGAGCATTCCAATAATGGGGGTTGGAAATATAGCACTTTCAGGATTTTCATTATAAAAACTTACATTTCCACCTGTTACAGGAGTGTTTAACTTCCTACATGCATCACCCATCCCCGCAAGTGATTCCTTAAATGTCCAATACACTTCTGGTTTGTATGGATTACCATAGTTAAGACAATTGGTAATAGCCATGGGTTTGGCTCCAGAGCAAACTACATTACGGGCCGATTCGACTACCGCAATTTGACCGCCTCTACGAGGATTCAGATAAACATATCGTCCATTACAATCTGTTTTTGCTACTAAGCCTTTTTTACTGCCTTTAAGCCTTATAATACCTGCATCGGTGGCCCCTGGACCTTGAACCGTATTTGTTCGTACCATCGTATCGTATTGTTCATGAACCCATCTTTTGGAAGCTATGTTTGGGCTGTTTAATAAGGCTTCTAAACATTCTATTAGGTTTTCAGGATGAGTTAACTCGGATAGGTCGGCGCTTTGCGTTTCTTCTAGATAGGTCGGCTTTTTCGTTTCTCGTACATATTGAGGAGCGCCGCCACCCAACACCAGATGATCGGCTGGAATTTGGGCTTTTATCTCTCCATCCTTCCAGTAAGTCACATGATCACCTTCCACCACTTCACCGATCACAACGGCATGCAAATCCCACTTCTCATAGACATCTATAATGGCTTTTTCTTGCCCTTTATGAGCCACAACAAGCATGCGTTCCTGACTTTCGGAAAGAAGCATTTCGTAGGCGGTCATTCCCGGCTCACGCGCAGGTACTAAATCCAAATTGATGCGCATCCCTTGGCCACCTTTTGCGGTCATTTCACTGGATGAACAGGCGATTCCAGCCGCTCCCATATCCTGCATTCCAACGACTGCACCTGTTTGAAGTGCTTCGAGACTGGCTTCAAGTAATAATTTTTCTGTAAATGGATCTCCAACCTGTACGCTTGGCCGTTTAGCTTCACTTTCTTCGGAGATTTCCTCGGAAGCAAAAGTTGCCCCATGTATCCCATCTCTTCCTGTACTTGCGCCAACAATAAGCACCGGATTTCCAATTCCCTTTGCAATGGCAGAAGCCGTTTCTCCAGCTTTAACGATACCAATACTCATTGCGTTGACTAGTGGATTACCTTCATAACTTTCATCAAAACAAACTTCACCGGCAATTACAGGTACACCAAAAGAATTTCCATAATCTCCGATGCCGCGTACCACACCATCCAATAGATACCTAACTCTAGGGGTATCCAAAGAACCAAAACGCAGTGAATTCAAAGCAGCAATGGGACGGGCACCCATCGTGAAAATATCCCGATGAATCCCTCCAACTCCGGTTGCAGCTCCTTGATATGGTTCCACAGCAGAAGGATGATTATGACTTTCAATTTTAAACGCACAACCCAAACCATCGCCAATATCAACCAACCCGGCATTCTCTTCGCCGGCTTCGACCAGTAGATGTTCGCCTTCTCGGGGCAGTTTTTTAAGCTCAATAATGGAATTTTTGTACGAACAATGTTCACTCCACATCACCGAATACACGCCTAATTCAGTGAAACTAGGAATCCTTCCTAAACGGTCAACAATCATTTCATATTCTTCATGAGTTAGACTATGATCTAGGGCTAGTTCAAGATTTACAATGGGTTCTTTTGGTGTAAGTTCAGACATAAATGATATGTTGATTTTAAGATGGGTTAAATGTACAAGCTTTTTTGCTCAGCCTCTACACTAGGACATCGATTAATTCCTGAAAATCTTGAAAGTTTAGATGAGGCTTCCTACCCTCGGGTGAGAGACTTTTCGGATTGTACCAAGCAATATTCCAACCCGCATTCAACGCCCCATCTACATCAGAACTAAGAGAATCCCCTACATATAGAATATGGTCAGGGGCATAACCAGCTTGTTGGGTAGCCTCGTTAAATATGGCTAGATCTGGCTTCATTGACCCAAATTCTTCTGAGATAATGATAGCAGAGCAAAACTTGTCAAACTCAAATTGTCGGATTTTCATCCATTGAGTTTCAGCAAAACCATTTGTAATCACACCCGTTTTATAGTGTTTTTGCAGCTTCGAAAAGGCATACTTAGCTCCTTTTATCCATTCCCAATGTGTGCTATAATATTCCATGTAAATGGACCCAGCATACTCATAGATTTCACCATCAATACCTAGCGCTTCAAAACTCTTTTGGAACCTTCGTCGGTGTAATGTAGAACGATCAATAGTACCCTGCGCGTATTCTATCCATAAACCCCGGTTAATCCGCGCGTATACCTCTAGTAATTCGTCAACGGAAGTCACCTGAAGCGCCGGTATTCTATCATAGATATCTCTTAGCCCGCTTTGTTCAGCTTTTTTATGATTCAATAATGTATCGTCTAAATCAAAATAAATATATCGAATGAGTTCTTTTTGCATGCATTATATATTTTTAGATTCAATGAATCCTAGACCTGGGATTTTCGTATAATATAATCCGATTTTAACCCAAATATTATAAACAGAAAGACTTGAGACTATGAAAGCAAAAAGTATTATAATTCTTGCCGTGCTCGCCATACTTGTTATCTATGGAATTAGCGTAAACAACGGATTTGTGACGGCTGAGGAATCGGTTGAAAGTGCATGGGCGCAAGTTGAAAACCAATACCAACGACGGGCCGATTTAATACCGAATCTGGTAAATACGGTGCAGGGTGCCGCAGATTTTGAGCAGGAAACATTACAATCGGTAATAGAAGCTCGAAGTCGAGCGACATCGATTACCCTTCAGGCCAATGACCTGAACGATCCTGCCAAAATTCAACAATTTCAAGCTGCTCAAGAACAGTTAAGTGGTGCACTTTCTAGATTGCTTGTTAGCGTTGAGCGATACCCCGAACTCAAGGCAAACGCGAACTTTAGAGATCTTCAAGCTCAGCTAGAAGGAACTGAAAACCGCATTACAACCGAAAGAAAACGATTCAACGATACTGCACGTCAGTATAACACAGAGATTCGAAAATTCCCTGGAAGTCTTATAGCTTCGATATCAGGTTTCGACCGAAAAGCCTATTTCGAGGCTAATGAAGGAGCCGAACAGCCCCCAATCGTTGACTTTGAATAAACGGTAGTCTGTTCACCAAAATACCCCCTTAAGCCAGTAGATTATTAACCCGGAAAAACATAAAATATATGCCATTTTTAAGCAGTGACGATGAATTAGCCATTGTACAGGCTATTCAAGAAGCAGAGAAGAAAACCTCTGGGGAAGTCCGTGTTCACATTGAAAAAAAATGCCCAAAGAAAGACCCCATAAAAAGGGCTATCAGCTTATTTCAAAAATTAGGTATGCACAAAACAGATCTGCGAAATGGCGTCATTGTTTACGTAGCTACGGAGGATCATTTGCTAGCTATTTGGGGAGATGAGGGTATTCATACAAAAGTTGGCCGAGAATTTTGGGAGAGTACGTTGATAACCCTACAAGAAGATTTTAAAACCAATCAAATAAAAAATGGGCTTACAAAAGCACTACTAGATATCGGCGAAAAACTACAACAACACTTTCCTTACCAGAAAGACGACAAAAATGAACTTGATGATTCTATCAATTATGGATAAGCAAAGAATCAAGTACTCTATTCGAACCACAAGCAACCTAGCAGCGCGATTCTCTTTAGTCAGCTTTTTGGTCATAGCTTGGATTCTAGTGCTTAATTTAATTTCCCTACTAACATCGTGGGGAATATCTCATGCCCATACAAACACCACGGTACAGAGTTCGGCGAGTCTTCTATTTGCTCAATCTACACATGAGTTACCACAGCGCCCCGTTGGTATGGTGAACGATTTTGGAAATCTTCTAACAAACCAAGAAGAGGCAGTACTTGAACGAAAACTTCAAAGCTACAGAGATACCACGTCCAATGTTGTTGCCGTTGCTATACTTGAAAATCTTGCTGGAGTGCCAAGAGAGCAAGCAGCAACCTATCTATTTAACACCTGGCGAATGTGGGAAGCCGAACGATATAACGGGGTTCTTATTCTAATATCTGTTCAAGAACGGGAATTACAAATAGAGGTAGGATATGGATTAGAAGGCGCTATTCCTGATGTAATGGCCAATAGGGTTGTGCAAGATATTCTTATACCTGCATTGCAAAGTGGACAGGTTTATCAAGGTCTTGATCGAGCCACTAGTGCACTTATACAATTAGCCTCTGGAGAATATGAGGCAGTGGAAATTACACGAAGCTCCGATGAAGGGTTCCCAATAGATATTCTTATAATATTGGGACTTATTTTATTCTTTATTATTTCAAAAGGACGAGGAGGTCGTGGCGGCGGTCGAACCATTGGTGCCATGGATGTTCTACTCTGGAGTAGTTTACTCAACAGTCCCCGAGGTCGCAGCGGATTTGGCTCTGGTGGCGGTAGATTCGGTGGGGGTGGTTTTGGGGGTTTTAGTGGCGGGGGCGGATTTGGCTCTGGTGGTGGTGGTGCTGGGGGAAGTTGGTAAGCTCTTTACTAGACTACAGAAAGTTTGGTCAATGCGTGATCCAAATCTTCTATGATATCATCTACTTCTTCAATGCCCACTGCAAGACGGACTAAGCCATCTTCTATGCTTGCTTTTTGGCGCAACTTTACATCCATTACTGAGTGCGTCATAGATGCAGGGTGTTGAATCAAGGTATCTACTGCACCCAAACTCACTGCAAGTGAACACAGTTGAACCGAATTCATAAGATTAGTTCCTGCTTCAAAACCTCCTTTTAGCTCAAAACTCATCACCGAAGCTGCTCCATTCAATAATATATTTTGCGCAACATTGAAATCGGGATGAGACTCTAGCATTGGATACCAAACCCGCTTCACCGATTCATGTGATTCTAGATACTGAGCGACTAGCATCGCATTATCGGTTTGCGCCTGTACTCGAAGAGCCATGGTCTTTAGCCCATTCTTTAGCAACCATGAGTCCATAGGTCCAGCGATACCTCCCAAATTTTTTCTATAAGTACCCAAATTATAGTTATCTGCTAAATCCTTTGAACAAGTCAACACCCCCCCTAATGAGGTCCCATGTCCTCCAATATATTTAGTCGATGAATGAATCACGATATCGGCCCCAAAATTAAGTGGTCGACAGAATACCGGTGATGCAAATGTATTATCTACAATCACTCTGGCGCCCGCCTCGTGAGCTATCTCAACAATACGATCCATCTGAGCTACTCGCATAGTTGGATTAGTAATGGTTTCCATGTAGACTACCTTAAGATTATCCATGGATTTGACTTTTTCTTGGAATGTATGTAAATCAGTAAAATCTATAAAATCAGCGTCTATACCCCATTGTGGGGCTTGTTCAAATAATAATTGACTACTACAACCGTACAATGCATCCTGCGCAAGTACCTGTCCTTGTTTAGCTATGGCCATGATAGCCGTACTTATGGCGGCCATACCTGTTCCAAAAACCATCGAGGTATACCCATCGCTATCCAAATCATAGCATTCAAGAGCGGTAATCGATTGTTCTAAGGCATTGTTATTTGGATTAGATATACGTGTATAAATATGTGCTCCAGCGTGATCAGGGGACGAAAAAGCCTGCGCGCCATGAGCAACGTCATCAAATAAAAAGGTTGATGTCTGATATATTGGGGGTATATGGGCACCCTCAGATTCTTTATGGATTCTAGTAGAACGATCAACTCCGTGAACAACTCTTGATTTAAATTTCATACTATATACTCCTAATTAACTGGTTGGAATGTATCCACCTTCCTTAATTGTTCGTAACACCATAGTGGTCTCAAGGCGTTGTACATCGGGTAAGATGGTTAGTTTATCCCTTAACAAGCGTTCATAATCAGCTATATCAGTAGCCACTACATGCAATAAGAAATCAGACTGTCCTGTAGTATGGTAACAGGATAAAATCTCTGGTATACCTCGTACTGCTTCAATAAAATCATCCAGTAGGCTCATTTGGTGAACACTTAGGGTAACCTTTACAAAAACAGTCATGCCCTTACCCACTTTTTCTTTTTCAAGTACTACCGTATAACCTTTTATTACACCCTCTCGCTCTAAGCGCTTTACTCTCTCTATAGTAGGCGTGGCTGTTAATCCTACCCTTTTTGCAATTTCTCTATTGCTAATTCGAGCGTTTTCTTGCAGATGTGCAATAATCTGTTTGTCAATATCGTCTAGTTCTATCATATGATAGTGTGTTATGCTACCATATTACATATAAACCCTACATTTTACAAGTAAAATATCTATAAAATAGTCTTTATAACTAAATTAACCTGATTAGATATTATTGTTAGTTAAGCTAAATTGTAGGTATCGAATGGTTCTTCCTTTCTTGACATGTAATCCTTCGTAGTAGGTATGTATATCTACCAACTCTTCAGGCGCTGTTGGATCCGAATATACGTTTTCGATTTGCTTGAGTATTGTCAAATTGTACAACTCAATTTGCTCAAGTGTAAATTCAAATAATTCGGAGCTATCGGTTTTGAGATGAATGGTGCCGCCTGATATTAGTAACTTTTTATATAGCTTTAAAAAACGGGTCGATGTTAACTTTTTTCTGTCTTTCTTTAGTTGTGGATCGGGAAAAATAATCCATATCTCCTCCACACTTTGCTCAGGGATATAATGTTCTAAATGCCCTATATATGCGCGCAAAAAAGCGGTGTTTTGCATCTGATGTGTTAGAGAGTAATTAGCCCCAACCCACATTCTATTGCCTTTAATATCGACCCCGATAAAATTTCTGTCTGGATATCGTAAAGCTAGGCCTACGGTATATTCTGCCCTTCCACAGGCCAGTTCTAAAGTAAGCCTATCCGAGCCTGAAAAAAACTTTTCAAACCATACCGTTTTATTAAATCCATGCCCGTGTGGGTAGTCGGGCCACTGAATAACATTGTCAAATTGAGCAATCTCTTTAAATCGTTTATGCTTAATCTTCGGCATTATATCCACTCGATTTATGGAGCTAATCGCTGCTTCTGCCACCGGTGGTCTATTTGTACATAACTTATTCTATCGTGAAGTCTACTTGGGCGACCTTGCCAGAATTCAATTTTTATTGGACGTAATTCAAAGCCTCCCCAATGAGTGGGATAAGGCACGCGGGTGCCCTCTGGATATCGTTGAATTAACTCTTCTAGTCGCTGCTCTAATACCGATCTATCTTTTATCACCTGGCTTTGATTGGAAACCCACGCTCCTAATTGACTCATATAAGGTCGGGACAAAAAATAGGCCTTTGAGTCCTCTTGACTTATTTTACTCACCTGCCCCTCAATGCGAACCTGACGTTCCAATTCTTTCCAAAAAAAAGTCATAGCTACAGACGAATTTTGCATTATGTCACTTGCTTTATCTGAAGTATAATTAGTAAAAAATTGAAATCCACTCTCAGAGACGCCTTTTAAGAGGACGATGCGGTTATGAGGCTTCCCTAGTGCATCTACCGTTGCAAGAGCGCAAGCATTGGCCTCAAGTACCTCAGCCTTTATAGCCTCCTCAAACCAGCTGCTGAATTGCACAATAGGATCTTTCAATAATGCCGTTTCGTCTAGTTCTTGTTGTGTGTAATCTTTACGTATGTTTTGTATGTTCATAGCTAATTATAGGTAATAATCAGGTTCATTTCCTGCTTTCCACTTAATAGAACAGCCTATACTAGGCACCTGGTTTACAGGGGCTTCCTCTCCTTTTAAATACCCGTCAATTGCCGTTGTCAAATCTATACCAGTTACCTCCAATTCATTTCCTGGACGGCTGGCATCGAACTGCCCTCTGTAGTATAAAAATAGCTCCTTATCGAAGAAATAAAAATCAGGTGTACAAGCGGCCCTATATGCTTTAGCAACCGATTGGCTTTCGTCATGGAGGTAAGGGAATGGATAGCGATGTTTACGAACCATATCCACCATTTTTTCCGGGGAATCCTCTGGATAACGCATGGCATCATTCGAACTAATTGCAATAAATGAAATACCCTTTTGAATATAATCATTGGCCAAAGATACCAGAACTTCATTGATGTGGTGTACATAGGGACAGTGATTACAAATAAATAATACAACGGTCCCATTACCATTGGCGGTGTGACGGTATAAATCGAATTCACCACCGGTGACAATAGGTAGTTGAATTGGAGGCGCTTTTGTACCAAGCTCTAGCATAGTCGAACGAATTGCTGCCATAATGAATCTCTTTTGGAGGGTAGTATGTTTAGTGAATACGTACCTATCTTAACGTAAGGTAGGTTTAAATCAAAAAAGCTCCAACATCCGAATAATTTAAAAAGAGGTCATCTACAATTAAATATCAGTGGATATAGAGCTTTATAAAACTATACGTTTGAATGACCATTTTGTTGCCCATTTTTTTTAAAAAAATAATCTTAATTACAACTAATCTCGTTTATGAATTATAAATATGTTATAAACCAAACAGATTAATGTACTTACTCTGAGCTAAGGTCAAAGACTTTCTCGCCCGCTACCCATGTCTGTAATACCTTTGTTTGCCAAAGCATTGAATCAGGCACCATCATTATATCTTGGTCAATGATAATAAAGTCAGCCCACTTACCCGGCTCCAAACTACCTAGAACATCTTCTTGAAATCCAGCAAAAGCGGCATCTATTGTAAAAGATTTGAGGGTTTGAACTCTATCCATTGCCTCATTTGAATACCAGCCACTCAAGGGATTCCCTTGAATATCTTTACGTGTAATGGAAGCATAGAAGCCAAGAAAAGGATTCGCAGATTCGACCGGAAAATCCGACCCAGAAGCAACTACAATACCCTGCCTTAAAAAGCTTTGCCATGCATATGCGCCTTTTATTCTCTGAGGACCAACCCGGTCTACTGCCATATTCTTATCACTGGTTGCGTGAGTAGGCTGCATACTAGCAATTATATCTAAATCCCTAAATCGTACAATATCTTCTAGAGCTACAATTTGGGCATGTTCAATTCTATTTCGTTGATCCTCACGAGGATATAGTTGCTGGGCATATCCAAGTGCATCTAAGACCTGTCTGTTAGCAGCATCTCCTATGGCATGAATGTTGGCTTGATATCCCTTGGAAACTACTTTTTCGACCATTAGATTCATTTCCTCTTGATCTATAAATAGCAGTCCTTTGTTGCCTGGATCATCATGATAATCTTCAATCAGTGCTGCCCCCCTGCTGCCCAAAGCCCCATCAGAGTATAACTTTACACTACGCAGTGCTAGCCGGTCATCGTATAAAGATTGTATAGGACCTTCGCTTGATAGTTGATCGAATACCATGCCTGCCCCTGAGATCATACCGTAAATTCTTGTTCGTAATCTCTTCTTTATGGCAAACTCCTTATATAACTCCCAAGTTTCAACTCCAACCCCAGCATCATGTACACTGGTTACTCCATAAGAACTAAGTAAAGAAAGAGCCGCATTCAATGCTAGAGTCTGTTCTTCTCTGGTTGATTCTGGAACTACAGTTTGTACATATCCTTCTGCAGCGTCAATAAATACTCCTGTAGGACGCCCCCTGGTATCACGGATAATCTTCCCACCAATAGGATCAGGTGTATCAGCACTAACTTGTGCCAATTGAATGGCTTTTGTGTTTGCCCAACCTGCATGACCGTCGACCCGACTCAACCATACAGGTCTATCTGGAATAACCTGGTCTAAATCAGCTGCAGTTGGAAAACGATTTTCCTCCCATAACGTCTGATTCCAGCCACGTCCAATTATCCATTCTAATTCTGGGTTAGCTTCGGCGTACTCTTTCAACACTTGAAGTGTTCCTTGAAGACTGGTAATCCCTGCCAAATTGATTTGGAGTTCTTGAAAACCTAAACCCATCACATGCCCGTGTGCATCTATGATACCTGGAAGCAATGTCTTTCCCTCAAGATCAAAAACTGTAACACTTGGCATGTTAAGATACTTACTAGCTAAGTCATCACCCCCCACGGCAAACACTTTTTGCCCGTCCACTACTAAAGTGCTGAAGGATAGTAAACTATCGGATTCGATCGTATACCCACTTGCATTATAATAAACCCTCTTTTTAGTTGAATCAGTACAACTAAACCCAAAAAAAAGCACTAATACGAAACTCAGATATTTTTTATAGTGGCTGAAGAGATTTTTTGAAACCATTGTAAGTAGGTAGTTAAAATGTAAAAATTAGCTTTATAAATTTAGTAAATCGAAGCCATTGGACCCTTTAAGGCCTAAACTGGCTTCTCCCTCTCTTATTAAGAGGTAAGTATTATTATACAGAAATCACTGGAAAAACGTGGGTTTCCCAAAATGTATTCTTAAAAAAAACAGGTACAACTTCTTTTTCCTGAAGTTCTTGCCTGCCCATAAAGGCTAAATCAAGTAAATACGAGGAGTTATTTTCTGGATCACTACCAAGAATAGGAATTATGATTGGGGTATTTTTTGGATCATGGACAGAAAAATAATATTCAAGTGCATGAAAAGGAGCTTGAATTAGCTCATTAATCAATAATAACTCCCCTACCTCAATGGTGAGACCGGTTTCTTCGGTGAATTCTCTTTGCACCGATTCACGAAGTGACTCCCCTACTTTTACACCTCCACCAGGGAAGGTCCAAATTGGCTGTTTAGTAACCGGTGAATACATATTTAAGCAAAGCAACTGATCCGCTCTTTTCAGTACTCCGCAAGCTCGAATCCTTGTTTTATGATGAAATCTTTGATGTTCAGATTGCATATTAATTTGGGTATAAATTGATTAACTAGGGCTTTTTTATGCCTAGGCAATTAGAAGTTCGCAATCAAGAAGAGATTCTTTCAGAGCACACAAGAAATCTCAGACTATATAACACTATTCGAAGCCTGCCTGCTTTTTTGCCGCCCCAACAAAGTCAACAAACAAAGCTTGTGGATGGCTAGCCGTACTTCGTAGTTCGGGGTGAAATTGTACTCCAACAAACCATGGGTGTTCTGGGATTTCTACAATTTCAACCAAGTCTCTTTCAGGGTTTATTCCACTAAATACCAATCCATTATTACTAAGAACTGAGCGAATCTCATTATTTACTTCGTAGCGGTGGCGATGTCTTTCCTTTACTTGGTCTTCTTGATATGCATGGTAGGCAAAAGTATTGGGGACTACAGCGCAATTATATTGCCCCAAACGCATAGTTCCACCCATATTTTCAATATTTTTCTGATCGTACATAATATCAATAATTGGATGCGGAGTAGATTCATCAAATTCAGTACTATTAGCCTCTGCTAAGCCACAGACATTACGGGCATACTCAATAACCGCACATTGCATACCCAAACAAATACCGAAAAATGGGATTTTCTTTTCTCTGGCGTATTGGACAGCCGATAGTTTACCCTCTATACCTCGTCCACCGAATCCTGGGGCCACCAAGATTCCTTGTACTCCTGAGAGAGCCTGAGCAACATTACTACGCTCTAAGTTGTCCGATTGAATCCAGCGAATAATCACTTTGACTTCATTTATAGCACCAGCGTGGACAAAAGCTTCTACAATAGACTTATAGGAATCATGGTGCTCCACATACTTTCCTACTAGCGCAATCTCTATTTTGTGAGAAGGATTACAAACCGCATCAACAAATTTTATCCATTGGTCTAAATCTGGTTCATGTGTTTCTAGCTTTAATTTTTCAATAACCCTAGTATCCAAGCCTTCTTTCTGCATGAGAAGAGGTACTTCATAAATGCTTCTCGCATCAATCGATTCTATCACATCTTCTATATCGACATTACAAAAACGTGCTACTTTCCCGCGTATTGATTCATCTAAGGAATGCTCTGTTCTACAAACTAATATATCGGGCTGTAGACCACTTTCGGAGAGTGTTTTCACTGAATGCTGAGTAGGCTTAGTTTTTAATTCACCAGCAGCGGATAGATAGGGAACCAAGGTCAAATGTATGGAAAGGGTATTTGCACGCCCCACATTATAGCGTATCTGTCTGACAGCTTCTATATATGGAAGACTTTCGATGTCACCGACGGTGCCACCTATTTCAACAATTACTACATCGTAATTGCCTGATTGACCTAACTTTAGCACATGAGATTGTATCTCATCGGTTATGTGCGGTATAACTTGTACAGTCTTACCTAAATAAGCTCCCTTACGCTCTTTGTTTATTACATCATAATATATCCGACCAGTGGTTACGTTATTCGCCTGAGATGTATTTATATCCAAGAAACGCTCGTAATGCCCTAGATCAAGGTCTGTTTCTGCACCATCGTCAGTAACAAATACTTCTCCGTGTTCATAGGGGTTCATGGTGCCGGGATCTACATTTATGTAGGGATCTAGTTTCTGAACAGTAACTTTGAGTCCTCGCGCAACAAGCAATCGGCCTAGTGATGCACAGATAATTCCTTTACCCAAAGACGATGTTACTCCCCCAGTAACAAAGATATATTTGGTAGACATGTATGAATATGTAAGATTACGGGTTGAGGAAAGATAGGACTAAAGCACTTGACGGTCAATTTACTGACTAGCTTATTTTGTATTATTTGTTCACATGTTTTCCACAATTCTTATCAATTCTTGCGGAAAATCGGTAAAGATCCCACTTACACCTTTTTCAATCAGCTCCCTCATTAATTCCGGCTCATTCACTGTATACACGAAATATGGAATCTTATGCTTTTGTAGATCATTTATCCATTCTTCCGACAACTGCTTATAACTGCAATTAAATATGTCTACCTTATACTTTTGTACTAATTCAGATGGCAATAGCTCAGCTGACTGTGAGGCTTCATACAACAATGCTTTAGCCATTTTGGGGTCTAAAACGTTCAGTTGCTCCATTACACGGTAATCAAAACTAGAAAAAATAACCGAAGAAGTCATATCTAGGTCTTTTACAACCTGTAACGCTTTATCAACAACTCCACCCTCAGTTGCATCTGAAACAGCTTCCGTTTTAATTTCAATATTTACAGCGATTTTATCCTTCATTAGTTCCAAGGAATTCTTGAGAGTGGGGAATTCTTCTCCACGAAATTCTTCCGAAAACCAAGCCCCTACTTCCATTCTTTTTAATTCTTCTAAACTAAAACTTTGAACATCTCCCTCAAAGTCTGTGGTACGATCTACTGTTCTGTCATGAACTGTTACAGGAATTCCATCTTTTGAAGTGGAAATATCCAATTCTACCATTTCTGCTCGTATATCTATGGCTGCCTGAAATGCACTCAGAGTGTTCTCGGGGTAGCTTCCACTCACGCCGCGATGGGCAATCACCCAAAATCTATCCCCATTATCCAGTGGGGACTGGGGAATGGAGGCAACATGTGTTTCTTCATGAACTTCTTTTTGGTTTACCTTCAATTCCTGTTGTTGACATTGGGAAAGAAAAAATAGTACCATTAAAGTGATAATGATCAATCTTAATGAAGTCCACATAGGATATAGTGTTTAGTGAGGTGGGACACTTTATGAGTGATTTTATTAATTTTGTTCCTTTACAACTCGTTCAATTGCCTCATTTATAAGCTTTTTGGCTTGATGCTGTTTTGACAAAGAATAATGAGCCACATACGTACCCAGTAGAATAGATAAACTTCCTAAAACGGTGACTAACCCACCTAACCAAACTGGGCGGATGGCCTGAAGCAGTGCTAAGGCAATAACTAAGGAGCCCAATGCAATCTGAAAAAAAGATGAGACTAAGGCAATACTTCCATGATCTTGAATATTCCCCACCAACCGTGCCAGCAAACTCATTGAATACCTATTATGGGGGTTTTTCTTGTTTTTTTGTTGGGAGGAAAAAGCACCAATAGAATTTAAAAGAAAATCATAATTATCTTCTTTGGACATACCTAGAGATTTCCTATTTGATTGGCCTTTCGCCATGCGTTATGTTTTGACCTTTACTTTTACTGATTTGTCTAAGTAATGTATAAAAAGCCTATATTGTTCCATAATCGGTATGGACAAATCAGAAAAAAAAAATTTACTCATATTTGGTAAGCACGCCATTCGCGAAGCCTTTAGCCGTGAAACCGGTAAAATATCGAAATTATTTGTGCTTAACAGTCTAGCTCCTACTAAATATGAAGATTTAAAAAAAGAATGTAAAGTTCATAATATACCGATTAGCTCGGTACCAATTCAGAAATTGGATCGGCTTAGTAATCAAGGGAATCATCAAGGATTCATAGCTGAAATTAGTCCAATAGACTACACGAACTTTTTTGATTGGATTGAACAAACTATGGTGGGTCCAACAACAGCGGTTCTACTATTGGATAGTATCAAAGATCCTCACAATTTAGGGGCTATTATTCGTTCTGCTACAGCTGCTGGAATATCGGCCATTATAATACCCACACAACAGCAAGTTCCTGTCAATGCTACGGTTTTCAAAGTTTCGGCGGGTACAGCTGGCATCATTCCCGTTATTCGAGTGCACAACACTGAGCAAGGCCTAAAGGATTTAAAGCTAGCGGGCTTTACACTAATTGGACTCGAAGGCAACGCATCCAATTCACTATGGACAGCCGAATGGACAGGACCATTAGCTTTTATATTGGGTAGTGAGGGTTGTGGTATAAGTAAGAAAATAGCCAAACTCTTAGACATTTGTGTGTCCATCCCAATGGAGCAGGCAGTTGAATCTCTCAATGCTTCCGTTAGCGCTGCACTAATAAGCTATGAGTGGAAAAGACGACAGGCTTAATACAGTAAGTAATTACTGCGTTTTTCTATAAACAACTCAAAGTTGCTGCCCCAGTCTATATCTAGAGAATCAGATTTTAGGTTGATGGGATTGCGGCTCAATTGGTCAATTTTATCAGTACCAGCCAGAAGATACAGGTAGTCTTTGTACGCTGCCTCTGGTGAGTTTTCCATAAGCCACTGCATCATTCGTAAACCAATGGTCAACGGATCTGCGTGCTCCAAGGCATTTTCCCAAAGGATCCCATTTAACAGTAGCCCTTCTCCTTTTGGGCGTAAGGCTTTTCCGGGCATAGAAACAGGGGTAAATTGAGTAGGTTGCAAGCGCACTCCGTGGTTACTCCACAGCGAAATATCATCATTTATCTTACTACTCTCTCCCCCCATCATTAAAAATGGATGTTCAGTGCCTCTACCTTCTGATAGAGTGGTACCCTCAAATAAACAGGTTCCTATGTAGGCATAGGCATGTTCAAAGGTAGGCAAATTAGGCGATGGTGGTACCCATTTTAATTGGGTATCATTCCACTTCATATCTCGCTGCCAACCACTCATTGGTATGACTCGCAGATTAACCTTAGCATCGGTATCGTACCAATCTTCCCCCAATGCCATTTGAGCTAATTCACCCAAGGTTAATCCATGAGCTATAGGTATAGGATAGGTTCCCACAAAGGAATTGTATTCGGACTCCAAGACCCAGCCAGCGACATAATCTCCGCCCAAAGGATTTGGGCGGTCCAAGATCCAAACCTCAATCCCTTGCTCTGCTGCGGCCTCAATTACGTACTTCATGGTCGAATTATAGGTATAAAACCTTGCCCCAACATCTTGCATGTCAAATAGTAAAACATCAATTTCTTCTAACATTTGCGCGGTAGGCTTTTTTGTTGCCCCATAAAGGGAAAATACAGGAAGTCCAGTTTCTTCATCTTGCCCATCTTGTATAATTTCCCCTGCACCCTGATCGCCTCGAAATCCATGTTCTGCAGCAAAGAGCGCTTTGACAGGCATCCCCAAAGCCATTAGGGTATCCAGCACATGTACACCATTTACCCGGGCAGTGGGATTCATCACTAGTCCTATATTTTGTCCTTTAAGACCTTCCAAATGCTTTTCAAGTAGCTGCTGCGCTCCCACTTTAATATTTACTTGTTGGAAATCAGCTCGTTGGCTGTCTTCTGCTTCTTGACCCTCTAGTACTCTACCTCTTTCCGATTGGCAGAAGGTTAATAATAATGTTCCGATCAAGTACAAAATTATCATAAATATCCGGGTACGATAGGGCATATTTTATTCGCCTTTTACAGCTACAATATCCGACTCAGCAAAAAAGTAATTTGATTCTAATTGCCCATTTTCTATTGAATCGGAGCCATGTATTATATTCTCGCTTACACTGTCAGCAAAGTCGGATCGAATGGTACCCGCTTTGGCTTCGGCTGGATTGGTAGCGCCAATGAAAGCTCTGAAATCGGATATGGCATTTTCTTTTTCTAGTACCATAGGGACACAAGGACCACTACTCATAAAATCACATAAGTCCCCGTAAAATGGTCGTTCTTTATGCATTGCGTAAAACCCACCTGCAGATGTTGAGGTTAGCTGCATCATTTTCATAGCAACAATGCGAAACCCGGCTTCTTGAATTCGCTTGGTAACCTCACCAACAAGTCCTTTTTTAACGCAATCAGGTTTTAAAATGGTAAGTGTTCTTTCGACAGACATAGATGAATTGTTTTATTATTTTTAGATAATCAAAGATAGCCTTTTGAATATCAAATGGCTATAGAATCATCCTGAAATATGCCAAATAGCCTTTTCAAAGAAAAAAGTCCTTACCTGCAACAACACAGTAATAATCCTGTTGACTGGTATACATGGGAACAAGAAGCATTTGATAAGGCTAAGAATCAACAAAAACCAATCTTTCTATCCATTGGTTATTCCACCTGCCATTGGTGTCATGTCATGGAACATGAGAGTTTCGAAGACCTAGAAATTGCGGCCTATTTGAACGAACACTATGTCTCTATTAAGGTAGATCGTGAAGAACGCCCAGATATTGATCAAATTTATATGCCGGTTTGCCAGATGTTAACAGGCCAAGGAGGCTGGCCTTTAACCATTATAATGACCCCTGAAAAAGAGCCATTTTACGCAGCGACATATTTACCTAAAGAAACGCAGATGGGGCGACTTGGCTTACGACAAATACTGCGCGGTATACAAGGTATGTGGACCAATGAACAAGCTAGGGTTCGTAAAGCTATAGAACAGATCACTCAATTCTACTCACAATATAACTCTTATACCCTAGGATCATTTCCTGATGAAAATGCATTAAAAAAAGCACAAAGCTATTTCCGTTTACATGCGGATCCGAATTACGGCGGATTTGGTAAAGCCCCTAAATTTCCTTCCCCTCATCAACTATTATTTCTCTGCCGGGAATGGTATCAGCACCAAAATTCCGAGCTCTTGGAGAGTGTGTTACTTAGCCTGAAAAAAATGCGTCAAGGTGGATTGTGGGATCATGTAGGGTATGGATTTCACCGTTATTCCACTGACGAAAAATGGCTGCTTCCCCACTTTGAAAAAATGCTGTATGATCAAGCCCTAATGCTTATGGCTTATGCCGAAGCATGGCAGATAACTAAAGAACCTCTTTTCAAACAAACTTGTTATGAGTTATTTGAGTATTTACAACGGGACATGTTACAACCAAACGGAGGTTTCTCTAGCGCAGAAGATGCTGACTTAGAGGGTGAAGAAGGTAAATTTTATACTTGGAATTATAACGAGCTTAAGGCCCTCGAGCAGCAAGGGAGACTTCCTGAGTACTCATTATTATTTCTAGCAGACTATTTCGGTGTTACAGAAGAAGGTAATATGCTCGATGAAACAACCAAAAAACGTACGGGTCGAAATATTCTACATCTCACAAAAGAGCTAGATGACTCTGCATCCCTGCAATGGGAAAGCATCAGATCAGTTCTATTTGAATGCCGCAAGCAGCGTGTTCGCCCACTGTGTGATGTCAAGATTCTTTGCGATTGGAATGCACTCTTAGTAGCTAGTCTAGCAAATGCAGCACGTATATTGGATTCGGAAGAGTTAGGAACTCAAGCTATTCTGACCTTGAACTTTTTGGAGGAAACTTTTAGCTACAACGTTGATAGTAATATGGCCGTTGAAGATTTAGAGACTTCTGTTCAATGGTACCATCGGTATAGTGATGGGGAAACAGCCATCGATGCCTTCGCAGAAGACCACAGCTTTTTAACATGGGCATATCTCGAGTGTTATAGCTATACCACTGAGCCTATTTATGTGCAAAAAGCCCTAGATTTAGCCGATATTACTTTGGCCCTATTTGGTGATGACCAAGGAGTACTTGTCCAATCTCAGAGTTCAGAAATTCAGGTATTTGGTACCCCCATAACCATTTATGATGGGGCTATTCCTTCAGCTAACTCCGCCATGGCCTATTGTCTAATTCGATTGTATAATATTTCTGGTCAAACCAAATGGATTGAGTATTTAGATAAAATGGGACAACGATTTTCGGAGGAATGGTCACAATTTGGCTCAAGTATTACGGTTGCGATGATGGCCTTACAACAGTATCACTATCAACCTATACAATGGGTAGTGGTGCAAGGTAAAGAGAGAGGATCTAGTGTAGAGGCACTTAAACGGGAAATAAATCAATACTATTTGCCTACGTCTACGGTGCATGTATTGAATGAACACAATAAAGAAGCACTCATTAAACGAATTCCAAGCCTAGCAAACTATCTCATCGGCGAGGCCCCTTCACGAGTATTTTTATGCCAAAATTACCATTGTGAAACTCATATCGAAAGCTTGGATGAATTAAGAGTACATCTCAAGAATATTAGTCCGGCTTATTTTGGGCGATAAAAAAATAATTGCGAGTGATATAGTGAGGGTTTGTTTAGTACTGCTGCATCATTTGCAACATGATCCAATCACTAAACCCAAGTAATTGATAGTTTGATGGCAGCTCAACCATCGCTTTAGCCACCGCAGTTTTTTCTGCTCTAGTTAACTCATAAAAAGTGACCGTTTCGCCATCTGAAGTCCAAGTCATTAGCACTGGGACACTTTTGGATTGAAATTCTATGGTTGCACGATCAGTTGCATCTCGTAACCAATCAGGACTATTCAACCAAGGTTCTTTCAATAATCCCCAATCCATATCTAATTTTGTAGTTGTCCAAATTGTTGCATATCCACTTCCATCTGCATCTGTAATTCTAATTTCTTTAGAGGGATAGCCATTTATATTTTCCACTCTTCCTGTTATCACCACACTAGACTTACTTTCGGTTAACCCCTGCGAGGTTGGCTCTTCTATACCAAAAATGGTCGAGATCATGGTGAAGAAACTCTCGATTTCTGATTTGGTTAGTTTGAGGGCTTGATTTTTACCCATCATTAAAACAAAATCTCTTTGGTCTTGCCTTATCAATAAACCACTGGCTTCGTAATTCCCGCTTTTTATGGACTCTTCTTCAGCGCCCTGCATAAGTATGCGTTCTGGTGTTACATACATATGAATGAGGGAGGTATCGGTAATTCCTACATCGTTTTTGATATACAATTGGATATCTAATATCCCATTAAATTGAGCCTGTATTGCTGTGCTCAAATTAGTAGAAATAAAAAGTGTCATTAAAATAAATGTCCGAATCATGATGGTAGAATGAGAATGAAATTTTTTAGATTAAACGAGAGAATCCATTTCTTGTTGCATAGACACATTCACTTTTTTTATCCAACCACCGGCTACAACATCATCTCCTTCGTAGCAAACAATAGCCTGACCAGGAGTGATTGCCTCTCTACCTGTTGGGAAATGTACCTGTATTTCGTCATTTCCTAACTGTTTAAGGGTTCCAATTGCACCATCATCATTGTATCTGATTGCACCAGTAATTTCCATTTCACCCTTTGGTACGGAGTCATATTTGATAAAATTTAATTCCTTTGCAGTTAGGGTAGTTTCTATCAAATCTTGTTTTTCTCCGATGGTGATGGTGTTGGTGTAAGGATTGATATGGGTTACATATACAGGTTTGCCCATTGGCAAATTAAGGCCTTTGCGCTGACCTATGGTATAAAATGGATAGCCTAAATGCGTGCCTAATATGTTTCCATCTTTATCTATGAAGGTCCCTCCTTTAACTTTCTCTTCTAACCCTTCAACACGATCTTTTAAAAAGCGGCGATAATCATCATCCGGCACAAAACATATTTCGTATGAATCTGGTTTATTCGCCACATTCAGTAATTCATGATCTTGGGCAATTTGCCTGATTTCTTTTTTTGAGTACCCTCCTAATGGGAAAATAGTTCTTGCTAAATGTTCTTGTGCAACTCCCCATAATGCATATGATTGATCTTTCGACCGATCCAATCCTCTAGAAATAACATAACGGGTATTCTCTTCTCTAATTTGAGCATAATGTCCCGTCGCAATAAAATCACACCCTAAATTATTAGCCCTTTTCATAAGAGCCGCCCACTTAATATGTGTGTTGCATAAAACACATGGGTTCGGAGTTCGACCCTCCAAATAATCTTCAACAAAACGGTCTATTACCCAATCACCAAATTCTTCACGAATATCAACAATAAAATGCTTGAAGCCATGATGTACCGCAATATGCCTGGCATCATTCATACTCTCTACTGTACAACATCCTGTTTCTTTGCCGGTTTTACCCCCACTACGATGATAATCCCAAGTCTTCATGGTTATTCCAATAACTTCATAACCTTGTTCTGCTAGCAACACCGCTGCCACAGAAGAATCGACTCCGCCGCTCATAGCCACTAAAACTCGACCTTTAGAACTCATAATAATTGTATCGTATTTTGTGATATTAATTTAGTTAACTGACTCAATAAGAATATACAATATACAAATACTCTTACTCATTTTAGCGCAAGTACCCAATCTTCCTTACAGTTTCTTTTTTCAATTTTAGGTCATATACAGATAGGGCTTCCAGGGGTCTTGTACATTTCCATTATACTCTCGAAAAAATGTGATGGGAATAGGACGGTATGGCTTTTTTCTTAGTGGCATTTGAGCTTCTTTAGGAGTTTTGTTTCCCTTTTTCACATTGCATTTTTCACAAGCGGTTACCAAGTTTTCCCACTGGTCCCTACCTCCCCTACTTTTTGGTAAAACATGATCTATTGTAAGCTCAGATTTTTTTGCGCAGTATTGACAACTAAACTTATCCCTACGCATAATATTTCTTCTGGAAAGAACCACTTTTGTATAAGGAATTCGTATGTAGTTACGCAAGCGTATAACTGAAGGATACTGATACGAAGTTCTAGGGGTACTTAACTCTTTTTCAGGATCGTCATGGAGTAGCTCTGCCTTTTCCAAAAACAGAAGCTTCATGGATCGTTGCACTGAACAGATGCTCAATGGTTGATAATCTTGATTGAGTACTAATACGGTTGCGTTCATTTTAGCATTCTTTTAGTTAATAGGTTATTTCATGGAGAATGCAAAAACAGAACTAAAAATATCATCTATTTATAATATCTTAATATATAGAAATCAAAGATAATTGTATATATACTCATTATATATTAAGACAATTTAAAAATGCTGGATAAAAAGTCGATTAAACAGACCTTTATTTTTCAGTCTGACTTTACAGAATTAGAAAGACTAGACGAATGTTTGAATTCCATTGAAGGCTATAAGGAGTTGAGCGAAGATAAGCAGTACGAGATTATGCTTGTACTCAGTGAAGCCGTAACTAATGCAATAGAACACGGCAATGAACTTAATTCAAGTAAAAAAGTAAAGCTTGATATAATTTTATCATCTGAAGGTATAATAGCAGAGATCTATGATGAAGGTTCTGGCTTTGATCCTGCGAAGCTAGTAAACCCACTAGAAAAACAAGCAATCCTCAGAGATCATGGCAGAGGCTGGTTCCTAATGCAACATTACTCTTCATCCATTGAGTGGGACGATGAACAAAAGTGCTTAAGATTATACTTCTAATTTGACTGAAAATGTGGCACATTGCCAAAAAATGCTTATCCTCGAGGTTGCAAAACACAGATAATCTAATCTTTAAACGTGAGCGTCTAATTGATTAGTTAGATGAGTTTTAGGTACAGCACCAACAATTTGGTCTACCACCTCACCATTTTTAAATATAAGTAATGCCGGAATACTTCGAATACCGTACTTAACGGAAACCTCAGGGTTTACATCAACATTTACTTTTCCAATTTTAGCCTTGCCTTCGTACTCTCCTGCCATTTCCTCTACAACCGGACCAATCATCCTACAAGGACCACACCACTCTGCCCAAAAATCTATGAGCACTGGTATATCAGATTTGAGTACTTCTTGATCAAAGTTTGCGTCGGTTATTTCTACTGTTTTTGACATTATGATAATGGTCTTTATTGATATTGTTACATGCTAATTTCTATAGAAAATCAATACATAGAGCGGCTGAAATTCGTTTCGTTCAATTTTAAGATTCTCTTTAGATTATGGTTTAGAAATTAACACTATCTAGTCCCATTTTGAAGAGCTAATTTCACATTTTCTTTCCCTAGTAATGTACGTAATTCGTACATTAGTGTCGGTGACGGGTCAACCACATATTTGCGAATGTTCATGGCAATTGGCCGTTCCATCTCTTCACTCTCAATTTGAGCTTTGACATAAGTAAGACCTTGATGTAAACTAAATAATTGAGCCAAACGCTCAATAGAGCTACTTTGAAGACTGTGGGTATGCAACCGAATGGATAGACGCAATTTGTCTTGATGCTTTTCTCGTAGGTTTTCCACCCGTTCCACCGCTTGTACAATTATGGAATTTCCGCGATCGCGTTTGCTATAACGCCCTTTAATCCAAAGTACATTATCCACTTCAAGTAGAGCCGCATATTGATCAAATTGTTGGCTAAAGACCGCCATTTCCATGGAAGAATATAGATCTTCGACCATCAAAAAGGCGATTGGACGTCCCTTTTTATCAGTAATGACTCGTTTTGAGGTTACGATTCCAATAATGTTTAACTCAGAATCGTGATTGAGTTGGTCTATGCTGTCCGATGATAATGAATGAGTTGAAAAAAGATGAATATCCTCTTTGTAGCGTTCTAGAGGGTGTCCACTCAAATAAAAGCCAATAAATTCACGTTCTCTACTTAGCTGCTCCATAGAAGTCCAATTTGAAATGGTTGGAAGCCTTGGCTCTAGCAATGCAGTATGAGTACCAGCACCGGCAAATAAATTAGCCTGATTCAATCTTTTTTCTTCTTGCATTCTATTAGCATAAGATAAAATATCCTCTACACTTTGTAGGAGTTGTGCTCTATTATCATAAAGACTATCAAAAGCACCTGCCTGTATAAAGCTTTCAAGTGTACGACGGTTACAAATGCGTACATCTAAACGAGAGGCAAACTCAAAAATTGATTTAAAATTTCCTTCGGTAGTTCGCTGTTCTATGATGTGTTGAATTACATTTTCTCCCAGACCTTTTATAGCAGACAGTCCATATTTCACCCTACCCTCATTGGCCACAAACCTACCCATTGAGGTATTTATATTGGGTGGATCTACTGGTATACCAAGTTGTTTGCACTCCTCAATAAAAGAAGCGATTTTTTTTATATCACTCATGTTGTGACTTAATACCGCCGCCATATACTCTGAAGTATAATTAGCTTTGAAATACATTGTATGATATGCTACAACTGAATAGGCTGCCGAATGGGACTTGTTGAATCCATAACCGGCAAACATAGCCATTTTAGCAAATACATTTTTGGCTACTTTTTCGTCGTATCCCCGCTCTACAGATTGCCGGACAAATTTCTCTTCCTCTGGTGGAAGTAAATCAGCTTTTTTCTTACCCATTATTCTTCGTAAAACATCGGCTTCACTTAAACTATATCCTCCCATTTGTTGAGCTACTTTCATGATCTGTTCCTGATATATCATGATGCCAAAAGTGGGCCTTAGTAAGGGGACTAAATCTTCATGGTCATATTCAACTTCTTCACGTCCATGCTTTCGATCAATATAATTGGGGATAAATTGCATGGGCCCTGGTCGATATAAAGCATTCATAGCAATAAGATCATCAATGGTAGTAGGCTTAAGGTCTTTCAGGTACTTTCTCATTCCCTCACTCTCAAACTGAAAAGTACCAAGGGTTGCGCCTTTTTGGTATAGCTCAAAAGTCTGTGCATCATCTAAGGGGATGTCGTCAAGAGTGTAGCTCTTTCGATGATTCTCATAAACAAACTGAATGGCTGTTTTTAAGATGGATAATGTTTTTAACCCCAAAAAGTCCATCTTTAACATCCCTGCAGACTCGATGACGCCCCCATCAAACTGAGTCACTTGCAAATCGGCATCTCTAGCTGTACTAACAGGAATATATTTGGTTAATTGATCAGGGGCAATGATAATACCTGCTGCATGTATACCTGTGTTTCGAACCGATCCTTCTAAAATTTGCGCCATTCGCAGTGTTTCTGCTTCCAAGCCTTCACTATTTCGAATTTCCCGCAATTCTTTTACCTCCGAAAATGCATCGTCCAGAGTGGTTCCAGGACGTTCTGGGATTAGTTTAGCAATCCTATCAGCATCGGAAAGAGGTAAATCTAGCACTCTAGCTACATCCCTGACTGAAGAACGCGCAGCCATAGAACCAAAAGTAATGATATGTGCAACCTGATCCGCACCATATTTATCCACCACATACTCTATAACTTTCTGACGCCCTTCATCATCGAAGTCAATATCAATATCAGGCATACTAACCCGCTCTGGGTTTAAGAATCTTTCAAAAAGTAAATCATATTTGAAGGGATCTATGTTCGTGATCCCTGTTACATAAGCTACCACCGAACCGGCAGCGGATCCCCTTCCTGGCCCTACATACACGCCAAATTTTTTTGCGGCTGCGATGAAGTCCTGAACAATCAGAAAATAGCCAGGAAAGCCCATATTTTTTATAATCCCAAGTTCCAAATCAATACGGTCATTGAGTTCAGAGCTTATTTCACCAAATTTCTGAATGGCTCCCTCTAAGGTAAGATGGCGTAGATAATGGTCTTCATTTTCAAAGGCTGCTGGTATATCGAACTTGGGCAGAATAACCTCACGCTCTAACACGATGGGTTCTACCTTTTGCACAATCTCGTTGGTTCCATAAACAGCCTCTGGCGTCTCAGAGAATAAACCGATCATTTCCTCAGCAGATTTAAAATAAAACTCGTGATTGGGAAACCCATATCTGAAATCCCGGCCTTTACCAATCGGTGTACTTTTAAGTGTACCATCACCAATACAAATTAGGGCATCATGGGCGTCGGCATCTGCTTTTTCCATATAAAAGCAGTTATTAGAAGCAACCAAAGAAACGCCATACTTTTTAGAGAAATCACGAAATACTTCATTTACCCGCTGCTCTTCTGGTAATCCGTGATCAATTAGCTCTAAGTAGAAGTCATCTCCAAAACAATCAATCCACCAGCTAATTTCTACTTCTGCGGCTTCTATTCCCTTATTTAGAATAAGTTCTCCCAGAATACCGTTGGTTCCACCGCTTAACGCAATAATGTCTTTAGAATACTCAGCTATAATCTGTTTATCTACCCTTGGGTATTTATAATAGTATCCTTGGATGTATCCAAGGGAACAGATTTTTGAAAGGTTTTTGAAGCCCTGCTGATTCTTTGCTAGTAAGGGTATTTGCCAACGTAAATCACGATGTTCACGGGTAAATTTTTTCTTCGAATGATCTTCAACTAAATACAGTTCACACCCCACTATGGGCTTAACCCCCTGTTTATGCGCTTCCGCAACAAACGAAAATGCACCAAACATATTACCTAAGTCGGTTAGACCCACTGCAGGCATTTTCCATTGTGCTGCTTTCGTAATCAAATCTTTAACCCCTGCTGTGGATCGTAATACAGAGTATTTAGAATGATTGTGCAAGTGAGAGAAAATTAGTGGCTCTCCATGGGTCCATTTTTTAAGTTTTTTTTTGGTGATTTCTTTTTGTTCCTCGGAGGCTAGAGAGCTGTCCTTTTCAGCTATTGGATCGCCATCAGTTTCCACTCTGACCGATTTATCCTGTGATAATGCCGACCGCTTCGGCTGCTTTACGGTAGTTTTGGAGGTTTTTAACCGATCTGGAGATACAAGATCGATGTAATGTTCTCTTTTTATGTAACTCTGAGGGGATTCATACAATCTGGCGTCTATCGGAAAACTGAACTTCGCTTCACCAAGGAGCACTAACTCTAAAAAACAACGGGTCGTAGCCTCTACATCGGCAGCAGCATCGTGGGCATCTTCAAACCCCTTCTTGAACAAGGCATGGTGAAGTTCCCCAAGGGAAGGCCACTTAAAACCTCTTGGTCCAGGAATGGCACAAAATTGTGTTCCCTCATCCTTAGTATCTATTTTGGCCTTGTCCATTATGGCCGATGGGATTTTATTTCGCAAATATTCTGCACCCATTACACGTTCATCAAAAGACACATTATGCCCAACCATAAAATGGGCTCGGTCAATATCATTTCTAAAAATTACCAGTACTTCTTTGAGATCGACTCCTTCTCTTAAGGCTCTTTCGGTAGAAATGCCATGAATTTGTTCAGAATTAAAGGGTATAGTAAAGCCTTCCGGGCGGATGATATAGTTCCCACTCGACTGAAGTGCTCCCATATGATCATGCAGCTGCCAAGCTAATTGAACGAGCCTTGGCCAATTATCCAATTGCGTAATTGGCGCGCTATAATCTCGGGGTAAACCGGTGGTTTCGGTGTCAAATATTAGATACATAGATAAGTATTTATCTTAATAATATAGGGTAACCCACAAAGACTATGTACACAAGTTTTCCACAAATTTTGCATATCAAACCTTATATTTAAGTATGGCAATAGCACTCATTTCTACCAGTAAAAATTTTCTTAAACTTAAAAAACATATCCATGGTCTTGACCCTAACATTCAGGTGGATATATGGCCTCGGATTACCTCAAAAAAGGCAGTGAGGATGAGCGTTTGCTGGAATATACCTCAACATACGTTAACTTCGTATCCAAACCTACAGCTTATCCAGTCCTACGGAGCTGGTGTTTCTAGGCTGCTCGAAGATTCCAGTATTCCTCCAAATATTCCCATTGCACGTATGAGTCTGAAATCCTTGGCCGCCGATATGCTCGCATATGTAGAATGGGCGCTTATGGATATACGGCATAATGGATTACACTATCGAGCTAACCAATTTGAAGGACGTTGGGAAAGCAAGGAAACAGTACACCTAAAGGCACTCAAGGTTGGAATCATGGGACTGGGTAGTATAGGACGGCATGTGAGTGTATCATTAGCAAACCAAGGTTACACCGTACTAGGTTGGTCCCGTTCTAAAAAAGACCTAGAAAATGTGCGTTGTTATGAACAACAGGAACTCCATACTTTTGCTCGGCAGTGTAATGTAGTGGTTTGCCTACTACCAACTACAACAGAAACTCAAGGTCTGTTGGAACTTGAGCTTTTCAAAAGTATGCCACAGCCCAGTTTTATTATTAATGCAGGACGAGGAGCTCAACTCGTCGATGAAGACTTGATATACGCCCTAGACACCCAGCAAATTCAAGGAGCGTACCTAGACGTATTCACTAAGGAGCCTCTCGATCGTGATCATCATTTTTGGTCTCGAAAGGAAATAATGATTAGCCCACATATAGCTGCTCAAACTAGGGTGAGCGATGCCGCAGCTTTGATTGTGGAAAATTATTATCGAATTTCTTCCGGTATGCCTGCACAGTTTCTTGTAGATCGAGCAAAAGGTTATTGACCTTCCTACAACTACGTTAACCAGAAATTTTTATCCCATAAACTGAATACCAACCCGCTATGGCTAAAGCTAGCCCTAGTATAATTTGTAGCCCCATATTCAGAAAAGCACCCACAAATTGATCAGATTTAAGCAGCAAAAAAGTGTCAAAGGTATAGGTGGAAAAGGTAGTGAAGCTGCCTAAGAATCCGACAAATAAAAAGATGCGAGGCCAACCGCTTCCCCAATTTTTTTGCTCAAAAAGCGCTGCTAAAAGACCAATTAAGAAACATCCTATCAGATTCACAACCATAGTTCCAATCGGTAAAAATTCAGGCTTTATCCATCGGTGGATTCCTAAACTTAGCAAATAACGACTCAAAGCGCCAAGACTTCCACCGAGCATAACCGCTATTAAGGTGCTTAACTGCACAGGTCTTTTAGATATGAATACTAACAGGATGAGTCCAATCAAAATAGTCATCTAACTGACCATATTGAATGCCTGTAATGGTGTTATGAAATCTTTCAGCAAGCTGGCCAATTTTACCATCACCGATGGTAATTTCCTGTCCTTTGTGCGCAATTCTACCTACAGGACTAATAACGGCCGCTGTACCACTACCAAACACTTCTTTCAGATGACCATCAGCAGAGGCTTGCATAACTTCATCGATTGATATCTTTCTCTCTTGCACCTCATATCCCCATTCCTTCGCCAACTGAATAACGGAATCTCTAGTAATCCCTGACAAAACTGAGCCAGTTAAGGAAGGGGTTACCAAGGTGTCACCAATAAGGAAATGTATATTCATAGTACCAACCTCTTCAATGTACTTATGATCAATGGCGTCCAGCCAGAGTACCTGAGTAAAACCGTCTTGTTGCGCCTGTTGGGCGGGTAAGAAACTGGCTGCATAATTACCCGCAGTTTTAGCCTCCCCAGTTCCACCTGGTACTGCGCGAACAAAGTCAGGAGAGGTGGTTAAAGAAACTGGGTTAAATCCTTCACCATAATAGGCTCCCACAGGAGACATAATTATGTGGTAAGCATAGGTCGCGGATACTCTCGCGGCAAGGTAATTTTCATTGGCAAAGATAAAAGGCCTAATATACAGTGCAGTTCCTCGCTTTTTGGGCACCCAAGCGGCATCTAACCGGATAAGTATTTCAAGAGCTTCAATAAATACTTCATAAGAAGTCTCTGGTATACACATTCTCCGGCACGATCGATTAAATCGAGCGTGATGCACATCTGGCCGAAATAAATTGATTTGTTTTTCGTCCACATAAAACGCTTTCATTCCTTCAAATACCGCCTGCCCATAATGAAGTACATTTAATGCTGGATTAATTTCGATAGGACCGAATGGTTTAATCTGGCCAGTTTTCCACGTATTGTGCGCGTACTGCATCTCAAACATATGATCGGTAAAACATCGACCAAAATCTAAATTATTCATATCTACTTCCTGAATCCTGGAAGTAGTCACCTTATCTACCTGTAACATTGAAGTCATGATTTTCCGTGTTGAATCTTTTGCGAAATATAGTAAGGTTAGATATGAATATTCAGAATTTTACAGCTATTTGAATGAAAAAAATTATCCTGTACTCTGCATGGCTGCAGCTATACTGTTGATGTTTAAAAACAATAATTCAGTAAGAATTTTTTCTTGATTTTGGTCGTTTATATCCCTTTTTACCCATCTTTGAATTAACTCAGTTTGAATAACATTAAGCGGATAGGTAAAGGGATTTCGAAATTGTATGGAGCGCTGAATAACAGGGTTATGATCTAAAATTTTCTCCATTCCAGCAATACCTGTGATATACTCGGTAGCCCATTGGTAATCCAGCAGTATCATTTGATGAAAAGTGTCCTCTTCAGGATGATCCAAGTATAACTCTGAAGTGGCAATATGGGTTCGAGCTAACTCACGCTGGGAATTATTAAGAACGGTATGAAAAAAGGTCCATTCTCTAAACCATCGCTTTAAAATATCTTGAGCATCTGGATTATTGCCAATAAGCTTTTTTAAACCAGATCCAATTCCGTACCAGCCTGGTACATTATAACGGACTTGGGTCCAAGCAAAGACCCATGGTATAGCTCTAAGGCCTTCGAATGTAAGCCCACCGCTAGCACCTCTTGAAACAGGTCGGGAGGCAATAGGAAGTTTTCCAATATGCTCGATAGGTGTTTTTTGCATATACCATTCCCAGAAACCAGGCGCATCAATTAAGCCTCTGTAGGCTTCCATCGTATATTTAGAAAGTTCTTGCATGAGATCCCATTCACGATCTTTTCCATAAAGATATCCGGGCGCATTCTTCTGAGCATTGATCACCTGAGCCATCGCATGGACAAGCTGTTCTAAGTGACGATGAGCAATGGTTTCTAGGGAGTAACGAAAAGAAATCACCTCGCCTTGTTCGGTAAATCTAATGCGCCCATTATTACTTACCGGCGGCATTGCTAAAATAGCCTTGTTGGACTGTCCACCACCTCTACCTATAGTACCACCTCGTCCATGAAAAAGCCTAAAATCAATATCATACTCCCGGCAAACCATTCCTAAATCGTACTGAGCTTTGTTAAGTGTCCAATTTGCAGTCCAATAACCACCGTCTTTATTACTATCGGAGTAACCCAACATGATTTCTTGGAAATTGTTTCTTGCTGTAATCTGCTGTTTGAATAATGGGTCTTCAAACATCTGAGCCATAATATCTCGGGAGTTTTCTAAATCTTCTATAGTTTCAAATAGAGGTACCACATCCAATAGAGTAGTTACCTCGCCATCTAGTATACTCCATAAACCCATTTCTTTAGCTATTAGAAGAACCTCCAACATGTCGCTAACTCCATGAGTCATAGAGATTATGTAACTGCCAAAAATATTAGAGTCGAGCTCTAGCATATCTCGAATCTCTTCGAATACCCCCAATACTTTTTGTGTAGTCTCACTTCGCTGAAATCCTTGTGAACACAGTGGCCTTGGATTTTTAAGTTCTTTGTTCAAAAGGCTAATCTTTTCACCTTCTGAAAGATTAGTATAATCATATTCAGCACCGGCAAAGCTCAACATTTCTGTAACTGTTTCCTCATGAAGTCTAGAGTGTTGTCGTATATCCAATGCAGTTAAATGAAACCCAAAGGTTTTAGCACAAATAATAAGATCATGAAGCCTCCCTTGTTCAGTCATTCCACCAAATCCTTGTTGTAGTAAAGATTCACTAATTAGCTCCAAATCCTTAATAAATACCTCAGGAGTATACTCCTTAGCTTTATCTAGGATATGACTCTTTGACTGTTCAATTGCAAGCAATTGAATCTTCAAGCACTGCATGATGTGAGTAATTTTTCTTCGGTAAGGCTCTCTTTGATATCTTCTCTCATATAAATCACTTAAGGGGTTATCACGTTCCTCCTTTCGTAAAGACTCTCTCAATGCATCCGATATAGTAGCTTCTTTATATGAAATACTTAGATACCTTCGAAGGTGATCCAATTTTTTCAAGTACAGCTGCAAAACGGTTTTACGCTGTTCTATGAGCGTTTTCCAAGTAATCGAAGAAGTGACATTTGGATTTCCATCTCTGTCACTACCTATCCAAGAACGATATCGTAATACGATGGGTAAAGCGCGACTATGATTGGTATAGGCTTCTGGATAATAAGTTTCCAAAGCTAACCTCATGTCCTTATATAGCAGTGGGATAGCATCCCATATGGTATGTGTAAAGAAGTATAATCCATTTTCTACTTCATCTTCCACCGACATTCGTTGGGCTCGCACTTCATCAGTAAGAAGTAATAGCTTAAGCTGAATTAGAATTTCTTTTCTCAAATGGCGTTCCTCGTCAGCTGTTAATTCTTCAGTACCCAACTTACTCACCATCTCACTTATTTCATGCTGCTTGGTTAGGATGCTACGTCGCCGAGCTTCAGTAGGGTGTGCGGTTATGGTAGGTTGGATATCCATATGATCAAATACATCCATCACTTCTGCATAGGAATACCCTTGTTTTTTCATGGCGTATACAGCCTCCAAAATACTCTCATTTCGAGGGGTATCGGGTGTTTCTGCAAACTCCCGTTTACGATTGATCCGACTTATCTCGTGCTGTTCTAAAGAGTTTACCAAATGAAAATATGTGGTATATAATCTCAGAAATTCCTTTATCTCCCCGATAGATAGGTTTTGAAGCCTATTTAAAAAAGCCTCTAGTTCACTAACTTGACCATGATCTAATGCATTCTTTATTTGTATAGGAGCATTTCCCAGAAGAGCTAAAAAATCAGGCTTACTTCGATCTAGACTAAGCTGTTCTAAAATTTCAGAAAGAACAAATACATGCTTAGATAGAGATTCACTAACCTTACTTTCAGAGGCTAGTTTACGGATGGTAGATTCTAACTCCATATATACTACGATTTTGAGATTGTGAGTACTTAAATTTAGTAAATTCTATAACCCGATGTAGTATAAAGCTAGATTAGATTAGTTTATTTAAGTCGTCCTGTTAGATTTTTTTGGGAAAGCCAGTGTCATCCTCAGACGATATTAGCATATACAGTTATTCCCATGATGATTAGAGTAAACCAAAGCCTCTTTTTTAAATTTTATTGGGGACTAAACTGACTTGATATTCGTCCTATAAAATTCCCCTCTATTAATAGGCTTAAATAAGGTTCCGCTGCTGCAGGTAAGGCTCAACCTTGTCGGCTACCAACACTACCTCATAACCATATTTTTGTAACAATGCAGAGGTATAAGCAGCTCTTCCACCAACTTTGCAATGAATCAAAAGTGGTTTGTCAGTAGGTATCTTGTCAAGGTTTTCAACTATACGGGTATGAGCGAAGTTAAGTGCTCCCGGTATAGCACCGATTACATGTTCGGATTCTTTACGAGCATCTAACACACGATAGTTACCTGATTCATTATAACTATCAAATTCTTCAAAAGTGATCGTTTCAGTTGTAATCATTTTTAGATCTTGCTTAGCATATAATTCGGATGGTGTTATATATCCGTTAATGTAATCTAAGCCAATGCGAAATAAATCAAGTATTGCTTCATGTAATTTCTCTTCTTCCACCACCAAATAAATGTGTTCGTCCTCCATTACAAAAGATCCTACTGTAGTGTTAAAGGCTTTGTTAACCGGAGCAAATAAGGCACCTTTAAGATGATTGGCCATAAATTCATGCCGTCCTCGCGTATCAATTACTACAGCAAATTCATCTGAATTAATCGCATTGACAAACTCAACTGCTGTCATTTTCTGAGGTATCGATATTTCTCCAAGTACCTTCGGACCCATTTTATTATCACGCTTCATGCGAGCAAAATACAAAGGTGGTTCGGGTTGCCCATCTAGAATATAATCCACAAAGTCCTGTTCAGTGATGGCTGCTCGGATTGAATTGTTAAACCGCATTTCATAGCCTACTGTAGAATCTGGTACTGATCCTAAGGCTTTCCCACAAGCACTTCCTGCTCCATGACCAGGCCAAACTTGTACATAAGATGCTAAATCTTTGAATTTATCTAAGGATTTGTACAATGTTCTTGCCGATTCCTCCATTAAACCTTCCATACCAGCAGCCGACTCTAACAAATCGGGACGGCCTACATCGCCCACAAATATAAAATCACCAGAACAAATACCCATGGGCTCCTCCGTGGTGGCTCCATCTGAAACCAAATAACAGATATGTTCGGGAGTATGACCGGGGGTATGAACTGCTTTAAAAATGATATTTCCTATTTTGAAGATATCATTGTCCGTCAGAAATTCGTAGTTATAATCGCTATTTTTAAGCCACTCATATTTCCAATTCTCATCGCCTTCATCGGAGGCATATACTTTTATCCCTCGGGCAGCAAATTCACGAAGACCTGAAATATAATCGGCATGAATGTGAGTATCGGCCGCGGCAACAATAGATAATCCGTGCTTGGCAGCTAATTTATCATATCGATCAATATCTCTCATAGGATCGATAACCACTGCTTCTCCTGATTTCTGGCAACCTATTACATAGGCGTACTGTGCTAACTTTTCCTCAAAAATTTGTTCAAAAAACATGGTCACTTTACATTAGTTGTATTTGGTTAACTGGTCAAGGGATCATCTCTTGAACCAGATTAATTCTTGTACAATAGTACATATATCTATACACTTGTAGCAACATCAAAAATGATCGGGATCTAAACCCGACCTATATTCGTTACAAAATTGAATTAGACTGAGAAAAAAGCTCGCTAGACTCAACCAAAAATTGCATGCCTCTTAAATAGCTCTTTCCTAGGTTTAGCGTTTGATGTACCCTGCTGGATAATTTTTTTGATTAGGCTTTGTTCATCACACACTTCTGGTAGTTCTAGGTGTTTACCAGACTTTAGCCACTCCCGGAGCTGAAAGACAAATTCTGGGCCAATATCATAAACTACTTTTCCACCTAATTGCTCTATAGATGCCGCATTGCATAATTGCTCGTACTGATTTTTAATAGGTATAGTGAGTAATTTTTTCCTCAAATACATAGATTCGGAGGTCGTTTCAAAACCTGTAGCAGAAACAATACCTTCGCATGATTCAATGCTCTCCAAAAAACTTTCGTTACCCACAGGGCGTACCCAAACATTCTCATCCCAATAGTCTTGCTCACAATCAGCAGTAAAAAAGTGCCATTTGGCCTCTCTTAGCTGTTTAAAGTAAGAAAGTAGTTCTGAGGCATTAAAAGCCGGCAGATAGACAGTCACATGGTCGTGACGAAAAGGACTTAGTCGTTGAATCTGTTTCCGGACTATCGGTGGCTCTATGAAAGAATCATAACGTAAGTAATGGCAAGCCACCGCAGAATTTGAGGGAGCAAAATGACGAAGAATACCTTCGGCCACCAATGATTTTTTCTTGGGCCTTGGGGTCTTCTCAGATAAAAACGAGGCTTGGTGACTTATAGCCACGCAGCTAAGCCCTGCCGTTTGAGCTGCCCAAGCAGTCACAGGCTCATAGTCATTGACTACAAAATCATAGTCTTCTATAGGCAAGGATTGAATATCCTGAATGAGTTTAACGGGTTGAATATTGAGTGCTGTCTCCAATACATCCACACTCCCCTTTCGGTCATATGCCAAGCTGATACCACGAGCTTTGTAAGTGATTTCCCCGTCGAGATGGAGTTTAAAATTATATCCACTTATGAGTACATCAACCTTTGCGATTTCACGTAGGCGGGGTAAAATTACTCGGGCTCTGCTAATATGACCGTGACCGGTACCCTGTACACCATATAATATCTTCATGCCTCATGCTGTTTTGAGGTTGTTCTCGTAGTAAGACTACCTGTTTCGTTTAACATGTTGCTGAAGTTACGTCTGTCCCATCGATCCGGTTTTCAATCCCTGGTCGTATCCGTTGATTAAACTAGGGTTAGAAGCGATCATTGGGGTAATATTTGAGATTTGATGAACAAGGGCATCTGTTTCGTAGCGGTAGAGACTCCACTCTTTCCCATCGTATTCTAGAGAGGTAAGGTTTTCCACCCAATCGCCAGAATTCATGTAAATTACCGAACCTTTTTCATTTTCGTACCCCCGTATTTTGGGTTGATGAATATGCCCACAAACAACGTAATCATGCCCTTCTTGAATAGCTAATTCCATGGCAGTAACTTCGAAATCATCAATAAAGTTAACTGCTGTTTTTACGCTATTCTTGATCTTTTTTGAAAAAGATAATTTCCCATATCCCATGTGAACTGATATTGAATTAACCCACCTGTTTAAAAGTATCAGTAATTCATACCCATGGCCTCCCAACTTCGCCAGCCATTTCGAATATTTCATAGTTACATCAAATATATCCCCATGAAAAAACCATACCTTTTCTCCATTTAACTCTAAAACTAATTTATCACGCACAAATAATGGACCTAATTGCAAACTGGAAATCTTACGAAGCGTTTCATCATGATTGCCAGTGAGATAGTATATAATGATCCCATTAGTCATCATCCTAATGAGAGTGCGGATCACATGCATATGCGCTTCTGGCCAATAATACTTTTTGAATTGCCACATATCAATAAAATCCCCGTTTAAGATAACCCGTTTAGGATGTATTGAATTTAAGTATTGGATAAGCTCGACCGCGTGACAACCCACTGTTCCCAAATGCACGTCCGAAATAACAACCGTGTCTAATGTTCGTTTCATATGTGTAGATGATAATTGTTACCCACTAATAAACACTAAACGTGTTACTATTGTTTAAACCCATCATTAGTAAATTATTAACAAATTGATAGAAAGTGTGTCTGGGCGTATGCTAGAATTAACTCATTTTTTTTCTGGTTAACCAGATTCGCAGATGTTTATGTATGCCTATGAAAGTCTCGTACAAGAAATTGGGCCATTAAAAAAATGACGTACTAATGGTGGGTGACACACTTGAGACCGATATACTAGGTGGAAATCGTTTTGGTGTAGGTACAATGCTAGTACTCTCTGGAAACTCTAGAGCAGAGCACATTGAACGCGAAATTATGGCTACTGGTATAATTCCTGATTATATTTGTGAGGATATACTTAGCTAGTATAGGCCTCAATTGGTAGGCAGGAACACACTAAATTTCTGTCTCCATAGGCATCATCAACCCTAGACACGGAAGGCCAGAATTTATTCCATCGTAATTCGGCAATCGGAAATACTGCTTGTTCACGGCTATATGTCTTTTCCCATTTTTCTTGGGTTAGTACCCGCATGGTATGTGGGGCATTTTTCAAAGGGTTATCTTCGAAGGGCCACTCTCCTTGTTCAACGGACTTAATTTCTGCCCGGATGGCAATCATAGCTTCGCAGAAACGATCAAGTTCAGGCAAACTTTCGCTTTCTGTAGGTTCAATCATGAGTGTACCTGGCACCGGAAAACTCATCGTCGGAGCATGGTATCCATAATCCATTAACCTCTTTGCTAAATCAGTTGCTTCAATTCCTGCACTTTGTCTAAATGGTCGTAAATCGATAATGAATTCATGAGCAGAACGACCACTAAGACCAGTATATAGTATTGAGTAATGAGGCGCTAGACGTTCTTTAATATAATTGGCATTTAAAATAGCCCGACGGGTTGCTTCGGTTAACCCATCACCTCCCATCATACGAATATATGCGTATGATATAGTCAAAATACTTGCGCTGCCATAGGGTGCTGCAGATACTGGAGAAGTCCCAAACGTTCCTCCTGTTGGAATCTGAGAGTGAGTAGAAAGAAAAGGAGTTAAATGCTTAGCTACCCCAATTGGTCCCATACCAGGTCCTCCGCCGCCATGAGGAATACAAAATGTTTTATGAAGATTTAAATGGCATACATCGGCTCCAATGAGCCCTGGACTCGTTAAACCTACCTGAGCATTCATATTTGCTCCATCCATATAGACCTGTCCACCATGCTGATGAATTAGGGCACAAAAATCTTTGATCTTATGCTCAAAAACCCCATGAGTAGACGGGTAGGTGACCATCAGAGCGGCTAACCGGTCAGAGTATTTCTCAACTTTTGCCTCCAAATCGTCAAAGGAAATATTCCCATGCTTGTCTGTTTCTACCACAATAACTTCCATACCAGCCATAACGGCACTGGCTGGGTTGGTTCCATGAGCAGAAGCCGGAATTAAAGCCACATTACGATGAGAATCTCCCCTATGTTCATGATAAGCTCTTATGGTCATTAGTCCAGCATATTCTCCTTGTGCGCCAGAATTAGGTTGAAACGAAATAGCATCAAATCCAGTGATATCTGCAAGCCATGCCTCTAATTCTTTAAACATCTGAGCATAGCCCTGGGCTTGCTTAAGTGGTGCAAACGGATGGATGTTTGCAAACTCTGGCCAACTTAGGGGAATCATTTCACTGGTAGCATTTAGCTTCATCGTACAAGAACCTAGGGAAATCATGGAGTGAACCAAAGAAAGATCCTTTGTTTCTAAACGCTTCATATAACGAAGCATTTCATGTTCTGTTCGGTATGCATGAAATACCTCATGACTCATAAACTCTGAATCCCTAAGAATGCTTGAAGGCAATTGCATTTCGATTTCATCCATTTCCTCAGAGAAGTCTAGGTCGGACTGTTTTCCTGTCACCTCTTCGAAAATTTGCTGAAGAAGCTTGAGATCATCAAGGTCTTTCGCTTCATCCCAGCTTAAACTAGCGGTATCATCGGTAGCATAATAGAAATTTGCTTCTAGCTTTGTAGCAATAGGTTCTAAAAGGCTACGTTTCATTCGGAAGGTTAAGGTGTCAAAATACTCGGTTGTTTGAACTTCTACACCTAAGGATTCGAGTAGCTTTTTAGTTAGAGCAGTATACCCATGAATACGTGATGCAATATGTTTAAGCCCTTCTGGACCATGATATACCCCATACATTCCCGCAATAACGGCTAGTAATACTTGCGCCGTACATATATTCGAGGTCGCTTTTTCACGGCGAATATGCTGTTCTCTGGTCTGAAGGGCCATACGGTAAGCTGGTCGGCCTTCTTTATCTTGTGTTACACCAATGATTCGACCTGGTATTTGCCTTTTAAAAGCTTCTTTCGTTGCAAAATACGCCGCATGTGGTCCGCCATAGCCCATTGGAACACCAAAACGCTGCGTAGTCCCAACTACTACGTCGGCCCCCATCTCACCAGGCGGAGTCAATAGGGTTAAACTGAGCAAGTCTGCGGCGGCTACCACAAATATTTTATGCTCGTTGCAAGCTTGAGTTAATGCCTCATAACTAACTACCTGTCCGT
Organism: uncultured Balneola sp.; assembly: GCA_902529115.1. Lineage (GTDB taxonomy): Bacteria > Bacteroidota > Rhodothermia > Balneolales > Balneolaceae > UBA1275. Next base: position 144,374 of record CABZVB010000002.1, read on the forward strand.
CGACTTCTGGATATTGAAATAAGATTCCAAATACATCTTCTCGCGTAACATCGAGTTGCGCCAATTCTCCCACTTCTATCTGTATTCCTAATGGAGCTGATCTGGTGTACAATAAATCAAGGGTCTGTGGAAACACTTTGTCACTCACAAAAAAAGTATCAGCTGTTTTTTTTTTACTTCCTTTTCTTTGTCCATAGAGCATAGTCATAGCTTCTGCTGCTGCAGTAGCTTCATCGAGTAACGAGGCATTAGCTAATTCCATACCAGTAAGATCACTGACCATAGTTTGAAAGTTGATAAGCGCTTCCATCCGGCCTTGTGCAATTTCTGCCTGATATGGAGTATAAGCGGTATACCAAGCCGGATTTTCTAAAATATTCCTTTGAATAACCATTGGTAAAAAGGTATCGTAGTATCCCTGGCCGATATATGAGGTAAATACCTTATTCTTACATGCAATCTTACGGAATTCAGCTAAAAACTCTTCCTCTGTAAGTGCAGCGGGAATATTTAAATCACATTTTAATCGAATACCTTTAGGAATTGTTTCCTCAATCAACTGTTCCATATCCTTAGCATTAATCATCTCAAGCATATGTTGATGATCAGCAATGCTCGTTCCATGATGTCGACTGGCAAATGGTAATTTTTGAAGTGATATACTCATTATTGGTTGCTTAAATAATATATTTATAGAAGTAATATGCTACTTAAATAAAAACGCAAAAGACGCGTTCGTCTGCTAGATGAATGAATTAAGATTTCAGACTTTTAAATACATTCTAAATTACAGATTTCTATTTTTTTTTTCTGATAAATAGCTACCCTTTTATATATTGCTTACTCAAGTGATAGTGTCCATCTATCCTTTTATCTGAAAATCACTTAGACGATTAAGAGCTACATGGAATATATCTCTTTTAGAAAAATATTTCTTTCACAAGCTAAAATTTTGCGAATTATGAATGTTAAAGTACTTTCTCTTTTCTGTTTCTTCGTTATTATAACTCCATATTATTTACTAGCTCAGGAGTCTCAAGTTCGCCTATTAAATCAATCCTTAGAACTAAGGGTGAATGAACGAGTCCAACTAGAAGCAGAAGTGCTAAGCGCGGATGGTGTTGTTTTGGCCGATACCGTGGTCTTTTTTTCTAGGGCTCGTCGCTCGTTAGTGGTCAGCCGTGATGGAGAGCTACTAGCGATAAAACCCGGTGTTCATATAATATCTGCTATGACACTAGGTCCTGACAGGATTCGACAGGATTTCGAGGTTAACGTTCTTTTTCCACCAATCACCTATGTAGAGTGGGAGCAAGCTGAACATACCTTCTATTCAGGAACATTGTTAGATTTGATGTTTGAAATTAGGGATTCATTAGATGTAGTTCGAAGCATAGATGAGCTATTCATTTCAAGCAGTGATGAATCCATTCTAAGCGTAAATGATTTCAATCAATTGAGTCTTAATGATGTAGGTACTGCTAAGTTAATAGTAGTTGCAGGTACTGAGCAATTTAGTTGGCCGGTGAAAGTGTTAGAAAATAAAGCTACCACATTAACCATGAAAGTCACAAATCCAAGTTCTGAGCCCATAAAAACAGGCGATGTAGTTCATTTTAGTACCCATGTGGAAGATAGAAAAAGAAATACTCTCGCTAATATGCCAGTTCAATACAGTTTTATCGCCTACCCTAACGATCAATTAGGTCAGGGTAACTCTGCGCAAATCGCTCAAGATGGACGTTTTGTCGCTAGTCATGCTGGAAAATATTCCATCATTGCCCGTTCTGGTGCTATTCAAACAACACTGAATATCACAGTTCAACCTAGAAATATTCGTCGTAGCTTAGAAGTGGTAGGTAAAGGCATCGTACCTGATGTAAAAACATCAGATCTATGGGTTTGGGAAGGTATTGATGGTCGTGATTATGCAATCACAGGGACTTGGGGAGCACGAGGAGAAGCGTTCCTTTGGGATGTTACTGATCCTAGTAATATACACACCATAGATACTGTAAAAGTAGATGCACGTACCGTTAATGATGTAAAGGTGTCTGAAGACGGTAGGATCGCCGTTATAACACGCGAAGGAGCTTCTAACCGTAAAAATGGTATTATTATACTAGACGTCACAAACCCTTCAGAAACCACCATACTCTCTGAGTATACCGATGGACTCACCGGGGGAGTTCACAACACATTTATTTATGAAAACCATGTCTATGCGGTAAATAATGGACGCAAATATGATATCATAAATATTGAAGATCCCCGCAATCCTTATACTGTTGGAGTTTTTGAACTCGATACTCCTGGACATTCTATTCATGATGTTTGGATAGAAGATGGGATTGCTTATTCATCGAATTGGGGCGATGGAGTTGTCGCGGTAGATGTGGGATTGAACAACTCATCAGATATGCCAGGTGCAGGTGGTAGTCCTGCAAACCCTACACCACTTGGTAGTTATACTTACCCTAGTGGTTGGAACCATGCAGCTTTTCCGTTTAAATCCGAATCTACCGGTAAATTTTATGTAGCAGCAGGTGATGAAGCTTTTCCCTATGGCCTTGATACCCAAGGACCAAATCGAGCAGCAGGTTGGGTACACTTTATCGAATTCGATGGATGGGATAAACCAGAAGAAGTCGCACGTTATCAAGTTCCAGGAGCGGGTTCACACAACTATTGGATTGAAAATGATATCATGTATGCTGCCTTCTATAATGGTGGTTTACGAGTGGTTGATGTGTCAGGTGATTTGATGGGAGATTTATATGAGCAGGGACGTGAAATTGCGTTATTTTTACCTACAGATCCTAACGCTGCAATTCCTAACTCTACCTTTACATGGGGTCCACAACCCTATAAAGGTCTCATCTTCTTATCAGATTGGAATTCCGGTATTTGGGCGGTTAAGCTAGGAGCACTCCAGAACTAAATATTTATTAGATTTAAAAATTGAGTTTATAAAAATAATTGCAATGCTTCAACCAAGTAAGATATACTCAATAACTAAAAGCTTCTTCTTGTACTTCATCCTGCTTTTACTTTTATCTACCATAGATATTCATGCACAAATCTATCAAGTCTACGTAGCAGCAGAGTCAGATGATGTAGTACAACTAGTGAGCTTTGATGCTACATCAAATAAAGGCTGGGTTGATGTAACAATTCCAGTTGGAAAACTTCCAACGGAAACTGATGGCCCGCATGGGCTCACTATTTCCCCAAATAAAAAGCATTGGTTTGTTACTATTGCGCATGGCAACCCTTACGGTTATTTGGCAAAATACAGCACCGACACTAATGAATTGATGGGTACAGTTGATCTAGGTTTATTTCCTGCAAGTATGGAAATTTCCGACTATACAGGACTTTTATATGTAGTGAATTTCAATTTGCACGGGGAAATGGAACCCAGTAGTATGATGGTTGTCGATCCCGAGACCATGGACTTAATAGTCGAATTACCAACTGGAATTATGCCGCACGGGACTAGAATGAACTCTAAAGGCACCAAAGCCTATCATGTCTCCATGATGAGTGATGAATTAATTGAAGTGGATACCTATGGGTTAGACATCACAAGAACTTTGTCACTAAAAGTATCCATGATTGATGACTCTGCTCATGAGAAACATGAACCTGAGACTACCCAAGATTTAGTAGCTGAGCTAAAAGCCATGGATGGTTCAGGCGGACGGATGAGTTGGATGAAAGAAATGAATGCTTCTGCAACAGCAAATGAAGAAAAACATAGCTCAATGACATATCATCATCCTCTAGTTAAACCTACTTGGGTAGACCCTCATCCTAACGACCAATGGGTATATGTTGCAGGAAATGAATCTGACGAAATTATTGAAATAGATGTTGAAAACTGGAGTATAAGCCGCAGAATGCCAACGGGGAAATTGCCCTATAATTTAGAAGTAAGTCCAAATGGTAAATATTTGGTTAGTTCCCTCAAAGGCGCCGGAGCAACAAGTATAATAGACTTAGAACGTTGGGTAGAACTTGCTCAAATAACCAACTCTCGTAAAGTTTCACATGGCGTTACAATAAGCCCTGACAGTAAATATGCCTTTATTTCGGTTGAAGGAATTGGTGGTGAGCCTGGATCCGTTGACATCATTTCTATTGAGACTCAAGAGCTAATAACCTTTGTTGAAACAGGAAAACAGGCAGGGGGAATAAGCTTTTTTACCACCTTGAAATGATTTATTGTTTGATTTGAAGAGAACTTTAGAACTACTAGCTCTTAGACAAATATCACTGTAAGCATAAATATTTAATAGCCTGAATTAAAGACTTTTTTTATAGCTTATTTGTTATACCACCCTTATATTTAGCCATGGCTAAATTTTTAATTAGCCAATTTTTTTGCCTTAAACCCTTAAGGATTACACTAAATCAAAAGCTTTCAAAATGATATTACCCGAATGGTTTCTAGCATTACATCCCATGGCCCAAGCTTTTATGGCTGGTTTATTCACATGGGGTATGACCGCGTTAGGCGCCTCATTAGTTTTTTTTACTAAACAAGTTAGTTTTAAGTTACTAGATAGTATGATGGGATTTGCAGCGGGTGTCATGATCGCTGCGAGTATCTGGTCGCTCATCCTACCTGCCATAGATATGGCTGAAGCACAAGGCCATATTGGATGGATTCCTGCTGTTATCGGATTTTTATTAGGTGGGTTAATATTACGGGTATGCGATCATTATCTACCCCACTTACATATTGGACTTCCTAGGGATGAAGCTGAGGGACTTCCCACAAGTTGGAGGCGTTCTACTCTTTTGATGCTTGCTATGACTCTTCATAACATACCAGAAGGATTGGCCATTGGGGTCTTATTTGGTGCAGCCATTCAATCGGTTGACCTTGGGATGTCTGCTGCATTAGCTCCTGCTGTCGCTCTAGCCATAGGAATAGGTATTCAAAATTTCCCTGAAGGAGTAGCCATTTCGCTACCTCTTAGAAGAGATGGAATGAAAACCGGGAAAAGTTTTTGGTATGGGCAATTATCAGGTGCAGTTGAACCTGTATCAGCAGTTATAGGCGCTGCCGCAGTTATTCTCGTCCAACCAGTATTGCCCTATGCACTTGCTTTTGCTGCTGGTGCTATGATTTATGTAGTGGTGGAAGAGCTCATCCCAGAAAGTCAAATGCACGGTAATACTGATATAGCTACCCTTGGTACTATGATTGGTTTTAGCGTGATGATGGTATTAGATGTAGCCTTAGGTTAGGAAAGAGTCGGTCAATAGTGTAACCACTTCGTAATTGAGTCCATTGCATCTGAACTGAAATCCTTAACTCGAACACGTAATTCCTGAGAGCCAGATACTACACTAAAAATTAGGTGATACAGTCTTTTACTTTTCTGAAAGATGTGTTGGGTATTGCCACTCGATTGTAAGCGTATTTTTGGAATCCAAATTTGCTTTCGAGCCAATGCTCTGTATCTTATATATAGATGTCCTGAAGATAGCCCTAGTTCTGTATCTTTATAGGCAATCCAACCATAAAGTGTAGCAGGAATACTTAGCAAAGCCAACCAGACTAACCAAGGGAGCCAATAAACACCCAATAAGGTAGGAAAAAACCACAGATAATTAGGTCTTCGTAGATAACGGAAAAAAGCATTTTTTGGTGCAATAGCATACAATTGGAGTTGCTTGTTATCGCTGGCTTCCAAATTGGTCTGGTTTGGTTTAAAAACATCCTCTAGACAAGAATATAAGTCCTGAGATGTTTCCTGTAATTGATGTCTTTGCTGCTGACTAATCCCCTTTGCTAGTTCCCAATCACTAAAAAATTGTTGAAAAAAGGCCTCCCGTTCATCACTAAGTATTAAAGGGGCCGCAATCAAGGATTTTTGCTGCTGGCCTTGTTGATGCCCTGCACTAATAATTGAAATCGATTCTAATCCAAAAGGCTGACGTAATAACCCTTCCGTAGATTTTAATGCTTGAATACGATTATATGGAACGGTGGTTTGAATACGCTGTAGTAAGCCTCTAGTAATGTGTAGTTCTTTGCCTACTTTCCGAATAGTAAAACCATGATAGCGCACAAAACTTGACAAAATGGATAATAAATAGGAGACAAAAATAACTGTCGCCACACTAAAGAGTACGAAGTAAATGCCGGGCTGTTGGATTACAGGAATACGATCAATTATCCACTGAATATTTTCATCGGTAATAAACTCAGAAAGTTGCCCGAGTATGGTTCCCAAAATGGTAGCAATTATTCCAAATTCACCAGAGGTTAATGCCAAATAGAGTAAGCGCTTATTAGACAAGGACCACTCAGGATTTTGGCTGTGGATCAAATCAAGACTATTTTGCGAATCAAGACCTTGGTTTGTTTCTACAAATGAAAGATGTTCATCCTGACTTAAGGTAGATTCTAACCCACTATGCTCAGTACCTTTTGGATTTAATACCTCAACTATAATATTAGCGGTTTGAGCATTAAGTGCCGAAAGAACTGCTCGCTCAGACCCTCCCCCTGCTGTTTGGATTGTCAGCGATACTAAGCCAAATAACCTTTGTATTAATCCAGCAGATATTTCGGTTACTTGAACCCTGTTCTTGTGTATATAAAGTTTTTTTTGAACAAAAATACCTTTATATATGTGTATTTCATCTTCTAGCAACTGGTACTTAAACCGAAACCAGCTAATAATACCTAACCCAAATGCAGAGATGAGACCTAATCCAATAAACCAAGCGAAATAGGGTGATTCGTTTCGTGATCCCACAATAAGCAAAATGATGACGGTTAGTACATTTTGCTTGATTACTTCCAAAACCCCGGTAATCGACGCAACCCAATGTAATCGCTGAAACTCAAACATCTTCTTTTACTAACCTCACCATTTCGGTGATTTTATCCTTTAGTTCATGTGCAAGCTTTTCCTCTAAGGCAGGAATTTCATGAGATGTAGCTGCATTTGAAAAGCGAATAACAGAAAGGCCGTATGATCGATAAATAGGACCCTGACTAGAATCTACATGTTGTATTCGGTTAATGGGCACTTCCGTATACTTTATCCATATAATCCCACGGCGCATCTGAATCCCTTTATCATCGATTTGGTAGCTCCAACGTGACCAGCTAAGCTGAGGAAGAAAGGCTACGATTAATATATAAAATACCAATGCAAGAATAGCAGTACCAATACCCCATTCAAGAGCTATTACTTCCTTTGTATGCAAGAAATAGAGAAAAGCAGATGGAACAAAAAGAAAAAGTCCGCTTAGTGCATATTGCAAACGCCAAGCAGGGATAGCATTTGGATGGATTCGTTCTTTTAGCATGGTAATTTCTTTTTAGGGGATATAATAATTTTCGAATTTTTGAGCTTAGTTAGTTTGTTGAATTTTATCAGGTTCTTCTACCCGTAACATGAGTAAAAAACCAAAAGCAAGTAATACTAAAACAACCGACATTCCTATCCTTTGGCTGGCAAATAGTACCGTAACCCAACCCAATAATTTAGGGCCAATAAATGCAGTGGCTTTCCCTGAAAAGGCAAACAAACCAAACATTTCGGTTCGTTTGTCTTCTGGTGCCAAGCGGCCCATTAAGGTTCTAGATGCTGCCTGTACTGGGCCAAAAAAGACGCCTAGCATTAGACCCCAAATCCAAAACCAAAATATATCCTCAACAAAAAGTATCGCAGTAACTGGAATAATTAAGCCCATGAGTGAAAGCAAAATCGTTTTTTTACTGCCTGAACGGTCATCCATCCATGAGAAGCCAACCGCACCGAGTGCGGCAGTAACATTTAGCCCAATCCCGAATATGATAATCTGAGATTCATCCATTGCAAAGGTTCCTGCGGCATATATTCCGCCAAAGGCATAAATTAAAATAATCGCATCATTATAAATCATTCTTGCAAGAAGAAAGCGATAAATATTGGCATACTTTCGGGCTTGCTTAATGGAATTTTTCAGTTGCTGTAAACCCTCCTGTATAACCTGTCCTACAGGCGTATCATTTTTAGGAATATCAGGGGTACGAAGAAACATTGGGATTGAAAAAACCAAATACCATAATGCTGTAAATATAAAGGTAGCTCGAATGTGTTCTTGTGTTTCGGTATCCAAACCAAGCCAAGCGCCTCCACTTTCTATAAATAGATATAGTGCTCCCAAAAGACATACAATTCCACCTGCAAAACCCATGGCCCACGACCATCCAGACCATCGTCCTAAATAAGATGACGGTACTAAATCTGGAAGCATAGCATTGTAAAAAATAAAGGCATACTCAGCCCCTACCGTTGCAATAAAAGTGACTACTAAGGCATACATTAAAAATTCAGTCCTGGGCTCAGCAAACCAGAGTAAAAAACTGGCCACAATTGACATAAGTGAGAATACGGCAATCCATGGTTTCCTTCGTCCGGATCGATCCGCTATAGCACCTAAAATAGGAGCAGTAAATGCAATTAACAGTCCTGCAGCCGAGACCATATTACCCCACTGTTCGGTACCACTGATTGAGTCAGCTGCGATGGAACGCTGAAAATAAGCAGCAAAAACAAAGGTCTGAATAATGACAAAAAATGCGCTGTTTGCCCAATCAAATAAGGCCCATGACCACATTCCCTTTGACACCTCGGTGGGAGTCGTATATTTGGTAGAATTCATACTATAAATATTGGTTTGGCTAAAGGTAAGGATTGCAAACCTTAATGCGAATCTAACGCATTAATTTCTTATAATGTATCCGAGTGGGTTGATCTTCAGTTATCCCCAAACGCAGTCGGCGGTTCTCTTCATATTCGGCGTAATTCCCCTCAAACCAGTATGCTTCGCTGTTTCCTTCAAAGGCTAAAATGTGAGTAGCGACGCGATCCAAAAACCACCTATCATGAGAAATGACCACCGCACAGCCAGCAAATTCAAGAAGTGCTTCCTCTAATGCCCGCAGAGTATTCACATCCAAGTCATTGGTTGGCTCATCGAGCAGTAATACATTAGCCCCTTCTTTGAGCATTTTGGCTAGGTGCACACGATTTCGCTCTCCACCTGAGAGTTGAGAGGTCTTTTTTTGTTGATCACTACCACTAAAGTTAAATCGAGCTACATAAGCGCGTGAATTGACTTCCCTATTTCCCAGCACCAATAAATCTTGCCCTGCTGAAATTTCTTCCCAAATAGTTTTATCAGGATCTAAGGGTCTTTTTTGATCAACATATCCGAGTTGTACCGTTTCGCCAAGCATCAGAGTACCTGCGTTAGGTTCCTCCTGTCCCGTAATCATTTTAAATAAAGTGGTCTTACCTGCTCCATTCGGCCCAATAATACCCACAATTCCTCCAGGAGGTAGAGAAAAATTCATATCATCGAAAAGTAACTTTTCATCATATGCTTTTTGCAAATGCTCAGCTACAATAACCTTATCACCCAATCGAGATCCTGCTGGAATAAAGATCTCCATATCGTCGCGCCGTTTTTCTTGTTGCTGTTCTAAAAGCTTATCATAGGCATTGATCCTAGCCTTACTTTTAGCACGCCGACCTTTTGGATTTTGTCGAATCCATTCCAATTCTTGTTGTAGTGTTTTTTGACGCTTGGATTCTTCCTTTTCTTCTTGCTGAAGACGCTTCGCTTTTTGCTCTAGCCAAGAACTATAGTTCCCCTCAAATGGTATTCCTTCCCCACGATCTAGTTCTAGAATCCAGCCCGCCACATTGTCCAAGAAATACCGGTCGTGTGTTACAGCAATCACTGTCCCCTCATATCTAGCTAAATGCTGCTCTAACCAACCCACCGATTCGGCATCTAAGTGGTTAGTGGGTTCATCCAATAACAATACATCTGGCTTTTTTAATAATAAACGAGTAAGGGCTACCCGGCGAGCTTCCCCTCCTGATAAAACACTCACCAAGGTATCTCTATCGGGGCAACGCAGTGCATCCATAGCCTGATTAAGTTTAGAGTCTAAATCCCAAGCATCGATCCGGTCAATTTGTTCTTGTAATTGAGCTTGCTTGGCAATCAGTGCATCAAAATCGGCATCTGGTTCAGCAAATTGTGCATTTATCGCTTCGTATTCTGCTAGTAAGTCTACGGTTTCTTGAACACCTTCCTGGACAATTTCTTTAACTGTTTTCTTGGGATCCAACTCAGGTTCTTGAGGCAAATATCCAAAGCTTACTCCCTTTTGTATACTTATATCACCTAAATAGTCTTGGTCTTCACCAGCAATAATTCGGAGTAGAGTTGATTTACCCGCTCCATTCAATCCGAGAACACCAATTTTGGCGCCATGAAAAAATGAGAGATAAATATCCTTGAGGACTATTTTATTGGGTTTGTGAACTTTACTGACGCCCACCATAGAGAATATTATTTTTTGCTCACTCACTAGATTGTATTATTTGTTAATTTTTGTACGATTATAAAGTAACATAAATATTTAGATTGAGTACAAAAGGTAAATTATTATTAAATCAATCAATTCTCTTACTGGTTTTATGCACAAGCATATTCAGTGATAATTTGAAAGCCCAAATAATAAATAAAAATATTGAGTTTAATTTAACGTTAAATCAAGAGTTCTGGCGACATCTAATTTGGTTACAATATTATGAAACCTCAATATCAACTACCTTTGATTTAAAGAACGAAAAGAAATTAAAGATTGATGGCTCTGCATTTTGGGTAAATGGGCAAAGTATTGCAAACAATATTCAAGGTATATCAAATATTGAAGCTGATAGAGGATTTGAAATATTAGAAAGTTGGATACAGTATGAATCTAATTCAACATTTTCAATAAAATTTGGGATAGTAAATTTGAATGCACAATTTGATCATATTGATGCTGCAGATTTTTTTATTAATCCTTCCCAAGGGATTGGTCCAGATTTGTCAAATACTGGGCTTTATGGGCCTTCAATTTTCCCTTACACAAGTCTTGGAGTAGAAGTTAATTTTGTAAAGAAAAATTGGAAATTTACATCGGGTATATTTGACTCAAATAGTAGAATAACTAGAAAATTATATCCTGAATCAAATTATAAACTAAATTTTGACGAAGGGGTTATAATTATTAGTGAATACATTACAAAGAAAGAAAATATTGGACTAACATTCGGAAGTTGGCTATCCACACATAAAAATTCTGGCAAATATCAAATTGGTTCACCACCAATAGCTTTTGGAATAGGCTTAAATAAATTTAGTGCTGGTATCTATACACATTTTTATTCAAATCATGATAATAATGAATGGTACATAAGAATAGGATTTTCAAACTCAGATACTGAATTAATTTCAAAGTATCTTGGTGGAGGCATAATTTATAAATTAGAAGATACCTCAAGTTTTGGAGCATCTTTTGGTAGTGCCGGTTTTTCAAACTTATATAAATCAATTTTTGATTACAGAGTTCAAAATTCTAAATACCCTTTTGAGCATGTAATCGAATTATCTTTTAGAACTATAGAAAGTAGATTTAGAACTCAACCAAATCTTCAATATATCATTAATGCAAAAGGGTATAAGAATAGAAATCTTCTATTCTATGGTATAAGAGTTACAATAGAGATTTAGAATTGTAGGTTTACCCCTAGGCTAGGGATAAATGGATACATAAAAATTGGCTCTCTCTTTAATTCAACCCAGGAGCTTCGTCTTAAAAAATCTGGCACACCTACGGGATTAGGATCAACAGGGTAGATTACATATTTATAACTTTGTACATTTTGAAAGTTAAATACATTAATAATATCCACATATAGATCATATCTAATACTACTATTTTTACCACTATACTGCGCCCTTAAGTCAATTCTGTTGTAAGCTGGATAACGTTTTTGATTAACGTTTTCAAGTTCCCCAAAATCAGGATTTAATTGAATATTACCCGTTTCTGGATCTGAAATAAAAAATGAATCACCTTGCCATGTGAAGTTCATAGGATCCAGTCCTATAGGCTCCGTATATGGAAGACCCGTCCCTAATCTCCATGTGAAATTAAAACTCCAAGCATCAGAGAATTGAAAATTTGAAATTAAGTTCATCGTATGTCTTCTATCATAATCGAATGGATAACTAAATTGAATACCCTCTACTTCTTCTTTACGCTCTGATTTTGCCCATATATAAGAAAACCAACCTGAGAATTTATTGTTATATGAAGGATATTTTTGAATAAGTAATTCTATTCCTTCTGATCTACCTGTACCATTATTAACGGGGGTATTAGTTAACTTCCATTCGCGTTGCAGTTCGAAATAATAATTCTGAGGATTTAACATTGTGTTACCTTTATTAGTAACAGGATTAAAAACATCCTCAATTACTAGTAAATTTTGATAGCTTCGTGTAATTAATTTTTGATATTCTTTGATGTAACCCTCTATTTCAATTTGCCAGCTTTTTCCTATGTTTTTTGTTAAGCCTAATACAACTTGTTGCGACTGTTCAGATTGCAACGTATTGACTGTATTAAATTTTGACACATTAAAAATGTTATCTGGCTCTATCAATTTTTCAAATCCAGGACTCTGAACATATGTTCCACCTCCAAAACGTATGGTCCAGCCTTTAGCTGGTAATAATGATATTCCAAAACGTGGTAGCAAGTACGCCTCATTATTTATTCCATATTGGATATAACGTAATCCAGGCTGAATAAAGAATCGATTTTTCATAAGTTCTAACCGATAATTTGCATAGGCATAGATGCGATCCGTTTTAGCTCTGGAATCTAGTGTATCACCAAATGCCTCAAGCATACTTGATGCATATTCAAAAGTTCTAAACATAATTTGACCTAGATCATTAAGACCCAAATCAATATCCAAATTATTGATTAATTGATCATATCCACCTCCTATCTCTAATTCATGCCGCGGTAATGTGAAAAATAAACGAGTACCGGCTGTATATTTTTCAAATGTATATAGTTGATCATAATCAATTACTATACTGTCTGTATCACTTACTGGAGATTCCCATAGAAACCCGGTACCTGGTATAACACCAGGCTTAAAATCACCTGCAATTCCATTATCACCGGTATTCTTGTAATAATTCGAGTACAAATGAGACTGAAAGAAAGGTGCTGGACTGTAAGTCCATCGTACACCTAAGGCTCGATTAGTAGATGATTGAGCACCAGAAAAATTTTCCCTATCTGACTCCAATTCACCAAATTGATCCTCCCTTGCAATCCAATCAATCACGTCATCACTTAGTAGACTTGTTATTGAAATACTGTGACCAGTACCTGGCCTTAATTCAAGTTTTGCGGTCAAATCTGTAAAGTCTGGGAACGCGATATCATTCTGGGTAACTACTCGCTGGGCAAAAGTATTGGCAAACGAATCAAAATACGTTTTTCGACCACTCACGATCCACGATGATTCCCAAAAAGGGATCGCTCCCTTCATCGTTAATGCAGCTATTGTTGCATCCACTTCGAGTTGAGTTTCAAATACTTTAGTAGGATTTCCAGTGGTTGTATTAATTACCAAAACAGAAGACAAACGATCTCCAAAACTTGCTGGAAAAGCGCCTGCATAAAAGTCGATGTCTCGAATAATATTTGAATTAAACAAACTACCTACCCCATTGGCCTGGTATGGACTATAAATTTCAATATCATCAAGCACAAATAGATTCTGGTTAGCCTCACCACCTCGCACGATCAATTGGGACGAATAATCACTAGTTGATGTAACACTTGGCACCACCTTAAGCAAATTAAACACATTACCCTGACCACCAGCAAGGCTTTGAACTTGGGTTGAGCTAATTCTTTGAACTGAGGTCAATGTTGAAGTTGAATCTTGAAAACTACTAGCTTGTACTTGAATTTCCCCAAATTTGACAACATCAGCATCTAAAAAAAGTCGCAGCCGATTTGGTAATTCTTCAGGAATCCTGATAGGCATGCTTAACTCTTTGAATCCGATATATCGTACAACTAATAGATATGTTCCAGATGGTATACCTTCTATAGTAAAACGCCCATTAGCATCGGTTGATGTTCCTTTAATCCGCCGATTCTGAGTAATTTCTAGTGATTCTTGACTAGATAATTGTTCTTTTTGGTTATCTTTTAATGATTTGAAATCAGCTTCATTTATCTGAAGTAATTCTAAGGTTACACCTATTAAAGCACTATTATCCTCATTAGATTGGACAGTCCCATCGAGATCAAAATTTTGAATTGATTGTGCATTGAGAATTTGATGATCAGTAACATGAGGTAATAATGAACTAGTTATCAAAGCAAGTAGAAGTGTGTTGAGATTAATTCTTGAAATCATGAAGATGGGTAAATAAACAAATGTGATAGATGCGTAAAGTAGTAAAAGGTAACTATTTATCCACTAGCTTAATACATTTACCCTCTATGATTTGGAGATTTGAAACGTATAGATTTTGAACTGGCATTGTGCTTAGTTTTACGACCTGACACACGCTCTCGCCACATAGTAAATGAGCTTTGTTTCATTTCTGAGCGCATTATTTTGCGTACTTCTGCCTCTTTTAACCCAAATTGATATTCAATGGCTTCAAAAGGCGTTCGATCTTCCCAGGCCATTTCTACAATACGATCTATTTGGGATTGGGTAAACTTATTTTGAGGCTTCATATAAAATATATCTACATATGTGAATGTTTTATTAGGCACTAAAGCTTTATCAAATATTCTTTATGCAAAGAATAAATAAGTAGCAATTCATAAAATAGCCAGTACTTGTAACTACTTTAAGTTGAAAACGATTCCATCAACTGCTTACCAATTCTACACTTAACTCCATCAAGCAACCAAAAAATAACTAGAAATGAGTAAGTAGTTCAATTATATCATTCACCACCAGATTGTTTTTCATAAAATATCACGTATACTCTAGAACTACAGTTATCTGTTCAAGATATTTAATCGGATACTATGCAGCTCACAATTCAAATACACAAATCAATATTTATTTATCAGATTAAAAACTATAAATAAGTTTATATCCTAATAGACGCATAACTTCAATATTCATGGTTAATGGTGAAAATAATATCAGAAAACTAGTAAAAGGTTTGAATCCTAAGTTGAATGACGGTGAATATGTTTTTACAACTGTAAATGACATAGAGTCGTTAGATATCAAAGAAGTAATATGCGCTTTTAGAGGAGAAGAAGAAATAACCCTGGTATTAAAAAAAAGCAAGGCAGACCAATTAGGCCTTAAATATTATTTTATTGCAAGCTGGATAACACTAAAAATACATTCATCACTTAATGCAGTTGGACTTACTTCCATTTTTTCAACTGAACTTGCCAAAAATAAAATCAGCTGTAACATAATTGCAGGCTACTATCATGATCATATCTTTGTACCAACCAAAGATTCTTTGAGGGCATTAACTATTCTAAGAAATTTATCAGATTAATTTAAACTCTAGAATCCATTCTTATAGATAGAATATTATAATCCATCTTAATTTCTGCTATTGATTCAATATAAATTAGATAAAGTTTAATTGTCCCTTTCTTCAAAATTTTCTTTTTGTGATTTATTTACGCGATTAATTATCGCCATAATCAATAAAACAAAAAGGCTTCCATAGATTATAATTTGCCACATTTTTAAATATTTTATTTAATTTTTACTGCCGTACCATATGCCAGAACTTCGGCTGCTCCTTGAGTTATTACCGAAGTCATAAATCTCACATTTACAATAGCATCTGCATCAAGGCCATTTGCATCCTCAATCATTCTTGTTATAGCCTGTTCTCTAGAAGTTGCTTGAAGTTTAGTATACTCTTCAATTTCACCACCGACCAGGTTTTTGATACCTGCAAAAATATCACGACCAACATTTCTAGCCCTTACTGTGGAACCTCTAGCTATTCCAAGGACTTCAGTTATTTCTTTACCAGGAATTGTTTCTGTTGTACTTATAATCATAATGGTTAGTTTAGTGACTGAAAAAAATCTCAACTTAGAATAATGTGAGACTTATTATAGAAAAATATTGAATATAATTGAAAGTAAGTTAGTTATAATCCCAATAAAACTGGTTGGATTAACTGGCTAAAAGGGATAATTCAAAGATTAATTACTGCTTATTTTATTTTCAAATAAAATTATTCGAAATTTATGAGGAAGTTTATTACATACTTTATCCTATTTAACGGTTTGATATTAATTATTTCATTCATCGGTGAAGATGATTTTGGGGTTTCAGACGAAGTTGGATATCTAGTAGTTATTAGTATATGTTTATTAACGGCTTTCTTTCTTGAGTATTTTATTCCAAAAGTTAAAGAGTAGCTGTTATTAAAATGAAGAAGAAAATTAAAAAATCTAATCTTCTTTGGAACTACATTCTCCTTGAGAATAACTATTTACTCCACTGGCCTTAGCTAAACAAGCATTTGGATAGTTATTTCCATCACAACCACAAACTGGCACATATTGCTTAGTACATACTTTATTCAAATCTGGCTCTGAAAGACAAGTAGTATTTGATTCTTGTTTTTCACTACAAGTCATAAACAATGAAAAGAGAAATAGAGATAGTATACCTAACTTAATTCTATACATGTTATATCGACTAACCTATTGACTTAGATAATATGCGATTAATTATCTTTGATTTATTCAAACAATAATTACAAAAATTTAAATGTAAATTACAAATAGAATGTACTCGGCCTCAATTATTTGGACAAGTTCCCCACAAAGGCTTGTTCTCCTCTCTCAAGGCTGAATCAAATGAAAAAAGTTCTGGTTCAATAATAATTGTCGGTACGCACCAATCTACCAATTCTTGATTAAATGATTTGGCTCCATTAAACATCCCTGACATATCAATAACTGAACCTACATTCCAATCTCCAATATCTTGATTAAATAGTTTTGAACCACTGAACATGAATTTCATGTTCACAACATTGGCAACTTGCCAATTACTTATATTTTGATTGAATTCCGAAGCATTAAAAAATGTACTATCCATCATTTCAACTTTAGAAACATCCCAAGAAGATAGATCTTGGTCAAAAGAAATTGCATTTTTAAACATTGATGACAAGTTTGTAACCTTTGATACATTCCAAGTATCAATCGTTTGATTGAAATTGGTAGCCCCAGCAAAAATCCGACTCATATCTGTAACCTTTGATACATCCCAATTAAATATATTTTGATTGAAGGATACAGCATCTTCGAACAGACCTGAAATTTCTATTACATTGCTCGTATTCCAACTACCTATATTTTGATTAAATAATGTAGATTTAAACATATTTTTTATGTTTGTTACATTGCTGATGTTCCAGTTGTTGATTGGCTGATTAAATGATGAGTTTTCAAACATGCCCTCCATATCAATTACATTGGAAACATCCCAGGTACTAATTGACTGATTAAACTCTGAATTTTTAAACATATTTTTCATGTTTGTAACATTTGATACTCGCCATGAACTAATTGTTTTGTTAAAAACGGAATTAGCAAACATACTGACCATATTCTTTACATTAATGACTTGCCATGTACTTAAATCTTGATTGAACAAGGAGGCTTCAAACATACTTTCCATATTAGTAACAGATTGAACATTCCAACTTTTAATATTTTGATTAAAGTCAGCACCTCTAAACATGTTACTCATATCTATTACATTAGATACATCCCAATTTGAGATATCTTTATTAAAATTTGAACCTCCAAACATGCTTTTCATCAAAATAACATTGGATACATCCCAATTAGAAATATCTTGATTGAATTGTGAATTCTCAAAAGTACCTGACATATCTGTTACACTTGTTAATACCCATTCGCTCAAATCCATATTAAATTTAGTGTTTGCAAAAATACCTGACATATTTGTCAAGTTAGATACATCCCATAGACTTATGTTGGTATTAAATTCTACAGCCCCAGCAAACATATTTTTCATATTTGCTACAGATGACACATCCCAATGAGATATATCACCATTAAAAGACAATTCATCTTGAAATAATCCTGACATATCTGTTATACCACTTGTACAAGATCGAGGGGCATTCTCTACAGTAATTTGGGATACTGATCTCTTTGTATACTCGATACCTCTAATTACACCTTTATCTCCAAGAGAGGCATTACCACAATAAATAGTCGTGCCGTTTTCCATCAACCAAAATTGTTGAAAAGTTGCGCTTACTTCTAACGGTTTATTAACAGTGATTACAATTGATGTTGTAGTATCTGAAATATCTCCCGACCATCCTAAAAAAATCCAATTTTCATCTGCTTCAGCAGATAAGGAGACTTTTGTACCATGATCAAAATCTTTAGACTTATCAATAACAATTGAATCAGTAACAATGCCACTGCCAATTATAGTAAGGTTAAGAGGATAAGATTTTAACTCAAAGATAGCCGTTACATTTATATCCTTTGTGACTTCTAAGGTCAATACAGAGTCAGTGCTAATTATATCTCCTTTCCACTCTTTAAATTCCCATCCCAATTCAGCATAAGGCCTTAATTCAATAAGTGTATTGTGCTCATATTCTGTTGATTTACTAGGTAAGATTCGCTCATATACTTGACCTTGACCAACGATTGTCACTGTCAATGGATATGATTTTAATCTAAATTCAGCTACTAAATTAATATCCTCAGTCACTAGAATGTTCAAAGGATTCTTACTTAGAGTTGAGTCGTTAGTCCAATCAAAGAAAACATACCCTGTATCAGGAACTGCCGTGATTGAAATCTCATCACCAGTAGCAAAAGCTTTCTCATCAGGAAAAATTGAAATGCTACCTCCATCTGTAGGAATTACAAGAGTATTAACAGAAAAAGATTGATTAGTTTCGGTACCACATTGGATCAAAACTAAACAAATAGCCAAATAGTAAATTAACCTGTTCATCCGGATATAATATTATATTAACCTTTTAGTTATCGGCACAATTATGTCTTACATAAGAAATAAATTAGATCTATCTGATATACATAAAATGTAAAGTATAGATACATCATACTTTGGTTGATCTACTTTAATCTTTATTGATTACTCATACCCATAATTTTTAGTCTGATGTACAGAGAATATTTTTTTCTCTACATCTAGACTGTTCCTAATCGCCTAAAAAGTATAAAGTGTAATAGAAATGAGAAAACCAAATTTTTCATTAAGTGCTAGGGAAGAAAAGAAAAAACCCTAACTTATCTCAATACAGTAAGTTAGGGTAAAATTATGTGGGCCCAGAGGGACTTGAACCCCCGACCAATCGATTATGAGTCGACTGCTCTAACCAACTGAGCTATGGGCCCAAATCTAATAAACAATAAAAATACGAAGCTATAGCACTAGAAAAAAATATTTCTTAATGGAATTCTAAACACTATTGAATCATTAGAATTACTTTAATTATAAAAAAAGAATAAAATCTAAGGCTAGACAATGAAATTAGCTCTGATTATGATGCTATTATTATTTCGCTGTATCTTTACATATAGGTTAACTAAACCACATTTTATTGACTCAAATTTAACTTTATGCTCACAAAACGAATTATTCCCTGCCTAGACATTAAAGATGGACGAACTGTAAAAGGAGTGAATTTCCTAGGGTTGATGGATGCTGGGGACCCAGTTGAACTTGCACAGCGATACAGTAATGAAGGTGCTGATGAACTTATTTTTTTAGATATCTCAGCCACTCAAGAGAAAAGAAAAACCTTGGTTAAATTGGTTCAAAGGATAGCGGAGGTAATCACAATCCCGTTCACCGTAGGCGGTGGAATAAAGAGCGTTGAAGAAATTGAAACCCTGCTGAAAGCGGGAGCCGATAAAGTATCGTTGAATAGCAGTATCATCCAGCGACCAGAACTAATTACTGAAGCATCTCAAGCATTTGGAGCTCAAGCTATCGTGGCTGCCATAGATATGAAAAGAATAGGAGGATGGACGGAAGAAAATCCAAAATGGGTGGTGTATACCCACGGGGGTATAAAAAGGACCGACATAAATGCCCTTGAATGGGCTAAGGATACAGAGTCTTTAGGTGCTGGAGAATTATTGGTTACCAGTATGGATAGGGATGGAACCAAATCTGGTTTTGATTGTAAACTTCTATCAGTCATACACCAGTGCACTAATATTCCCCTCATTGCCAGTGGAGGTGCGGGCACGATTTCACATTGTATAAACGCAATAAAAAAAGGAAAAGCGGATGCAGTTTTAGCCGCAAGTATTTTTCACTTTAGAGAGATTGAAATATCCGAGCTTAAGCTTCAAATGCATAAAGCAGGAATACCCTGCCGAATTATTTAATAAAAATAGTTCAAAAAAATTTTTTTTATTTAGTCATTATATCGAAAATACCTTAATTATTTCTGGAAGCGATTCCGTGTGAAAGCGCTTTTTTTTTATGTATTTAAGATTAATATAGTTAGGACACAAAAAGGCATTCATTCAAAGTCCTAAATCACCTAATATTCTTAGCTTTTATTCTTCTGTATATGAAGGGCTTAAGTTTGACAAACTTATTTTTTTTACGATTTTTTGGACCTATCGTGTAGTTATTAAGGTTATAATTTGTAATTATAAATATATGCTAAGAAAATTACCTTGAGTTGAATTTTATGCCTTGCCATTGTGACTGTCAAAGCAAAAAATCTGATTCAATGTTTGAGTAGTATAGAATAAGTATTGAGGATTTGTTTATAAATGTAAGGTGATCGGTATCAACTAGCATATTATCCTAGCCGCTCAAAATAAATCAATATTGTATGGAAAAGTCCGTAAAACATATCCAAAAAAAGACCCAGTCCGTATTTAGCTATACTGGCGAAGAACATAGTGCGTGTGGGGTTGGTTTTATCGTCAGTAGAAAGCAGCAATATTCACACGAGCACTTAAAACAAGGTTTACACGCTTTGCGTTGTGTGGAGCATCGTGGTGCTTGCGCAGCCGACGGTTTAACGGGTGACGGAGCTGGCATTATGACCGATATACCCTTTGATATGTTAGGGTACGCAAAAGATACTGTGGCAGTAGCTTTTCTCTTTTTGACCAAAACAAGAACTCGAAGACTTAAAGCACTTAAAATTTTTGAACAGACTTTTGGATCCATTGGATTAGATGTCCTTGAATACCGAGATGTACCTGTTAACTCAACTAATTTAGGAGAAAGTGCTAGTCAAAGTGTACCCATTATGGTACAAGCATTCATCAAACGTCCCGAAAGAGCAAAAACGATGCTCTCGTTTGACAAACGCCTTTATTCTGCCAAACAACTCACAAAAAACAAACTCTTCGCGTCTGAACTCGAAGACGCCCTTTTCTTCACATCACTCTCCGCTAAAACCATCGTGTATAAAGCACTCACTAAATCACGTGCTCTGGACGATTTTTACTTAGATCTCCAGAATCCTGCATATGAAACCCGTTTTTGCTTGTTTCATCGTCGTTTCAGTACTAATACCACTACCTCTTGGGACAAGGCTCAACCTTTTCGACTCATCGGTCACAATGGTGAAATTAACACCATTGCTGGTAATAGGTCATGGGCAAAATCCAGGGAAAAAATGATTGGTGCCGAACGCAATGAAATTCTAACACGCGTTGGGATAAGTGACTCCGGCAGTTTAAATGAAATGGTAGAGGCCTTACGCTACCGCAGCAGTATTCCAAATGTGGAGGATATTCTTGCTATTTGTATGCCTCCTGCTAATCATGATAACAATTTTTACAAGTTCTGGAGCCGGGCGATGGAACCTTGGGACGGGCCGGCTCTTATTACCTACGCAAATGGTTATAGCATTGGGGCCCGACTGGATCGAAATGGTTTTAGACCATGCCGGTGGGCTAGAACCCCAGACCATTTCTATCTATCCTCCGAAGCAGGAACCTTTAATATTGATCCAAAAAGTATAGATGCAAAAGGGATATTGTATGCTGGACGTGGGGTAACGGTTGACTTAACCAATGGTCAAGTAATGTTCCGAGATCCCTCACATTCTAGAGATAACTACGATGCCCCCTTTGACCCAAGAGTTGAAAAACTTCCTGATACTGTAAATGACATCGGTAAACGATTTAGTGATAAAAAAGCGGTATTTAGTTATACAGATGAAGAGCTTAAAAAGATCATTTATCCAATGGCAGAGAAAGGGAAAGAGCCTATTGGATCGATGGGCGATACTGCTAGATTAGCCGTCTTATCTACTGAAATACGGTCTTTCTTTGATTTTTTCTATCAACACTTCTCGCAGGTAACAAATCCGCCATTAGATTATATTCGCGAGCAAATAGTCACCGATCTTAAAGTTTATTTAGGGAAAAAACCGAACATATTTGAACCCAAAGAACTTATACCTCCCACCCCTGCATATGAGCTTAAGAGTCCTTTTTTAAGTCTTGCACAAATGCATTTTCTGTATGAATGTATCGACAAAGCCACCGAGTTGGATCGCGTTATTCCATACGTCATTGATACCACCTTTGACATTAATCATGGCACGGTTGGGTTTAAATCGAAGCTTACAAAAATTGGTGAAGAAGCCATAAAAGCGGTCATCAATAATCATGCCATCTTAATCCTTTCAGACCGACAGGCAAGCACGAACAGAACTCCACTGCCTAGCTTACTCGCACTCCGCAGAGTTGTCAATGCTCTCAATGACGAGGGATTAAAACTTAACGCTGCTGTTGTTGTTGATACAGGTGAAGTAAAAAGTACCCATCATGCTTCTTGCCTTATAGGATTTGGTGCACAAGCAGTATGCCCATATCTTGCACTTGATATTGTTCGTAATGATGAAGAACGAAGCTTAAAAAGTTTGGATGCAAACACCAAAGAGCGTAACTACCTCAAAGCCCTCGATAGTGGCCTGTTAAAAATAATGGCAAAATCAGGTATTTCTGTTGTTCGCTCTTATCAGAGTGCTAAATTATATTCTGCCCTTGGCTTGGGTAAAGAAATTATTCAAGATTATTTCCCAGGTATTCAGAGCCCTATTGGAGGTTTGGAAATCGAACAAATTGCAGAGCAAATACAAAATAGAGCTGAATTTGTTCAATCTGAAGAAGAAGAATATAAACCCATCAAAAATTTCCAGTATAAAGAACATGCTCGGGGATCTATGGGGGAAAAACATTCTATGACCAATACCCGGTCAAAAATAATTCATGAATTGGTTCAGAATCATAAGCTAGATCTTACAGATATGGCCCTTTGGGATGAATATCTTAAGCTAGGTCTAGAAGATGAACCCGTTGCCATAAGGCATCTTTTTAATCCAAAGAAAGCTGATACTCCCATTGCATTAGATAAGGTAAAAGGAGTTGATCATATATTACCTACCTTTGGTTCCGGCGCCATGTCTTTCGGTGCGATTAGCGCAGAGTCTCAGAGAGATATTTTTCTCGCCATGAGAGAAATTGGCGGACGGTGTAATAGCGGTGAAGGTGGAGAAAATCCATTTTACTTTGAAGAAGGTATTGGTGCCACCATTAAACAAATCGCTTCTGGGCGTTTTGGAGTTAACGCTGAGTACCTTGTCTCAGGTGAAGAAATTCAGATCAAAGTTTGTCAGGGTGCCAAACCTGGTGAAGGCGGACAGTTAATGGGAATAAAAGTAGACACTGATATTGCCAAAGCGCGCTATGCCAATCCAGGGTTTGACCTGATTTCTCCACCCCCTCTTCATGATATTTACAGTATCGAGGATTTAAAACAACTTATAAATGACCTTAAACAAATACACCCTAAAGGTAAAGTAAGCGTAAAACTAGTTTCTGGAGTTAATATTGGCACAATCGCAGTAGGTGTAGCTAAAGCAGGTGCCGACTCTATTCAAGTTTCAGGTGGAGAAGGCGGGACTGGTGCTGCTTCTCTATCCTCCATGAAGCATGCGGGCTTACCTTGGGAAATTGGACTTCTAGAAGTACATCAAGCGCTGGTAGAAAATAACCTTAGAGATCGAATAATTTTACGTACTGACGGTGGATTATCGTCCGGAAAAGATATTGTGCTTGCTTCTATTTTAGGAGCAGAAGAATTCGACTTTGGTAAGTTGTTGCTTATTGCCGAGGGTTGCGTAATGGCTCGTATTTGTGAAAAAAACACATGCCCTAGAGGTATAGCGACTCATGACCCGAAATTTAAAGCAAAATATCAGGGTAATAAAGATCACATCGTTAAAATGCTTACATATTTGGCTGAAGATGTCCGAAGAATTCTAGCTGATATGGGCAAAGAGCGACTTCAAGATGTTTGTGGAGATACTGAACTTCTTACCATCAATGGTAGTCACCTGGACAAAATAAATTCGTTAAATCTTGACTTGTCTTTTTTCTTACAAGCACCCGTTTATGTAAAGTCTAAACAATTGCCAGGAATGGGAGAGCCCGTAAATAGTCTTAATGCAAGAGTATTAGCCGACCTTGAAGACGCTATCGAAGCCAATGAATCAGTCTTAAAATCGTACTCTATTATCAATACCGATCGTTCTGCCTTAGCTACCTTATTCGGTCATTTAGCAGAGCGGGTAAGTATTGACCGCCTAAGTACCTTTAAATCGGAAGCAAAGACAGATAAAGCATACAAAGGAAAAATACAACTGAACTTTCATGGTAGTGCTGGCCAAAGCTTTGGAGTTTTTCAAACTTCAGAAGTAGAGATCCGATTAGAAGGTGAAGCTAATGATTCGGTGTGTAAGTCGATGAGCGGTGGTAAGACGGTAATTGTCCCACCCTCGGAAGTCAATTATAAAGCAGAAGAAAATGCTATCATTGGTAACTGTGCACTATATGGTGCTATCGGTGGTAGGCTTTATGTGCATGGTCAGGCTGGTGACCGGTTTGCTGTTCGTAACTCAGGTGCGATTGCAGTAGTTGAGGGTACCGGGCTGCACGCTTGCGAATACATGACTAATGGCACTGTTGTGATATTAGGTCAAACATCGGATAATATTGGAGCTGGTATGACTGGAGGAACACTATTTATGTACGAAGATCCAAATGACCGGGTCAATAGTGATTATATAGCTGAGGCTCCATGTACTACCCATGATAAATCACAACTTAAAGCTTTACTTACAGACTATGCCAATGAAACTGGTTCAACCAAAGCAATGTATATAGTCAAGGATTGGGAAAATACTGTCAACACATTCAGAAAGTTCATTCCAATATCTATGATTGCCGTAAGGGAAGATTCCTATGCTCAGAAATAAAAAAAAATTCCTAACTTTGATTCAAAATATTCAAAGTATTCTTCCAAAGAGTAGAATTTGATGACCGCGCAATACATTAATAATCGTGACAACACCTAAAAAATTAACCAACAAAGATCTGGTTTTTTTGAAAGAACTAGAAGCTCTAATTTATGACCGTAAGAATAAAATGCCTAAAGGTAGCTACACTACGACTATGTTCAAAAAAGGGCTCGATAAAATTGCCCAAAAAGTTGGAGAGGAAGCTATTGAAACTGTAATTGCCTCTAAAAATAAAGGAAGTAAAGAGACAATAGAAGAAGCCTCAGATTTGCTATTTCACTTAATGCTTTTACTTGCAAAAAAAGATATCCCTCTGCATAATGTTGTTAAAACCCTTCGTAAACGGCATAAAAAAGGAAATCACAAGCATATAGGAGAATAATAGTTGAGTATTAAAGTAGAATGGAGGCAAGAAGGTTACCAATTTGAAGCCGAGAATATCATTGGTGGTAAAATTAGAATGGATGGGGATGGAGTGCTTCAGGGTATTGAAGGAGGAATTACCCCTTTTGAATTATTATTAGCTGGAGTGGGAGCTTGTAGCGCAATAGACGTATTAATGATCTTAAAAAAACAACGTCAAACCATAAAAAACTTAGTTGTTCTTGTAGAACCCGAGAAAATTAAAAACGATGTAGGCTATTCTGAATATAAGAGTATTCACATGCATTACATACTTGAAGGGTCTATTGACCAGGCTAAGGCTGAAAAGGCGTTAAAACTCTCTGTTGAAAAATATTGTTCGGTTTCTAAGGCACTTGAAAAAGCATCTGATATTAGCTATAGCATTGAAATTAAGGAAAAATAAGCCTGGAAGTCCCGATTTCATTTAACTAACTTTGCTTTACTACTCTGATCATTACATAAAAAAAGGCCTGAGTTCCGTGAGGAATCTGGCCTTATCTGAATACATAAAGTGCTCAAAATTTTAGTTGGTTGAGTAGACTTTATAACTGATTTAAATTATTCTAGTAATCAGATCTACTGTTCTCATAGAATATCCAGCTTCATTATCGTACCACCCAATTACCTTTACTAGCTTTCCATCAACTTTTGTTAAATCACTATCAAAAATATTGGAGTGAGAATTCCCAACTATATCTGTAGAAACTAATGGTTCAGTAGTGTACTCTAAGATTCCGCTTAGTGAGCTTTCAGAAGCAGCTTTAAATGCAGCATTTACCTCTTCGATCGTTGTTTCTTTATTTACTTCACAAACAAGATCAGTTAAAGAACCTGTTGGAGTTGGAACACGAATAGCGCCACCATCTAATTTACCATTTAGGTGAGGCAATACTAAGCCTACAGCTCTAGCAGCGCCCGTAGAAGTTGGTACTATATTAATTGCTGCAGCTCTTGCCCTTCTCATATCTTTATGAGGTGCATCTAAAATACGTTGATCTCCCGTATAGGCGTGAATAGTAGTCATGAAACCCTTAACCAAACCAAAATTATCATCAATAACTTTAGCCATAGGAGCTAAACAATTAGTCGTGCAGGAGGCATTAGAATAAATCTCAATACTTGGTTCAATTTTATCATCATTAACACCTAACACAATGGTTTGAATGTCCCCTTTTGCTGGCGCTGAAATAACAACTTTTTTCGCTCCAGCTTTCAAATGCTTTCCTGCTGAATCTCTATCTGTAAAAAAACCAGTCGATTCAACAACTACATCTACTCCTAAGTCTCCCCAGTTCAAATTTACTGGATCTCTTTCAGCAGTAACCTTGAAGCTAATTCCATCGATATTTAATTGATCACCGTCGGCTTTTACTTGTCCTTTAAATGTCCCTTGTGAGGAATCATATTTAAATAGGTGAGCAAGAGTAGCCGTGTCAGTTAAATCGTTAACACCAACGACCTCAATTTGATTGGCATACTTGGCTAAAATCGCTCGGGTGACCATTCGACCAATGCGGCCAAACCCGTTAATCCCGACTTTGATCTTTGACATGATTATTTCCTTTTTTTAATGAATATTACTATCAGTTATCGTGATTCAAATGTAGTATGTCGATATCACAGATCTGTACATATCAAGAGAATATGAAAACATAACAACTGTCCTTAAACTCTAGAAAATATCTATCTAAACTACGTTTAAATCACCATAAACTACTATTAAAACCACACTCTTTCAATCATTTTGCGCTAAAATAATTAGCTCTAAAGCCTTTTTGAACTGGGAGCGCTTTTCTACCTATATTACCATATAAATTATTCATCTAAATTTTAGGTTTTATGTCCGACTTGACTATTGAACATTATCGCAACGAAGAGTATTTAAATTTTGAAGACCCTACTGTTGCAAAAGCGCAGCAGGCCGCTATTAAAGAAGTTCGAACTAAGTTTGATCAATCGCATTCTCTCTACGTCAATGGGCATTGGATAAAGGGTGATTCGGGTACCTTTGAAAGCGTGAATCCTTCCAATCTAAGTGAGTCCATTGGCACATTCCAACTAGCCAGCTCAACACAAGCTTTATCAGCCTTAGATTCGGCTTGGAAAGCCTTTGAAAAATGGCAATTTGTACCTGCACAAAAGCGTGCAGATTATCTTTTTACTATAGCTGATATCATGAAACGTCGCCGCTTAGAAATAAATGCCTGGATGATTAGTGAGGCTGGTAAAAACTACGTGGAAGCAGATGCTGACACCGCTGAAGCTATTGATTTTGTTAGATATTACGCATATGAAGCTCTTCGAATGGATAAAGGTATGCCCGTACTAAGCCAAAACTGGGGTGATCACAACAAAACTATTTATATGCCAATAGGTGCAGGGGTAAGTATTTCACCTTGGAATTTCCCTTTTGCTATATTTGTGGGTATGGCAATTGCCCCTATAGCTGTCGGTAACACAGTGGTAGCTAAACCAGCTCCAGATACTCCAAAAATGGGGTATATAATGGCGGAAATTGTTGAAGAGGCAGGATTACCAGCTGGGGTTTTTAATTTTGTAACCGGCGATAACATTGAAGTCGGAGAGACTTTAGCACGTAGTCCAAAAACACGATTTATCTCCTTCACCGGATCAAAAGTAGTAGGAATACATTTAACTGATATTGCAGCACAAGTAGTTGAAGGACAGCTTTTTTTAAAGCGAATGGTCTGTGAATTAGGGGGTAAAAATGCCACAGTGGTTGATGCTGATGCCAATATAGACCTAGCAGCGCAAGAGATAGTAAAAGGAGCTTTTGGCTTCCAAGGACAAAAGTGTTCTGCGGGCTCACGAACAATTGCCGTAGAATCTGTTTATGATGAGCTCCTTGAGAAAGTGGTCGCAATAACTAAGGCTCTTCAGGTGGGTGACGCAAAGGATAATTTTGCTATAGGTCCAGTTGTTAATCAAAAAGCGGTAGATAAAATTTTGCACTATATCGAAATTGGAAAGAAAGAAGGTCGTTTAATGTGCGGTGGTAAAAAGGCAGAAACCGAGCATGAAGGTCATTATATTGAACCAACAGTGTTTGCCGATATCACAAAAAATGCGGTTATTGCACAAGAAGAAATTTTCGGCCCTGTAACCGCATTCATTAAAGCCAAAGACACCAAAGATGCCATTAGAATTGCAAATAACACGCAATATGGTCTTACAGGAGCTTATTTTTCAAATGATCCCACAAAAATTGATTATGCATTACGTCATTTCCGAGTAGGAAATATGTATGTGAATCGAAAATGTACAGGAGCTTTGGTGGGCGCCCAACCCTTTGGTGGCTTTAATCTGAGTGGTACCGATGCAAAAGCTGGTGGTCGAGATTATTTAAAATACTTTTTAGAGCCAAAATCCATGACGATTCGCCCGAGAAAAGGCATTGCATTTACGCTCAGTGAATTTAACTTTACTGAGGAATAATCCCGTTTTTATATCAGAAAAATTTAAGCGTTTAAAAACCCTTTTAATTGATTACTCCTGAGGTAATCTGAAGCCTTGACTTTATTCTTTGAAGGGAACTGGATCATATTTACCTGGATGAAGCCGTCTATACAAGCGCTGTATAAATGACCGTTTTCAATTATTAGTTGTCCGGGTTTTATGGTTAATATTGAGTATTTCTGGAACAATTTCGCGCTTACTTGTTTGGACGGTAAGGAAACTGAATGAATTTTAATGGTGACTCCGTCCATGCTTACCCATGCTCCCGGAACAGGAGTCATGGCTCGAAATTGATTATATAAAGAACTAAGATGTTGGTTGAAATCCAGTTGCCCATCCTTTCTAAATACTTTTGGGGCGGGAGTGGCTAACCGATCATTTTGAGGCTCTAAGTGGTAATCACCTGATTCTATTATCGACAGAGCTTGGTTCAAGGCGTCAGCTCCAACGTATTTTAATCGATTGTACAACTCACCAGTTGTTTCAGCAGGCCCTATGGGGGTCTTAAGTGAACAAAGTATTGCACCAGTATCAACCTTAGTATCTAGAAAGAATATAGTACATCCCGTTTCCTCCTCCCCATTTGCAACGGCCCAGTGTATGGGGGCAGCACCACGGTATTTAGGAAGTATAGATGCATGCACATTAATTGAGCCTATTTTTGGTAAATCTAATACCGAGGGCGGCAAAACTTTGAAGGCTACTACCACAAATAAATCCGCCTTAAATTTTTTTAGTGAATCAATTAAGTTAGGATCGTGTGTAGATGAGGTCGTAATAACCGGTATGCCATGTTCAACAGCCAAAGCTTTGACAGGTGTAGGTGTAGGAGGCTTAGCCCTACCCCTTCTCTTGTCTTCGCCACTTACCACCGCCAGGAGCTCATGATTAGATTCTATAATTCGTTGTAAACTAGGTAGGGCAAAGTCAGGTGATCCCATAAATACAATCTTCATGTGCTATGCTTTTTGGGACTAATTGGATAGGGCGCCTCGGCCTCACCAGCTTCTATGGCTTTTAATTGTGATTTATGCATTCGCCTTCTAAATGAAGAAAGATGATCAATAAAAAGTATCCCATCTAAATGATCATATTCATGCAATATAATTCTAGCGGGCCAGCCAGAGAAATTGCGAGTATGTTCCACAAAATGCTCATCTAAATATTGGAGAGTGATAGTTTCGGCTCGTTTTACCATGTCTTTTACATCTGGAATACTAAGACAGCCTTCGTCCATACTAACTTGTTGACTACTTTGTTCAATAATCATAGGGTTAATGCATACGATAAGCCCCAATTTTTCCTCGTCATCCTCTAACATAGGGTCTGGATCAAAAACAAATATTCGGTGAGATGAACCTACTTGTGGTGCAGCTAAACCTAATCCATTGGAGTAGTACATAGTTTCGATCAAGTCTTCTAAAAAGCGGTCAATAACCTCCGTTCGACTGTCAACCTCTTGTGTCTTTTCTCTTAAAATGGGATCATTGTAGGTAACTATAGGCAATATTGGCATTTATTCACAGTTTCAATGACTATTAAAATCTAAGAAGCGTTGTAAGATTATAGCCGCAGCTATTTGATCTTTACGCTTCTTCTCTTGTCTTTTCTTTTTAGGAAGACCGGACAAAATCATAACGGAACTGGCTTCTTCAGAGCTATAACGCTCATCCACCTTGTGAATTTCTAAGTTAGGGAATTGTTTCTCAACTTGATGGATGAAGGACCGGACTCGTTCAACCGATTCGCCCTCTTTCCCACTTGTTTCAAGTGGCCAACCTACAATTAATCCTTTATATTGTCCCGTTGCTATGAGCTGTTGCAAATGTGGAATTAGATCCGATGTGAACACTGTTTCTAAAGGGCTCGCAATAGTTCTTAATAAATCAGTGTGTGCCAGACCTGTTCGTTTTTGGCCTATATCAACACAAACATATCTAAAGTAATTGGTACTCAACCCTTAGAGGATACATCTTCTAAGGGTTCCCGCAAAAATTGTTTTAACAATTTACTAGGCTTGAAATGAGTTTTACGATGAGCCGGTACGTAGATAACTTCGTTAGTTTTAGGGTTTCTTGCTTTTGGTTTAGCTTTTGTTTCTTTTACCTCGAAGACACCAAAATCTCTAATTTCGATACGACATTCGGTGTCGGCTGACATCATAATCTCTCTAAGTGCAACGATTACAGAATCTACCCATGGCTCAACTCTAATCATAGGATCATTATTAGCTTCTGCTACTCTTCTTACTATATCACGTTTTGTATAGGTCATCATAATATTATCCTCTGATGTTTACTCGACTAAATGCGGGTTAAATTTATTTTATTCTTGCGCCGATCTAAAGATTCGAACTGGCAATGCATTTAAGCCTTAACAAATTGATATTTATATAAATACAGAATGTAAATTAATGAACAAATAAACCAATAGCTAACAACTATTCGTATCTAAGTACATTTTTCACACCTTGTAATTTTTCAAGACGCTTCATTATTTTGTCTAAATGGGCTATTCCATCCACATACAAGGTAATTATACCTTCAAACATACCTTCATCAGAAGAAACATTTATGCTTTTCATGTTGGTTGATAAAGACTTTGAAAGAATATCGGTAATATCGTTTATCATACCTACACGATCTTCACCAATAACACGTATAGCTCCCAAGAAGGTGGAATCAATGGATTTAGCCCATTTAACATCAATTATCCGGTCGCTTTCATTTTTAAGCAGGTGCTGGGCATTATTGCACATAGACCGATGAATTTTGACATCACCATTTCGAGAAATAAAGCCTAATACTTCATCGCCAGGTATAGGAGAGCAACAATTTGCATAGTTATATTTGACATGGCTAATATCGCCATTTAGAATAAGTGCATTTCCTTGACCATAGGACCTAGCTGCATCAAAGTATTTTTGATAGACCTTTTCGGATGAACTGTCTTGCAAATCCTGAATATGATCCTCTTCGGCATCTATTTTACCGGTCGACTTAAATTTCTTAGCTTCCTTAAAGACTTGTGTTAACTCAATAGAACCTGAACCAAGATCAAAAAATAGCCCTTGAGTAGATTCATATTTGAATTTACGAACTACCCTTGTTAGTTCTTGATCTGTAATTTCCAGCTTAGCTTTAGCGCAACGCTTTTCCCAGATTTCACGGCCTATATCCGCTACTTTACGCTGTTTCTGTTTTATAAATTGACGAATCCTTGACTTAGCTTTATGTGTAACAACGTCATCCATCCAATCTGGATTCAGATTAATTTTAGATCCTGTTATAATTTCAACTTGATCACCATTACGCAATTTATGACGCAACGGTACCATTTTATCATTAACCTTTGCGGCAATTGCTCTCTCACCCACTTCAGAGTGAATTTCAAAGGCAAAATCGATTGGTGTAGCGTTAAAAGGAAGAGTTCGGAGTTCGCCTTTGGGTGTAAAGACATAAATTTCTTCTTGATAAAGATTGAGTTGAAAATCTTTTACAAAATCGCTTGAAGAATCAGGCATTGGGTTTTCAAGTGCCTCTCGAACCCACGAAACTAATCGATCTAAAGTTTTTGAACCATCTTGATTCCCTTCTTTATACTTCCAATGAGCAGCCAACCCTTCCTCTGCTATTATATCCATTTTTTTGGTTCTAATCTGAAACTCTACCTTCTTGCCTTTATTCGTTATTACAGTAGTATGAAGTGATTGATATCCATTTACTTTTGGAACTGATATAAAATCTCTAAATCGCTCTGGAATTGGTGTATAGGAATCTGTAATAGTTGAATATACCCTCCAACAATCTTCTTTTGTATGAGGCTCATCTAAAATTATTCGTATAGCAAATAAATCATAAATTTCTTCAAATGGTTTTTGTTGTCGCTGCATCTTTCTATAAATAGAATAGATATGCTTAGGTCTACCTTTTATTTCAAATTTTAAATTTAATTTTGCGAGTTCTCGTCCAACCGGCATCATTAATTCGTTAATAAATGTCTCCCTATCTTCCTTTTTTTCACGTAATTTCCTTGCAACATATCTAAATGAAACTGGGTCTATTGTTTTAAAACATAAATCTTCTAGTTCATTTTTTATAGCAAATAAACCAAATCTATGTGCAAGTGGAGCGTATAGATCCATTGTTTCAGAGGAAATCTGTATTTGTTTCTCTCTAACTAAGTATTGAATGGTCCTCATATTGTGTAGACGATCTGCAAATTTGATCAATATTACGCGCATATCTTCGATCATACTCAACATAAGCTTCATAAATGTTTCAGCTTGTTTAGCATCACGGGTTTCAAATACACCCGAAATTTTGGTAACTCCATTTATCAAGTTGGCTACTTCATTCCCAAACCAATATTCAATATCCTCAACCTCTACATCAGTATCTTCGATTGTATCATGTAAAAGAGCGGCTACTACAGAGGTCACATCCATATTTATTTTCTTTGCAACAATCTTAGCTACCTCTACTGGATGGTAATAATACGGCTCACCCGAAGCTCTTTTGACTCTTTTATGGGAGAGATAACACAACTTAAATGCTTTAGTTATACGCTCTTTATCTTGCTCTGATAAATTTTTTTGGCAAGCTTTTAATAATTGAGCAAGATCTTCTTTCTGTGGTTTTCGAAGTTTATAGCTCTCTAAATTGTATTTTTGAATAGATTCAATAGACATACGAACAAGAGAATTAAAATTTAATTGCTAGACCAAAAATAATTCGGCCCACTTGAGGACTAATCTGTTCAATTCTAGGCTTTCCAAGTCTACTATCAGTATACCTATACTCAATAAAAGGCTTCAAAATAGGTAAAACGCTAATTTTTGCTCCCACTAAGGCATTCCAATATAAATTATTTTCCGTCTTTTGGCTCAATATGCTTACCAACCTAGTATTACTTTGATCCATTAACCCTGAAATCAAGTTAGGTGTAATATTAATTTCTTCTGAACCGATACCCATGCCAGCGTAAGGTTCAATCAATCCAATGTTGACTCCAGCTATAGCGGCAATACCAATATCATAGTTTATCACTTCTTCAGAAAATGTAATTCCTGATTGGGTTAATTTATTATCCTCCGAAAAATGGCTGAAATGAACTCTCACTCCAACATTGATAATAGGAATATTAGGTAATAACCCTCTCTCTACTTTTAAACCGAATCCATGTTGTGGTGTTTCCTCTCTGAGCTCATAAGATACGCCTATCTCAAACTGAGCAAATACTTTAGTAAAATTTGAAATATATATAGTGAGACAAATTAACCCACTTATCCAGAATTTTCGCATTTATGGAGACTTTGTAATTAAACGTTTAATTCTATGTCATAAGCATAACTAATTCCAATTATAATCAATATAAACAAGCAAAAAGGCTTTTATTACAATTTTAGCAAACTACTAGGTAATTTTTTCTAGATATCATATATTTATGCCCCTGCCGCGGTGGTGGAATTGGTAGACACGTTGGACTTAAAATCCAATGGCTATTTAAATGGCCGTGCCGGTTCGAGCCCGGCCCGCGGTACTTAACCCTGTATTGCTAACTAAATGTGATACAGGGTTTTTTAATAAAATAAATTGATTAGTGTTTAAATACTTCTATATCTGAACATATAGAAGATTTTACTTTAATAGACTTAATATTACAGCAGGTTGTAAATTTGCTTGAGCTAGAGCTGCCATAGCAGTTTTTTGAAGAATCTGTAGTCGCACATTTTCACTTTGCTCTTTTGCTAAATCAGCGTCTATTGCATTAGATCTGACCGCGGAATGAACATTGATTGATTGAAGTAAACTTGATTGCTTAGTTGAGAATGTGTTTTGTACAATACCAAGATTGTTCATATATCCATTTAACTCTGTTATTGCAGAGTCTATGTTTGTGATCAAGCTGGTAAAATTTGCAGCTGTAGCACTTGTTGCAATAGTAAATTCTCCTCTCACTTTCGGATCCGAACCATTATTTATCGCCGAAATAGTAATATTTGTTTGGAGCGTACCAGCACTTCCATCATTAAATAATTGTCCGGTACTTACCGCTGGTAAGTTAACCGTATTAATATCGCTGGTACCATCCCCCGTTTGAAACGTATAAGAGAGATTGCCTGTCAGATTTGTCCCATCTAGTAATGAGACACTATTGTAAGTTGTACTTTTAGCCAGATCATTTATATCAGATCCTAGTTGTTCTATTTGGTCCCCTATATTTTGCCTGGCTGTGCTGCTGAGAACTGCATTAGAAGCTTGGGTTGCTAGACTTTTCATTTCGATGAGATTGTCCATGATATTTTCGTACGCACCCTCAACAAGACCAAATATGGTCAAACCCTCTGCTACATTATCCAAAGCCTGAGTTAAACCAGCAATTTTTGCTTTAAGCTTGGAAGCTATCGAAAAATCTACTGGATCATCTGAAACTGAATTAACTCTTTTGCCAGTAGACAGCCTAAGAAGCGTTTGTGAACGGAGCCTATTTACTCTATCAAGAGCAAGTTTCGCTTCCATTTCAACAAGTTTATTATGTATACCACCAATATCCATAACATAAACTAACTAATAATATTCATAAGTACATATAAATATTGTAAATATAAAAAAACCCGACCCCCATTAAATGGAAGATCGGGCCAAGGATTAAAAGAACCTTATATATCAGTCAATAAAATCAAAGAACTAAGTGTTGTTCCATTTCAAAATGGGATATGATTGTATCATATTCTACCTTTTTGATTTTTGTCTAGTGAAAATTGTACTCAATTTACTTCTAGACTCTTGTTTATGTAATTCCGTGGAAGTCATTCTTTAGCCATCCTTCTGACTTCACTCTCCAACTCGCCTACACTAAATATCTAGTTCTTAGTACACGGCTTAGATTTTTTTATTTGGATTATAATTATCCAACTAATCATCCTGTATATATTAGCGACTTAACCACTCGGGTTAAGTCGCTAATTTTCCGCTTACTGTCCGAGGAACCCTAATACAGCTTGCGGACCCATGTTAGCTTGTGATAAAGCTGCAGTCGCTGTTTGCTGTAGGATCTGTAGTCTTACAGAGTTGGACTGCTCTTTAGCAAAGTCAACATCCATAATTCTACTCTTTGCGGCATTATTTGCCGTAATCGCCTCAGTCAGATTTACTTCCTTACCAGATAATGATCGTTGGTCAATACCTAATTGGTTGACATATCCATTTAGTGTACCAATTGCAGTATCTACTTTTGTCATAAATGTATTGAAGTCAGAATGATCCGCATCAACTAAACCTGCGGTCACATCAAAATCAATTTGACCACGAGTTTGAGCAGCTGAAGTCATGTTACCTGCATCAGTCTCTACATTAATCTCAGTGGCAACATCAGCACCTCCAGCATCGGTATCAACAGCTAGAGCTGTATCATCAACACCAAATAAACCAAGTACATCCACCTGATTTAATGTTACAGACATGGTATCTGATGTCCCTTCTCCAACTTGAAAAGTTAACGAGGATGCAGAAGTTGGAAGAAGTGAAATTCCATTAAATTTAGCTGCATCAGCAGTAGCATTAATGTCAACACCTAAACCGTTTATCTGCTTTGCAATCAATGTACGTTCAGCTGCGCTCAATGTGTCATTAGCAGCCTGTGTTGCTAAGCCTTTCATTTCAATCAGATTGTCCATTATTGAAGAATATGATCCTTCAACAATATCCATAACTGATTTAGCATCGCTTACATTCTGAAGAGCTTGCTCCAGACCAGCTATTCTACTTCTAAGTTTAGTAGCAATCGCAAATCCAGCTGAGTCATCTTCCGCATTATTAATTTTGAAACCAGTAGATAGTTTTAAACGACTATCTCCTAGTTCCGCATTTATCTTATTCAATGAAAGCCTCGCTTCCATCGCCGTAACGTTCGTATTTACTTTGTTGAAATCTCCAAAACTTGC
>CABZVB010000003.1 GCA_902529115.1 uncultured Balneola sp.
ATTAACTCGATACCATTTCTAACACATACTAAGCCTAGATTGTAGAAATTTAATAGCTTGTAAAATACGAAGATTCCGGCTACTAAAGGGGAAGATTGTCATGTTTTTTTCTAGGCACCCTATCTACCTTGTTCTCACTCATTTTGAATGCGTGAATTAACCTATCTCTAGTTTCCGAAGGCAGTATTACATCATCAATAAATCCCCTTCCAGCAGCTTTGTATGGGTGGGCAAACTCCTGAGCATATTGCTGCTCTAATTGGGCTTGTTTGGCTATTGGATCATCGGAGGCAGCAATTTCTTGCCGGAATATAATTTCTACGGCCCCTTTGGTACCCATAACCGCGATTTCAGCAGTAGGCCAGGCTACGTTGTAATCGGCTCGTATATGCTTTGAATTCATTACATCATATGCCCCACCATAGGCTTTACGGGTTATAACCGTACATTTTGGCACCGTTGCCTCACATAATGCATATAGTAGCTTTGCCCCATGCTTGATAATACCTCCCCATTCCTGATCGGTTCCAGGTAAAAATCCAGGGACATCTACTAAGACCAATAGAGGAATATTAAATGCATCACAGAATCGGACAAATCGTGCGGCTTTCAATGATGAATCAATACATAATACTCCGGCCATGGCCAATGGTTGATTTGCTACTATCCCTATGCTAGCCCCATCCAATCGCGCAAACCCCGTCACCATATTCTCAGCATAATCGGGCTGAACTTCATAAAAACTCTCCGCATCTACCAGGCCTTCAATGATTTCCTTAATGTCATATGGTTTGTTGGGATTTTCTGGAACCACGGTATCTAAGGTAGCTGCTTTTTTAGCGTTCGGAGCAATAGAATTAATACGTGCTGGTTTTTCCTCACAATTGGAAGGTAAGTAGTCCATTAACCTGCGAATTTCACTAAGACAGACCGCATCATTAGGTGTGGCAAAATGGGCTACCCCCGATTTCTGGGTATGAATAGAAGCCCCTCCTAAGTTTTCTGAAGTTACCTCCTCATGAGTAACTGTTTTAACAACATTTGGTCCGGTAACAAACATATAACTACTGTCCTGGACCATGAAGATAAAATCGGTTAGCGCCGGAGAATAAACAGCACCACCTGCGCAAGGGCCCATAATGGCAGAAATCTGAGGAATTACACCAGATGCCATACTATTTCGCCAAAAAACTTCTGCATAGCCGCCCAATGCGGAAACCCCCTCTTGAATGCGTGCTCCACCCGAATCATTCAACCCAATCACAGGATGACCATTTTTAAGGGCTAAATCCATGATTTTGCATATTTTTTCGGCATGAGTTTCCGATAGTGAACCTCCAAATACCGTAAAATCTTGACTATAGACATAGACCGGTCGGCTGTTTATGGTTCCTGAACCCGTTACTACCCCGTCTCCCAACACTTTTTGGTCTTCCAACCCAAAAGCAGACGAACGGTGGGTTACAAAAGCGTCAATTTCATGAAACGAATTCGGGTCTAATAGTAGACTAAGTCGCTCCCTAGCTGTCAATTTCCCTTTATCATGTTGGCGCTGAATTCTTTTTTCACCTCCCCCCATATGTGCTTACCACCCGCATATCCTGCAAGCGCTGTATGTTATCGGCTTTCATCTTAGGTTGCTTGGCATCATTTGCATTCATAATTCAGCGTTTAATCGTTAAAATATTTCTCTAACTCATCAGTAAACTGGACCATCGTTTTTGTGGTCATATCAATGTCATAGTTTGGAATGATCTCTTTTTGCAAACAACTTACCACCTTGGGCCAAATATACTTAGACTCCAGTGTTTCTAGTACATCCAAATAATCTTCTCTGGATCCCTTAAAAAGCTTTTTAATGTATTTCCTTCGATTTTTTTTTAGCGCCTGCGCCAATCGATTCTCCGACTCCTCATCCTCTTTTTCCTGGGTTGATGTGTTCAGCGGCTCGGTTTCGCTTTCTACCTGCAACAGCATTTGAGCATTCTCCTCGTTTATTCCCGAAGAAATGCTGCTATCCCCAAGAGATGCACTGCTTAGATGCATATTGTCGGATTCTTCTGTATTGTCCTTTTTAATTGGATAATTGAAAAGACTTTCATCATCACCCAGGTTAGCTTCATCAATCGTTAAATCAACCGTCTGGGAGGAATGTGATTCCCCTTTCATGTATAAGGAAGCAAGAGAATTTGGATGGAGACTATCTTCATCCTCATTTATTTCCTCGGCTAC
Source organism: uncultured Balneola sp. (assembly GCA_902529115.1). Classification (GTDB taxonomy): domain Bacteria; phylum Bacteroidota; class Rhodothermia; order Balneolales; family Balneolaceae; genus UBA1275. The sequence continues at coordinate 2,233 of CABZVB010000003.1, forward strand.
CAATACAATGGATTTTGTCTCTTCTTCTGTTTGTTTATCCTCTATTAAATCCCCTATTTTTGTATCCGGTGGCTTTAACAAATCAAGAAGTTGATTCACTGTTAAGTTGACTGATGGTAACTGTTGTGACCATTCTCTTAGCCCACGATCATCAAAATAGGTCATTAGCCAATCTGATGGAATATCTGACCTACAACATACTTGATAAAAGGTTTCTAATTCTTGTCCCCACCGGTCCCAATCGAACTTTTCAAACAATTTAGTGTGCAATTGCTGAATAATTTGAGAGGCTCTAACTTTTGACAATACATGTAAATCTTTTCGATGAAGGTAACGGGGTATAAGATTCTTAAGTTCGGGAAAAAAAAGAAGTTCCTCGCATCTTGCCTCAATTTGTTTGACTTGCATTTCTACTTTATCACCATAAAACCAGTGAACCAAATACTTACTTGGCTCAACCAAAATTGGCACCCAGGTATGAACAAAGTCTTGACCTAGTTTGATGACATCTTCTCGTGGAACTTGGATTCTTCGCGCGGCTACCTCTAAAAAATCTTCCCACTTTTTCCTTAGCTGCGCGTGTTCCCATTGAATCCAGTGTTCATATGCAGGTCTCATTGACGCTTTAAAATGCTTTTGCACTCGAAGCCAAATATGCTCGCGCAAATAGACCGGTAAGAGTTCAAAATGCTTAAATTGCGCCTCATTTACAGAGATAGGCAAAGATTTCCATTCCTCAGATAATTGTTGAGCGACACTTTCGGATATTTTTATCATCACGTTTGCGTGGGATTTTTGGTATACTTTAAAAATAATGTCTCTTAAGTGGTGAAACAACTCGTGCTTCATGATTGAACTCAAAGCAGTCCAACTACGAAAACAATATACCCATCGCCGGCTTTTTTCCGAATTAAGCTTTGAACATCGTTCAGGCTTACTTGGAGTTGCCGGTGCTAACGGCAGTGGAAAATCTACCCTACTCCGATGTCTTGCTCTTTTACAAGGTATTGACGCAGGAAAAATACACTGGAGCCGAAAAGACCAAGAAATGACGAGACAGGATTTCAGGAGTTCTATAGGATTTGTTGCTCCAAATATTCAGTTCTATGACGAACTAACAGTTCAAGAAAACTTAGACTTTGTGCGAAAAATAAGCGGATTTGGTCAACTTTCACTATCTGAAAATCAAGTTACACCTATCGATTGGTTAGCCAAGATGCAGATAAAAGATTTAGCCGAGTACCCGTATCACCGTCTATCTACTGGGCAACAACAAAGAGTCAAATTAGCTATTGCATTATCCCGTAATCCCAGTGTACTTTTCCTAGACGAACCTAGTGCCAATTTAGATGCATTGGGTAAGGAACTTATAAAATATCTTTTAGCCGATCTCAGAGTTAATGGGACACTATTATTTTTGGCCTCAAATGACCCGAAGGAACTTGATCTATGTGATCGCATATTATATTTAGATGACTAAGTTCGAATAAAAAAATGCACTTTTAATAATAATCTCTTTATCCTGTGATATCAACCTACGACTACCAACTCGCCGATTTAATTTTAGACCATAGTACCGAAGTACGTGTCAACGATCATGTAATGGTGCAGCTAATTGGCTTAAGTGGGATTAATCTTCTTCGAGCACTTGTTGAAGGGTTGCGAAAGCGAGGTGCACATCCTTTTATCCAAATTATAGATACTGAAATACAAAGAGAGTTGGTTGAGCAAGGAAATGATGATTTTTGGAAAATTCAGGCCAAGGTTGACCAGCTTCCGTTGATGAAACAAATGGATGTATTTATTGGTGTTAGAGCATCTGAAAATATTTACGAGCATTCTAAAGCCACTAAAAATGCCAACAAAGCCTATTCAGAACATTTTTTAAAACCTATACATTTTGATGAGCGGGTAAATAATACGCGCTGGTGTATTTTGCGATATCCATCCCCAGCATTTGCAATGAATGCGAAATTACCAACCAATGAATTTACTCAATTCTTTTATGATGCTTGCCTAGTCGATTATGGTCAGCTTAAAAAAGCTATGGAACCATTGGAGAAACGACTAAGAGCAGCAGATCAGGTTCACTTAAAAGGAGAAGGAACGGACATCGTATTGTCTGTAAAAGGGCAGAATTGGATACCATGTTTTGGTAGACATAACATCCCAGATGGAGAGATATTTAGCTCCCCTATCATTGATTCAGTGCAGGGTTTGATTTCCTATGCTCCAAGCGTCTACCAAGGTAAACCATTTGAATTCGTAACTCTAGAAGTCAAGGATGGGGTAGTGATTGATTTTGATTCCTCTAATAATGATGCTATGCGTGATATTTTAGACACTGACGAAGGATCTAGACGTTTTGGTGAATTCAGTTTTGGTACGAATCCAGTGATATCTTCACCCATGTATGATATCTTATTTGATGAAAAAATCTACGGTTCAAACCACCTCACCTTAGGTAAAGACTATGAGGTAGCACCCAATGGCAATAGCAGTACCATTCATTGGGATTTGGTGTGTATAGGTGCTGATGTTTACCTAGATGGTGAGCTTATCCGGAAAGGCCGAGAATATATAGTGAAAGATCTAAAAGGACTCAATCCGTAGCCATTTAGTAAACTAATCTACGTCAAAAGATATGCCTTGTGCCAGGGGCAGTGTATCTCCCCAATTAATGGTGTTAGTTTGACGCCGCATATAAGCCTTCCAAGCGTCACTACCGGATTCACGACCTCCGCCTGTTTCTTTCTCTCCACCAAAAGCCCCCCCAATCTCAGCACCACTTGTACCTATGTTGATGTTTGCAATACCACAATCTGAGCCAGTGACACTTAAAAAACGTTCGGCTTCACGCAGGTTCAAGGTGAACATAGCTGAACTCAAGCCTTGCTTAACCCCATTATGCATGGCTATAGCTTCTTCTTGTGAGTTGTATTTTAAAAGATATAAAATAGGTGCAAATGTTTCTTCCTGGACTATTTCATAATCATTTTCAGCTTCAATAATTGCTGGTGTTACGTAGTTACCCTCTCTTTCTATCAATTGCCCGCCATAAATAAGTGTCCCACCCTCGTTTTGTGCCTTTTCGAGGGCATTTTGCATAGCATCTACCGCAGCTTGATCAATCATAGGTCCTACAAGAGTACCCGGTTCTAATGGATCTCCAATTGTGATTCTTTGATAAATGCTAACCAAGCGATCTTTTACTTTATCGTAAACCTCTTGATGGACGATGAGACGCCGTGTACTTGTACATCGCTGACCACAAGTTCCCACCGCCCCAAATACCGTTGCTCTAATGGCCATTTCTAAATCCGCATCTTTGCTAATTATTATAGCATTATTGCCACCTAACTCTAAAATGCTTTTACCCAATCTACTGCCCACTACTTTTGCCACTTCCTTTCCCATACGTATAGATCCAGTAGCAGATACTAGTGGAATTCGTGAATCGCCAGTCATCCATTCACCTAACTCACGATCACCTGTAACCAAGTTGAATATCCCTTCAGGAAGGTTATTTTCTTTAAGCACTTTTGCCACAATTTTTTGGATAGCAACTCCACAAAGTGGTGTTTTTTCCGAGCCTTTCCATACCATTACATTTCCACAAACTGCTGCAATCATCGCATTCCAACTCCACACCGCAACAGGGAAATTAAAAGCAGATATGATGCCTACAATACCCAACGGATGCCACTGCTCATACATGCGATGTTCAGGACGTTCGCTATGCATAGTTAAGCCATGAAGCTGACGACTCAGTCCGGTTGCAAAATCACAAATATCGATCATTTCTTGAACCTCCCCCAGGCCTTCCTGGTGGATTTTACCCATCTCATAAGTAACTAATTTACCGAGTGGCTCCTTCAGTTCACGCAAATTATCACCAATTTGTCGCACAATTTCGCCTCTCTGTGGGGCAGGTATTTCTCGCCAAACAAGATGCGCGCTTTGCGCGGTGGCGATTACCCGCTCGTATTGCTCTTTCGATGTTAGAGTGACATTAGCAATCTTTTTTCCATTAACAGGCGTATAGCTACCTATAAGGGATTTACTTTCTGTGTGTTTGGTCCCTGTACTAGTTCCTGCGTTTACCCCCTTAATACCTAATTTGCGTAAAAAATCCATATAAATAGTTTGTGCATAAATTACGTGTTAAGATACATACTTAAGCATTAAATCACAGACCATTAGCCACAAATCTTCTTCTAAACCATTGCTTTATTCTACCTATTTTAAGACTGAACTAACTACCTTTTCATTTTTCTCACCAACTCTAAGCTATGAATACAGCCAGCCAGAAACATTTAACTCTACTTCGCAAGCTTAAACAAAAAAAGCATCGTGAAAAATTAAGTGTTTTTTTGGCCGAAGGCTATCATACTATACAACAAATTGTATCTAACAAAAAACTTATAATTGACAAGTTATTCATCGATTTCGAGCATAAAGAGTGTGAGCAGTTAGATTCTCTACTCGCATCCGGATTGCGTGCGGACCGGATATATACAACGAATAAGAACACTATGAAAGAACTTTCGGATACCGAAAATACTTCGGGTTGGGTGGCTATTGTACAAATTCCAAAGTCCAATTCATTAGACAATTTACTAGATGCTGCTTCTTCGGCTTTTGAACGAAAATCTAAAACTTATTCAACACTGGAAAACGATTCAGTCTTAATTGCTTTAGATCAAATTCAAGACCCAGGAAATATGGGGACTATTATCAGAACTGCTGTTTGGTTCGGTGTAAAAGGTATATTACTTGGAGAAGGTTGCGTTGATATTTGGAATCCTAAAGTAGTTAGAAGTACTGTTGGAGCATCCGGAATGGTGGCCCATACCGCTGCTAAATTAGAAGAGGCCTTAATGGAATACCACCAAAAAGGATGGAATATCTTACTCTTGGATGACTCAGAAGATGCGATTAAACTCTCATCTGAGCTACCTAATGGGCCTAAAGTTTGGGTGCTTGGAAATGAATCTCAAGGCTTATCGGCCCGTTTAAAAGAAATTCCTGAATTTATTCACTACCGAATACAGCAGGAGGGTACAGGAGCTGAAAGCTTGAATGCTGCAATCGCAATGGGCATAGCACTTTACCGGAGTGTTAACTTTAGCTAAGTCATTGCATATGGCAGGGTCATTCCATTTATTAATGTGGACCAAGAACGGATTCATCTACATTTACATACGCTTATACCCAAGAAGAAAATGACGAATATTTTCGTATTGTATACATCGGTATTATTACGATTATAAGGCGGTAAAAAATCTTTGAAGACAATGACGTAGCCATTCCAATTACCGTTTTAGAAGAATTATATAGGTTTAAAAGATAATTCTGTCACCAATTTACATGCTCGGGAGTTTATACGATATCTGGACAGCATGTCCGATACCAATACATTCTAAAAGTCACTACAGATAGGAGGACAAAAAAAGAAAACGCTCAGACTAAGCAAATAACGCTAGCCAACTACTTTAGAAGCCTGACAAAATCCACTGCCGACTACCTTTTTAGTTAATTAGCTGGCAATAAATGAAATGTGAATTAATTTGACCAGTTGTATTTGTCTAAGAACTTTTCACCATGCTCTGGTTTGAGTCGCTCCGTCAAATAGCGCATACGAATTTTATTGTAGTGTGCACCATGCACGCCACGAATGCCATGTCGATTATCTGGATAAAACATTACATCAAATATTTTATCGGATCGCACTAAAGCGTCAATAAGCATAATGCTGTTTTGTGGATGTACATTGTTATCGGTTGTCCCATGAATAATGAGCAAATCTCCTTTCAATTGATCGGCATAAGTCATAGCCGATCCATTATCATAGCCTTCTTTATTAGCTTTTGGGGTATTCATATAGCGTTCAGTATAGATAGTATCGTAGCTTCTCCAATCCGTTACAGGAGCACCTGAAACTCCTACATGAAATAGATTAGGATAACGCAACAGCAACATAGCAGTGGCATAGCCACCATAGGAATGTCCGTATACACCTACTCTAGATCCATCGGCATACGAACGTTCGGAAATATGGGCAACAAATGCCGCATAGTCATCTATTTCAAGGGTACCTAGCTTACCATAGTGTAATGTAGCAAAAGCTTTACCTCTATTACCAGAACCTCTATAATTAGCACGTATTACAATGTATCCAAGCTGAGCTAATCGCTGATAGCTATTGGCATTTTTATACCCATTGGTTACATCCTGATAGGCGGGACCACCATACAAAGGGAGTAAAATAGGATAGCTTTTTGTTGGATCAAAATTCGTAGGTTTATATACTAAGCCTACCAAATCTGTCTGCCCATCTGCCGCCTTGAAAATCACTTGTTCTGGTGCTTGAAGCCCTTGCTTAACCACTCGATCTACATTTAATTTCTGTAAGTTACGTACTAATGAACCATCGGATTTGTGTAAACTTGCGGAATAGGGACGCTCAAAAGAAGACGATCTTGATATATAGTATTCTGCTGCAGCATTCATTGATATACTGTGACGACCATCGAGTTCAGTAAGTTGAGTTGATTCCCCATCATAACTTACCACATGAAAGTACTCGTCTAAACCCATATTGTGATATGCGGTATAATAGACGAGTCTATTTTTTTGATCTACACGAACTATTGATCCCAAAGGGTTTTCCCCATCGGTTAGTTGGCGGACCAAGCTGCCATCAAAATTAAACAAATATAATTGGTTAAATCCGGTTTGCTCAGAGGTCCAAAGAAAATGCTCACCATCATTTAACTGATAAAAATTATCATGTAAATTTATGTAGGTGTTCTCTTGCTCAGTAAATATAGTACGGACTTCTTGGGAGTCTAGTGAGTAGGACAAAAACTCCAAATAATCCTGCTTTCTATTAAGTCGCCGAAAGGTTAATTCTTCAGAATTATCCCTCCAAATAGGGCGCACTATATAGGTATTAGGGCCGCTATTGGTTGGGATCTGCTGCAACTCTCCGCTCTCTATATCTACAATAAAAAGGTTCACGGTAGGATTTGCTTCTCCTGCCTTAGGGTACCGTTCAAGCTCTAGTCCTGTTTCAAACTCCAATTCATGAATAATTGGATATTGATAGACATCAGTCTCTTTGTATTGTAAATAGGCAATTTTTTTATTGTCAGGTGAAAACCAATATGCATCACGCTGACCAAACTCTTCTGGATACACCCAACTTGGCCTGCCATTCATTTGCTCTTCGCTACCATAGGTCAAACGTTTTTGCTGCTTGGTTTCAGTGTTTACCAAATAAATGTCATATCCTTTTACATAAGCAAACCATCGATAATCGTGCGAGTATGTTCCATTCCAAAGCTGACTTGTTTCCATGCGCCGCATGAGTTCGTCGGTATAAGGTGCTCGCTCTACCTCTGGCTTATAGAGTACACGTAAAGTTACATCTTCTAAATGAAATAGGTGGTCTTGCTCGTTGTACACAAAAAAGATAGCTTGATTTTGCATCACATAATCAAAACTTAAAAAAGGCAAAGCATCTAATTCTACGCCATACTTCTCTTCCAATGCTCTGGTTAGCATACGAACTTGCTGATTAGAGAATAAAGGGCTCCTTTTCTGAGTCTCAGGATCTACGGCGAAGAATTCCGCGCCTCCGTCAACTTCTTCGACTTCCAAATATCCTAGATCGCTAGGCAGCCACTGAATATTTACGCTCCCTTCATACTGCACGAAACCAGGGGTACCCATCTCTTGATATAACTCAAACCCTCTTAATTGATCTTGTGCATATACTAACTCAGCTGCAGAAAATATGTGAATTTGTAGGGAGATATAAAGCGACAAAAATGCAAATAAGTAGTTTCTCACATACATTTTAAATATGGTTTTTTTGCAATGAATATTTTGAATCATAATTAATTCTGTATCAAGTTATGTTTGTACCTTAGGTTTGATTTTAACGGTTATCCTAAATACTGGCTTAACCGATAAGACCAAACTTGTTACCTTATTATTATCATGTATGATTGTCAAGGTCTCTGACTACTTCAATTTTGGTTATTTGTTGCCCTAAAAAACGTTCTGCTAGTTCCTGAAATCGCTTTGGTCGGTCACTTACAAAACAGTTAAATGAACTTCCCTTAGTATTGCAACCTCCTTGTCTTTCCAAATATTGTTTAGCCGATGTCGCAATTGATTTAGCAGAATCTATAATTTGCGTTTGCTTGAAGGGTAACACATCTGCAATTAAATTAGTAAATAAAGGGTAATGAGTACAACCCAAGATTAAGGCATCAAGCTGGTAGTCATTAAATGCATGTACATACTCTTTTACGGTTAGTCGTGCAACCTCATGCTCAATCCATCCCTCTTCAGCTAAAGGAACCAACAGAGGACATGCTTGCTGAATTACATTCACTGAGCCAAGCTGCTGAATTAAAGCTTCCTCATAGGCTTTGGACTGAACCGTTGCAATGGTTCCAATTACTCCTACTGTAGGTGTAACCCCTAATCCAGATTCGGAAGCAGCTTGGGCACCAGCGCTAATTACATCTATAACAGGAATAGTTCCGGCCCTATGTATAATATCTTCCTTTGCTGACGCAGAAACAGTATTGCAGGCAATCAATATCATCTTAACTCCCTTATCCATCAAAAACTTTGTTATTTCAAGGGCATAAGCACGTACGGTTTCCTCAGATTTCACTCCATAGGGTACTCGAGCAGTGTCCCCAAAATATAATATGTCCTCATTTGGTAGCACTGCTTTAACCGCTTTTGCTACCGTTAGCCCACCAATACCCGAATCAAAAATTCCGATAGGCCTGTGTCGATTATGTTGTATATACTTGATCAAATGATTGAATGATTATTTGCTATCAATTGTATGTAATGTATGGTTTTATTTACGCTATATTCAATTATATGATGCTAAGATTTGATTTTATTAGAACTAGTTGGATTTTTTCAGTACTGCTAGTAGTTACATTAAGCTCTATTACGTACGCGCATTCTACCTCACAAACGTCATCTAAAACTGTTTATTTAGATACGGTTATTCAAGCTATTGATTTCGAAGAAATCTTTGTAATTGGATTCATACACAATCAACGACTCTTAGATACCCCAGGTGCCATTCAAATACTAGACCCCGCAGATTTTAGCGCTCAAGATCTACATTCTCTGCGAGGCGCTCTTGAGAAAGTCTCGGGACTTCGTTTTGAAGAACGAGCACCTGCCAGTTATCGAATCGCCCTACGAGGAAGTTCACTTAGGGCCCCTTTTGGTATTCGCAACGTTAAAATATATTGGAATGATTTCCCTATTACCGAGCCCACTGGGTCAACTTTTTTAAATCTACTAGATCCCATTCAGTTTCGCGAAGCGGAGGTATTAAAGGGGCCATCTGGGAGTTTATATGGCGCAGGAAATGGAGGAGTCTTACTTTTTAGGAGTTTTCCATTATTATCAGAGACTACATCACATAAGCCCAACATATCCACTCAAGAAACCACTTCAGAGTCCTCTACATTGGAAACAAAATGGAGCCGTGTTACTATCCAAAATCAAACCGAAGTTGGCGCCTTTGGTAGGCAAATTTTAGGCAGTCGTATTTTACAAGAAGATCAACATTCTCAAATCGGACTTCAGTGGGCGCAATCACAACTAGACGGCTATAGAAAGCAATCTGCAATGAACAGATCTATTTTAGAATTCAACGGCCGATTCAGAGTCTTGGAAACTGCTCAAACGCTCTCTGCTCACGTAGTACATAGTGATCTGGTCTATGAAATTCCAGGTGGTTTAAATGCTACTCAATTCCAGGATGACCCTCGACAAGCTCGACCTGGGAACCGTTTTGTTTTAGGAAGTGAGGACGCTCAAGCCGGAATAAATCATGAAGCTATCTTAGCGGGAGTTCATTGGGACTGGGCCCTTACGAAAAAATGGGACCAAAAAATATCTTTATTTGGAAGCTCATCCAGCTTTGAAAACCCTTTTAATTTAGATTATAAAGTAGACAATCGAATAAGTGGTGGTTTTCGGGGGCTTTGGTCATGGAAGTCAAAATCTTCTAAACTCTCAGAATCACGCTTACGATGGGATACAGGAATTGAATTTCACCGAGCCGCTTACGATGCCAGAAACTATGGGAATAACATGGGCATTGTCGATACTTTGAATTTTGACGATCGTATAGCTTTAAACCAATTACTTGTGTTCAGTTCTGTTCAATGGCAAATTAACCCTTCACTCCGCATTCATTTTGCACAAAGTGTGAACGACCTGCAATATTCTATTGATCGTCTTTTTGCTGCCTATGGGTATGGAAATACGGGGACCATTGATCGCACATTTAACTTACAATGGATTCCTAGAATTGGTTTAAACTATCGACTTAACACCGAGCTCACCACTCATCTTAGCCTTGCTCGTGGTTTTTCACCCCCTACACTCGAAGAAATCCGCACCAATGAAGGTACTGTTAACACGGGTCTAGAGGCTGAAATTGGCACCAATGTTGAATGGGGTGTTCGTGCCTACCTATTTAATAAGCGATGGTTTATTGATGGTAGCCTATTTTACTTCTGGTTGAAAGACGCTATTGTTCAACAGCAAACCCAAAGGGGAACCTTGATTTTCTTAAATGCGGGCGAGACAACTCAACCCGGTGCGGAACTACGAATAGAAGGTAGTATTTGGGAACTTGATTATATCTTTGCGGGTAGTTATTACCCTTTTGAGTTCAAGAGCTATCAAAACAATCGAGGTGTATTTGACGGTAATGCGATAACAGGAGTCCCAAAAACGCAACTTTTACATCAGCTAAGTGCAGAGCTTCCCGTAGGTATTGAACTGCAACTATCTCATCAATACCAGTCTGAATTACCCTTGGATGATGCTAATACGGTATTTGCGGATGCACATCATCTTCTACGAGCTCAAATGAGTTGGGAGTATCAATGGAGCGCTTCCCTACTTTCTCGAATATACCTAGCAATAGACAACCTGACTAACAGTTCCTACAGTTTAGGATATGATACCAACGCATTTGGAGGAAGGTACTATCAACCAGCTGCAATGAGGCATGGGTACGCTGGGATTCAACTAAAATGGTCTTTAAAAGCTATTGGGCCTGATTAACGGTCCAGCATCGCAGTCCATCTCTAGTTAACGCCACCAACTCCTGCTGGCCATCTCCATTCAAATCTACGAATATTGGATAGCGTATAGATGCTGTTGGTAGGTCAAACAATCGCTCTTGAGTGATAATCGTCCAAGCAAATAACCGGCCAAAGTTACCTGCCAATCCAATATCCAAGTTATTGTCTCCATCCATATCTATAATATGTAGATTGCTATGAGAGGTAGCAGATTGTCCCATAGCAAAATTGGCTATTAAGTTAGCTTCATCAGTATATAGGAAGACCGATCCGCTCTCACTAACCATCGCATATATATCTTTCCTAAAAAAACCTATACTGTCCCTAAGCAATACGGAAGGGTAATGGCTTAGCGATAATAATGGCGCCGTACTTACAGGAATCCCCTGAATTTTTAGAGAGTCTTGTTGAAGTTGTAAAATCTGACGACTGCTATCGGACCAAATTGGTTTAGTATCGAAGCCATAAAAGACTCCATCGGCCCCAGTCCCTCTCCATTGATCGTCATATACAAAAGGGTCGGATAATAACGGAGCTGGAAAAAATAAGGGATACCCTTCTTTAATCTCTCCCTCACTATTCCAACTGTGAACTGAGTTTTCTGCGTGGGCGACCAACGCCCAATCACCATCCCACTGGGTATGTAAAATAGTGCTGCGAACAGACGCATTAACTTTCTGCGGCCAGCCCCGTACATTTTGCCCTCGACCATCCAACACATGCACCGATCGGGCAGCCGTTCCAATAACCAATTCGGGAATTCCGTTACGTAGTACATCAGTGACCAACAAGGGGGTGGTTATTTCCTCACCTACATCAATCGGAAATTGAGGCAGTAGCAATCCATTCGTATTCCACGCATAGATCTTAGTACCCGCTGCTTGCATTATAATTTTTTGGCCATTTCCATACCAATCATACACCAACGGACTTCCAACGGGTATGTCCATTCCAGTTTGCACACGGAAAACCTCCGTCCCGTCAAAAGCCACCGCGATGACTGTACCATTGACAGTAGTTGCCAACACCTCCTGAGTCGAACTCCCCACCACATCCACTGCAATAGGAGTTGAAACCAATGAATCTGCACTTAGCGGCCATACCCACAGTTCTTCATATGGCTGTTCTTGTCCTTCCAGAGTAAAAGTATTCAGCACAAATCGAGTACGATTCGATTGTGGTATTCGCTGCATCTGCATCATAGCGCCATCAAAGCCCTGAAGCAAGGCCTCTAATGGAGCATCAGGCATTAGCATTGGGGCCAAGAATTGGTTAAAATCTTTTGAAGAAAACCATATAATCGCAGATCGATTCTCCCATCCGTTATCCAACAATTCTCGGTAATGATTTTCATAATACATAACTCGCCGACGTCTACGATCGGCTTCTACCGTTTCCACTAAACCCTTACGACTAGCCAAAATAATTGCATCCCCAGAAAAATTCACATAAAAATTATCAAAAGTAGACAAGCCTCCGCCAAATAATTCTGCTATCAAATCACTTTGCACATAGTAACTCTGATCTACTTTTCGCACCATTCCTTGTTCAGCCCACTGTTCAAACTGCTGCTGAACAATTTCAGGGGTCTGTAATAAACGCATAAATAAAAACTCCCCAGTAGCTGCCACCCCCGATTCTGCATAACTCACCACTCCAAATTCTTCATCCGTACTCAGCGCCAAGCCTCTATAGAGTTCAGGTTCTGAGAGCAATAATGAGTCCAACGAGGATGAAGCCACATCTTTTGTATTGAGCGACAATCTGAGTGGATAATGCATAATTGCAAAACCGGCTGCATTAGAGGCAATATAGCGATCAAGCTCAATAGAATGATTGCTATGGGTTAGTGATCGCACCAAAGTAGATGTCGCTGAATCGCTCTGGCTAAGCTGTGCTCTAAGCTCGAAGCCGTCCCCGTTTTCATTTAAAACCCCTTGAATTTTTACCGCCGATAATCCGTTAGTCGCACCCTGAATACTTGGACGATAGCGAATTTGAAATAATTGTTCTACCCATTCATCCAAATTTTGGAGCATCACCCATTGTTCTGCTGGCTTTATACGGTCCGCTGAAATCAGTGGTGCATCCATACTAGCTCGCCCACTATTTTTACCCTGCTCTTCCAAGCCAGAATCACTGAAATTCGAAGATACATAGTCATTGCCCATATATGCCGCCAAAGAGCGTTCAACAACCCCAGAATAGGCTGAAATAATCCAATAATCGTGTAAATTGGCTGCGTATAAAGAACCATATGGCGTTAACAAGCGATGTATTACAACTTTACCAAAACGATAATTGTTTTGAGTGAGTGGCTCATAAAATAAGGGTGCCCATTCCCTTAATGCCTCATTGGTTTCAAATATCCATAGAGTGGTATTTTGGGTCGATGTAGACCGTACCATTGCAACTGCTTTTAGAACTAAATTATTAGATATTTTTTTTTGAATAAAATCCAAAGCGATTAATGGTACACTGGATACAGGATTTAGTAGTCTCATATAAGATTCCTGACTTAGTTGCTGAAGGCTTGTACCTTGACTGGGTGTAATTACCCATCGAGCATCTTCAGGTAGTGAAAAAGTCCAATGTTGCTGCTTTATCTCAGAGCAACTCATGATCACAAGTAATACTAAACCAATCCAACTACGCATAAGCTAAATCTACCTATTTTTGTTATTCTGTGATATCAAACAATCCTTTTCATTATTTTCTTTTAAATATAAGGGCTTCCATTAATCTCTTATAGAAACATAAGGTATTTTAATGTAAATGAGTTTTTTGAACCCATTTTTTTTGTTGGCGCTTTTAGCTGTAGGCTTACCACTACTGCTGCATCTATTAAAATTAAGAAAGGTCAAAAAACTATCTTTTTCTACACTACAATTTTTCAAAGCTCTAGAACAGACTACCCTGCGTCGTGTTGAAATAAAACGCTGGCTATTATTGATACTCAGAATGCTGGCTTTGGCTTGTTTAGCCGTCGTTTTGGCTCGACCTTTTTTACCCCCAAATAATTTTGGAATAGCTAATCAAAATGCATCGGTAGTTCATGCTATAATTATCGATAATTCTCCTTCAATGAGCCGAATAGGTCCTCAAGGTCCACTCCTAGAACAAGCAAAGACATTGGCCTTAGAGATGATTGATAACGGACAAGACAGAGATCGATTTGTACTCCAAAGCACTTCTGGCCCCGCATTGTTCAATCATCTATCTGAAACAGCTACTGCTCGAGCACGAGCGCAAGAAATAAGCATCCAAAAAGGAGGTGATTACCTCATCAAAAGATATGCTGAACTAGTCAAACTTATTCAAAATACCCCTTTTGCTCAAAAAAATATCTATTTCATAACGGATGGTCAATCAAACAGCGTCGCTCCATTGGTGGAGTATTTAAGTCAATTGAATGAAAGTAGTGAGGTCAAGCAGGCCATACGCCCAACTATACCTACCACAATTATTGCTCTCGCAGACCCAAGAATCCAAAACACTTATGTATCCAAGGTTAATCTTTCGTCAAACTTGGTGGGTATTAACACTCCATTGGAACTGTTTGTAGAGGTACACAATGCTAGCTCCATTCCCATTGCTAATCAATTCTTGACCCTTGAATTTAATGACCAACAAGTGGGGCAATATAGCTTAAGCTTAGCGGCTAATGAGTCAAAAACACTTAGTTTCAAAATAGTTCCTAGTTCCACTGGATCAAACATAGGGCTACTAAAATTGGAGGGAGATGAATTTGGTCTAGATAATAAAAGAACTATATCATTGTTTATTCCCGATAAACGAAATATCCTTTGGCTAGAAGAAGCTGACATACCTTTAGGTCCGCAATCCCCTCTAGAATTATTCATTCAAACTTTATCTAATCCTCAAAATCCAAGTTCTAGTAATTTTAATATTATCAAAAGGACAATTGATAGTTGGGATGAACAGGAACTCAAGGAGTTCGATGCTGTACTTATTCAGGGACTCACCCAAATTCCAGATGAACTGGTGAACAGTCTTTTACCCTGGGTTCAAAATGGTCATGGTCTGTGGGTCATTCCTAGTTCAACCAGTCAATTAACCAGTTATAACCGATTATTATCGTCGTTTAATGCTGGGCAATTTGTTGGGCAGATTGGCAACTATGGTAGCTATGAAGTGCAAACAAAGGCCGATGAACTCATTGAAAATCATCAGTTATTTGACGGCCTTTTTGAAAGAGAAGAACGCGAGGAATTAGAGATAGATCCTATTTCAATTTATTATCAATTCCAGCATAATACATCGGGAACACATGGTGGTTATAATTTAATCCAAAACAGTTTTGGAGACCCTTTGCTATTCAGCAAAACCTTTGGTAACGGGCAGTTATTAGTCTCAAGTATAGGCTATGACTCAGGATTCTCCAATATTCAACTAAAAGCCATATTTCCACCACTACTATACCGAGCACTTGTTTTCATGAGTTCAAGTCAACAGGGTGGCTTAGATGAACATGAACTTGGTAGCATCCTAGAAATCGAAGATGAGCGGCATTTGACGGGCGCCATATTCGTACAAGGTAATAAAACTTGGACCGCGCGTGAGCAACAAAGTAACATTGGAATTCGTTTTAGTGGTGATGATCAAGAGTGGGAACCCGGTTGGATTCAATTGAAAAACGATACATACCAACGAAATATAGCACTATTATCACCTATAGGTGAGTCTATTTTTTCTACCTATGATAAGCAAACTTGGGAAACAAGAATTTCAGATAGTCCTTATCTCAGTCTAGAAGAGTTTGGTAGTGAGCAGCTGAGAACCGAAATACAGGCTATTAGTTTTGGACGGGAAATTTGGACTTGGTTTTTATTGGCTGGCCTTTTATTTCTTATATTGGAAACTATAGTTAGTGTATATTATACTCCTCAACAATATGAATGAGTTTTTAGCCCATTTTTTTTCTGGTTTATTGGTGGTGTTTTCATTCGCTTCGACTTTAATGGCAGTGTATTCACTCAGTAATAAATTTAGGTTACGAGGGGTGCGTCTAGACTGGCAAGCAGGCAAACTTATGGGATACCCACTTTTTGCCACAGTTTTTTTATTACTCATAAGTCTACTCTCGATTACCTCAGTATTTATTCTTCAGGATAGCCTACACTCCCCTATTTTTTTTGGCTATATTTGGATGGGTACCATGTGGTTTATCTCCAGCTACCTCAGTTCTAAGCATTATATCACCGACCACGGAATAGTAAAAAACATTAACGATCCAGCTCAGACAATCCCTTGGTATCATATAGTTGATTATGTAGAACATCCTACTGACAAAGGCATTCTATATATGTTCTCTTATTCGCAACCTAATTCGCATGAACAAGAATATTTTAATCAACTGCGCATTGAAGTTCCTCACTCATATACCTCGAAATTTAATAGAATTATTTCCCTTAAGTTGCACATGAAGGTGGACGAAAAAGTAGTGCCAAAAATTAATTGGAAGAATCTTCAATCCTAAATTCTTCTATTGGTCTTAATATTCATATTAGCTCGTAAGGAATCAATTGCTAGACGAAGTTAAAAACTCTGATATTGAAAAAGAAAAAGTACTCTTAGTTGGTATTTATAGTCTTAGTTCGGAAAAATTTCAGGCGCAGGAACACCTCGAGGAATTAGCATTACTCACTTACAGTGCCGGTGGCATACCTGTAGCCAAGATACTCCAACAGCGTAACAGACCGGACGTTAACAGCTATGTTGGGAAAGGTAAACTGAATGAAATAAATGGGCAAATAAATGCTATTGGGGTTAAAACAATTATATTTGATGATGATTTAAGCCCAACTCAGATTAGGAATGTAGAAAAAGTTACCAATGCAAAAGTATTAGATCGAAGTGCTCTCATTTTGGATATTTTTGCATCAAGAGCGCAAACAGCCGCTGCTAAGACACAAGTAGAGTTAGCCCAATTACAATATCTATTACCTCGACTGACTCGTTACTGGACTCACCTCTCACGTCAAAGTGGAGGCATCGGAACCAAAGGACCCGGTGAAACCCAGATAGAAACCGATCGTCGAATTATTAGCCAGCGAATTGGGGTGCTAAAATTGAAATTAGAAAAACTCGATAAGCAGCGTACCACTCAGCGAAAAAGTAGAGATCAAATGACTCGAGTATCCCTGGTGGGCTATACCAATGCTGGTAAATCTACGCTTATGAATGCCTTGACAAATAGCTGCGTTTTTGCTGAAAACCAACTCTTTGCCACCCTTGATTCCACAGTTCGAAGACACCAGCTAAAAAGTCAAGAAATTCTTCTTTCCGACACTGTAGGGTTCATTAGAAAGCTTCCTCACCATCTTGTTCAAAGCTTCAAATCTACTTTAGATGAAGTACGAGAAGCCGATCTTCTTATTCACCTGGTAGATGGTAGCTCGAAAATGGTTCATGAATATATAGAAGTAGTACAACAAACTCTTAAAGAGTTAAAATCGAATAAAAAACAGACTCTCTTAGTATTTAACAAAGTAGATCGTATTGATGATGAACAACACGAAATGCTCCGTGCTGAGTATCCAAGTGCCTTGTATATATCTTCAGTTCGAGGGATAGGACTTAGCCAGCTTGAAGAAGCTATTGAACAAAAAATTGAATCTAAGTACAGACAGGTGGATCTCGATATTCCAATTCAAGCCTATAGAGCTGTGGCATTCATACATCAACGAGCCAATGTAAAAAACGAAAAATACACTGGTGAATATGTACACATATCATGTAGAATTGACGAAAAAGATTTCAAGCAATTATCCAAGATGTTGAATACTATAGAGTACGGCATTGAAACAAGATAATAACTTATGTAAATCAATTAGTTCAGTTGCATTAATTATTATAAAATGACCATTTTATTAGAAGAATATATTTCTGGATTAGAGTTAAACGCAAGTTTAGCTGAAGCTAAAGCTTGGGTAGAGCGCACTCAACTTGACTCCCTCATTATCACAGACAAAGGGCGGTTAATTGGTATGTTAGATGCACAGTTTTTAAAGGATGAAGATTTTGATCAGGAGTTAAATTGTCTAGAAGATTACATCAATGCCTATCCTGAAGATGTTCAACAAGGAGCATACATATGTATGCAAGATCATATTTTCAATGCAGCTGAAGCCTTTAGCAATGTGTTAAATGACCACCTCGCTGTAGTGGATCATGACCATAATTATATTGGCATACGCACACGAAACGATGTACTAGAGGAATTGAGCGAGTTTTTAAACGTGAGCCAAAAAGGAACGGTAATAGACGTGCATATTCCCTCCAAGGAACCCATGATTAGTGAAATTATCCGATTGGTAGAAACCGAAGGTGTTCATGTCAAAACCATAACAGTGCAACAACCCAACATGGAAGAGGAACATTGTAGGTTAACTATCAAATTTGAAAATGAAGAGGTATCTAATGCCATCTCCACTTTAGAACGATTTGGATATACGGTATACATTCCTGATAGAGATTTGCAGCGAGATATAGATTATCATGAACGAGCCAATGAACTCATTCGACTTTTGGAACTTTAAGCTATTTAGCCAAAAGCTATTAGTACCTTCAACAAAGCGAAAGGTAGTTAATGCTAAACCAACCGTTTTTAATACGACTGATTGGGTCATCTATTCCTTAACCAATCTGGCATTTTGGTTATTTACCACTTCTCTGAGTTCCAGCTTAGCTCAAACACAGAACCTTCTTACTCCAGAGACTCAAAAATTCTATACGGCTATAGAAGCTTATAAACAAGGGCGGTTTGAAAAGGCATCCGAAGAACTTCAAAGCCTTGTAGAGTCATCTTCCACGTCGTCCACATTGGAAATAAAAATAAAATATTATTGGACGCGAAGTCAAATCGCCCTAGATTCAACCAACATAGAACCACATTTCGAGGACTTCATATTAAAGTACCCGGGAAGTACTGAGTCGGGCACCCTTCTCATCGAACTGGGCCACCACAAGATACGCTTGGAAAAGTACTCAGAAGCAGTTCGGCATTACCAAGACGCTCTGGACTCTGGTTTAGATTCCAATATGGCAGCCCAAGTTCACTATTGGAAAGCTGAAACCTTGGCTGAAGCAGGTGATTATGATGGTTCTCGCAAAGAATTTCTGTTATTGGCAGATAGCTATCCCTCATCAGAATGGTCTGCTAAAGCCCTATATGCCCGCGGACGTTTATTTTTATCAGAAGATAAATATGATTCTACTTCAACTGCCTTTGAATTACTAAAAGAACGCTATCCCAATGATCCCGTTACCCGTGGGGTAGGTACCGCCTTGGGTGAGTCATACTACCAGCAGGGCCGTTATGAGGACGCGATTAAAGCACTAGATGCTCAAATGATATTTCTAGATGATATATCCATCACAAAGGCATTATTTTTAATGGCTGAGGCACATAACTATTTAGGGAATTATGATGAAGCTATTAAGGATTATTTACGCTACTTAAACCTCACCAAAGGAACCGAGAGGGAAGCCCCTGCCCATTATGGATTGGGATGGCTGTATCACCATCAAGGAATTTATCATTGGGCAGCTCAATCATTCGAAAGAGCTATAATTGGCGATGACCTGCAATCCCGGAAAGCCTTGTATTACGAGGCAGTGAACCATAAACTATCTGGAAATTTCCAACGAGCTATGAATACCTTCAAAGAGTTTGGTAATCGCTATAAAGAAGGGATGTGGGTAGAGCAAGCCTACTATGAGTGGGGAATCTCAGCATTTGAGGCCGGTAATTATGATGGGGCTATTACCATTTTACTCAATCTCATACGCCAACAAGACAGTCTGAGCAATAGTGCTCAGATATATACCCTTCTTGGTGAAATATTTTATGCCAATAACGAATATACTTCGGCTGTTACTGCTTTTGAACAAGCAGAAACTATGGGTAATGTAGATCCCAGCTTACGAAGGCAGGCACAATTTCAAAAAGCTTGGGTGTTACACCGTAATCAAGCTTTCGAACAAGCTCAACCACTCTTTGAAAGTGTGTATGCAGAAGCTCCGAGAGCTAAATTAGGTGCTGAAGCATTATTTTGGAGCGCCGATAGTTATTATAAATTGGATCAATTTGATGAGGCATCTAATCGATTTAAAACCTTTACAGAATATTTCCCCACCCATGAAATGATGGGAGCTGCTCTATACTCTTTAGGATGGTGCTATTTTAAATTAGGAAATTTTGAAGCTGCCGTAGAACCTTTGGAAACTTTTTTAGAAAAGTATGAAGCCCCCCCGATCGCACTCTTTCCTTATGATACCGACACTCAACTTCGCATAGGTGATGCTTATTATGCTCTAGGACAGTATCGTAAATCCATTGAATTTTATAACAAAGCGATAGGCGCTGAACCAGGTGGAGACTATGCTATGTTTCAGGTAGCAAACTCTTATTACAGAGCCAATCGAACCTTTGAGGCGGTGAGCACCTTTCGCCGCTTACTACGTATCTATCCATTTAGTAGACTACGTGAACAAGCACAGTATAATATAGCATATATTTATATGACTACAGGGAATAACCAACAAGCCATAGAAGAGTTTGAAACGGTCATTAACCGCTACCCAGGGACAGAATGGGCTGCACGAGCTCAATATAATATTGGAGATGCACATTACAATACAGGTAAATATGAGTTGGCAGTTGAGGCTTATCAACAGGTGCTCAATCGATATCCACGCAGTTCGTATATTATACAGGCAATCAATGGTATTCAATATGCTCAACTATCATCGGGCAAAATGGATAGTTCATCAGTTATTTTAGAAGAATTCCTAAGCGATAATCCCCAGAGTAACACAGCTGATCGTCTACGATTCCGCCAGGCTGAAAATACATTTCAGAGTGGTGACTACCCAACAGCTATTAGAGAATTTAGACAGTATCTTCGCGTGACAAATTCCGATCAATTAATACCCCAAGTCTATGCTAATTTGGGAGAATCGTATAAACAAATAGGCGAAGAAGATGAAGCTATTGAGGCTTATGAACTGATTCTAAGTGACTTCCCCCAGTCTAACCAAGCACCTGGTGCTCTAACCTCTCTTGGCTTATTATATTTTGAAAAAGCTGAGTATGAGGCCTCCAATAGATACTTTAATCGCCTTCTAACCATAAGCAACCGTTTCCAGCAAGAAGCTTATGTGGGAATGGGAAATGCCAAGTTGGGGCAGTCTAATTTTGTCGAGGCCAAAGACCAATTTGAAGCTGCCCTTCAAATAAATCCTAACAATGCAAATGCTCAACTAGGACTTGCAAAAGTTACTTTTGGACAGTCTAATTATACCGAAGCACATGATCTACTCTTTACTATAGCGGATCGCAACACCACCGAATTAGGCGCTGAATCGCAGTATTTACTTGGGATCATTAGAAAAATAGAAGGAAATAATACGCTAGCATTGGAAGAATTTGCAAAAGTTAAGGTTTTATTTGAAGCCTTTGATGATTGGGTATCCGCTGCGTTGTATGATGCAGCCCAAATCCATCTTAATTTGGGTAATACAGGGGAAGCCTTTAGTATGCTCAATGAAATCATCGAACGTTATCCTGACTCACCTGTTGGTCAGGCTGCAAAAACACTCATTGAACAACAAAATCTTTAGCCACTTTAGCTTTTATGTCTTCGAAATCGGTTCCCCCCGCCAGATCCTTGTCTGGGACCATAGTACTTACACCAGATAAATCAATTGCACAACGTGCTGCTATTTTTTCATTACTGCACAAAGGTCCCTCCACTATCTACAACTACTCACAGGCAAAAGATCCCCAAACAACCCTACAATGTGTGCAAAATCTAGGTGCAAAGGTTGAAATAGAGGCCGATAAAATCAGCATCTATGGCGTGGGACGTGAAGGGATATCCGCACTGACAGATGAACTGGATTGTGGGAACTCAGGAACGGCCATGCGACTCCTTTCAGGTCTTTTAACAGGTGCGGGTTTATCTATAAAGCTTATTGGGGACCATAGTCTTAGCAGGCGAACAATGACTCGAATTATTTCCCCATTAGAAAAGATGGGGGCACATATATTAGCAAGAAATGGAGTATTTGCACCCTTATACATTAGCAGAGAAAACCCTTTAAAAGCCTTGGAATTCACCCTGCCTATTCCAAGTGCTCAATTGAAATCCTGTATTTTATTGGCTGGTCTTTTTGGAGAGGAAGAGAGTTGCGTAATCGAGACTATTCCAAGCCGAGACCATACTGAACGGTTACTACAACTCCGAGTGGAAACAAACGCCCTAGGAACACGTCGTATTTACTCCTCTAAATCAGATGAAATACCTGCACAGAATTATCGAATTCCAGGTGATTACTCTGCCGCAGCGTTTTGGTTGGTAGCAGGTTCTATTGTCCCCAATTCGGCCATAACACTCCCGAATGTTGGTTTAAATCCAACTCGCATAGCATCGCTGCAAATACTAAAAGAAATGGGGGCCCAAATCGGTATTATCGAAGATAATTCAGAATTTGACGAGCCAGTTGCAGAGCTCACAGTACAAACCACAGAACTTACTGGGATAGATATTCCTCAGGAATGGATACCCAATGCTATTGATGAGCTTCCCATACTAGCAGTAGCTATGGCGTTTGCAAACGGAGACTCTCATATTCGTGGTGCCGCTGAACTTCGCCACAAAGAAACCGATCGCATCATGGCTATCACTAAATTACTGGATGCCATTGGCTCATCCTATGTCGAATATGACGATGGGCTTAGTATCCAAGGTAACCCCAATTTGGACTTTGACTGCGCGCAATTTGAAAGTTTTCATGATCATCGTATTGCTATGGCATCGGCTATAGCAGCCCTACAAGGGAATAAGTTGTCATCTATCAAAGATGCCGAAGCCACAGCCGTCTCCTACCCAGAGTTTTGGAATCACTTGAACCTACTAAGGCATTAATGATTTTAAAAGTAGCCACTAAAAAATTACTCAAATTTGTGGTATTTTTAAGTCTTTTATTGCCTTCACCCTCCATTTACTTTACTGCATTTTAATTGTCTAAAGGCGGTATTAGCTTAACTTTTCATGTAATATCTGACATTTCGTCGGTCAATTAGGCAGATTCCCATTTCTATAACGCATTTGGTACGGTCATTGCTCTTAATTAATTTAACTATATAATTTATTTATTATGAAAAGAACATCTGATCTTTATGAATTAGGAGAAGAAATAGAAAAGAAGGTTCACAAATTTGGGCAAGAATTCCACGATTTTGTTGAAAGAGTAGTACCTACTTCCTCAAAGGCTAAAGATTTTCGCCCAGAAGCTGACCTAATTACTTCGGACAAAAACTTTTGCATTATTATGGATTTACCTGGGCTCACTAAAAAAGAGATTGCGATTACTCGCAAGCAGGATGTACTTATCGTGCAAGGAGAGAAAGAGATAGAATTAGCGGATAATGAACATTATAAGCGAAGTGAAAGGAAATCAGGTGCCTTCATACGTTCTTTTGCTATACCAGAAGGGGCCAATGGTACTAATATCACTGCCAGCTTTCGAAATGGAGTGTTAACAATTCAGCTTCCAATTGGTAGTACCGATGAAGAAGTCACTCACATACCTGTGCAATAGAGGCAGGTATATTGTGCATATCACCGCTTTTATAACAAATTTAATGACAACGAACGAGTAAACAGTTACAGAAATGGGAAAAATAATTGGAATAGATTTAGGAACGACTAACTCTTGTGTTTCAGTAATGGAAGGCAATGAACCGGTTGTTATTCAAAACGCAGAAGGCGGACGAACTACCCCGTCAGTAGTGGCTTTTGCAAAAAATGGCGAGCGTATGGTAGGAGCTCCTGCTAAACGTCAGGCCATCACCAATCCGGATAAAACGATTGCCTCTGTAAAGAGGTTCATGGGGCGCATGTTCAACGAAGTATCTGGTGAAACCAAGCAAGTTGCCTACAAAGTGGTTAAAGGAGAAGACAAAACGGCACGCGTAGAGATAGATGATCGTAAATATGCACCTCAGGAAATCTCGGCAATGGTGCTCCAAAAAATGAAACAAACTGCTGAAGAGTATTTAGGTGAGAAAGTTACCGAAGCAGTAATTACCGTACCAGCATATTTTAATGATGCTCAACGTAAAGCTACCCAAGAGGCTGGTAAAGTAGCTGGATTAGAAGTAAAACGAATTATCAACGAACCTACAGCAGCAGCATTGGCTTATGGTTTAGACAAGAAAGATTCTGACCAGACTATCGTGGTGTATGACTTAGGTGGAGGTACTTTTGATGTTTCTATACTTGATTTAGGTGATGGAGTTTTTGAGGTTAAGTCGACGAATGGTGATACTCATTTGGGTGGTGATGACTTTGACCAACGTATTATTGACTTCTTAGCCGATGAATTTAAAAATACCGATGGCATTGATTTGAGAACCGATGCAATGGCAATGCAACGATTGAAAGATGCTGCAGAAAAAGCCAAAATCGAATTATCCAGTTCACAGAAAACAACCATTAACCTTCCGTTTATCACAGCCACCCAAGAAGGACCAAAACATATAAACGTCGATCTAAGTCGCTCAAAATTTGAACAACTTGTGGACGATCTGGTTAAGCGTTCAATTAAGCCTTGTGAACAAGCTCTAAAAGATGCTGGCTTAAAGAAAAGCGACATCGATCAAGTAATCTTAGTTGGTGGTTCAACTCGAATTCCTTGTATTCAAGAAGCTGTAAAAGGATTCTTTGGAAAAGATCCGAGTAAAGGGGTAAACCCTGACGAAGTTGTGGCTGTAGGAGCTGCTATTCAAGGTGGAGTTCTAACTGGCGAAGTAGATGATGTTGTCTTATTAGATGTAACTCCTCTTACATTAGGGATTGAGACCCTTGGAGGTGTGATGACTCCACTTATTGAATCAAACAGCACGATTCCAACTTCAAAGTCTCAAGTATTTTCAACCGCAGCAGATAACCAAAGTAGTGTAGAGATTCATGTTCTTCAAGGCGAGCGTGCCCAAGCTGCGGCCAACCGGACTTTAGGTCGTTTTCATTTAGATGGTATCCCGCCTGCGCCGCGAGGTATGCCACAAATTGAAGTGACGTTTGACTTAGATGCTAATGGAGTACTCAATATAGTTGCCAAAGATAAAGGTACGGGTAAAGAGCAAACAATTCGTATTGAATCTTCTTCTGGATTATCTGACGAGGAAATTGAAAAAATGAAACAGGCTGCCAAAGAACATGAAGAAGAGGATAAAAAACTTCGCGAAAAAGTAGAAAAGATGAATCAAGCAGATGGGTTAATCTTTTCGACAAAGAAACAGCTTGAAGAGTATTCAGATAAAATTTCAGAGGACAATAAGAAGGCCATAGAAGACGCAATTGCCAAACTTGAAGAAGTGCACAAAGCCGAGGATTTAGACGCGCTCGAAGCTGCCATGGAAGCAGTAAATACCGCTTGGGCAGGAGCTTCCCAAGAAATTTATGCAGCATCGCAAGCTGAGGCGGAAGCTGCTGCCGGTGGCGGAGAAACCGAAGATGATGCTACGGATGGGGGTGAAAGCACTGCTTCTAACGATAATGATGCCATTGACGCTGATTTTGAAGTAGTCGACGAAGACGACAAGGATAAGTAAACTTGTCTTGAATATTCTTGGCATCGAATCTTCTTGTGACGACACTGCCGCTTCAGTTTTAAATGAAACTGGAGTGTTATCTAATATCATTGCCTCTCAATCTATTCATATTCAATTCGGCGGAATAGTTCCTGAACTCGCTTCTAGAGCCCATCACCGTACTATTAGTCAAACAGTCAAACAAGCATTATCAGAAGCTAAACTCAGTATACAAGACATTGACTTAATTGCCGCTACACAAGGCCCTGGCCTCATGGGTTCATTGTTAGTTGGCTTAAGTTTTGCCAAAGGATTATCTCTAGCTCACCAAATTCCTTTGATGGGTATAAATCATATGGATGCACATATTTTTGCCAACACCATTGAGCATAACCTTGAATTTCCATTGATAGCCTTAACTGTGTCTGGAGGTCACACCCAGTTGAGCAAGCTTAGTGACCCATATATCCCAGAAATTATTAGTCAAACAAGAGACGATGCCGCTGGCGAAGCCTTTGATAAAATTGGTAAACTCTTAGGTCTAAACTATCCCGCAGGTCCTAAAATAGATGTATTATCTCGGGAAGGAAATCCCTATTTCCATGAATTTCCAAAGGGTCTTATGCGAGAAGGACTAGAATTTAGTTTTTCTGGTCTTAAAACCAGTGTTTTATACTATCTCCAAAGTAAAAATGACGCATTTATAACACAAAACCTTAACAATATTTGCGCAAGCGTAAGCCATGCTATTACCGAGGTGCTGATTACAAAACTAGAGCGTTCTATGCAGACACATTCCATCCCTCGAGCAGTGTTGGCCGGTGGGGTCTCAGCAAATTCAATGCTGAGAGAAAAAGTAGCTGCAATGGCGGAAAAAAATAACTTTACCATATATAAACCCTCTTTATCCTACTGCACTGATAATGCCGCAATGATAGCTGCTACAGCAAGGGTGATGCTGCAGAAAGAGCCTAGTGTTAGTCGTCAGCAACAATTAGAGGAAGGTTTTGGAATTCATCCATATTCTGTTCAACCTATTTAAGGCTTCGTGAAATTATCATTTAGTTGCTCTAGTAATTGTCCCGTTTGTACCAATGAGAAATGTTTTGCATTTATGCAGCTTAGCTAGTAATTCAGTACTTTTCCTCGATGAACGAAACAATAGATGCTCTTCAACTGAACATTGGTGGTGGCGGACTTATGGTTATGAATATATCTTTGGCCGTAATCATGTTTGGGGTAGCTTTAGAACTAAAAATCTCCCATTTTAAAGCCATAGCAAAACAGCCTAATGGAGTTATTACGGGTTTTATTTCGCAATTTTTATTTCTACCAGCTATTACCTTAGTCCTTATTTGGCTGTTGGAACCTTATCCTAGTTTTGCTTTGGGAATGATGATAGTTGCGGCTTGTCCAGGAGGAAATATTTCAAATTTTTTCTCTCAGTTAGCAGGAGGTAATACAGCTCTTTCTATCAGCCTTACAGCCATTTCCACCTTGCTAGCTGTCCTCGCCACACCTTTAAATTTTACATTTTGGGCTAGTTTATATCCTCCAACAGCTGATATACTTCGAGAAATTCAGGTCGACATAGTTCAAGTATTTCAAATTGTTGGGTTAATTTTAGGTATCCCACTAATATTGGGAATGCTTGCGAGTCATTATGCAGAAAACTATGCGCTGCAGTGGACCAGTTGGATTAAACGATTTGGAATAGTTTTTTTTGGGAGTTTTGTAGTAGTCGCTTTTAGTATGAATTTTGAACATTTCTTGGGTTATGTTCATTTAGTTATTGGCTTAGTTTTTTTGCATAATCTCCTAGCATTACTTGGAGGTTATAGCTTAGGGAAACTATCGAATCTACCTGCACCCGATTGTAAATCTATAGCTATAGAAACAGGTATACAGAATTCCGGACTTGGACTTTTACTTATCTTTAGTTTTTTTGGTTCATTAGGTGGTATGGCATTAATTGCGGCTTGGTGGGGAATTTGGCATATAATAGTAGGTTTCATAATGAGCTGGTATTGGTCCACAGGTAAAACTAGTATAAAAAAATTATTTTCAAATGCGTAAAAACTATCTATGGTATAATTTTTGGCGATATATTGTTGTTAAAACTGGACTCTTACTTTTTTACAAAAATATAAAAATTATTGGCAAAGAGAATCTGCCAAAAGGAAAACCGATTCTAATAACACCCAACCATCAAAATGCACTGATAGATGCATTATTAATCGAAAGTTATGTACCAGGCACCCTATTTGCTCTTACAAGATCTGATGCATTTTCAACAAAATTCATAAGCTGGTTTCTTCGCAGTTTAAACATGTTACCAGTGTATAGAGTAAGAGATGGACTTAGTTCTGTTACCAAGAATAATGCTATTTTTGAACTTTGTATTAAATATTTAAAAGATAAACATTCAGTGTTGATTTTTCCTGAAGCGAGTCATGACTTGAGAAGAAGAATTCGACCCCTTAATAAAGGGTTTACGAGAATCGCTTTTGATGCCGAGTTAAAATATAATTGGGAGTTAGATCTTCAAATCTTACCAATGGGTATAAATTACACTGAACATCGAAGATCGAGAAATGATGTTCGAATTGTATATGGTAAGCCTATCCCAGTAAAAAAATATAAAGGAATCTATGAAACAGACAAAAGAAAAGCTGCTAATCAGTTAAGAAGTGACGTTTCTGATCAAATGAAAAAAACTGTGATGCATATTTCTAATATGGACCAATATCCAGCAATGCAAGTCATACTTACAGATTTAGAGAATGACGAAAAAAAATACTTAGATCCAACAAAAATCAATGAAAAAGTTAAAGAATTAAGTAATCAATTAACCCCTGAATTAATTGAATTGGGAAAAAAAGTAGTTCAGATAAGTAATACTCATGATATCTCAATTAAAACCATACATGGCAGAAAAAGACCCTATGTATTTTGGTTATCATTATTCCCATTTTATTTATTTAGTTGGATAAACAACATTATTCCATATCAACCCATCAAAAAAATTCTTCAAAATAAAATTAAAGATCCCACTTTTGATGCTACTGCTAAATACATGCTTGGGCTACTAATCTTTCCAATTTGGTGGCTAATGATTTCACTTACACTTTGGGTCTCTAGTATATCGGCCATATATATATTGGCTTATGCAATATTAAGTATTTTTACATCAGTTTATTTCAAAAATGCCAATAGTCTTTTTGTAGAATCATCTACCAATAATAAACTAAACATACTTAGATTAGAGCATCCAGAGGCTTATCAAACCTTTATTAATGGAATAGAATCTTTGAACGAATTTCGTCAAAAGGTACTTTTGTAATTAAAAATAACATCATCAAAACAATGAAATATATATTAATAACATTTGCTCTAGTTATAATTACAACTAATTGTACAAATGTAGATAAAGTTCAAGATGAAGGAAATACTCCTTCATTTTATAAAGCAATTGCTGTCATAAATCCCATAAATGACAGTAACGTTTCAGGAATTGCTTATTTTCAACAAACTGAAAATGGGGTACATGTTAAAGCAGAAGTATATGGACTCACCGGAGAGAAGCATGGTTTTCACATCCATACATTCGGAGATTGTACTGCGAATGACGGAACGTCAACTGGAGGGCATTTAAATCCCTATGGGTTTGAGCATGGTTCTCCAAAATCTTTAAAACGCCATATGGGAGCGATGGGTAATTTGGAAGTAAATGAAAATGGAATTGGCCTTAGAGATTACATAGATGAAGTAATAGTTATGGATGAAATAATTGGTCGTGGGATAATAGTTCATGGTGGGGAAGACGATCTAGAATCACAGCCTTCAGGAGCATCTGGCCCACGAGTTGGTTGTGGTGTTATAGGAATCCAAAAATAAAGAGTATATTTTTTTTCGTTACTTCAATCTAGTTATGTTGAGTAAAAACAGATTGAAACCTATACTTTATAAAAAAATATAAGGATTAAATCGGCCTCCAATCCATCATTCCCTCTTTGATGGCAGATGCTATTTTATTTACTGGAATACGTTTTTGGCTCATATCATCGCGATAACGAATGGTAACCTTATCATCTGTTTCAATAGTGTCGAAATCAACCGTAATACAGAAAGGGGTGCCAGCTTCATCTAATCTGCGATAACGCTTACCAATTGAACCCGTTTCATCATAACGCACAGAGTAATCTTCAATCAATTCTGCTTCAATTTTTCGGGCAACTTCCTGAAGACCAGGTTTTTTTACCAACGGAAACACTCCTACATGAATAGGTGCTAATTTTGGATGCATCTTGAGAACTGTACGCTTTTCACCATTAACTTTTTCTTCTCGATATGCATCACAAAGAACCATCAATGTACAACGATCAAGCCCAATCGAGGTTTCGATTACATAAGGGACGTATCGTTTGTTACTCTTCTGGTCAAAGTAATCCAGTTTTTTACCGGAAAACTTTTGATGTTGGGTTAGATCAAAATCAGATCTGTTGTGGATACCTTCAACTTCTTGCCAACCAATAGGAAATTTATACTGAACATCAACGGCGGCTAGCGCATAATGGGCTAATTTATCTTCAGGATGATCTGAAAATCGTAAATTTTCTTCTCGAATACCTATACTTTTATGCCAGCTAAGTCTCTTTTTTTTCCATAATCCATAAGCTTTTGAATCGGTTCCAGGTTCAACAAAGTATTGCATTTCCATTTGTTCAAATTCCCGCATTCGGAACACGAATTGACGAGCTACTACTTCGTTCCTAAAGGCCTTTCCTATCTGTGCAATACCAAAAGGTACCGAAACTCGACATGTATCGAGTATATTCTTGTAATTGACAAAGATTCCCTGTGCTGTTTCCGGGCGTAGATACACTCCATCATCTTCTGATGAAGTTGCTCCAAAGGCAGTTTTAAACATTAAATTAAATTGCCGAACTTCAGTCCAATCAAATGCACCAGAGTCCGGAGCTTTGATCTCATTTTCAATAATTATATCATATAAATCTTCTGTCAAGTTTTTTCGAGTTCCAGACGTGTCCAATAATTCTTGAATCTCAGCAGCTTTTTCTTTCTTTCCATCTTTTTCCAGTTTTAAAATACAATCCTCGATCAACATATCTGCACGATATCGTTTTTTAGACTGCTTGTCATCGATCATGGGATCATTAAATCCCCCTACATGGCCAGAAGCCTCCCATACTTTTGGATGCATGAAGACAGCTGCATCTACCCCAACAATATTTTCATGGCATTGCGTCATATCTTTCCACCAAGTATTTTGGATATTTCGCTTTAGTTCAACGCCTAAAGGTCCATAATCGTAAACCGCACTTAAGCCACCATATATCTCCGAGGATTGAAAAATAAAGCCTCGCGCTTTGGCCAAGGACACGATGGTATCTAAACTATCTACATTCGACATCGTACTAGTTTTGTTATTAATAATTGAACCTAAGGAAAGATACCAATTCTATTCGGCTATTTAAGAACCCTTTTTTAATTAAAAATATTATTTTACCTATTAAGTAAGTAAATATGTATTGAATAAGTTAAATAACTAAGTCCATATACTAAATACTCTTATCTTTCACTCACTCTAAAAACATATGAACGTAGGAATATTAGGCGCTACAGGCGCTGTCGGGCAAAAATTTATTCGCCTATTGACTAAGCACCCATGGTTTACCATCACTGCTTTGGGAGCTTCTCATCGCTCTGCTGGCAAACCATATGCAGAAGCGGTTAATTGGATTGAAGATGTTCCCATATCCGATAAAGTAGCTCATTTAACAGTTAAAGAGTGTACACCTGAGGCACTTGGCTCTGTTGATTTTGTATTTTCTGGGCTGGACTCGAATGTAGCAAGTGATATTGAGTCCTGCTTTGCCAAAGCCAGTATACCTGTAATTTCTAATGCAAAAAACTACCGACAAGATCCCACAGTGCCTTTACTAATTCCAGAGGTCAATCCAGACCATATCTCACTAATTTCAAGTCAAGGCTTTAGTCAGGACGGATCCGGATGGATTGTAACGAATCCAAACTGTGTTGCAGTACCCCTCTCGCTCGCACTGAAGCCGCTACATGACCGTTTTGGTCTTAAGAATCTTTCCTTGACCACTTTGCAGGCTTTATCTGGCGCTGGTTATCCAGGTGTATCAAGTTTAGATATTCTAGCTAATGTCATTCCATTCATATCAGCGGAGGAGCCAAAAATTGCTCCAGAAACACAAAAAATATTAGGATTATTAAACTCAACACTCATTGAACGCCCATCATTTACAGTGGATGCAACTTGTACTCGTGTTCATACACTTAATGGGCATATGGCAGCGTTAAGTTGTAGATTTTCCACTAAACCTTCTTCGGTGGAAGAAGTAATTCAAACCCTCAAAGAGTATCCAAACCCCATTGCAAATCTGAACTTACCTACCTCGCCTGCTCAATTGTATTATCTGTACGAGCAACAGAACTATCCTCAACCAAGACTTCATGCCGATTGTGATAAAGGGATGAGTTTACATATCGGGCGAATACGAGAAGGTGATTTCTTTCACATTAACTTCGTTTGCATGGCTCACAATACAATTCGAGGTGCGGCAGGTGGGGCTATTTTAAATGCAGAATTACTTCATAAAAAAGGCTATCTAAAATAGATATAGGGCTAGATCGTCTTTTACTTTAGTTTATGATGTCCGGTACTTTTGGTCAAGTTCTTTTAGCTTTAGTTCCGAAAGTGCTAAATTGAGCTGAGAAACCATATTAGCTAATGCAAGCCTATGCGCTCGTTTAAAAGAAAAAACACGTTGGGTTAGATCGCTGCCAGGAATAGCCTCAAGTATTTTCCCACTCTGAACATGAATCCATAATCGGGTGCGGAACCATCCTACCTTAGTTTCTATAGCATCGATATCCTCTAATGAAAAGAAATGGGTTTTAATCGGCGATTTATATGCTTTTATCACTGCGTCTTTTATTTGGAACTCTAAATATAATCCGTTCTTTTCTAGGCGTATGATGCCCTCAACCCGCATAAAACCACCGTTTACACCGTCTATATAAAATGGGATGTTTTTCATAATTCAAATATACTCTAAATAAAAAACAAGTTTTCTTGTTAGTAATTCCTCTTTACATACTTTTTTAGAATTGATACTACTTAGGCTTAAAACAAAGATTCTTCTACACTAAATCGAAAAGTGCCTCTTCTAAATCTTCGTATATATACTTGAATCCAATGACCTCCAGAACTCCCGCCTTCATTCTAATACTGTCTAAAATTGGTTGGGCGCCCTCACCAAAAATAAGTTTTAGGGCAAAGCTTGGAACAGTAAATAGGTTGAGACTATGCATTGTTTCAGCCAAAATCTGCGTAAATACATCCATTGTCACAGGCTCAGGAGCACACATATTTACGGGCCCCTCAATATGGTCATCTTCTAAAAAATGTATGATAGCACGGGCTAAATCCCGTAGATGAATCCAGCTCATGAATTGAGATCCAGGTCCAATAGACCCACCTAAACCTAGTCGAAAAGGAATAAGCATACTCTTTAGTGCCCCACCATTGTGACCTAAAACTATTCCAATACGAGGATTAACTACTCGTACTCCTAACTCCTTGGCTACCTTCGCCTCTTTTTCCCAGTCGACGCATAGCTTTGCCAAGAAATCTTCTCCAGGTGAATCTTCCTCTCTGCACCAATTTATTCCAGCATTTCCATAATAACCTGCTGCAGAGGCAGATATGAATACTTTAGGTCTATTTTTTGACGAATTCATTGCTTTGACTAGCTTCCTCGTTGATTGTATGCGAGAATTGTAGATTTTTTTCTTTACACTATCAGTCCATCGTCCACCAATTAACGGTTCACCGGCCAAATGAATGACAGCATCAGCTTCATCCATAATTGCATGTAACGAATCATCCCAAGATACATAACGTAAGTTCTTAGCCTTATCCGCTTCATACTTATATGGATTTCTGGTAACAATTATGAGCTCATAATTTTTTTGTAAAAGCTCTATACATATATCTGAACCTATAAATCCAGTACCACCACTCACTACTATTTTTATCATCCTATCCCCTTATACTTTTCGTAGTTTATTTAATGAACAAGGTAGATTATCAAGCTAATGAATTATTGCTTTAGCTTAGCTATTTTTGGTTACTAATATTATCACCTAACTAGATTCGACTACACAACATAAACCAGATAAAATCAAACACATTATCATAAACATACTATATTTGTTTTCACAAACTAAAAATTCTTCAATACCATTCTGCTGTGAATCTAACATTTTCATTACATACAGGCGTGCGAATCTTTGTGGGAGCCATATTTATACTATCCAGTATCGGCAAATTCATTGACAGCAGTGATGCTCAATATTTAGTTGAGTTACTAAGCATGAATATTTATTGGCTCATTGAGTATAAAAGAATCATTGTTCTTAGCATAACCATCCTTGAGTTAGCCCTTGGTATTCTATTGGTATTGAACCGTTACGCTTTTTGGTCCTATCTCACATCTGCACTCTTAATTTTATCGCTATCCTCTGTTCTCTTATTTTTTAAATTCCAGGGAACTCAGGTAGCAGCTTGTGGATGTTTTGGTGCATTTGATTTACTTTCTGGCCCTAATGCTACCCTTGCAAAAAATGGAGTTTTGATGATTTTGATCATTTATAGCATATATGGAAACACCAAACTAGCAAAAACCCAATTAGTCGATCAAAATATAAATCGAATGTAAACATACGCTGCAGGAGCAGCCAGTAATAAAGCATCAAACCGATCAAAAAATCCTCCATGCCCAGGAATTAGAGCCGAGGAATCTTTTGCATTAGCTTTTCTTTTGATTTTGCTTTCTAGTAAATCTCCAATGGGACCGAAGGTAGCTGCCAATATTGCCATTGGAAGTAATTCAAGTAGGGATAAAGGCTTATCAAAAGGCATTATAAAATAGACTAATAGCATTCCTATCACACTACCTAGATACCCAAATGCTAAGCCCTCCCAAGTTTTATTAGGACTTATAGTGGGAGCTAATGGACGTTTGCCAAAAACTTTGCCTCCAAAATAAGCCAAACTATCTGCTCCCCAAACCATGAATACCAACATAATGGTTAGTATAAACCCGTCTATTTTTGTCCCAAAATTATCAATCAATATAAGACTAAGCATACCGAGTGGTGCATAGAGGCCAGCAAAAAAGGTTGAACTCAGCTTTGGGATACTAGCGGAAGAGGTACTAAATGTTTGCCTTGAAACAAACAGTAAAAAAAGAAGTAAGCCTATTTCAAAGACGTAAGGAAGTCCCGGTGATAATAAAACCAATAACCCAAATGAATAAGGAAAAATTGAGTCGCTAGGGGTTAATGCTCCATCTAATAGCCTGATTAACTCAAATTGAATGAGTAGTGTAATTCCTATAATCATAGTTTTAAAATACCACCCTCCCATCCATGCCATCCATACAAATAAAATGGCAGCAGGTAATGCTACTAGAATTCGCTTGAGTGAATTACTCATCCTATTCGATTTCTAGATCTGTCTGCTTAGATTGTTCATCCGCTTTTTGCGTAGAAACATTCTCAGGATTTAATGACTCTTCAGTAAGTACATCATCCAGATTCACTTCTGGAATACTATCTAATAAATTAATTGCCTGTTGGGAATACTCGTTGGGCACATATAAATACATAAGCGCCATTTCACCAACCACTAAGCTATACGCTGTATCACGTTTTGATAGAATTTGTGAGGGAATATCATAATCCTTCAAAAAATTATGAGATAGGTTCACTTCAAATTCATGCGTGCTTTCTAAAATACACGTCCAATCTTTTATCTCGTTGGGTTTGGGGCTGGTAAACATGGAATACTCCGCTAGTTAGTCGGTGGTGTTTGGCGATGAGGTGGGTACACTTGCCAAATATCGTTTGTGTAAGATACTTAATAGCGTAATCAGTAACACAACTCCAAACAAAATCCATACCCATGGTAAATCGGTATCAGTACTAAGTTCTTGATCAAGTATTTCTGGGTAGATAGTACTCAAAATAACCTGACCTCCATTGTTCGCTAAATGAGCTGCCATAGCAGGAATAAGGCTATTAGACACATAGGTTATGTAAGCGAATAAAATCCCAAGCGCAGCAAGGGGCAAGATTCGGGTGATTTGCAGATGATATGCTCCAAAGATGAGACCCGATAGTATTATAGCGGTCCATATACCCCAAGACTTTTCAAGTGAGCGCTGAACATAGCCACGATACATTATCTCTTCACAAATAGAGGGGACCAGTCCAATATGAAAAAGGCCCATCCACAAGATATTTTCAGAGCCTAACAATTTAGCGATCATTTCATCCATGCTTTGTTGCATTTCAGCCATCCACTCTGGTACCGGTAAGAATGCATTTAGCCATCCCAGAAAAACAACTGTTGGTTGAGAAAGTATCGTAAGAAAAATGGCCAAAAGAACATACTTATAAGTATCTGAGTCAATTTGCAACCGCAAAAAGTGCCTCCTACTGCCCGAATCAGCCGCCAAGCGAGTAACCAATAAAGATCCCAATGCAAATACAGTTATTTGCCCAGTGGTGTTTATCCAAAAAAAGACCGTTGTTTGTTCCGTAAGCACTTGCATGAGTGCCTCGATATTAGCAGTATCGTCCACCAAAAATACTGCTGCAATTACTCCTACTATTCCACCCACCAGATTAAAAGCAATA
Source organism: uncultured Balneola sp. (assembly GCA_902529115.1). Classification (GTDB taxonomy): domain Bacteria; phylum Bacteroidota; class Rhodothermia; order Balneolales; family Balneolaceae; genus UBA1275. Next base: position 38,767 of record CABZVB010000003.1, read on the forward strand.
AAGGCAAGAAAAACCCAAATAATTGCCATTACGCCAAGGTTAAATCCATTGCGCTCATACCAAGACCCATTGGTAGTGTCCGAGATGGCGGTATAATAAACTGACATGAGTAAGAAATATAAATTAAAAGTAAAGAGCCAACTCTATGAGTCAGCTCCTAAATATGAATAAATTATAAACGGTAGATTATTCTTCTTCTTTGGCAAATATTTTTGCACTAATAATACCAGATATGAGATTTATAAAAATATACATTGCTAATGCTGAAGCAAAACTTATAATTAGACCTACTAATGAATTAGGGTCAGGAATAAATGATTGAGCCATATCTATTTCTTCTTGTGTGAGTCCTTGATCTTCAAGACTTTTTATGGTTGCCTCAATAATTGCTTCATTCATCCCAGTATCAATAAATTTAGTCCAGAATAATGATAGACAAAAGGTGACTATACTTGTAATGATACCAGAAAAAACACCTAATAGAGCACCTTTACCAATTGGATATGTCAAATTATAACCTTTAGCATACATCCAATTAGAAATGATACCTGCAATTGATGCAATCAAACATCCGATAATAGTCATACCAGTTACGCTTGAACCAGCAATAGTCATATAACTTGTTATCAATTGAATTACTGTCAAAACTGTTCCTGTAATTAATCCTGCTGTTGTTACAGCATTCCAATAACTAGGCATGCCATGATGAGTTATTTCTTTAGCCATTAAATTGATCTTAATTGTTAGTGTGTTTAATTAATTTGCATATTTATTTCATTTTCAAAAAAGATAGACACCCGTAGGTCTCTAATTAAGTATTCTATAAACAGGTATAAAATAATGCATTAAAACTTAATATTTTACCCAAAGTTATAACATAGGCGAAAAACTATCCTTAGAGGTAATGAATATAGACGCCATTAGCCCAAAACCAATTCCTAATAATAACCGAGAATAGTGAGTATTTGTCCAAATATCCAAGGCATTTATTAATACATCGAATCCATTTAAACCAGCAAATAAAAATAAAAAGCCCAAAGCTAGATCTTTATGAGGCCAAATTTCAAATCTTGCTGTAATAGCTTTTAACCAAAAACCAAGAGCAAAAGCACTATATATTCCAATGCAACGCGAGCAAACGCCCATTTGAACTCCCATGAAATCAAATGATCGAGATGGATCTTGATGACATACCCAAGAATAAAATAAATAATGCCAATGAAAAGGGGCTAATACATCATCGGCATACCAACCAGGGCCCAAAGCAAGTACCGCTAGCAGACTACTACCCGTTAACAGTACAAAATTAGCTCTACTAGAAATTTCGGACTTTACGGAGATTTGTTTCATTTCATAAGGCGTCTAGTAAATATTTGGGCGCCCGGCATGGTTTTCTAGTAACCGAATTCATGAATACCAAACTCACTTCACCTAACGCACAAAGCTGATCTCGTTCTTGGGCTACCACCTCATAATAGGTAACCAACTTAACGGAGGGCACCGCATATACATGTACCTTAATGAGGATCTCTTCATCGTAGTAAAGCGGATGCTTATAATCAATTTCGGAATGTATCACAGGCAACATAATTCCATCCTTTTCCATGGTGCTATAATGGACACCCATGCTTCGAATCATTTCGGTACGGGCTTGCTCAAAGTATTCTAGGTAACGCCCATAATACACATAGCCCATCTTATCCGTTTCACTATACCTACTTCGTAATCGATGTTCAAAGCTATGAATGGGTATGCCGTCTGGGAATAGGACCATAGTCGTTTATTTATAACATCCCATCGCCGAATATTTGGCTATCCTTTGATCAATCAGTTTTTCCGGACTTTGTTTCGAAAGAGTTTTTAGACTATTAATAAGTTGTTTCTTCACAGCGATAGCTGCCGCATCATAATCTCGATGCGCCCCCGCTAAAGGTTCTTTTATTACGCCGTCAATAATACCCATTTCCAACAAATCAGGGGCCGTCAACTTTAAAGCAGAAGCAGCTTGTTCCTTGTAATCCCAGGTTTTCCAAAGAATTGAAGAACAGGATTCCGGTGAAATAACGGAATACCAAGTATTTTCCATCATATAGACCTCATTCCCCATACCTATACCAATAGCACCACCACTCGCACCTTCTCCTATAATAATAGTCACTATTGGTACTTTTAGCATAGCCATCCTTTTGAGGTTTCGGGCAATTGCCTCAGCCTGTCCACGCTCTTCTGCTTCAAGTCCTGGAAAGGCTCCAGGCGTATCAACCAGTGTCACAACAGGTATACCAAATTTTTCTGCCATATCCATTAGCCTGTATGCTTTGCGGTAGCCTTCAGGATTTGCCATACCAAAATTGCGATACGTACGACTAGCGGTATCCCTTCCCTTTTGGTGCCCAATTATACAGACTGTTTGGCCATTCACCTCGCCAAGTCCACCCACAATCGCCTTATCGTCTGCATGAAATCGATCACCATGTAATTCAATAAAACGATCACAAATACGATCAATATAATCTAGAGTGTAAGGGCGCTCTGGATGTCGTGCTAACTGAACCCGTTGCCATCGAGTTAAATTCTCGAAAATATTTTTTTGAAGGCTTTCCACTTTAATCTTCAAGCTCTCCACTTCCTTGCTTAGAACTCCTTCACTACTCGAAGATAGCTGTTCTAACTCTTGGATTTTTTTTTCCAAATCAGCAATGGGTTGTTCAAATTCTAAATACTGCATGTACAATCAAATTTAATTTTTCGAAATATAGCAAATCCTCGCATCTAAAAGTGGATTTCTATAGTTGGTCTGTTTCAGGTTTTTCTTTTGAGAATGTAAATGTTGGCAGCGACAATAGTCCCTTACAAGCGACCAAATAGACTCCGAATTTTAAGGGCCCAGACCCTCCAAATAGCTTCTCTAACAATACCTTTGGACATTTTAGACACTCCTTCTTCTCGTTCCCTAAATATTATAGACACCTCCTGCAATCTAAAGCCAGCTTTCCAAGCTCTAAAATGAAGTTCTATCTGAAATGCGTATCCATTGGATTTAATTCGGTCCAAAGAAATAGACTCTATAACCCTACGATGGATACATTTAAAGCCTGCGGTGGTATCTTTTACTGGTAAGCCTGTTATCCATCTTGCATAAATATTGGCACCATACGATAAGATAAGACGGCTTAGGGGCCAATTTACTATGCTTATTCCGTTGGCATAGCGTGAACCTATAGCAATATCAGTTTCTCCGCTTTGAACGGCTTCTATAAGTTTAGAAACATCTTCTGGTGGATGTGAGAAATCCGCATCCATTTCACAAACTAGTTGATAGTCATGTTCCAAAGCATATTCAAAACCTCGGACATAAGCCGTCCCTAAACCTAATTTACCCTCTCGCTCAATTAAATGTATACGGTCTGGATTGGCTTGCTGCTGCTCTTTAATTCTTTCCGCCGTACCATCTGGTGATCCATCATCCACAAAGAGTATGTCCACCTTCATATCCAAAGCCATAAGCGTATGAATCATACGTATGACATTGGTCGCTTCATTGTAGGTTGGGATAATGATTAAAGGGTGTTTCTGCATGGAATTATTTTGGCTTACTGACCTTTACCTTTAATCATTGTAATTATTGTGTTAATAATAATTTTTATATCCATACGTAACGAAATATTTTCAACATAATACAAATCATATTTGGTTTTTTCTTTAACATCATCCAGTGAGGTATCATACTTCCATTTAACCTGAGCCCAACCTGTAATCCCTGGGCGAACTCGTAATCGTCGCATATACAATGGGATTTGATTTTTAAACTGCTCTACAAAATGTTCACGTTCGGGTCTAGGTCCTACTAAACTCATTTCGCCTCGAATCACATTGTAGAGTTGAGGAAGCTCATCAATACGTAATTTGCGCAACCAATATCCGATTTTTGTAATTCTTGGGTCGTTTTTTTTTGCCCACATAGGTCCAGTTTTTCGTTCAGCATCCTGTACCATAGTGCGAAATTTGTTGATAATAAAAGGTTTACCATTTCGTCCAACTCGTTCTTGACGAAAAATAACAGGCCCAGGAGACCCTAAACGAATAAATAGGGCTACTATTAGCAAGAAGGGAGCTAATACAATCAATACAACCACCGAAATAATCACATCCATCAATCGCTTGACAGCTTTCTCCCAAAGCGGCATAGGTTCTGGAGAAATTTCAATAATAGGCATACCAAAAATCTGATTCGTTTTGGTTAGACCACTCACAATTTGATAAAAATCAGGTAACAGCTTTAAACGAACATCTGGATTATCCAGTTTAGAAATAATTGGAACCAAATCTTCTCGACCATTTGCTTCTACTGCCACCAAGACATCTTGGACTTTATACTCGGCAATAATTCGATCAATGTCAGAAAGTTGCCCAATCACATCCTCAGGATAAATTCCCGATTCAGCATCGGGATCATTTCCATTGACTTGGATGTACCCAATTACTTCCATGCCCAAAATTTTGTTACGCATAAGATCATCGAAGGCCATTTTAGCATTTGACCCGGTTCCAACAATTAATGTTCTATGCAGCCCCCTACCTCGTTGGGCATACAAACGTTGGGTAGTTCTAATAACAAAACGATTGGTAATGGTAGCCGCCAAAATAATTACCCAATAAGAAAAAATTAGTCCTTGATGGGTACTGCCCTCAGTAAACAACCAATGATCCCAAATAACATACAATACCAGCCCTCCCAATACCACAGCCTTTACTACCTGGGTAAATTCATCGAGCCTGGAAATTAAATATAAACTCTTGTACAATCCTGATAAGATAAAAACTACAAGCCAATAACCGCTAAATATTACTCCTGCACTAATCACAGCTAAGTCAAAATCAGCCAATCGAGGATCTAAATAAGCCGAGAATAAAAAATGAAAGACGAACCAACTTGCTAATAAAAACAAGTAATCAAGGGCACTCGTCAATATAACTTCGCGATATCTTTGCACAGAAAGCAAATGGATGGTTAGATTCGTAATTTAAATCCTTAAAAAGTACGGATTTTTAATCTGTATATATAACTGAAACCACTTTATGCCTTTATTTTGTTTCAACTACACAATACATGTTCCACAAGCAAAGCGCGCCTAGGTAGCTTAACTACTGACCATGGGGTCATAGAAACACCCATATTCATGCCCGTTGGCACTCTTGGAACAGTGAAAGGTGTATCACAAGACCGTTTAAAAGACCCTATTCGAGCCCAAATTATTTTGGGCAACACCTACCATTTGTATTTAAGACCTGGCACCGAAAACATACAGGCTTCCAACGGATTACATGGTTTTATAAATTGGGACCGCCCCATATTAACTGACTCTGGAGGGTATCAAATTTTTTCCCTTTCAGATATACGAACCTTAGACGAGGAAGGTGCTCATTTTAAAAGTCATTTAGACGGTTCTGAACACTTATTTACCCCAGAGAATGTGGTAGATATTCAGAGGATTTTGGGTTCAGATATCATGATGACTTTGGACGAGTGTCCACCTTATCCTAGTGACTATGAATATGTGAAAAATTCTATGGAGCTGACCCATCGATGGGCTAAAAGAGGTCGGAAACAATTCTTAGAAACGCAAGCTCTTTACGAGCATCAACAATTTCAATTTGGAATTGTACAGGGTGGAACGTACAAAGATCTTAGGATTGCCTCCGCTGAATTTATGGCAGAACAAGATTTTGATGGTATAGCAATTGGTGGACTCAGCGTGGGAGAACCTATCTCACTGTTATATGAAATGACTGATGTAAACACCGATGTGTTACCTAAAAAAAAGGTACGATATCTAATGGGAGTAGGTACACCTGCTAATTTACTAGAATCCATCGCTCGCGGTGTAGATATGTTTGATTGTGTCATGCCTACTAGAAATGCCCGAAATGGCACTATATTTACACAACATGGGAAAGTCAATCTCAGAAATTCTAAATGGAAGAACCATCATAGACCCTTAGAAGAAGATTTCCCAAGTGATTTATGTCAAAAGTATCATATGTCTTATGTTCATCACTTATTCAAAAGTAATGAACTCTTTGGAATGACCTTAGCATCGGAACATAATCTTCAGTTTTATTTATTACTCATGAAAGAAGTAAGAGAACATATCAAAAAAGGTACTTATGCTGCTTGGTATCCAAATATGGTTACGCAATTAGAGTCAAAGATTTAAATTTTTATCTTCTAGAGATACCTATTCCCAATTAGTACCCGGTTGAAATATAGACTTCAATAATATGTCCATATCCATACCTAAAGAATAATTTTGCATATAATATAACTGATAATGCTCTGTATCTTGACCCTCTTGAAGCTTCCCCTTATTTAACTGAACCAAGCCAGTAAGACCCGGTTTTAGCACCCCTTTTTGATCGTTATAATGTTTAGAATGACTATTCTGAACTGGAAGAATTGAGCCTACCCATGAATAATGTCCATGCAGCACACCAAGTAAGAATAAACTTCGATTATGCCACTTATACTTAGCTAGTGGCTTTAAAAAATGTTGACCTTTTGGTCGTTTAATCTCTGCTAGAAGAGCTAATGGCCAGAGTAGCGCAATACTAGGTAGAGCCAAAGCCAAATCAAAACTTCGCTTGACAAGGCGGTTTATGGGCTTATTTAATGAAAGTTCTATCTCAACCAGAGGTAAACTCTCGAGATAATCTACTTTTGATTTACCTAAAATAAAGTCCATACTATCAGGTATGAGCTTACACTGAACTGATAGACCTTGCAACCTTGAAGTAGCTCGAAGCATCTCTTTATAGGATAGAGTACTCAACGAGAATAGTACCTGATCTGCATGATATGCTCTGACCATATCTTCTAACTGAGTTAATGACCCAAGAGGGTTTAGTATTGTTTTCTGGTTCGGTATATCCTGTTGTATTTCAAGACCCACGTCGTCGTCGTCAGTATTTATCTGGACCCAACCTAGTACCTCAACATTCCAATCTGGTCTAGCATGTATTTTAGGTATAAGTTCACGGGCATCTAAATGAGTGCCAATAAGAAGTATTTTCGATTTCTTTATTTGCCCTTTGGCATATATTTGATTCCGTTTAGCATTTATCTGAAGTAGCTTCAAACCTATCATAAGCGTCACTGAAACCCCAAAACCAATTAATAAAGACAGACGGGAAAAGGCTAGATTTCGTGCAAAAAATGTAATAGCGGCTACTCCTAAATACGAAAATAAAAGAGCCTTTAGGGGAGTGGAAATAGAGTCAGTTTTATGCTGATATAAACCAAAAAGTGCCCAAATAAATAGATAAATTCCAGAGGCTAAAAGATTGATCCAAAGAAACTGAAAAGACTGTAGATCACTAAATATTTCAACACTGAATTGAAACCGAATTAAGAAACCTAAAATAATGGAGATATTTAACAGAACTAAATCGGCTGCAATCTGTGAAATTGCTCGTAAACGAGTGAATATGAATGAAAAAATGGTCTTTAACCAAATAGCAGAAAAAATTACTGCTCTAAATAGAGTGCTATATCTAAAGGAGTGATGCTTGTTAAAGAACAAATACATGGCCTTGTTGAAAATTTGAATATAGCGTAAATCCCCCTTTTTTGTACTCTCTCCTTTATAGTGAATAATGGAAGTAAATGGAACATAATCAATATGGTAACTAGTCTCTTGTATACGGTAACAGAGATCAATATCCTCTCCGTACATAAAGAAACGTTCATCAAAGCCCCCCATTTGTTGCAACAGCTCTGTTCTCCAGAACATAAACGAGCCAGATAAAACATTGATTTCCGCCTGTTGATTTTCCGAAAGCCAAGTAAGATAATACTGGCCAAATAAACGCGATTTCGGAAATATTGAATGCAAACCCAATAACTTAGTCAATGCCGCCCAAATAGTAGGGACCGAACGTTTAGATTCTGGCGCAAAGCTGCCATCAGGATTAAGAATTTTACAGCCAGCAGCGCCACATTCCGGATTTTGTTTCATATGCTCAATAAGTACAGTAAACGTATCCTCACTGACCAGGGTATCTGGGTTAATAATCAGAGTAAACTCTCCTTTAGCTTCTTTAATCGCCTGATTATTAGCCTTACCAAACCCAAAATTATCCTCGTTTGCAATATAAATTACGCCTGGATGCCGCTGTCGTAAATAAGCTACTGAATCATCCCCAGAGTCATTATCTACCACAAATATCTGTACCTTATATTGACGTGCTGCCTTGTAAATAGAGCTGAGTAAGTTCGAGACATATTCCTTAACTCTATAATTTACAATTACGATGCTTATATCAATTTTTTTAGCCATTAGACCCCAATCTTATTGAGTAGGTACTCTAGCTTTGCCCGCCAACCTAAGCCATATCCAGTCTTTCTGGCAGTCCCGCGCCAGAGATGGTCAATGCTGTTATTCATCGGATAATCTACTAACCGAAATCCATTTAACCAGGCTTCTCTGAAATTTTGAAGAGTAGGTTGCCCATGATGTACAAAAGGAGAGAACCGGAGATATAATGCCCTATTTATTACCATGTAAGGTGTTTGTAAAATAATTTGACCTGTTGATTTTTTAGTGCTAAATCCTCGTTTATTCACCCTATTAAACATTCCTACAGCATAATTTTTCTCATCGGATTCCAAAAGCTCTACTACACTTTCTAAAAATCCCCCTTCTTTTGTTACTGTGTCACTATCTAAAAAAAAGACATACTTCGATTTTACTATCTTTCGTGCTGCAAAGTCCATAGCTGGCCCGTGATATATATTATTCGGTAGAGGAATCCATTGGGTGTTCAATTGTGTGCCAATCCACTCCTGGACTTGATTTACAATGTCCGAGTCTGACCCATTATCCACTACATATAAAGGGGTTACGGGGTAAAAATGGTTAAATGATTCAACTGCCTTTTTGAGCAATTCTGGGGTCTGGTAATGGATAATTACAACACTTAAATCCAACTGCTTAGATGCATTTTCCCATATTAATGCATCCGCTGATTCTTTTAAACTTGAGATATCTGTCGGCGATTCTTGTTTCATATCATCGTATAATAACAACTTTACCAATGCCGCGTTCACCTTCGCTCACATCCCAGGCCACTAAGAAGTAAACCCCACTACTAAACTTTTGACCATTTGAATTATACCCGTCCCATTGCGCACGACCACCACTAGCTTGCAATTCATGCACTACATTCCCACCCGAATTAAGTACTCGTATCCGTGTAGATTGGCTTAAATTTTCAATTATGATTCGCTCATGTTGATCATACAAAAAGGGATTAGGATAGACCTTTAATGATCCCATTTTAGCTTTTGGAGATTGTGCTATATCAATAAAACTTACTAATCCCCTATCGGTTGCTACAAATACTTCGCCTGATTCTTCATTTATAGCAATGGACAAAATATTATTTGAAATTAATGGACTATTCTCTTCAGTATAACGCTCAAGAATAGTAGTCCCTTCCTCATTTAATAACCATAATCCTTGATTAATACTACCAATCCATTTCTGATTAGCGCCATTGACTGCCATAGCACTAACATTAATATCACGTAATAAATACCTCGAGAAAGCCGAGGTATCTTCATTTAATAACCACTGAGATTGACGTTCAGATGACCGTTGACTGTCTATAATAAACCGAGGGAATAGAAAGCGAGCAATCCCCCTAGCCGTGCCAATCCACACTTCCCCATTCTTGTCTTCCAAAAAGGCATTAACTTTATTATGCGGTAAATTACCATTACTTGCAGATGTAGTCAGTTTAACTCCTTGGTCGTCTTGAAGATCAATTGGATCATTGGTATCAAGTATTAATAGACCCGTTCCATCACCAGTTGAACTTTGAAGGGAAATCCACTTATAATCATTTGAGTCGATGAATAAATTAACATATTCATCAAGTGTATTCACTGCGTAATTTTTTGCATGAGCTAACCAAGTATCTTGATTTGGTTCATAAACATATAACGGTTCGGATCCATACCGGCTAACCAGCCAAACCTGATCTTTACTATCTGCAGATAAACCAGAAATTACCGTATACTCCGGATTATCAGCTTCCCAACCCCGGATAGTACTGTTATATGCATTATATATTTGTATCGCATTGGTTGTTTTGTTGTGCTTAACTACTCCACTTCCCCAAGATCCAACAAAATAATGAGAACTATTTTGAGCTGTTGTAAAGGCTTGTTTGAAGTTCTCTTGATCTAACAATTCAGTATTTTGAGCGTTAAAGCTTATCCAGGAACTATCCTGAAAAAAAGAATAACCTTTTGATCGGTCAATGATTCTGTTACCTGTAACATTATTAGAGGTCGCAGAAAATAAGCGCCCATCAGACCAATCTAACCCAGTAAAAAAATTAGTATAGGGCCCAATGGGTATAAATTGATCCCAATCTGATGGGCTAGTAAATACCAATAAACCCAAATCAGTCGTCCCCATCAGCAATTGATCATATAGTATAGTACTAGTACGAATACCCCGAACATTTTCGACCCTATATATCTTGGTAGATGTATATGTTGATCGACGCATTATTCTGTTATTAAAAATCAACATAAGATCTTGGCCGTCTCGCTGGTGTACGACATCTAATGATTGAAGATAGTTTACTCCTTCTTCTTTTAACCAAACAACACCATTGAAGTAATATAGTGACTCCTGTACAACAGCATATGCCCCACTATTAAAAAAACAAACATCTTGTATAAAATTTGAAGGTAGACCGTCGACTGTAGTAAATACGATCCAAGATTCACTAAGTAGCAAATTATCGTTCAAATTAGCCCTGACGACTCCTTGCGATGTAGCAGCTATTAACTCGTCATCAAAAATATCTAAAGCATAAATTGGTGTACCACGAGCAAGATTACCTAGTCCTATATAACTTTGCTGCACGTATAAGTCATCTATATTAAACTCAATAATACCAAAATCTGTAGCTACAAATAGAATATCATTATGAATAACAAAATCACGAACAAATTTTGATGGGTACTGATCAACTCTAAGTAAGTCCGTAATGGTTTTTATAGATGAATATTCTATGTTATACACATCAATTGCGCCATCCATATACCCTAAAAATAATTGCTTTGATGGCGAATGATAGGCTAGCTTTTGAATATCCAGACGATGAAGACCGTCCATAGTTGTTAATGTGCTACTGATTCCTACTGAATTTGTAATAACCAGTCCCCCCTGAGTTGCAACGAATCTATAATTTTGATCAGTCACAATAATATCATTGACAGTGGAAAAGGAGGAATAAACCCGCCACTCATCAATTACTTGTGCATTTGTGGATTTCAAACTCAATGATAAAACCCAACAAAATATTACACATACAATAGGTAGATGAGTGAGATTCAATATTCTCTGAATTAAATATTTACCTGATGGTATTTCCTTTCTTTGATTTATTTGAACAAACATAATTAAATGTACGGATTCAGTTGGGCTTCTACCATACAATTTCTATGATGAATATCGTAAAAGAAGTAGAGTACTATGCCAAATTTATTTCCAGTTTTTTTCTGAAAAATACTTGGCATGTAAAGAATAGTAAGTTCATTCTTGACTATTCAATTCTATCTTCATCATAATTCTTTAGCAAACGTACACCTAAATACATAAATGGAGTATCAAATAAAGCAAAAAAGAACTTAAATAAGTATGAATTGAGGATAAGTATAATGACAGCACCCGCATCATCAATAGCATCATCTAGATTGCCCGCTATGTATAAAATGGTAATGATAGCTGTTGAATCTACTAGCTGACTAACCGTTGTTGAAGCATTATTCCTAAGCCAAAGATGTTTACCTTTTGTTAAACGCTTCCAAAAATGGTACAATCGGACATCTACACTTTGGGCAATTAAATAAGCAATCATGGAAGCTATGGTATTACCGACCATGAATTGATATACTCCTTCAAATAAATCTAGCCCTCCACTTACTCCGACAGAATTGGGTAGCCAGTGATTTATACTCATGAGTAACAGCATAAAGACGTTCATTCCAAAACCGACCCAAACCAACATTTGAGCTCGTTTACGTCCAAAAAGTTCACTGATTAAATCAGTTGCAAGAAAAGTAAATGGATAAGCAACTACCCCTGCCGGCACACTCATAGTGTAGATACTACCGTTCCTAATAAGGTCAGGTGTTAAAGCTTCCAACCAGGAAGGTAATTCTAGGCTAAAAATTGTTACGAATTTGGTAGTTCCAATGACATTACCTAATACAAGAGAGGTCAAAAAGATCCCTGATAGAGTCAAAAATAAGGCGTCACGTCGATGATCTTTTTTCATAAATCAGTGAACTCATTGAATGGTTAGATTTTTCTTGAAATTTAATCAAATGCTTGAACGAAGCGAACATTGCAACTGTTTGGTAATTTTATATAAAAAGTAAACGAAAATTGAGTACATCTTAACTAAAGAACTCAGATAATCATTCACGCTGGCAGTTATACACCTGTTCAAAAAAAAATTCACTTAGAGCGGATATGGGAAAAAAAAATATGGATCAAATTACATCCAAAATTGAGTTAAGTTTATTGGCCGCTGAGTTATACCAGAAAAAAGGTAGACTAAGTATGCGCGATCTGATTAACTCCAGTGAAATGAGTGCATCACAGATATTTGAACTTTTCCCAGCTAAAGATGCTCTGCTCGCCTATGCATATCCATCGATGGTTTTTCAATATTGGGCAATGATCGACGAAATTGATGACTTTCATCGGCTAGTGATTAGTGAAAAATTAGGAAACTTCATTTATACCATGCTAGAGATGTTTACAGACCACAAGCTTTTTGTTAAAGATACATTCACTCGTTTAGTGGCATGCAAGGGAGTAAAAAGTGATTTTGCTGATGAAGTTTCTGCGGTTTATAAAGACTTTTTAACTCGCGACGGTAATTTATCTATCACGGCGGGTTTGGTCACTCGTCCACTGCTTTACCGTTGGATGACCACACAATTTATTGCACTGATAGAATTTTGGATACGTGATACATCAGCCAGTAAAGAACGAACAATTGGATTGGTTGATAAAGCCTGTAGTCTGTTTGAAGACGTTTTATATAGTGAATTAATCGATAAAGGCCTTGACTTCAGTAAATACTTATATTCGACCTTAAACATTACTTTTAGGCATAAGTCATGAGCGATTTTCCATCATCCAAATTTCAACGTGGTCGAATTATAGCTAAAACCGGGCTGAAAGTAGGCACGAATTACGCTCAGCGCTATCTCAAAAAGAGAATAACGGGGAAAGAAAAGAGTGCAAAAGAGTTCCATTCTGAAAATGCTCGTGAGGTATTTAAAGAGTTTACCAAACTAAGAGGTACAGCACTCAAAATTGCTCAAGGGATGAGCATGGATCAAGGCTTTTTGCCTGAAGAATTTGCAGAGGTGATGACCCAAGCTCAATATAGTGTTCCCCCCATTAACAAGGCGTTAGTGCGAGCCATTATAAAACGAGAATTGGGTGAGTATCCAGAGCAGATTTTTGCACATTTTGAAGCGGATGCCTTTGCTGCCGCCTCTATCGGACAAGTGCATAAAGCCGTGCTCAAAGACGGCAGAAAAGTAGCCATCAAAATTCAATATCCAAATGTTCGAGAAACCATTGATTCGGATATGGTCGTTGCAAAATCTTTAGCTCGCAGAATTATCAAAAAAGGTCAGGTTATTGACCCTTATTTTGATGAGATTCGTTCAACTCTTCTTATTGAAACCGATTACCTACATGAGGGAGCACAAATCAAGGCCTTCAAAGAGCGTTTTGGGAATGAGCATTTTCTTATACCTGATTGGATACAGAAGTACTCAACAGAACGAATTTTGTGTATGAGTTTTCTTGAAGGGCGTCATTTGGGTGATTTTTTAAAGGAAGAACCTTCTCAAGATGAGCGTAACCATTTCGGACAACTAATTTGGGAATTCTTTCATGAAGAATTACGGATTGGAGGATACGTTCATGCCGATACCCATCCTGGAAACTTTTTATTTACCTATGACGGTAAGTTGGGAATTATTGATTTCGGGTGTGTTAAGTTGTTTCCTGACGAATTCTTCACAAATTACCTTAAACTCTTGCCTTGTCACCTGGGTGATGATGAAGAGGCCATTCGAGAGTTATACAAGAAACTAGAAGTCATTAACCCAAATGCGAGAGTTCAATCGAAAGAAGATGAGTATTATAATTTCGCTCGAAACTATGGGATTATGTTTTCAAAACCCTATCGATATGATTTTTTTGATTTCAGCAACCCTGACTTTGATAATGAAATAAGGCATTTTACAAAAGAAGCGCCGTTGTCAAATGAAGTTAGGGGTTCTAAACACTTTCTATATACTAGCCGAGTTCACACTGGTCTGTATAGCATTCTTATTAAACTTGGCGCCGTCATCTCTACAAAAAACTCTAAATTGATACTAAGTGAATTATTAGATATGTCATTTGACCCATATAGAGAATCCGTGAGTGTCGGCTAACTTCTACTAGCCCACGCTCAGCAGGCTAGAATATCAAAAATTAAAAAGGCACACATCAGTTAAGATGGCGCCTTTTTTGATTGTATTAAGTTTAATGAGACTGATCCTCGCCTAACAAACCATAGTAAACTACTACTGATCTATAGTATTTAGAAACTTATAAAACTCGCTGTCCGTGGATATAATAAGAGAGGTTTCCTTATCAATAGTGCTAATATAAGCTTCCATAGTCTTGGTAAAATCATAAAGCTCTCTTGCCGAGCGTGAACGATTGTACGACTGATTGTAAATTGCTGCTGCTTCTGCATCTGCTTTACCTCGAATTGTCTCTGCTTCCCTGAAGGCTTCAGATTGAATACGTAACAATTCTCGCTCCTTTTCACCATTTATTCTAGAGGACTCACCCTGACCTTCTGATCTAAATTTGTCGGCTATTCGATTTCTTTCCGATATCATACGATCATAGACAGTTCGGCGAACCTCCTCCACGTAATTGATTCGTTTAAATCTAAAATCCAACACTGCAATTCCGAGATCTGAAGCGCGTTCATTCGCTAATTCTTGGATTTGTTCTTGAATCACGTCTCGGCCCGTCTGGATAACCTCTAATGAATCAGTTACTATATCGGCAATGATACCTTCTGATATAGGCTCTCGATTTGTAGATCTAATTAATTCAACAAGATTGTGGGCGGCGATAGCATTTCGAGTTTCACCGTCTAAAATATCATCCAGACGTGATTGAGCACCACGCTCATCCCCTAATCGCTGAAAATATTGCAGAGGGTCAGTAATTTGCCAACGCGCATAGGTATCCACAAATATGAATTTTTTGTCTTTGGTTGGCACTTGATTTCGATCACCATCCCATTCCAGATATCTCTTTTCAAAATAGTTCGCAGTTTGAATAAAAGGTACTTTAAAATTAAGACCTGGTTCTGTTACAGACTCACCAACTGGATTACCAAACTGTGTTATCACAACTTGTTCGGTTTCATCTACAATATAAAAACCATTATTTATAACAATCACTACTAAGAATGCAAGGATAGTCGTAGCTATTTTTGAGAAATTTTTCATGTCGGTCCTCTTAGTTATTATTGTTGTTATTCTTTTGACGTGCTCCGTCCATCTGTAATTGCAGTAACGGAATTACTGAATTACCCTCATCGTCAGTAATTATTTTCTGCCCCATGTTTGGGATAACATCCTGCATAGTTTCTAAGAAAATTCGCCGTTTTGTTACCTCTGGAGCTTTGATGTATTCTTGATATAAATCGTTGAATCGAGATACTTCCCCTTGCGCCCTGTTTACTCTGTCTAGAGCATATCCTTCTGCCTTTTGAATAGTTTCCTGAGCCTCACCAGCTGCTCGTGGAATTACCCGATTATAATCTGCACGAGCTTGGTTAATTAATGTTTCACGTTGCTGCTGAGCCTCATTAACACCATTGAAAGAGGGTTTTACAGGATCTGGTGGATTTATATCCTGAAGCACCACTTGCTCAATAGTAAGGCCGATTTCATATTCATTACAAAGCTTCTGAATTATTGCTTCTGCTTGTGAGGCAACGTCAGCACGCCCTACGGTTAGTACTTCGTTTACAGTACGGTCACCAACAATTTGGCGCATCGCAGCCTCTGAGATATCTCTTAGTGTCTCATCGGCATTTCGAACTTTAAATAAATAACTGAAAGGGTCATTTACTCGGTATTGTACAACCCATTCTACATCGGCTAAATTCAAATCCCCAGTAAGCATCAAGGATTCTCCCTCATAGCCTACTTTTCTGTAGGTGGAATTAACACCAGCAGATGCAGTACGATAGCCAAATTCTTGCTTTAATTGCCGCTGCACGGGAACATATATACGCTGCTCCATTATAGGAACTTTAAAGTTTATGCCTGGAGCAGCTTCTCTCTGATACTCACCAAATCGAGTAATAACTCCAACTTCTTCCGGCTGAACCGTAAAGATTGAAGAACTTCCTAATAATAGGCCAATAAAGATAATAATTATCCACTTTATGTTTTTTGTTATAGATTCAAACTGCGGAGGCAAATTGAATTCCAAATTGTTTTCTTCTGCCATAATTGTTCTATGATATTTTTAAACAGATTAAGGTTGTGTCGTCAAAAAATTGATAGTTATTGTACTTTAGTACAAATCACTTAAAATGTAGTGCTATTTTTTTAGCACTAAGCTGCTGTGTATCG
Organism: uncultured Balneola sp.; assembly: GCA_902529115.1. GTDB lineage: Bacteria > Bacteroidota > Rhodothermia > Balneolales > Balneolaceae > UBA1275. Next base: position 55,532 of record CABZVB010000003.1, read on the forward strand.
AGTTCTTCCAACATTTTTGGAATAGTTTCAAAACCTAGGCGCTCTCCATTTTGATTGACTGCTTCTGGTAGACCATTTGAATATAATAAAAAGACATCACCCTTTTTTACTTTTACAACAGAAGACTGATAAGCCACCTTTTCCATTACTCCAAGTGGATATCTTGGGGCAGGAGTTTCTTGGAACTGAGCTTTCCCATCCTGAAGTAGAATAGGCTTACAGTGTCCAGCATTTGCCATTACAAGCTCATTTTTAGTTTGGTTATAACCGGTAATAGTCTAGGTGATAAATGTACGTTTATCCATGCGTTCATAAATTGGTCAGGCCACATCGCTCAATATCTTTTGTGGGTGATTTTCACGAATCCGTGATATTAATAAACCACTAAGGATGAGTCTTTTATGAAACCATCCACAAGTTCATTGGTAGAACTGAAGGCTTATTTCTATATTATAAGTTGTTTGATAGCCTTCAATTACGCCTCTAAAGTATATTTTTATGTTATCTTTTTTCTTGTTTGCTTATCCATATGAGAATTCGAGTATAGTCTGCCAAAAAACTCCATCCATCAGAAAGAAAAAAAATAAAAAAAGAAGATTTAATGGATTTTTTATTATCCTGATGACCTTTTTTATACTCGTAGTAAATAGTAAATACAGCCTAGCACAATCAATCTCAGCAGATTCAACCACTCAGATAAATAACTTTGTTTCGAGTCCACAAAAGAGCGTACATACTTTTGTTCATTGGCAACAAAAAGGGCATGTTGTATTGGAGCGATATATTCAACCTTTTGCACTTTTTAATGGTGAACTGGCAGATAAAGAGCAACTAGCACAACAATTACTTAAAGTACTAGATGCCCGAGGACTGTTGGTTGTGTATTCTGAGATACCCGATACCCCTAATTATATTGATTCCCTATCTGGATTACCACAATACATTCTATTCAACGATCTTCCTGAAGTGTACCTCCGTAAAGTTGGCTCAGAATGGTTGTTCTCCGAATCGACTATTGAACAAATACCTGTCCTCTACAGAGCTACATTTTCTAGCACCTTAGAAGCATTTATTGATCGCTTACCCCCCGTAGCTAAAACGGAATGGATGGGATTATATGTTTGGCAGGTTATTGGTCTTTTTGTGTGGATTTTATTGGCACTCGTTATACGAAATCTTTTCGAACGTATTCTCACTCAGTATTTGACTGGTTGGACTAAAAAAACGAGAATAGAATGGGATGACTTGTTATTAGAATCGGTTCAAAAACCACTTGGTTTAGTCGTGTTGATTAGTTTCCTACTCCTTAGCTATACTAACCTCCAATTTAGTGTTAGTATTAATCTATACCTTTCCAAAATTCTTAGCATTTCACTATCTATTGCTAGTTTTTGGGTTATATACAATTTAATTGACGTTTTTGCAGAATACCTTACACACGTGACAGGTAGAACTGAGAATTCTTTGGATGATCAATTAGTGCCACTCGTACGCAAAACACTGCGTGTTTTTATCGTGGTTTTAGGTGTTATTGTCATTCTTCAAAACAATGGGTACAACGTGGCCTCGCTCATTGCAGGACTTGGTATTGGTGGTTTGGCTGTTGCTCTAGCAGCTAAGGATACGCTAGCTAATTTTTTTGGATCCATAACTATTTTTGTAGATCGTCCTTTTCGAATGGGAGATTGGATAAAAACAAGTGCTGCAGAAGGTACGGTTGAGGAAGTAGGGTTTCGTTCGACGCGAATTAGAACTTTTTATAATTCAGTTGTTTCTGTACCTAATTCAAGCCTAGCTAACTCCGAAATTGATAACCTGGGTATGCGTGAATTTAGGCGGTTAAAAACTATACTTAATCTAACCTACGATACCTCTCCTGAACAAATGGAAGCATTTGTTGAAGGTATAAAGGCCATAGTTAAAGCAAACCCAAATTTTCGACAAGATTATTATGAAATTCACTTTCACGCTTTTGGGGCGCACTCTTTAGACGTTTTAGTATATGTATTTTTCTCTGTCCCAGACTGGAGTACTGAGCTACAAAAACGCCATAATTTTCTGCTAGAAATTCTTCGTTTAGCTAAAGCTCTTAAAGTAGAATTTGCCTTTCCCACCCAAACCCTTCATATCGACTCTCACATTCAAGGTAAATTGGCAGAAAGACCTTCCCCTTCGACTGACTCACTTATACATCAGATTAAATCTTTTGGTCCAAATGGTGAGAATGCAAAACCGGAAGGCTTTAAGCTTTATGAGAAAGGATCGGAAGTCAATTACGGCCCTAAAAAACCTTGATACGAGACTAGAAATTTTGGCTTGAGTGAGTAATCTTAACACAAAAAAACTCATCAAAAACTATTCTGTATCCGCTTTATTTCTGTTCAGCGGGCTTTGCAAAAGCTTCAAAAACCATTTTTAGATCTTCCGCCACATCTTGACTCGTACGTCCTTCAATGCGATGTCGAGGAATCATTGCCTTAATTTCCCCATCAACAAAGTAAGCAAAAGAGGGTGATGAAGGCGGAAATTCACTAAAATAGGCCCTTGCGTAGGCAGTCACTTCTTTATCTTGACCTGCAAATACGGTAACCAAATGATCGGGTCTAGCTTCCGACTGCTCCAAAGCGATCCCTAAGCCTGGGCGCGCGTTTCCGGCAGCACACCCACAAACCGAATTAATAGCTAAAAGCATTGTTCCTTTATATTCTTTCATAGCTCGGTCTACATCATCCTTGGTGATCAATTCTTCAACACCTAACTGTGTTAATTCTTCTCTCATCCATGAGGTATCAGGCCCCATTCCAAATCCAAATTGCATAATCGTAGTACTTAAAGTTAAGAAAAACCCTACCCGAATATGGTAAGGTGTCTCAATGATGATCTTTAGTTATTTTGCAGCATCGTAATTCGCTTGAACTTGATCCCAATTAATTACGCTCCAAAAAGCAGAAATATAATCAGGTCTGCGATTTTGATAATGTAAATAATAGGCATGTTCCCAAACATCTAATCCTAAAATAGGTGTATGCCCATCCATGATTGGACTATCCTGATTAGCGGTTGAATGCACCAGTAACTTGCCAGAACCATCTACGGACAACCATGCCCAACCAGATCCAAATCGAGTGGTCGCGGCATTGGCAAATGTCTCTTTGAACACGTCAAAACCACCTAATTCTGCGTCTATAGCCGTAGCTAAACTACCTGAGGGATTACCACCACCATTTGGCGAAAGAATAGACCAAAATAAACTGTGATTAGCAAAACCACCGCCATTGTTAATGACAGCTTGTTGTTTATCTGCTGGGAGACTTGAAATATTTGCTAACACATCTTCAATGGAGGATTCTGCATGTGCAGTACCTTCTAAAGCTGAATTCACTTTTGTAGTATATCCTTGATGATGTTTTGTGTGATGTATTTCCATAGTACGAGCATCAAAATGAGGTTCAAGTGCATCGTACGCGTAATGAAGTTCAGGTAATGTATACGCCATTTTCCTGTATTTTTAGAGGTTTTGGTTATGATAAGTGGATCTTAGACTACAGAGCACTTTAGACCCACATTTAGATACTTAGGTAAAATAAGCAATGACTGGGAAAAAAACGTTCCGTTAAATCGAGCTATTTTAGATTACACGTAATGGATCGCCATAGGCAAACCAACTCCATCTAAGGGCGGTATCTCAGGAATAGTTTTTAACCCACTCTCAATGGACTTTTTGGCTGAAAGGGCTAACACCATGGCGTCAACAATATCATCTTCCTTCACCTCTGAACGCCTATACTCTTCCTTAATGATTCGGAAAAACTCTTCGGCCAATTCACTCTCATCGATTAACAATTCTAGACGATGCCTAATGCCTTTTTTGAGGTTTTTTTTCTGAAAAATCATGCCACCATTCAACCTATTGAATAGCCATTCCGGATGACTCTCTAGAACATGCCCTACCCATCCTTCATGTTTTGCAAGTAGCTCATCCAAGACCCTGATTTTGGGTGTTATATTCCACGATTGTAGCGTGAGTTTTTTCTGAGTATAATCATAGCTTGTCATATTTGCCTCGGCATAGGTAGGAGCATATAAGGCAGGCCGTATGGGTGGGCTAAACACGCTCGAGGAGTATTCCGAACCTAGCCGTTTGCGCAACTCTAAATCACATTGTCTTGTATAGGATTCTTCCTCTAGACCTATAGGCATATCAATGAATACCCGGTCATAATCACTAAGTGCACTCTCTAATTCCGCCTCATCTTTTAGTATTTCATAGTGCTCTTCTCCCTTATCAAAACTGATTAGAATCCAACCATATCTACAACCATCTATACCTGCAGTTTTCATAACAGCCTTTTTTGCTAAGATTGAATACGTTTTAATTTTATATGCAACTCATCTAACTGCTTAACTTCTGCGAAAGCAGGAGCGTCATCCATCATACTTTGAGCTCGTTGATTTTTAGGAAATGCAATAACATCCCTTAAACTCTTTGCCTTGGTTAATATCATAATAAGTCGATCTAATCCTAAAGCAATACCTCCATGTGGTGGTGCGCCATAGCGAAAAGCTTGTAACAAAAATCCGAACTTATCCTCCGCGTCTTCCTCACCAATTCCAAGCAGATCAAACATTCGTTGCTGCATTTTAGGCTGATGTATCCGTATAGATCCACCTCCAATTTCGCTCCCATTCAATACCAAATCATACGCTCGAGCCCGTACTGCTCCAGGTTCAGTATCCATGAGCTCACTATCCTCTACCCTAGGTGATGTAAATGGGTGATGCATGGCATGATACCTCTGCGATTCAGTGTCCCACTTAAATAAAGGGAAATCCGTAACCCAAAGAGGTTTAAATGCATTCTTGTCAATTAACCCAAATTCTTCCCCTACCATTAACCGTAGTTGACCCAATTGCTCAAGTACCTGTGGTTTTGGCCCTGCCAATAAGAATATCAAATCGCCATTTTCTGCCTTAGAAGCAGCCACCATTTCATCAATAACAGCGTCCTTTAAAAATTTAGCAACGCTACACAAAGGACCGTCCTCCTGCATTTTAATATATATGAGTCCTCCTGCTCCAGTCTCTCTTTTAACTCGTTCGGTCCATCGATCAATGGCACCACGTCCCATCGTACCTTGCCCCGGAATTGTGAATCCAATAACGGCACCACCCTGCGAAACCGTATCGGAAAACACTTTAAACTCTGCCTTAGCAACAATATCAGAGAAATCAATAAACTCACATCCAAACCGTAAATCAGGTTTATCGGATCCAAAGGTATTCATTGCTTTATCATAACTAATTCGTGGAAAATGGGTTACCAGTTCTACACCTATGGTTTCTTTGAATATCCTAGAAATAAGCTCCTCGTGTATACTATATATTTGGTCCTCATCTACAAAGGACATTTCCACATCGATCTGCGTGAACTCAGGTTGGCGATCTGCCCGCAGATCCTCGTCTCTAAAACACTTGGTAATCTGGAAGTATCTATCAAACCCAGATGTCATCAGTAGCTGTTTATAGGTTTGAGGACTCTGAGGTAGGGCAAAAAACTTGCCAGGATTAACTCTACTTGGTACTAGATAATCTCTAGCACCTTCTGGTGTACTTTTCATAAGTACTGGCGTTTCTACTTCAACAAACTGCCGCTTATGATAAAAAGTGCGAATAATCTGATATGCTTTAGAGCGCATAAATAATTTTTGCTGAACTTCTGGTCTACGTAGGTCTAAATACCGGTGCTTTAACCGGACTTCTTCATTTGTTGTGATACCATCCTTAATTTCAAATGGAGGTGTTTGTGCTTCAGAATAAATCACTAAATCATTCACCACAATTTCCACCTCACCGGTAACCAATTTTAGATTGATATTCTCTTCACCTCTTGCAATGACCGTACCTTTGATTCCAATGACATACTCCGCTCGTAACTCTTCTGCTCTCTTGTGTAACACGACATCAGTTTCAGTAAATACTATCTGGGTAACCCCAAAACGGTCTCTTAAATCAATAAAAATAAGTCCTCCAAGGTCCCTGCGAGGTCCAACCCAACCGTTGAGTACTACCTGCTGCCCAATGTGCTGCGCTGTCAGTTCACCGCAGCTATGACTGCGTTGTAATGTTTTCATAAGTAATCTAACTACCAATAAATTGAGTGAAGCAATGGACTGCTAAATATCAGTTATTTACGAATCCAAAGCGGATGCTAGTAAAGTAAATTACACATTATGTAGACGAATATCCCACAAGAAGTTTAAATAGAAAGAATTGCTTTATTTCAATTATTAACACTCTTCTAAGTAATGTGAATACTCTAACACTCAATAGTTTTTTGAGATTGTTCTTTTTTGGTTATTTTATGTAACAATATATTCTGAACATCCATAAGTTACGCCAACCATTTATCATCAAGTTGGTAGTGCTCACATCCATTTAGCCTGGGGAGGTCTACATGGAAAAAATATCCACCATCATTGCCGATGGTAACGAAATATTCCGCCAAGGACTTCGATCTATCTTATCGGACTATCACTTCGATATAGTCTCGGAGATCGATAATGGTGCACTAGTCTTAAGCGCATATGAAATTGAGAAACCTCAACTATTAGTGCTCTCTTTTCAACTTCCGGAGATTTCGGGAATACATTTAACTAACAAACTGATCGAGAAATTTCCGGAGACTCGCATACTTATATTGGCTGATGACAACAAAGAAGATACACTAAATGATTTTTTAGCCTCTGGTGCTCAAGGTCTGCTAATGAAAAGTGCAGACAGGATCGAGTTGGTAGATGCAGCTACCAAAGTAGGAGAGGGAGATACCTATCTAGGAAAAATTTATTCTAAAATGATGACTCGGGAATATCGAAAACTCACCGCTTACCGAAAATCCAAAAAAATCATTACCCGTAGGGAACGCGAGATACTACACTTACTCATACATGGAAACACTAGCACAGAGATTGCATCTATCTTGTTTATTTCTCCACGTACCGTTGACAAGCATAGAACCAATCTACTTAAAAAGCTAGACCTCAAAAATACAGCTAGCTTGGTACGATTTGCCCTAGAAAACAAAAATAATCTAGAGCACATGTAAATGCATTTCTGCTGGGTATTCGTACGTGTGACAGATCAGAAATTAAGAGCTTTAGACAGGAAGACAACATCTTCGTAATTGTTAGGCTTGTACGTATAAATACGCTTGTACGTATTTATACGTAAGTAAATTACGTAATAAACATTATTGAGCAATCTATTAGCAAATCCTATGTTTAGATTGCAAATGGGGTAATAGCCGTCTGTAGATGATATTAGCCGTCTTCCATTGAGTTGGGGACGGCTTTTTTTTGCTACTATGTGTTATCTAGTTTGTGTTTTTATTCAATATAACTTTTCACCTATATCGGTTGTATACACTTATAACAAATAAATGCACACCTACATCTGTGTTTATAAAGTTAACAAATTAGCTATTTCACCCTTCTATTTATTTTTTCATTTCCTTTACACTAAACTTTATTCCTATCACAATAAGTGAACCAATTAAAAAACTCATTCCTAACTTTACAACTAAAAACCAATTAGTTGTTAACATATCACTTATGTAATCCATAGTTAGTGACTACAAATGGAATTGTAGATCGATAATTTTAATGTTGTTTTATTTATTTTTCCTACTATTCCCAAACCTGCTAAAATCACCCATACCATCATAATCATTTGTATCTAAATGGGAATAGTATTGGGAATTTTTTTGATCACTTTTTTCTTCCTTATCAAAAATAAATAAACCAGAAATGAAAGTTATGATCACAATGATACCTATTATAAGTATTAAATTAGTGATCATTTTTTTGGTCCATTGTCTTTTTCATTCAGATTACGAAATTCATAAATAGTGATTCCAAAACCAAGAATGAATAAGAAAGTGACAAAAATTCCAATGACAAATACATTACTCATTATTTTTCCTTTCTATCTTATACTGTATCACGAGATTTTTAAGATAGTTACCGAATCCAAGCAAAGATGGAACCCATAATCCAATAAATACACCTTCTTCTTTGTACCCGTTAAACCAAAAGTAGATTGAGACTGCCATAGACAATGCAGCTGATAATAGAATGAATATGTCTGAAGTCTTTATAAGCTTGTTCATTATTGTATTTAATTTGAGTCGTATTTTATATTATAATTCAATACCTCCAGTTTTAGTTCCGATATGTATGAAATACTCTTTGGTATAGACTACAAGTAAATAAACTAAAAAAGGCGCCCGCATGTAGTGCAGTCACCTTCAAAAAAGTAGCGTGGGACGGAATTGAACCGTCGACCTCACGATTATGAGTCGTGCGCTCTAACCATCTGAGCTACCACGCCAAGAATATGCTATAAAGATAAGGCTTTCCTAGCATTTACATAAAGTTTTTTCTAAAGCCTTTCCACATTCATGGCCTTAGTTTATTACCTTTCAGATATACATTAAATCATTACGATTATGGCCAATAGAATTACTAAAAGAAGCGAAGATTATTCCCAATGGTATTTAGATATTGTGAAAGAAGCCCAACTTGCCGAACATTCACCCGTACGAGGCAGTATGGTTATACGTCCAACTGGCATGGCCTTATGGGAAAATATGAGGAATGCCTTAGATCAAATGTTCAAAGTTACAGGCCATGAAAACGCTTATTTCCCACTTTTTATACCAAAATCATTTCTTTCCAAGGAAGCCCAACACGTAGAAGGGTTTGCAAAAGAGTGCGCAGTAGTCACTCATAGCCGATTAAAAAGTGTAGACGGAGGCGTTGAAGTTGATTCTAGTTCACGATTAGAAGAAGAATTAATTGTCCGTCCTACCTCCGAAACCATTATCTGGGATACCTACAGAAATTGGATTCAATCGTACCGAGACCTCCCAATCTTAGTGAATCAATGGGCCAACGTGGTACGCTGGGAAATGCGAACTCGTCTCTTTTTGCGGACTATGGAATTTTTATGGCAGGAGGGACATACCGCACATGCTACAAAAGAAGAAGCCGTAAAAGAAACGTTACAAATACTGGAAATTTATCGCACATTTGCTGAAGAATTTATGGCTATGCCTGTTATAACTGGGATTAAAACAGCTTCAGAACGTTTCGCAGGCGCCGAGGACACCTACTGCATTGAAGCACTTATGCAAGATGGAAAAGCATTACAAGCTGGCACCTCGCATTTTTTAGGCCAAAATTTTGCAAAGGCATTTGATGTAACCTTTCAAGATAAAGATGGCGAGCATAAATTGGTTTGGGCCACTAGCTGGGGTGTCTCTACCCGATTAATTGGGGGTCTTATCATGACACATTCGGATGATAATGGTTTAGTCCTACCCCCAAGATTAGCTCCAAAGCAAATTGTCATTGTACCAATTTACCGATCTGATGAAGAACGAGAGAAAGTACTGGGATACGGCCAATACCTGTTATCCGAACTTAAAGAGCATGGTATCCGAGCTCATATGGACACCCGTGATACCTACAAACCTGGTTTCAAATTTGCGGAACATGAAGCTCGTGGAATTCCATTACGTATTACCATTGGCCCTAGAGATGTACAAAACAATAAAGTAGAATGGGCGCGTAGAGACACATTAAGCAAAGAAATTACCGAACGAGAAGGTTTAGGTGCTCGTGCAGCTGAGCTATTGAACACTATCCAAGTTGATCTTTATGATAAAGCCTTGGCTAGACGGGAAGAGATGACTAGCGAAGTAGAAACCTACAAAGAGTTTAAAGAGGTGCTTGAGCAAAAAGGCGGGTTTATTTATGCGCATTGGGATGGCACCCCGGAAACCGAAGAGCTCATAAAAAATGAGACCAAGGCCACCATTCGTTGCATACCCTTAACCGAAACTACACAAGGTACATGTATGGTTACCGGAAAAGCTTCTAATCAAAAAGTTCTTTTTGCTATAGCCTACTAAAAGCTTGTTCCTTTTTGACCTAAAACTCGTCTAACTTATAACAATGAAAACATTATCAAGGCATCATTGGCACCGTCAGTTACACCTCTTTAGTTTATATGGATTGAAAGAATTGCGCGACTTAGAACAAGCTACCATTAAGAGTTTTGGGATTCTCGGTGAATCTCTAATGGAAATAGCCAGTACAAAAGCTGCTTATTGGATTCAAAAGCATGAATCTTTAAAATGCAAAGGGTATCATTTTAGCCGAAAGGGATAACAATGGGGCATTGCGTATATGGTTGCCCGAAACATCATTAGTGGATATGGTTTTAGTGAAGGCCTGTCTACAAAATTGGGAGCAAACCCAAGAAAGTCTAACGATTAAAACTCATCTACGCCCAGCTGATTGAGTGAAAAAATTATTAAAAACAACGCAAATGCTTACTACTTAGCTTAAAAAATAAAATTAAATGATATTTACTTTACTTTAAAGAATGAACGAGAAACTAACATTTATGGAATGAAAATAGATTTTATCGTTTTGATCCTACGATTCAGGCTACTCATTGGGGGGTCTTACATACTAACTACCTTACTTATCCTGTTCGGTACACTTATGCCCAACTCTGATTTACCGGAGTATCAGATTCTTAACTATGACAAAATAATGCATGTAGGTGCATTTATGGCTTGGACTTTAGCCACTGGAATTACTTGGCGAGCATTTCAACCAAAGCGAGTATCTTTAGCTATACTCATAATAGCCCCTTTACTTTTTGGAATTGCTATTGAAATACTACAAGGAATTCTCCCAACCGACCGAAGTCCTGAATGGATAGATATTATTTTTGATGCTTTAGGCACTTTTTTAGGAATTTTAATCTATCTACTACTTCTAAGTATTAAAGACCAAAGTGAACACATAAAAAGTGAACATTAGTATTGCGAGGCTCGAAAAATTTTGGTTAATTAAGGGTTTGAAATAATTCAGAATATGTATTCATCATGATCACTGACAGAAAACAAGCAAAAGCTGACTTAAGACGTAGTTACAATGTGTATCTGCAACTGGGTCTGATTGTAGCTTTATTATCATTTATTGGATTGGTACGTATTAATTTATACAGCGAACCGCCATCACCTCCTCCAGTAGAAGAACAGGAAGAAGTCGTAATGGAAGAGGTCATCCAAACAAAGCAAATTGAAACTCCGCCGCCGCCGCCAAGACCACCAGTACCTGTAGAAGTACCGAATGATGAAATTATTGAAGACGAAATCCTAGATTTAGATACTGAACTCGATCTAGGAGACATGTTTGAGTTACCTCCGCCACCGCCACCTAGAGACGATGAACCAGAAGACGATTTCTTTGTGGTTGTAGAACAAATGCCACAGCTCCGTGGGGGCTTAGGTGCGCTGCAACGCAAGGTATCTTACCCTGAAATGGCGCGACGAGCAGGTATTGAAGGCCGAGTCACTGTACAGTTTATTGTAAACGAACAAGGTAGAGTTGAAAACCCGCGTGTTATTCGTGGTATCGGTGGTGGTTGTGATGAAGAGGCATTAAAAGCTGTACAAAGCGCTCGATTCACACCAGGTATGCAGAGGGGTAGACCAGTTCGCGTTCAGTACAGTTTGCCCATCGTATTCCGGCTACAGAATTAATTCACTGACTGATATAAATCAAAGTCTTATCAACAATAAATATACAAATTCATCAACTAGTAGGTTTTTATTTTAATAAATCAATACTACTTTAGAGCATTTAAAATGAGTTCAATTCTATCTAGAGTCCGGTAATCTGTTCGGTAAATTGACTCAGTACATCTCGCAGGTTGTCGAATGCGACCCACTTTCGTGCTTTCGTTATTTCAACCCAGCGTACGTCTGTAATTCCCTCTTCCACCTGTGGTATAAATCGAGACTTCATTGAGTCTATTGGTTTAGTCTTTTTTTCCTTATTGATTTCGTTTGTTGCCCTATACTCTTTGGCATCGATCATTCCATACCAATAGGTTGTCTTGTGGTATTTTTTATTTTTTTGTTCATATTCATGATCGGTTGTACAAATAAAGTGCGTAATAATAGGGTCTTCGAGACCCACCTCTTCTTGCACTTCTCGGCGAGCGGCACAAGCAATTTGTTCATTTTTTTCAACCTTCCCTTTAGGAATATCCCATAAACCCTTACGATGTATTAATAGTACTTCTAGAGATTGTTTTGTAGAACAATAAGGATTAGACACTGGTGCATCTATAGAAGGCGAAATAATGGCATGGTTAGCATAGCAGCTGGTACTAAAAGAATCAATCTCAAAACTGTTATAACGGAATACTACGCCACCTGCAGCATTAATCTTTTTTTGCTTCAAACGATTCCGTTTCTCCCTGTACTTTTTCCATACTCGGTTTCCCCGAGATAGAATCCTCTTTCTTAACTTCATCCGCATAATTTAGTCGGAGATTGATCAAACTTTGATCTAAATAGGATTTCAATTCAGCGGGCAGATTTCCCTTAGTATATTCAGCTAACACATTAAGGGTGTCAATTGCATACTTAGCAGACCCTAAATCCCTGTCAATTTGGTCAGTGGCAGGATTTTTAATTTTTCCTAAACCCATCATTCCAATTTGCTGATGCTGTTGAACTAGCATCATGAAGAGGAGTTGTTTCTGCTGATCTTCATTTAAATTCCTTGATTCGTCCATAGGTCTTTAGCAAAAAATTAATAATTATTGATATATGTGAAAATAAGTATTTAAGCAGTTAAAAAAACGAGCTTTATCTAATTCAAATTATCCCTGCCTTTCTTATCAAATTAGATTCAATATAAGCTAGAACTTCCCTATTTTTAAGGGTTTGATGAACTAGAAAGCTACCAAAAAAAAGAAGAAACAAGTAAACAGTTTTTTTGGACAAGTTTAATCGCAAATATATGGTAAAGAATTTTATCAGTTTAAATAAATCTATTAATCTTAAGATCATTTCAACTTATTCATTTGATTCTCTCTAAAACATTTCAATCTTTTAAAAATCATTACTTAAATCCTATCATCACTCAACCATCCACATTATGAATCGCATACATAATTTTAGTGCAGGACCTGCCATATTACCCTTAGAAGTACTTCAAAAAGCACAAAGTGATCTAGTAGACTATGAGGGCACCGGAACATCCATAATGGAGAAAAGTCATCGTGGTGTTGACTATACCCAAGTTCATGAAGAATCAATTTCCTTACTTAATTCTATCTTAGATTTGGGTGATGATTTCGAAATACTTTTTTTACAAGGTGGGGCAAGTACTCAGTTCTTAATGGCGCCTATGAATCTACTATTTTCAGGACAAACGGCAGACTATATAAATACTGGTGCTTGGTCTACTAAAGCCATAAAAGAAGCCAAAGCCTTTGGAGAAATAAATGAGGCATATAGTGGGAAAGATCGAAATTTTACGCATATTCCCACACAAGAAGAGTTAAAGCTAAATGAGCAAGCAAAATATGTACATTTCACTTCTAATAACACAATTTTTGGAACACAATTCGCAACTGAACCGGAGACTAACGGGGTACCACTAGTATGCGATGCCTCTTCAGATTTTTTATCTAAACCTATTGATATCACCCGTTACGGTATCATATATGCAGGGGCTCAAAAAAATTTAGGCCCTGCTGGGGTTACTGTTGTTATTGTTCGTAAAGATATATTAGATAGTATAAACAAATTCGACATTCCCACCATAATGGATTATCGTACGCATGCTGAAAAGCTATTTAATACGCCGCCGGTATTTCCTGTATATATGGTAAAGCTTGTATTAGAATGGCTACAAAAGAAAGGTGGCATATCCTTTTTTGAGCAATTTAATGCAAAAAAAGCAAAGCTACTCTACACGGCTATAGATCAAGACGAATTTTATACTGGCACAGCAGATCATTCGTCCCGATCTTTGATGAATGTTACCTTCCGCTTATTATCTGAAAAATTGGAAAAAAAGTTCCTCAAAGAAGCTAGCTCTGCTCGCCTAGATGCGCTGAAAGGACATCGAAGTGTAGGCGGCATTCGCGCGAGTATTTATAACGCTTGTCCTATGGAAAGTGTTCAGGCTTTGGTGTCTTTTATGGCTGATTTTAAAGCGCGAAATGGCTAGATTTAAAATACTTATTACATTTAGTTAGAACCAAATAGTCTTTATATGATCAAAAGTGTTAGGGACGAATAATAACATATAAAGTACCCCCCAAATAGCACCTGCTACATGAGCTTCATGGTTTATTCTACCCTCACGTTTTCCAGCCCAGGTGCTATATACTACAAATAATCCTCCAAAAATAAATGCGGGTATACCTATTGGAATGAACATGAGTTGTAATGGTGTGAATGGAAACAAAACTATGAAGGCAAATAATACACTTTCAACAGCACCAGATGCTCCAATGGTAGCGTAATTAGGATTTTCCTTATGCTTTATGAGAGAAGGTATTGAGGAAGCGACAAGCCCGCTCATATAAAGAATAAAAAAGTGCTCAGACCCAATACTTCGCTCCAATACAGGCCCAAAAAATAATAAGGTGATCATGTTAAAAAGGAGGTGAGACCAACCACCATGTAAAAAACCTGAGCTCACTAATTCATACCATGCTCCCTTTCGGACTGTCCTATAAGGCATATGCATACCTTTCTCCATAATGACTGGATATTTTTGTGACCACAGAAAAACACCTATATTTATTGCAATGAGTATATAACTAAGCACTATTCATCTATTTTTATGGTTAATACGTTTGCTATAATTAACAAATTACTGCAATATATGAGCTTAAAATTGAAGGTATTGCAGATTTTAGTAAAACAGTGGTACATTCCTACTCGATACTGGATAACTGCATTGTCGAATCAGTTCAAAATTAGACTAATGCTGTCTTGCAGCGTTGATCGTGGATTCAAATCCCGTCTTCAACTTTCATGCTATCTATCTTTTTAACTCAACGATTTCCACATTTAGTGACTATGCCCATTTCGTCCTTCTTTAGTAGATACACTCCATTTATCGGTACCGTTCTTTTAATCCTTACACTCACTGATTGTGGTGTTGTCAGAAAAGGTACTCAAATTACAGAAACCCAATCAAGAGCTTTCCCAAATAGAGCATCATCATCCCAATCTGAAAAAAATAATATTGGTGCATCTGTTTTTAAAGTAGAAGAAGAGGCAACGGGGAAACAGCAAACATCTCCCACGATTAAAGAATCAATCCAAACGAATAATTCAACAATTAGCGAAACAAATGATTATAAAAACGAACAAGTAATCACCCAAAATCTACCCATTGGGGTAGCCTTCATCCAAACAGGTATTGCAAGTTGGTATGGGCCTGATTTCCAAGGGCGCAATACAGCAAATGGAGAGGTATATAATATGAATGAGATGACGGCAGCACACAAAACTCTCCCGTTTAATACACATGTGATTGTTGAAAATCAGGCCAATGGAAAACGAATAAAGTTGCGCATAAACGATCGAGGACCTTATGCTAAAGACAGAGTAATTGATTTATCGAGAGCAGGAGCAGAGGCTATCGATATGATAGGTCCTGGTACAGCACCAGTTAAAATATTTGTACTTGATGATGGAACGGGTAACGTGTATCCAACTAAACCTCGCTATACAGTTCAATTAGGGTCATACGACTATAGGGATGCTGCAGAACAAAAGTCATCTAGAATACGTAGCAGCTATGTTGCTGAAGTCCAAGTCAGCGGAGTGACTTATTATCGAGTATACTTTGGTGATTTCGAAAATCCAGTGATTGCAATTGAAGCTATGAATCGTCTTAAAGGACTTGGTCACGAAGGATTTATTAAGCAAATTAATAAGTAATTTTTGTGGGATTGATTTCCTAAGACTTTAAGTTACTTAGTTATCATCAGAAATATGTTACAATGAAAAAGAATATAATTGTCATCGGAAGCGGTTTTGGCGGATTAGGCGCTGCATCACGTTTGTTATCAGCTGGCCATGACGTAAATATCATAGAGAAGAGAGACAAACTAGGAGGAAGAGCCTATGTTTATGAACAAAATGGCTTCAAGTTTGACGGCGGACCTACCGTTATAACTGCGCCATTTTTATTTGACGACATTTGGACAGCAGCGGGGAAAAAAAGAGAAGACTATGTTAAATTTGTTCCCTGTAACCCATTCTACCGAATTTTCGATCATACTGGTAAAAGTTTTGATTATAACAATGATCATGAATTCACTCTAAAAGAAATTGACAAATGGAGTCCCGAAGACAAGCAAGGATACGAGGACTTCTTAGCGACCACAAAACCTATTTTTGATAAAGGATTCACTGAATTAGCGGACAAGCCATTTTTAAAGGTGAGTGATATGTTAAAAGTAGCGCCAGACCTTATCCGCCTACAATCGCATAAAAATGTATACAAATATGTTTCCCAATTCATCAAAAACGATTTTTTAAGACAATGCTTTTCCTTTCACCCTCTACTAGTGGGCGGTAATCCCTTTGACACCACTTCTATTTATGCTATGATTCACTATCTCGAACGGGAGTGGGGGGTTCATTATGCGTTGGGTGGTACTGGAGCTATAGTGAATGCATTTGAACAACTGATCACCGAACAAGGGGGTAAAATCCACTTAGAGACCGAAGTCGATGAAATTCTGATTACAAACGGTAAAGCAACAGGTGTGCAACTTGGGAATGGAGAGATAATGGAAGCCGACGCAATAGTGTCTAATGCCGATGTAGCTTTCACATATAAGAATATGATAAAGCCCACACATCGTAAAAAATATACCGATCGAAAAATTGCACGTACCAAATATAGCATGTCCCTTTTTGTCATCTACTTTGGTACCGATAGGCAATATCGCGATCAAGGGTTAGCTCACCATAATATTATACTAGGCCCTCGTTATAAAGCATTATTAGACGATATTTTTGGTAATAAAATAGTAGCTGAAGATTTTTCACTTTATCTACATATGCCAACTCTGACCGATTCAAGCATTGCCCCTGAGGGTCATGAAGGGTTTTATGTACTCTCACCCGTACCACACTTAGACAGCAATACAGACTGGGAAACTTTTGCGCCTACGTACAAAAAAGCAATTATGGATTTTTTGGAAGAAAACTACTTGCCTGATTTATCCAAGCATTTGGTAGCGGAGCATTACATTGACCCACTCCACTTCCAAGATGTTCTCAACAGTTATAAGGGTTCTGCTTTCTCAGTACAACCCATACTAACGCAATCGGCATGGTTCCGTCCCCATAATAAATCTGAGGATGTGGATGAACTCTATTTTGTGGGAGCGGGCACGCATCCAGGAGCGGGTCTCCCTGGTGTATTATCGTCAAGCATTATTGCTCAAAATCTAATTGGGGCAGCTTAACTGGATATTTACCAGTAAAACACGTTAGCTATTTAGACTCTTTTGGAGATTATGCCAATCTTTTAAAAATCGTTCTAGCCCAGAGTCTGTTAATGGGTGTTTTAGCAGTCCAGTGATTACATTCAAAGGCATAGTAGCAACATCGGCTCCAGCCTTTGCGCAATCCAATACATGCATTGGATGACGAATACTCGCGGCAAGTACCTCTGTTGGATACCCATAATTCAAATAAATCTGTACAATATCTTCGATTAGTGTCATCCCATTAGTGCTTATATCATCGAGCCTACCCAAAAATGGTGATATATACGTTGCCCCAGCTTTAGCAGCAATGAGCGCTTGTGTTGCAGAAAAACAAAGGGTACAATTGGTTTTGATACCTTCCTCACTAAAGGTTTTAATTGCTTTAATTCCATCTTTAATCAATGGAATTTTAACAACAACATTGTCGGCTATTTCAGCTATCGCTCGACCTTCCTCTACCATTTCAGCATAGGTGGTAGAGACTACTTCTGCAGAGACATCTCCCTCAACAATGTCACAAATTTTCTTAATGTGACCTTCGAAATCTCTCACACCAATTTTTGCACACAAACTTGGATTCGTTGTCACACCATCTAGCACCCCTAAATCATATGCTTCTTGTATTTCTTCTAAATTTGCAGTGTCAATAAAAAATTTCATCGGTTTGAGTTGGATTATGGATTAGTGTGTAGTAGTATCAGCTAAACGAACGGGATAATAGCACTTCAATCACCTGTTTTTATAATAGGAAAACTTTTTACTCAAATCTATCTTACTCAATATTTTACATTACTTTTTTTAACAAGTTAATTGTAGGATAAAATGAACGTAATGGCGTTCTTTGTCCGTTACTCAATTAAAAGTGCCTCTTTTCCACAAAGTAGGCTTTACATCTACTTAATACCTTGATTATTGTGAAAAAAATACTGTTTCTCTTACTTATTCCATCATTATTAGTTCTAAACTGCGGAGGTGATAAAGATTCATCCAGCGGAAGACCTGATTTTAGCCGTTTTAGTAGCTTTTCAGCTAACCGCAGTACTAGCGTCGAAACTATGACGGTTGAACTTAGCACTATTGCCGATCAAGTTCGTTCCTATGGCACCGTAAAGGTGCAAGATTTAGTGAGTGTGTCTCCTCAAGTTTCGAATAGACTTACAAGAATTTACGTCGATTTAGGTGATCAAGTTGAACGTGGTGAGTTAATGGCCAAAATTTACGATAAAACATTTAGAGATCAACTTAACCAAGCTGAAGCACAATTAACTCAGAGTCTCACTGCATTACGAAGAGATAGTGCACAATTCGAACGACAGCGTCAATTATTAGTTAAAGAATTGGTAAGCGATAGTGAATATGAAATTGCATTGGCCACCTACCGAAACAGCATGGCACAGGTTGAATCCGCTCGAGCTTCTTTAACACAGGCATTGGAAAACTTTAATTTTACTGAAGTACGAGCTCCAGTTAGCGGTGTGGTCGTAAGTCGTAGCTTAGAAGAAGGTGATCTCGCACCCTCGGGCCAAACCCTTTTTGAGCTAGCAAGTGATAGTGGTTATGAAACCAGAATTTTTTTACCAGTTCAAGACTGGCAATCCGTCCAAATTGGTCAGAATGTACGACTAAGAGTTTCAAACGAAGCTAGTGTATCTGCTAGCGGGGTCATTTCTAGAAAGAGCCCCCAACTTGACTCGACTACCGGACTTGGTGAAGTAGTTATTACTTTAACGCAAGTGGGTAGCACTATATATTCCGGGGTTTTGGCAGAAAATCTTATCAATATCCAAACCAAGGAAAATGCCGTCATCATACCAAGGAGCGCACTAGTCGAGGTGGTAGAAACTGTCGTTAATCCAGAATCGAACACCATAGAACTCGAGCGAAGCTATTCCGTTTTTGTATCTAAAGGAGACAGTACTGCGGAGCGCCGTACACTAGAATTAGGGATAGAGCAGGGTGACCGTATTGAAGTCTTATCAGGATTACAGCCAGGGGACAATATTATTATTACTGGGCAACAGGGTCTTGAAGATGGTGGAAGAATATCTGTGGCTAGTGGGGCTTTATTCCAAACAGCCGAACAAAATTCCATAGAATCAGTCGATGATGGTAGTCAGAATTCCAGGCAACCAACTATGCGCGAAGCCAGTAATCGAAGTGGTAACCCTTTTGCTAATCTAAGTGATGAAGAGCGTAATAAAATTCGATCTATGAGTCCAGAAAAACGCAGAGCATACTTTGAAAAGCTCAGGTCTGCTGGTAATGACTCCACTGCTAGCTCGTCTAACCGCTAATAACTATGGGAGCATTATCAAAAATAGCCGTTGAACGTCCTATTACCCTATTGATGACTACCCTCATTTTTGTGGGATTTGGAATTTATGGCCTCCAAAATTTGCGCTTAAATCTTTATCCAGACGTATCTTTTCCGACTATAACGGTATATACGAGTTATGAAGGGGTTGCGCCAGAAGACATAGAAACCTTAGTAACTCGCCCAATTGAGGAGTCCGTTGGTAGCATTAGTGGAATACGTAGAATTCGTTCTTTGTCAAGCCAGGGCGCTTCTGTAGTTAAATTAAATTTTAACTGGGGTACTGACTTATATGAGGCCGAAAATGATGTCCGTAAACAATTAGGATTTGTAGAAAGATCTATTCCAGACGATGCAGAATCGCCTCTCGTATTCTCCTATGACCCTAACCAAGAGCCCATTGTCGTTCTCACGCTAACAAGTAACGCCCGAAGCCCTCGCGATCTTCGAACGTACGCAAATCAAATCTTAGAACAGCGCATTGAGCGAGTAAATGGCATTGCCTCCGTTGAAACCTCCGGTGGTTTAGAAAGGCAAATTAATGTGACCATCGATAATCAGAAAATGCGCCTGTATGACATTACTATAGCTGAAATTGCCTCAAAATTAGCTCAGGAAAATATTCAGGTTCCCGCTGGCCAATTGTCCGAAGGAAACACCATATATAGTCTTCGAACCATTGGTGAATTTAAAAATATAGATCAAATAAAAAATACCATCGTCACTGTTAGAGATGGACAAGCATTGCTACTTAAAGATGTCGCAATAGTTGATGATGGTATCGCGCAACCTATAGGAAACGTCCACATAGATGGAGAGGATGGAGTCATTTTAAATGTATACCGGCAGAGTGATGCAAATGTTGTCTCTGCTGCAACAGTTGTAGTTGAGAGCTTAGAAAATATCAAAAAGAGCCTGCCCAAAGATGTAAAAATAAAAGTACTCACAAATAAAGCAGAGTTTATTCAACAAAGTATCCAAAATCTGCTACTAACAGGTGTTCAGGCGGTTATTTTGGTTGTACTTATACTTCTTGCCTTCTTGCGTAGCGGGCGCTCTGCTCTCATAATTGCTATATCAATACCTGTCTCCATCATAACCACATTCATGGTTATGGATTTCGCAGATTTGAGCCTTAATATCATCTCCTTATCAGGCTTAACTCTTGCCGTTGGAATGGTAGTAGATGATGCTGTAGTCGTATTAGAAAACATATTCCGATTTCGAGAAGATGGTGCTGACCGAAAAACTGCCTCCATCTTGGGCGCAAGAGAAGTTGCCGTTCCTGTAGTTGTTTCTACCTTAACTACACTGGTAGTATTTTTACCCATTCTATTTGTTCCAGGTATTGCAGGATTTTTGTTTAGAGACTTAGCGCTAACTATCTCTTTTTCACTCACTGTTTCTTCATTGATTGCTTTAACTCTGATTCCAATGATGACATCTCTATTCTTTAATGAGGAAAAAACTAATTTTGAGGCAACCAATAGATTAGCGGTACTACTATCCAACTTTCTAGAAAAACTTGAAGAAAAGTATCGATCGTTATTGGGTAAAGTGATCCAAAACAGTGTCTCAGTGGTTATTGGAGCGTTGGTACTATTTACAGCCACTCTTCCAATTTTTTATCAACTAGGGGGCGAATTCTTTCCAAGAGTTGACGAAAATGCCTTCACATTGGAGATTCAGCGAGAACCTGGTGTGAATCTATTTGAATTAGAGAGATCAATAAAACAGGTAGAATCAATTATTCAGCAAGAGGTACCAGAAGCAAGATTAGTTGTAGCAGATTACGGTGATAAAGAGGGTGTTGAGGGCGCAGATAATCCAGGTGGCTACAGAGGAACTGTACGTGTAGAATTGGTGAGTCAAAAAGATCGTAAGCGTGGACAATTTGAAATTAGCAAATCGCTTCTTGGTTCATTGGAAAAAATTCCAGGTGTTCAAATTAAAGAATTAATTATTGATCCATTAAGTCCAGACGGCGAGAACGGACTAATGGTTCAGGTTTTCGGCTATGATCCGAAGATCAAAAAGGAATTAACCAATGGGGTAAAAGAACTTTTGGCTGGTATCGAAGGTGTAACCAATCTTTTTTCAAGCATTGATCAAGGTAGACCCGAACTACGGTTAATTATGGATCGAGAGAGAATCTCTCGTGTTGGAATGAACACCAATCAAGTAGCCTCTGCCGTAAGTGACGCTGTAAAAGGTAATATTGCAACGAGCTTTGTTGATCAGGGTGTTGAGTTTGAGGTCTTAGTAGAGTTGGATCCAAAAGATAAGTCTGAAACACTTGATCTATCCAATATACAAATCCAAACTCCCACTTCTGGTTGGATGCCTTTAAAGAGCCTAGCCCGTTTAGAGCGATATACAGGTCCTTCTAATGTTATGCGTATCAATCAAGAACGTGTTACCGAAGTTACTGCCGAACTAGCCGGTACCGATTTGAAAGCAGCTTCTGATCAAGCAAGATTGCTTTTGGATCAGGTAAATTGGCCCGATGGCTATCGATATGAATTGGCAGGTACAGCTGAAGAACAAGCCGAATCATTTGGATTCCTTTTAATTGCCTTTGCGATTGCAGGCATATTAACCTACATGGTCATGGCTTCTCAGTTTGAAAGTTTACTAGAGCCTTTCATCATTATTTTTACTATACCACTCGCGCTTACTGGTGTACTACTCATGCTTTGGGCGACAAACACCTCTATCAGTGTTACTTCAATGGTGGGACTTATTCTACTCACCGGGATAGTCGTTAATAATGGAATAGTGATGATTGATTATATCAAGATTCTTCAAGCCAGAGGAATGGAACGAAGTCAAGCTATTGTAACTGGTGCAGTTCGACGTTTACGTCCAATTCTCATGACTGCATTCACCACTATTTTATCCATGGTCCCACTGGCTCTCGAAATTGGTTCTGGTTCTGAAACCTGGAGTCCAATGGCTAGAACCGTTATTGGTGGTTTAACTATGTCAACATTACTCATGTTATATCTAGTCCCATGTCTTTACCTGATAATCAACAGTGGTGTGGAGCGACTTGGATTCGATGCGGTACATAAACTGGACCCTCTAGCTGATAATCAAGGACCATTAGAAACCGAAGCAGAGATTTTAACGCGTGAAGGATAGATACCTATTATGAAACAATTCAGTGTAGCTGGTTCCATTTTACGACGACCTATAACGGTCACCATGATCACAATTGTCATAACTGCATTCGGAATTTTTTCTCTTCAAAATTTGCGGGTAACCTTATTCCCTTCCATTAATATCCCAGTATTAGCAATCTCTACTGGTTATCAAAATGTATCTCCAGAAGATGTAAATCGAATTCTAGTAAACCCAATAGAGGGGGCTGTTTCGGCAATCGAAGGAATAGAGAGTCTGGAAGCACGTGTGAGTAGAGGAAGTGCGTTTATCATTATGCGACTCCAAGATGGCACCGATATTAGAAAGACAGAACTGAAAGTACGTGAAGCGCTGGACAATGTCCGGAATGAGCTACCGAATCAAGCTAGAGAGCCCGTTATTTTTCAGTTCGACCCGGAAAATAGACCTATTATGAAGCTAAGTATTGATGCAAGTAATCGAGGTTTAGATGAACTCCGTAACTTAGGTGTTGAACTTGTAGAGCCTCGATTAGAGCGTATTGATGGACTTGCATCGGCAGAAACACAGGGTGGGCTAGAGCGCAGAATCTATGTTGATGTTTCGCCAATGTCCCTAGCCCAATACAATCTTTCCCCATCTAATATCGAAAACGCTCTAAGGCAAAATAACTCACAATTACCTATTGGAAATGTAGTCTCTGATCGTATAAGCTACTCTGTAAGGGTACAATCTACATATGATACTGTCGAAGAAATTGCAAATACTATTGTTCAAGTTGCAGATAACGGAGTCCCAATAAGGGTTAAAGATGTTGCTGAGGTTTCGGATGGTTTTACCGACGTAACCTCTTTGGTCACCGTAAATGACCGAAATAGTGTGTCTGTAGATATCCAAAAAAGCTCTGACGCTAATACCTTAGATGTAGTAAACGCAGTGAAAGGTAGTTTAGATGAGCTTAATGAAATAATGCCACCAGGTGTTAATATTCAGGTTCTTTCAGACGAAGGGCGTAATATTGAAGATTCTATAAACAATTTATCGCAATCTGCAACCAGTGCCTTGATCGTGGTCATAGCTGTGATACTTATCTTTATGGGTGGTTGGAGAATTTCATTGGTAGTAGCTACCTCTATTCCCGTATCCATCGCTGCTAGTTTTGCCGCAATGTATTTTGCTAGCCTCACACTAAATATTCTTACCATATCAGCCCTAGCCTTAGCTATTGGCTTACTTGTAGACAACTCAATCGTCGTGACTGAAAGTATAGCACGAAAGTTAGAAGAAGGTATGAGTAAATATGAAGCTGCATTAAAAGGAACCAATGAGGTAATAGGAGCACTGCTCGGCTCAACCCTAACTACCTTAGGCGTTTTTATACCTATTATCATGCTAACTGGTGTTCAAGCTAGCTTTTTCCGCGAATTTGCCTTTACTATTTGTTTTGCAATAGGATTCTCATTTTTATCATCCATTATATTAGTCCCTGTAATATCGCTTCTGGCTCTTGATTCCACACAGTTTAGTCGGAATAATTGGGCATTTAGAGGGATTAGTTCACTTGAAAAAAAATATACAGGAGTCCTACGTTGGATTTTGCATCATAAGTGGATTGCCGTGGTATCTATGATCTCTATCATTAGTGCTACTGGGTACCTATACAGTACAATTAATAAAGAGGGATTCCCCGAAACAGACACTGGTGAAATCGATATTGACATCACCCTACCAGAGGGGTCTAAGCTAGTTAAAACAATGGAAGTGCTAGAAGTTTTTAATGCAAAACTGGCTGATATGCCCGAAGTCGAAACCCGAATTGCATCCATTGGTCGTTCGCGTTGGACTGAACAAACCAACAGAGGTGAAATAAGTGTTGTCTTAGTTCCAGAAAGCGAACGTGAAATAAGTAGTAATGATTTTTCATTGCGGCTTCGACGTGAATTAGTGGCGGCAGGAACAACGGTTAGAGTACGAGTAGAAGGTGGTGGCTTGAGCTTTGGTCGTGGGTTCAGCTTTGGTGGTGGAGCTATACGCCTAAGTCTTATAGGACCTGAAATAGATGAATTGGTTGCTATTTCTGGGGAAATTGAGAAAAACCTCTTAGCTGACCCAAATATAATATCTGTAGATAACGGGAGAACCGATCCAACACCTGAACTACATTTTTATGCAAATCGTGAACGAGTAGGCCGACTAGGAACCAACTTGAATACGATTGCTTCTAATCTACGCACACAAACATTAGGTAATCAGGCTGGATTTTATATAGACGAGGGACGTGAAATACCCATCGAAGTTCGATCAAGGCGAGAAGCCCTAAAGAATAGAGATGACTTATTTGATGTTGAAGTATTTCAGGTGGGTGAACAGCGTGTACCAATTGTGGCTGTTGGTGAATTTGTACCCACAGAGGGAGTTGATTCATTTCAGCGGAGAAATCGAGAAACTGTGTTAGATGTCAATATTCGGGTAGATGGAGATGCCAACGAATATCGCGAAAAAATCATCTCCTTTATTCAATCTGAAATTGTACTACCTGAAGGGTACCGCTATGAGTTCACAGGTGGTACAGCCGAATCAGCAGAAGGATTTCAACAATTTTTCTTTGCCTTGATCGCAGCCATACTATTAATGTACATGATAATGGCATCACTATTTGAAAACTTTCGAGACCCTTTCGTTATTTGGCTCTGTATATTTATGGCCGCATTTGGAGCACTAGCCTTTCTGGTACTTTTAGGAGACCCGTTATCTACTACTGCCCAAATTGGAATGTTTATGTTGGTGGGTATTATCGTAAACAACGGTATTGTGTTAGTTGATTATATCCACTTAAATACAAAAGGAATCGCATTTGACCCAACAAGAGGCTCTGAATATATGACACAAGTAATTGAAGCTTGTAAACGCCGCATGCGACCGATTCTGTTGACCGCAATAACAACAATTTGTTCAATGATCCCGTTGTCCTTAGAACTAGGATCAGGAGCTGAAATTTGGTCTCCACTAGCCAAGGCCGTTATCGGTGGCTTGTTGTTTGGCGCCGTTCTTACCCTCTTTATCACGCCTGCTATATCGGTTGGATTTAATCAAAGTATCAATTGGGCCAAGCAACTTCGCAAGAAATAAATCGTACAAAAGGATATGAGTCAACATTAGACAATAATCTTTAGATTTTATATACTAAAGAAAAGGAGAAGTTATGAGTAAAACAGAAAGTTTTTTAACAGGATTGATAACAGGAGCCCTAGCCGGTTCAATAATAGCATTATTGTATGCACCGGACACAGGAACAAATATGCGAAAAAAATTAAGCTATCAAGTAAGTCATTATAGAGATGAATTAATAGATCTCATCGGTGAATTACAAAAAGAAAAAGACAAACTTATGTCGGAAGCAAAAGAAAAGGGGGAACAAGTAGTCACAGAAGCAAAGAAAAAAGCTGATGATCTTATCAAAGAAGCCGAGCACTTACTGAAATCAATAGACCAAGTACCCAAAGCATAAAATCACTTAACACTTATTTCTGATAATTTATTAACAACATTTCTTTAAAAATTTCAGCTTACATATAAAGTTCATAAAAAAGCCCTTTCTGAATATCCAGAAAGGGCTTTAACTTTTAATGCTTATCGAAAGTTATAAGTAAATGCTTATTCTTCACCAGCGATGGATTCTGTATCCTCACCACCGAGAGCTTCGAATACCTTTGCTACTTCTTCCTCACCTTCTTCCATGTCTTTACGAGAACCAACGATTAGTTCATTATAATCTCGTAAACCAGTACCAGCAGGCACTTTATGTCCAACTACCACATTTTCTTTGAGGCCACGTAGATAATCACGCTTTGCCTCAATTGATGCTTGAGTCAAAACCTTAGTAGTTTCTTGGAAAGAGGCTGCTGAAAGCCAACTCTCCGTTGACAGTGCAGCACGTGTAATACCAAGAAGAATAGGTTTAGAAATAGCAGGTTTAGCCTCCAATACCTCTAACTCGGCTTTATCTTCTTTGATCAATTGATTGTTGATTTCACGAACTTCACGACGGTCTAAAATTGTACCCTTCTTAATTTCACTTCCACCTTGGTTGCGAACAACAAATTTACCAATTAATTCATCGTTCCGAGTATTAACTTCGAATCGATCTACTTTATCGCCCTCTAAATACATTGTATCACCTGGATCGGTTATCTCAACTTTCTGCATCATAGTACTTACGATAACCTCAATATGCTTATCATTTATTTTTACGCCTTGCAGTCGGTAAACTTCCTGAATTTCGTTCACCAAATACGATTGTACTGCATATGGGCCTAAGATATTTAGAATATCTTGTGCAGGAATTGTCCCATCTGAAAGTGGCTGTCCAGCCTTCACAAAATCATTGGATTGCACTAAAATATGTTTACTTAATGAAATTAGATACTTCTTTTCATCCGTACCATCTTTAGAACGAACGATTACTTCTTGAGAACCTCTTTTACGGGCTCCCATTTCTACAATACCATCAATTTCACTTACTACAGCTGGGTCACTCGGTGAACGGGCCTCAAATAACTCAGTTACTCGAGGTAAACCTGCGGTGATATCCTTGGATTTACCAGTAGCTCGCGGGATTTTAGCCAAGATCTGTCCAGCTGCTACTTTCTCACCGTCTTCAACAACAATATGTGTCTCAACGGGGAGTGTGCTTTCACGTAAGCGTTCAGTACCACCTTTAACTACCAATGTTGGGACAAGGCTCCTGTCTTTAGAGTCTGTAATTACCTTCTCACGGTGACCTGTCTGTGCATCGGTATCTTCGGTGAAAGTTACACCTTGTATTATATCTTTGTAGACAACTTCTCCATCAATCTCAGAGAATATTAAAGCATTGTATGGATCCCACTTACAAAGCTGAGCTCCCTTTGGTACCATGTCACCCTCTTCAACCATCATTTCACAACCGTATGGCACATTGTAACTGATGAGCATTTTACCTTCATCATTTATAATTTTAAGCTCTCCAGCACGGCTAAGGACCACATTGTGCTCTTCTTCACCGTCATTGTATTCAACAACACGGATGTTTTCGAATTCAACTTTACCATCAAACTTTGCTTTATGCTGAGATTCAGCTTCCAAACGTGACGCCGTGCCTCCAACGTGGAAGGTGCGTAAGGTTAGCTGAGTACCAGGTTCACCAATCGATTGAGCTGCAATTACTCCAACCGCTTCACCTTTTTCAACAACAGTGCCTCTTGCTAGATCTCTACCATAGCATTTTGCACAAACACCACGACCTGTTTCACAAGTTAAGACCGAACGGATTTCAACTTCCTCGATAGATGTCTCGGCAATTTTTTTGGCAATAGTTTCGTCGATCATCTGATTAGCTTCGCATAATAGCTCATCAGAGAGTGGGTCATAAACATCATGCAAAGAAAAGCGACCAATTATTCGATCTTCCAGGCGCTCAATTATATCCTCGTTATCCTTTAGTGCCTGCATTTTAATACCACGTAGAGTCCCGCAGTCATCTTCAGTAATAATTACATCCTGAGATACATCCACAAGACGTCTGGTCAAGTAACCAGCATCAGCAGTCTTAAGTGCCGTATCCGCAAGTCCTTTTCGTGCACCGTGCGTCGATATAAAGTATTCAAGTACTGTCAAACCTTCTTTAAAAGAAGAAAGGATTGGGTTCTCGATAACTTCATTCCCCTGCTGCATGGAACTTTTTTGAGGCTTAGCCATAAGACCCCGCATACCACCTAACTGACGAATTTGTTCCTTTGAACCACGGGCTCCAGAATCTGCCATCATAAAAACCGGATTGAATCCTTCACTGTCGTCAGACAAAGCTTGAAATAGAGTCTCTGATACGCGGTTAGTGGTACTGGTCCACTTGTCAATAACTTGATTATAACGTTCATTATCAGTAATGAAACCCATTTCATAACGACCCTGTATGTCCGTCACCTCATCCTTAGCGGCATTGATCAAGTTAGCTTTTGTGTCTGGAATAATAATATCCTCTAAGCTAAATGAAAGTCCTCCTAAAGTAGCATTTTCATAACCAATTCGCTTCATATCATCCAAAAAGGTCGCGGCTTTAGCCGTTCCCACTCGTGCATGAATTTCACCAATAAGTATCCGTAATTCTTTTTTACCAAGGGTTTTGTTGATGAAACCCATCTCCGTTGGAACAATTTCATTAAAGAGAACACGTCCAGTAGATGTTTTTACAACTTCAGTTACTTCATTACCTTGCTCATTAAGATACGTTACACGTACATTAATCTTAGTGTGTACTTTTATCTGACCTTGATCAAAAGCAATAATCACTTCCTGTGAAGATGAAAAGGTTTTGCCCTCACCTTGCTGACCACTTCTTGGCTTTGTTAAGTAATAAAGACCTAAAATCATATCCTGTGAAGGAACTGCAATTGGTCCACCACTAGCAGGACTTAAGATATTATGAGAGCCTAGCATCAATATAGAAGCTTCTAAAACCGCATCATGACTCAGTGGCAAGTGAACAGCCATCTGGTCCCCATCGAAGTCAGCATTAAATGCTGTACAAGCCAATGGGTGTAGTCGTATTGCCTTTTCTTCAATTAAAACTGGCTGAAAAGCCTGTATTCCCAAGCGGTGAAGGGTTGGTGCCCGATTTAACATTACGGGGTGTCCATCAATCACATTTTCAAGTACTTCCCATACAACTGCATCGCGTCGGTCAACTACCTTCTTAGCACTTTTAACAGTCTTAACAAAACCACGTTCAATAAGTCTTCGAATGATGAATGGTTTGTATAATTCAACCGCCATCTCTTTCGGCAGACCACATTCATGCATTTTTAACTCGGGACCAACAACGATTACCGATCGTCCAGAATAATCTACGCGTTTACCTAAAAGATTTTGACGAAAACGACCACTCTTACCCTTCAGCATATCGCTAAGAGACTTGAGTGGACGATTATTGTTTCGAACTGCGTTTGATTTTCTAGAGTTGTCATAAAGTGAATCAACCGCCTCTTGAAGCATACGCTTCTCATTCCTTAAAATCACATCAGGTGCTTTAATATCGATTAATCGCTTGAGTCGATTGTTTCTGATAATAACTCGACGATATAAATCATTTAGGTCAGAGGTAGCAAAACGACCCCCCTCTAGAGGTACTAGAGGTCTTAATTCAGGCGGAATAACGGGGATAACTCTCTGAACCATCCATTCTGGGCGGTTTTCAGTGTGTTTAGCTGCTGCTCGAAATGATTCAATGACTTGAAGTTGCTTTAGCTTTTTCTTCTTACGCATCTGTGAGGTTTCTTCTTTAACCTCTTGACGTAGATTAAATGCCATCTCATCTAGATCTAAATTTGCTAACATCGCTTCAAGAGCTTCAGCACCCTCTTTTACAACAAAACGGCTTTCGTCGTCTTCATCAAGGTCAAAGTGCTCTTCTGGTAATTGATCAAGTATGTCATATTTCTCTTCTTCAGTTATAAAGTCGCCTTTATTGTATCCTAAATCCTTTGCCATGCCGGCATTAGTTATTACAAATGTTTCGTAATACACTATCTTATCCAAATTCTTGGAAGAAAGACCTAATAAATATGCAATTTTGTTAGGGAGAGATTTGAAATACCAAATATGGACAGTAGGTACAGTTAAAGCAATATGACCCATCCGTTCTCTACGGACGGCTTTTCTAGTTACTTCAACACCACATCGGTCGCAGATGATACCCTTGTATCTAATTCTCTTATACTTTCCACAGTGACATTCATAATCTTTGACAGGACCAAAGATTTTTTCACAAAATAATCCATCCATTTCTGGCTTGAATGTTCTGTAGTTAATTGTTTCAGGTGTAAGGACTTCCCCATGCGAACGTGAAAGAATTGCCTCAGCTGAGGCTAATGATACACCGATACTATTGAAGTCGTTAGTTACTGCTAATGTTTTTGTTATTGGCAAAATATTCTCCGTTTAATAATTAACAGTGTTTAGTCTAAATGTATTTCAAGGCCTAGCCCCATGAGCTCACGGAGTAAAACCTTAAAGGATTCTGGCACATCGCCATCAGGTAAATTTTCACCCTTTACGATAGCTTCGTATACTTTTGAGCGACCTTTTACATCATCACTCTTAACCGTTAGCATCTCCTTCAAAATACTTGAGGCACCATAAGCGTATAATGCCCAAACCTCCATTTCACCCAATCGCTGGCCACCAAACTGTGCTTTACCGCCGAGTGGTTGTTGCGTAATAAGTGAATATGGTCCGATAGATCTGGAGTGCATTTTATCTTGAACCAAATGATTCAATTTAATCATATAGATGAATCCAACGGTGGTTTGCTGAGAGAATGGTTCTCCACTTCTACCATCAAAGAGGGTAACACGCCCGTCTTCTGGAAGATTTGCTTCAGTAAGCTTACCTTTTACATCATCCATTGATGCACCGTCAAAAACGGGGGATGCAAAGGTAGTACCTAGTTTTTTGGCAGCCCACCCTAGAATAGTCTCATAGATTTGACCAAGATTCATACGAGAGGGTACTCCAAGAGGATTTAAACATATATCTACCGGTGTGCCATCTTCCATGAATGGCATATCTTCTACAGGAACAATTTTGGCAACAACCCCTTTGTTACCGTGACGCCCCGCCATCTTATCACCTACCTGTAACTTACGCTTTTTAGCAATATATACTTTGGCTTTCTGAATAATTCCTGGGGGTAGTTCATCTCCTACCTGTATAGCAAAGGTACGTCGTTTTGCTTCACTGTCAATTTCTCTTCGAAGTTCACGATAATTGTGGAAAAGTAATTTTACATGCTTAACCAATTCTTTATCAGTGGCCCAATCAATGTTTTCATTAATGTTTACTGGATCAATTTCTTCGAAAACTGATTTCTTATATTTTTCTCCTTTGGGAATCATTTCCACCTTAGAGTAATCATATACTCCTGGTGAGGTTTTATCTCTAAGCAATGAATACATTTTGTCTGCCCATTGCTGATTAAGTTCTGATAACTTCTCGACATGACGTTCATTTTCAGCATCAACTCGCTTTTTTTCCTCTTTTCTGGAAATTAGCTCATCGCGCTTACGACTAAATAGGCGTGTATCGATAATAGTTCCTGATACACCAGGAGGTGTTTTTAGAGATGCATCTTTTACATCACCCGCTTTGTCACCAAAAATAGCGCGGAGCAATTTTTCTTCAGGCGTTGGATCCGTCTCACCTTTGGGAGTAATTTTACCCACTAAAATATCGCCAGGAGCTATTTTAGCACCTATACGAATCATTCCTTTCTCATCTAAGTTACGTGTAGCTTCTTCAGATACGTTAGGTATTTCGCGAGTCAGTTCTTCTTCACCCCGTTTGGTGTCTCTAACCTGTTGCTCAAATTCAGTAATGTGAATGGAAGTGTAGATGTCTTCTTGAACTATACGCTCACTGATTACTATGGCATCCTCAAAGTTGTATCCACGCCAAGGCATAAATGCAACTAAAAGATTTCTACCCAATGCAAGTTCTCCACCATCTGTTGAACAACCGTCTACAATGGCCTGATTTTTCTTAACATGGTCACCAATTTTAACAATTGGTCGCTGATTCGTAGCGGTATCTTGGTTGGTACGAGTAAATTTTTCTAACTGATAACTCTTAATACCATTGTCAAAGTAACAATTCTGTTCTAGTTCACTGCGATCATATTTCACACGAACCTCAGTTGCACTAACATATACCACTTCACCATCTGCCTCAGCAGTAATGATTGCTCTTGAATCCCTTGCAGCACGATGTTCAAGGCCGGTACCTACCACAGGCGCCTCAGGTCGTAACAAAGGAACAGCTTGACGTTGCATATTCGAACCCATTAAGGCGCGATTTGCATCATCATGTTCAATAAATGGAATGAGTGCAGCTGCCAATGATGTAATCTGATTAGTTGAAACATCCATGTACTCGATTTCATCGATACGAGCTTGAGTATAGTTACCTTCACGCATGCGAGAGAACACTGTTTCATTGACAAAATTGCTACTTTCATTTAGTTCAGCATTTGCCTGAGCAATTACAGTTTCGTCTTCTTGCTCAGCAGCTAAGTACTCTACATCCTTACTAACATTTCCGTCTTTGACTTTTCTGTACGGTGTTTCTATAAATCCAAAGTCATTAACTTTCGCGTGTACACAAAGAGATGAGATAAGACCAATATTAGGGCCTTCCGGTGTTTCAATTGGACATAAGCGCCCATAGTGAGTGTAATGAACATCACGAACTTCAAAACCAGCACGCTCTCGGGTTAAACCACCTGGACCAAGAGCAGACATTCTTCTTTTATGAGTCAGCTCTGCTAGTGGATTGGTTTGATCCATAAATTGAGACAGCTGGTTGGTACCAAAAAAGGTATTGATAACGCTAGAGATAGTGCGGGCATTTACTAAATCTTGAGGTGTTAGCTGTTCTGCGTCTCTTGAGTTCATTCTTTCTTTAATAGTCCTAGCCATACGTGCTAAACCTATGGCGAATTGCTGACCTAGCTGTTCACCCACGGTACGAATACGTCTATTGCTTAAGTGATCAATATCGTCTACTTGAGATTTTAAATCCTTGAGACGGATGACCTCTTTGATAATAGCAACAATATCTTCTTTGGTCAAAAATTGAACATTGGTAGAATCTTGATGAAGACGTTTATTAAGTCTGTAACGTCCAACCTCACCCAAATCATACTTTTTATCACTAAAGAATAAGCGTTCAAGAATTGCTCTTGAAGTTTCAGGATCCGGCATCTCTCCTGAACGTATCTGCTTATAAACCTCTCCAAGTGCTGTATGTTCATTATGGGTAGGATCTTTTCTGAGCGTGTTCATCATGACAGATCGCTCAGATTCTTCACTCGAAATTTTCTGAATCAATATCGTTTTTAGACCGGATTCTTTAATTAATCCATAGTTATCTTCAGTTAATTCATGATCTCTTTCTAATAGATTTACACGCTTGGTTGTTTCGGTAATTTCACCAGTTTCGTCGTCAACTACTTCTTCGGTGACTTCAGTGGTAATACTTTCAGCCAAACGTTTTCCAACAAGATTTTTATTGAAATCAGCTTTTGTACCAAATTTTAGCACTTCGGACAGTTCAAATAAACTCAGCAGATCCTCGTCAGTAGAATACCCAAGCGCCCTCATTAAAGTAGTAGCTGGAATCTTTTTCTTTCTATCAATATATGCCCACAATACATCACGTATGTCTGTAGTAAATTCAATCCATGACCCTTTGAAAGGTATGACTCGTGCAGAGTACAATTGACTTCCATTTGGATGTATGGACTGCCCAAAAAAGACACCTGGTGAACGATGTAATTGGCTTACGATAACTCGCTCCGCTCCATTTATAATAAATGTCCCACGGTGAGTCATCCATGGTAAATCACCAAGAAATACTTCCTGTTCTATCGTTTCGGAAGCTTCATCGGAGTCGTCAACAGAGGATAGCCGTAGCTTTGCCTTAAGTGGTACCGAATAGGTTAAACCTCGTTCCTGACATTCATTTATAGTGTACCTGGGTACATCAACATTATAATACAAAAACTCTAAAATATGGGTTTCACGAGTATCCTGTATGGGAAAATTCTCGTTGAAAATTCTTTGTAGACCTTGATTTTCTCGTTCATTAGGTGCGATATCCAATTGAACGAATTTCTCAAATGATTCTAGTTGAATATCTAGAAAATCAGGATAGTCAAGCACATGTTTTGTGCGTCCAAATGATTCTCTGTTCGTATTGGGAATTGTTTGCAACTTCTTACTCAAAAGGAACCTCTCCTTAAAGATTGAAGGGTGATAATCGTATTTGACCTTTTTTTAAGGCCGTATAATATAGACGCTGATAGCCAATGCCGTTTACACGATATTGGCTACCAACGAATTGTAATTAGAAATTACTTGAGCTCTACAGTGGCTCCAGCCTCTTCTAGTTTGGCTTTGATTTCCTCTGCTTCCTCTTTTGAAACGCCTTCTTTAACGTTTCCAGGAGCACCATCAACTAAGTCTTTAGCTTCTTTCAGACCTAGACCAGTAATTCCACGTACTTCTTTAATTACAGCAATTTTCTTTGCTCCAGCACTCTCAAGTACTACAGTAAATTCAGATTGCTCTTCTGCTCCACCAGTGTCTCCACCAGCAGCAGGTCCAGCAACCGCTACAGCCGCAGCTGCAGGTTTAATACCGTACTCTTCTTCAAGTACTCTAGCAAGTTCGTTTGCTTCTTTAATTGTTAAGTTGACTAGCTGTTCAGCTAATTCTTTAACGTCAGCCATTTTTTTCTCCAGTTATTTTTAGTAAAAATCGTTTGTTAATTGATAAGTATTAATTTTCGCTTTTAACAGCGACTGTTTTTACAGCTCCTACAAGGTTAGATCCCTGGGCTTGTAGTGCACCAACCGCATTGGTAATTGGTGCCATTAGCAAACCTAGCATGTCTCCAATGATTTCATCTTTTGACCTCATTGCAGCGAGTATCGCGAGTTGATCGGGACCATAAAAGTCTCCATCAATAAGTGCTGCTTTGAACTCAGGCTTATCATCATTATCCTTGATAAAATCTTTAAGAACCTTTGCAGGTGCGGATAGCTCATCTTCGATAAAGGCAAATGCATTTTGTTCTGTAAGTAAGGGTAACATTTCGTCATACCCTCCTAATTCTTGCATCGCCAATTTCATAAGTTTATTCTTGTAAACTTTATAGTGAACGTTTCCCTTGCGAAACGCACCACGAAGCTTATTAGCTTGAGCAACAGACATACCCTTATACTTGGTCACATAAAGTGCTCCTGAGTTTTGTAGGGTCTCTGAAATTTCGTCTAATTTGGCTCGTTTTTCAGCAGTAGGCATAATTTATTTCCTCCTTAATTAAGAGATGTAACTGCGGTTCTACTTATGGGTATGCTAGGTCCCATAGTACTGCTCATAAACACGCTTTTTACATAAATACCTTTGGATGAGGATGGCTTTAGTCGCATCACAGTTGACAAAAATGCTTCAGCATTTTCTCTAATCTGTTCTGAGTTAAAACTCACCTTTCCAATTGTAGTATGAAGTATACCAGCTTTGTCTACACGAAAATCGATCTGTCCAGCCTTTACTGTTTTGACAGCATTAGCTACTTCCATTGTAACAGTACCACTTTTAGGATTTGGCATTAACCCTCTAGGACCTAGGAATCGACCCAGTTTACCGAGCTTACCCATTACATCAGGGGTTGCAATGATCACATCGATCTCTACCCACCCTTCTCCAATCTTTACGATGTAATCATCTAATCCAACATAATCAGCACCTGCTTCTCGGGCCTCGTCCTGTTTTGCTTCATTTACTAACGCAAGAACACGAATGTCCTTACCTGTTCCATGAGGTAAACTAACTGTTCCACGTACCATTTGATCAGCATGTCTGGGATCAATTCCTAATCGGATATCAATGTCGACAGATGCATCAAATGACGTGATGGTAGTTTTTTTCACAAGATCACAGGCTTCTTCTAGAGTGTACTCACCGTCTGAATTGACTAGCGTTGATACTTGTTGGTATTTTTTTCCTCTTTTTGCCATGATTACAACTCCTTCACTTATCGCGATTAACTCTAAGACCCATACTGCGGGCTGTTCCTGCAATCATTTCTGCGGCGGCTTCAACATCGAAGGCATTTAAGTCTTCCATCTTTTCTTCCGCAATTTGCTTGCATTGGGACCACGTGACCGTACCTACTTTGTTTCGATTAGGTTCACCAGAACCAGACTTTAGTTTGGCAGCCTGTTTAAGAAGTACAGGTGCTGGCGGAGTTTTCGTTTTAAATGTAAACGACTTATCTGCAAACACTGTGATCTCGACAGGTATTACCGTACCAGTCTTGTCCTGAGTCTTAGCATTAAAGGCTTTACAAAACTCCATTATATTGATACCAGCCTGGCCAAGAGCCGGGCCCACTGGGGGTGCCGGATTAGCCTGACCACCAACAATTTGGAGTTTCAGGATTCGTTCAACTTTTTTAGCCATGGATTCTCAGGATCCTTTTCTATGTGTTATAACTTCTGTTTTTCGCGTAATAGCTAGTTCGCATCAACTAGGTTCTTTATGTAGTGGATTCAACTTGATTGATATCCACCTCAACTGGAGTCTTTCTACCAAAAATACTTACCAAGACACGCAGTTTTAATTTGTCGGTATTAACTTCCTGTACTGTCCCATCAAAATCCTTAAATGGACCTGCAATTACTTTTACCAAATCACCTTCTCTGTAAGGAATCTCTATGTTGCCTGATTCCATACCAGCTTCTTGAACTCGTCCAATAATACGCTGGACTTCATGCTTTTTAAGCGGGGTAGGCACCTTGGTTTGACCTCCTACCACTAAGAAACCCATACATGACGGTGCACTTTGTATTAAGTTATTAACCTCTTCATCAAAATGGGTATTGAGCAGGATGTATCCAGGAAAGAAATTCTTCTCTCTGGTCCGTTTTTTTCCATTTCGAATTTCAACTATAGTCTCCGTGGGAACAAGGATATCCTTGATCTTATGATTTAGTTTTCGATCTTCAACTTCACGATCTAAAAACTCTTTAACTTTTTTTTCATGACTGGAAAAGCAACGAACTACATACCAGCCAAAATCTAATTCTTTATTCATTAGTTATATATCGCCTCTAAAACTGTACTGTATACCTGATCTATGCCAAATATTAATACAGCTAGTATAATAGAAAACACAACGACAATGATGGTGTTGTCAACTAGTTCTGATTGTGTTGGCCAGGATACTTTTTTGAATTCTTTTGTAACGCTATCGAAGAAATTAGTAATCTTTTCCATAATTCATTTTTGTTAGCACGGGTGGAGAGACTCGAACTCCCGACACCTGGTTTTGGAGACCAGTGCTCTACCAACTGAGCTACACCCGTATGAGCCAATAAATAGAATTAATATTTCTTGGCCATACTTCATATCAGACGATTAATCTAAAATTTTAGTTACAACACCAGCACCTACCGTACGGCCACCTTCGCGAATCGCAAAACGCAATCCATCTTCCATAGCCACCGGTTGAATTAACTCTACGCTCAACTTAACGTTGTCGCCAGGCATTACCATTTCAACTCCTGATGGAAGCTCACATGCACCCGTCACATCCGTCGTACGGAAATAGAACTGAGGGCGGTATCCTTTAAAGAATGGGGTGTGACGACCACCTTCATCTTTACTCAATACGTATACCTCACACTCAAACTTTTTGTGTGGGTTAATTGAACCTGGCTTGCAAAGAACCATTCCTCGTTGAATCTGCTCCTTATCAATACCGCGAAGTAGAATACCTGCATTGTCTCCCGCCTGACCTTGATCCAACAAACGGCGAAACATCTCAATACCAGTTACCACGCTCTTCATAGGATCTTCTACAATCCCTACAATCTCTATCTCATCGTTGAGCTTAAGTATGCCGCGCTCAATCCTACCCGTAGCTACCGTACCACGACCCGTAATCGAAAATACATCCTCTACCGGCATCAAAAATGGCTTATCCACATCACGCTCAGGAGTAGGAATCGTGGTATCTACCGCTTGAATAAGCTCTACTACTTTCTCTTCCCACTGCGACTCACCGTTGAGCGCGCCCAAAGCAGAACCTTGAATCACAGGAATATCATCACCATCAAACTCATAGCTAGATAACAACTCACGTACTTCAAGCTCTACAAGCTCTAGTAACTCCTCGTCATCTACTAAATCAACCTTGTTCATGAACACCACGATCTGTGGCACGCCTACCTGACGAGCAAGTAGAATATGCTCACGGGTCTGTGGCATAGGACCATCTGTCGCCGCAACTACTAAAATTGCACCATCCATCTGGGCCGCTCCAGTTACCATGTTCTTGACGTAATCCGCGTGACCTGGACAATCTACATGAGCGTAGTGACGGTCCGCTGATTCATATTCCACGTGAGCCGTAGCAATGGTAATTCCACGCTCGCGCTCTTCGGGTGCGTTATCGATCTGATCAAACGCCTGTGCAACGCCGCCGTAGGTCTTCGCCATTACCGTGGTAATTGCTGCCGTTAACGTAGTCTTTCCATGATCTACGTGTCCGATCGTTCCCACATTAACGTGGGGTTTGGTTCGCTGAAAGGTCTCTTTTGCCATTTTATATCAGTATTAATTGAACGATTTATAAATCTATATTTCATGAGCCGATAGTCGGAATTGAACCGACGACCCCTTCCTTACCATGGAAGTGCTCTACCCCTGAGCTATATCGGCCGATGGAGCGGGCGACCGGGTTCGAACCGGCAACATTCAGCTTGGAAGGCTGACACTCTACCAATTGAGTTACGCCCGCTAGGGTGCGTGTGGGGAGAGCAGGATTCGAACCTGCGAAGTCGTAAGACAACAGATTTACAGTCTGCCCCAGTTGGCCGCTTTGGTATCTCCCCGTATGTGTAATTTGCACGGGAGTTGCCAAAGCAATTACGCTTAAATTACTAAATGTCAATATTTTCAATGAACGAGCCAGTGACCGGATTCGAACCGATGACCGACGGTTTACAAAACCGTTGCTCTACCAACTGAGCTACACTGGCTTTTTTCCAAAGACATTAAAAATACCGTAAACCGTTGGGATTGTCAACACTAAACTAGTAAATACTTAATCTTTTTTATCTAATATAAATACTATGAAACCGATGACGAAATCCTAAACAACCCAACAAAAACCCCAATTTACTTTATCTATGTTAATTCTGTCTTTTTCGACGAAGGTAAACAAAACTCATTAGCCCAATGAAGGCTAATAGAATAAAGATAACCTGACTATATACTTCCAAATAGACTCCCACCCTACGCCAGTTATCGCCCAACCACCACCCAGCATATACAAGGACTCCATTCCACAACATTGAACTAATAACAGAACTGAATACAGTCGGCCAAATGGAGAGCTTACTTGCCCCTGCAATCAAAGCTATAATAGATCTAGTTCCTGCAAGAAATCGGTTGCTTACCACTACCCACTGCCCGTAACTATGCATCCACTGCCTACCCTCTTGTAAATAGGAAGGATTAGCGAACCTTAAAATTAGTTTCGCTAGTGCATTCTTAGCAGTATTAGTGGACCCATCTGAATAATAATTGTCCAGACCATTTCCTTTTTGAATAGTCATATTGGTTGATATTAACAACGGTCCTGCTAAGAAACTTCCCATTTGGTACATTGTCATAAACCCCAATACTGACATTATTACTGTTCCCAGCCATAGACTTAGACTATTTATACTTCCAAAAGAAATTAGATATCCCCCAAAAGCTACGATAATATCACCAGGTATCGGGGGGACAATATTTTCAAAGTAGGCTATTAGAAATAAGATTACATATATCATCACTGGAGATACTTGACCAATATAGTTGACTATAGTGTTAATTATATCTACCATTATATCGTACCCTTTCTAGATGAACAGCGGCAATAAATCATACTGAAAGCAGATTTAAATGTTCTTCTTTATTAAAACGGTGGCCATTACTGCAGCACCTTCATCTCGGCCAATAAAACCCATTCGTTCTGAAGTTGTAGCTTTAATCGATACCTGATCTAATTCCACAGACAGAATAGAAGCAATGCGCCCTCGTATAGAAGGTATAAAAGGCAGTAACTTTGGGCGTTCCATTACTATAGTAGCGTCAATATTTCCTAGATTATATCCCTCATCACCAACTAACTCGTACGCCTTGGCCAACAAGAACGCACTGTCAGCATCCTTGTAAGTTGGATCAGTGTCCGGAAAATGGGTTCCAATATCTCCCAAAGCTAATGCCCCTAGTAAGGCATCGGTGATGGCATGCAAAAGTATATCCGCGTCTGAATGTCCATATAAGCCCATTTCATGAGCTATTGTAATACCTCCTAATATTAGCTGGCGGTCCGCCGACCATTTGTGAACATCATACCCAAAGCCAACTCGAATATCCATAACTACTGTGGCACGTCAAATGATCCTTCTTCTAAAATCATTTCAGCAACCCGTAAGTCTATGGGAAAGGTGATTTTTAAGTTTCTTCTATCACCTGCTATGACTTTAACCTTCCCTCCTATCCGTTCCACCAGAGAAGCATCATCCGTTCCAAAGTAGTCCTCTGCAATAGCCTTTTTGTATGCTCTTTCGAGCAATGGCCGCTGAAAGATCTGAGGGGTTTGAGCTTGCCAAATTGCGCTACGTTTGGGTGTTTCTTGTATGAATCCTTTTACATCTACTCTTTTAATGGTGTCTTTGGCGGGAACGGCAACAATAGCACCACCATGGTCTCTAGCTTCGGAACAACATAACTCGACCAATGAAGTGGTAATAAATGGCCTAACTGCATCATGTACGGCTACCATGTTAACCTGATCATCAAGAGATTGGAGAGCATGGTGAATCGAGAATTGACGCTCAGAGCCACCTTCTACTACATCCACACTCAAAGAGTCACTTTTAAAGGATGAGGCAATACTATTTCCTTGGGACATCCACAGATTAGATGTAGCTATAACAATTTGTACCAAACCGTCTACCCGTAAAAAATTACGAATGGTATGTTCTAGAATAGTAGTTCCTTTGAGCCGTAGATACGGCTTTGGGGTCTCCGATCTCATGCGGCTACCCGTTCCGGCAGCCGGTAATATTACGGCAAGTTTAATCATAAGCTAATATAGTTAAATAACCATCATCGCATCGCCAAAGGAAAATAGTCTATAGTCATTTTCTTTTGCTTCTTCATAAGCTTTCATGAGTAAATCGTAACCTGTAAAAGCAGCACCCAACATAAGCAAGGTAGATTCCGGCCGATGAAAATTGCTAATAAGCGACTCCGTTATTTTGAACTGGTAGGGAGGATAGATAAATTTATCGGTCCACCCTGTACCCTGCTTACTCATTCCACTAGCCATAACACTAGTCTCAATTACACGCACTACACTGGCTCCCATGGCGATCACTTTATGCTTTTTACTCTTTAGTGCCACGTTTATTTGGTCCGATGTATCCTTTGAGATAAAATAATTCTCAGAATCCATTCGGTGTTTTGTCAGATCTTCCACCTCCACGTTCCGGAATGTACCCCATCCTATATGCAAAGTAATTGGTAGTATATGAACTCCTTTGGCTTTTATTTTCTCAATCAGTTCATTTGTAAAATGCATTCCTGCTGTAGGCGCAGCTACAGCACCGCGTTCAGTAGCAAATAATGTTTGATATCTCTCTTTATCTTCATCTACTGGCTCTCGCTCAATGTATGGTGGTAAAGGCATTTTACCTAAAGAATCCAAGCGTTCATACAATTCATGATTGGGACCATCAAAAAGAAAGCGAATCGTTCTTCCTCGTGAAGTAGTATTATCCACCACTTCAGCCATTAATTCATTTTCTTCTTCTCCGAAATATAACTTATTGCCAATTCGAATTTTACGAGCGGGCTCTACCAATACATCCCATAACATATTCTCAGGTTGAAGCTCTCTTAGCAGAAATACCTCAATATCTGCTTCAGTCTTTTCTTTCTTACCATTCATGCGGGCAGGAAAGACTTTCGTATTGTTGTATACTAACACATCACCTTCATTCAAGTATTCATGTATATCTGAAAAACTTCGGTGTTCAATGGTTTGCTGGGCTTTATTAAGAACCATTAACTTTGCGCTATCTCTTTCTTTAAGTGGAGCGTCTGGAATATTTAAGCCTTCTATTTCGTATCTAAAATCGGTAAGTTTCATTCCTAGTCTTTACTTCTTGAGCTTAATTATTAATCAATATCTTATTTCTTTTAAGCTACTGTAATAGAGAATCCTAATGAGGCACTATTTCATTATTCAAAAGATTAAAAGATACTATTTTTGAGGTCTAGAAGCAATTTCAAATAACCATAGTTTAGGTTTATTATTTGAAGACTATTCATTATTATAGACCTAGAAAAGTTATCGATTTGGGTATGAAGTTTAAAGACCTTATAACATTAATATGAAATCACTTTTTTTCCTCATAGCACTAGTTGTCACACTCAGTTTATCCTTAGATACTCAAGCACAACTACGCAAAAATTTACCAACACCGTATGATTATTCAGGACCTATCATTAATCGTACAACTCCAACTGTTCAGTACAGTTTGAATCAATTTTTCCAAAAAATTAATGTCCAAATGTCTCAGTCCTATGAAGTGAGTTTTGCTTCGATTGGCGGGGGAGTTCAAAATATAAATTCCTACACCAATACCCTTCAGTTTGCATTTAGTCCTAAATTACAAGGCAGGGTAGATGTATCATTTTTACACTCACCTTTTGGCGGAAACAAACTTGGCTTTGGATCAAATGCCAGCGAATTTCAACAAGGTTTCAGTCCTCGAGTAATGATTCGAAATGCTGAATTAAACTATAAAATTTCAGAAAAAGCTTTTTTGCGAGTACAGTATCAACAGCTGCCCAATACTATGGGGTACAACGTCTATTCTAGATTTAACCCGTATAGATCATACGGAATGTGGTACTAGAAAGATTACATGAGTCAGACGCCCACAAAATCTTCTTCTAATACTCTTTATTTGCATGCGGCAATTGGCTTTTTAACTCTTTTATTAGTCATTCTATTACTTGCTGTTTTTACCAGAGTTGTGTTCCCAAGGATTCAGAATGAAAGAGCAGAGCAAAACGCCCAACTCATCAGTGATATCATCCAAGTTGAAGTACTTAATGGATGTGGAGTATCTGGTATTGCTAATGCCTACACTTCCGTATTAAGAAAAAATGGGTTTGATGTGGTTGAGACTGGTAATTTTGATCATTTCGATATAAAAAACACCATGATAATATCCCGAAGCGGAGTCATGGCTAATGCCTATCGTGTGGCCGATGCTTTAGGTGTTAAACCCCTACATATAATCCAAGAGGAATCCCCGGATTTTTTTCTAGATGTTACCGTTGTAATTGGCCAAGATTACGAATCGCTGAACACAGATTAACAATGACAAAAATAGAAAAACCTGCAAATAATCAATTCATCGAGGCAACTCCAGATTCCAAAACCCTTGTTAACCATATTATTGAGGGTATGGAAAGTAAAAAAGCCAAAGATATTACAGTTTTAGATATCTCTGCTCAAACCACATTAGCGGATTTCTTCGTGATTTGTACTGGTAATTCGGACACCCAAATTAAAGCTATAGCTGACGCTGTAGAGGCTGAGGTACAAGAAAAAACAGGTGATAAAGCTTGGAAAAAGGAAGGCTTGCAGGCTAAGTCTTGGATTATTTTGGATTTTATCCATACAGTCGTTCATATAATGACAAAGGAGAAAAGAAGTTTCTATAATTTAGAACTCATCTGGAACGACTCTAAAACAACCTATATAAAATCTGAAGGGTAAACGAATGGGCTTCCGAATTTTAGTTACGGAACCTATTCCAGCATCCAATATTGAGTTTCTCCAGAATTTAGGTGAAGTTAC
Organism: uncultured Balneola sp.; assembly: GCA_902529115.1. Classification (GTDB taxonomy): domain Bacteria; phylum Bacteroidota; class Rhodothermia; order Balneolales; family Balneolaceae; genus UBA1275. The sequence goes on from CABZVB010000003.1 coordinate 99,900, forward strand.
GATAGGTAAACAAGGGCAGTTTCTGACAGAGGATTCATTACTTGAGGTAATAGGACAGTATGACGCCTTGCTTTGCATGCTTTCAACCCCAGTAACATCTAGAATATTAGAAGCTGCAAAGAAATTAAAAATTGTCGCTAATTTTGCAGTAGGCTACAATAATATTGATGTCCAAGCTGCTCACCGTTTTAATATTCAAGTGGCTAATACGCCAGATGTACTCACGGAGTCCTGCGCCGATTTCACGATGGGTCTTCTTCTAGCAACCACCCGTAGATTCAATAAAGCCGAACAATATCTTAGAGATGGACATTTTACCCAATGGGAACCAATGGGATTTTTAGGCATGGAACTCGCAGGGAAAAAACTTGGAATCATTGGAATGGGGCGCATTGGACAATCTTTTGCGAAGAGAGCTCAGGCATTCGGAATGAAAATTTACTACCATAATCGTAGAAAATTAGCCGCCTCCATTGAACAACTTACTCAAGCAACATTTGTTGATGATCTAGATACCTTACTAAGTAATTCAGACGTCGTCAGTCTGCATTGTCCCTTACAAGAGAGCACACACCATCTCATCGACGCTCAGCGTCTAAGCCTAATGCAATCACATGCCATTCTGCTGAATATTTCTAGAGGACCGGTCATAGATGAAAAAGCTTTAGCCCAATCACTACATCAGGGGCACATTGGTGGAGCTGGTATCGACGTATACGAATTTGAGCCAAGCGTTGATCCCGACCTACTCACCGCACCGAATTGTACACTACTTCCCCATATTGCAAGTGCTACACACGAAACCCGAACAGCTATAGGACAATTAGCAGCGAACGCTATCGCTGGGATTCTTAATCAAAAGGATCCGAGTGATATTCCAAACCTAATTCCCACTTCTTAATCATATTGCCATGTCCATTACAATTAGTTCGGTTCAAAAAGAAGTGTCGGCGCTTGGTAAAATTGGTGGACCTATTGTAGGCACTCAATTGCTAGGAATGGGATTGAATGTTACAGATACTATCATGGCAGGTCAACTAAGCGCCGCAGATCTAGCAGGTGTAGCGGTAGGAAATGCACTATATCTGCCCATATTCATGTTTGGCATCGGAACACTTGTAGCTATTAATCCAGTAGTTTCACACCATCTTGGAGGCAAACGATTCGATGAAATAGGTAAAAGCGCACAGCAAATGTTATGGGTAGTAGCCTTGATTGCACTTCCTTCTTTTTTTCTGGTTCGATGGCTGCCTGAATTAATGCCTATTGTAAGGGTAGACACAGAAATCATCCCCCTTGCAACTAATTATATGCTGGCTGCATCTTGGGGAATCCCCGCCTACTTTTTGTTTTCAGGATTTCGTTATTTCAGTGAAGGATTAGCTTACACTAGGCCTGCTATGTTGGTAGCACTAGGTATGCTTATAGTCAATATCCCAGCGGACTATATATTCATGTATGGGGCTTTTGGACTACCCCAATTAGGGGCTGAAGGTACGGGGTACGCCACTTCCCTAGTGCAATGGGCAGGTGGACTTTCTATGTTAATATTTACCGCGAAGTTCAAAACATATCGCAGATTCAAAATTTTTGTCCGTACCAAAGGTCCCGATTGGGATCGCATTGCTGAACTATTAAAAATTGGAATCCCTAATGCCTTGAGTACAACGATGGAGGTTCTTTTATTTGCTGCTGTTAGCGTACTCATGGGCACTCTTAGTGTACAGGCTTCTGCTGCCCACCAAGTGGCTATCAATATTGCCGCTACTGTTTTTATGATTCCTCTGGGATTATCTTTGGCTATTTCACAACGCGTAGGAATTTCAATAGGTAAAGGACTTATCCAAGAGGCACGTTTCAGGGGTTTTATGGGTACTGCTGTTTGTACTGGAGTAACCACTATTACTGCTATATTGCTCTTTAGTTTTCCGGAGACAATTGTAAGCATATATACCCAAGATTTAGAAGTTTCTAATTTAGCAGTGAGCTTAGTCTTCTTTGCAGCCGTTTTCCAACTATCCGACGGTCTACAAGTGGGGGCTTTTGGAGCGCTTAGAGGCCTAAAGGATACTCGTATGCCTATGGTATTCAACTTAATTTCCTATTGGTTTATTGGTTTTTCTGTGGGTTATTATCTGAGTTTTATTGGGGGATATGGTCCTAAAGGACTATGGATGGGACTTATTGCAGGATTAACTACTGCTGCTATGTTACACAATACACGCTTCCATCTTTTAACGCGGAATAAAAACTAACAAAGAGACCGAACCAATAGTATAGCTTTATTGTAATAGTAATATGCCTAGCTACATTCATTACTTAGAAACATCTGTTCCAGTAACTCAAGGTAATCAACGCGAGTTATTGGATAGACTAAAATCCTTTCACAAGAATGACAGGAAGACTCAGGCAATTTTACACAGGATCTATACCCAATCCGGTATCGATCGCCGCCATACTGTTTTAGATGATTATTACTCGGAAGATCCGCACAGTTTTTTTCATCGTTGTTTTAACCCAGAATATATACCTACTACAGGTGAACGAAATAAACAGTATGAATCCGCAGCAAAGGAGCTCTTTTTAAAAACTGCCAACGCTTTAATTCAGAAACATAAAAAGACTGATCTCCCAGCAATAAGTCATGTAATAACGGTATCATGTACAGGTTTTTTTGCCCCAGGCCCAGACTATGAAATTGTTAAAGAGTTGGGCTTAGCTTCAAGTGTAGAACGCTATCATATAGGCTTTATGGGCTGTTATGCTGCTTTCCCAGCCTTACGTATGGCTAAGGCATTTTGTGATCAAAATCCTAAGGCTATGATACTCATTGTGGCTACTGAGCTTTGTTCTTTACACTTTAACCCTAAAACTGATCACGATACTTTAATAGCAGGATCTGTTTTTGCGGATGGATCTGCAGGCGCCCTAGTTTCTGCTGTTAAACCGGTGAGGTCTGCCTTTAAAATAGAAGATTTCGCAAATGATCTAGCCTATGAAGGAGAGCAGGATATGGCCTGGACTATCGGTGATACAGGTTTTGATATGACATTATCCTCATATGTACCCGATATTATTAAAAATAATATAGATGCTATCACCGATTCTCTTTTTTCTGGCTTTGATTTAGGAGTAGAGGATATTGGCTACTGGGCAATACATCCAGGAGGGCGAGCTATCTTAGATAAAGTAGAACAGAACTTTGAGCTAGGAGATAAAGCCTTGGACGCATCTAGAACAATTCTTAAAAACAATGGCAACATGAGTAGTGCTACTATTTTATTTGTATTGGATGAACTACTCAGTCGCCCCCCATCTCAAGCTCATACTCGCGAAGGACGTAATACTGTATTAACAATGGCTTTTGGCCCAGGTCTAAGCATAGAAACGGCTTTACTACGTCGTATAGAACCCAGTTAAATAGCCTATGTTTACACTTTTGGGTCAACGACAAGGCAATCTAATCGAACAAATGGACGCTGAAGATGCCGATTGTAAGCATCTCGAACAAACCTATGCCGATTTCTATGCTTTAAATAGATTGATATCTCAATGGAATAGAGTATATGCAAAATATATTCGTCCTCATGCAAAGGAAATTCAAAGACAAGGAAATATATTTAAAGTGTGTGATATAGGTTGTGGGGGTGGGGACATCGCTTTTCTTCTATTTAAATGGCTAAAAAAAGATGGAATTAAAGCACATATTATCGGCATAGATATTGATAATCGCGCGATAGCTTGGGCAAAAGCCAATAGAATAGTGTCAGCCGAAACAGCTCAAGTAAATAAAAAAAAATCCGTCGGGCTATTTTTTGAGTGTATATCTACTTCTGAATTGATACATCGCAACCATAAAGTAGATCTAGTTATAAATAATCACGTACTCCATCATATACCCTTTGAAAAGATTAACCCATTTTTAACCGAATGTGCAGCATTAGGCACAAGGGTTATTTGTAATGATTTAGAACGAAGCAGTTTGGCATATAGCCTCTTTAGTCTATGTTTTCCTCTGCGATATAGATCTTCATTTATTTATCAGGACGGACGCATTAGCCTGAAGAAAAGTTTTCGTAAGAAGGAACTGGAAGAACTTAGTTCAATAGGTTGGAGGGTTCAAAGATTGTTTCCTTTTCGCTTGCTGCTAATGTATGAGGCAAAATCATGACAGCGTCTGTATCTCAGGAAAGTGCACCGATCATAGTCGTTGGGGCAGGTCCGGTAGGCTTATTTCAAGCGTTATCATTGCATCTAAGAGGAATTGATTGTGTAGTTATAGATAAAAGACATACGTCCATTTCTGATACTCGTTCACTAGGAATACACCCACCTTGCTTAGATATGCTGGATGAATTAGGACTGTTAAATCAGTTTTTAAAAAAAGGTATTCGGGTTGATAAAGGAATTGCACACAATGGAAGAAAAAGGCTTGGAGAGATTAATTTTTCTAGCACCCAACAATCTGAACATAAGCATCCGTATATTTTGATTCACCCCCAGAACGAAACAGAAAGACTATTAAAAAATGCTTTTTCTGAACTTTCGCCTTATTCTATTCGATATGGCTTCGAGGTGACAGATTTTCAAGACAATGGAGATCATTTAGTTGTTTATTCACATGAAGTTTCACAATCACCTGATAAACATGTTTCTCAAAGCCGTGAAGATAGATGTCCTATTCTAATTGGATGTGACGGTAAAAATAGCGCTCTTAGAAGAATGGCAGGTATAGCATTTGTTGGAAGTCAGTATCCTGACACCTATGCAATGGGAGACTTTCTAGACCTAGAGTATCCTCAATCTCCTCCTTATATTTATATCACTTCAGAAGGATTAGTAGAATCTTTTCCGATTGCTGAACAAAAAAGACGATGGGTTATTAAGACTAAGCACTATCAATCCAAACCACAACCGCATTGGCTTAGTGAGAGCATCTATGCTCGAGTGGGGGTAAGACCCGATACAGCCTCATGCTCAATGATTAGCAGTTTTGGTGTTCAGCACCACAGAGCAGCCATGCGACAGAAAAATCGATTCTTTTTAGTAGGTGATGCCGCCCACGTAATCAGTCCTATTGGCGGACAAGGAATGAATTTAGGATGGTTGGGGGCATGGTTGCTTGCCTTAGATCTCGATAAGCTACAAAGTGAAGACAAACTTGATAAACCGTCAAAAAATCTTCTTCCATCTACTTCTTATTCTACCAATTTCGATGCTGTTATAACTGAGGTGACTCGACGAGCACACTGGAATATGAAAATAGGTCGAGAATCTAAACTTCAATGGTTTAAGCAACTTTTTATCCAACTTCTATTGCACATTCCGGTCACAGCAGAGAGACTGGCCTTACGCTTTACAATGAGAGATTTACCAACCAAATAAACTCTGATCAACCAATGTTTTGGGCGCTTTAACATAGCAGTCACTTTGGATTTTAGAAAATTTGTTAATCGACCTGGTTTTTCTGGACATAATCCAACAAAACTGTATGTAAAATACCACCGTTTCGATAGTAGTCTACTTCAACTGGTGTATCAATGCGGCAGTCAGTAGTAAATTCAATAATAGTACCATCGGTTTTGGTGGCTATAACTTGAATTTCTTGACGTGCTTGTACCGAATCATTTACTGTAATATCAAAATACTCAGTGCCGTCCAGCCCCAAGCTTTCGGCTGTTACACCCTCCTTATACTGGAGAGGAAGCACCCCCATTTGCACTAAATTAGAACGATGGATACGCTCATAGGACTCAGCTATCACTGCTTTAACACCTAGTAAGTTAGTACCTTTTGCAGCCCAATCACGGGATGATCCCGTTCCGTACTGTTTACCGGCAAGTGCTACAAGTGAGATATTTGATGCTTTATATTTTAAAGAAGCATCGAAAATACTAGTGACCTCATTATCAGGGAAATAAGTGGTAAACCCTCCTTCGGTTCCTGGTGCTAATTGATTTTTGAAACGTACATTGGCAAATGTACCTCGGGTCATAATCCGGTCATTACCTCTACGGGATCCATATGAATTAAAATCTGCGCTTTGCACCCCATTTTCCTTTAAAAACAGCCCTGCAGGCGCATCTTCTTTAATATTCCCCGCTGGTGAAATATGATCTGTAGTAATTGAATCGCCTACTTTTACCAACGCGCGGGCTCCCTTTATAGGTTGAATAGGACAGTATTCATCAGTCATACTCATGAAAAAAGGAGGTTCTTGTATGTATGTGGATGAATCCTTCCAGCCAAATAGTTCTCCACCACTAACTGGAATATCTTCCCAAGTTGGTGACTCAAATACATCTTCATACATCTTATTAAATAGATCTGGACGAATGGCATTATCCATTTCTGCTGCAATTTCGTCCGTAGTTGGCCAGAGTTCTTTTAAATACACGTTATTACCATCTTTGTCCGTGCCAACTGGCTCGGTTGCGAGATCAATATCAACGGTTCCTGCAAGTGCATAGGCCACTACTAAAGGAGGTGATGCCAAGAAATTAGCCTTCACATAAGGATGAATGCGTCCTTCGAAGTTTCGATTTCCAGAAAGCACTCCTGCTACTATCAAATCCCCCTCTTTGACTGCTTGTTCTACAGGTGCAGGCAGTGGACCTGAATTCCCAATACAAGTAGTACAGCCGTAGCCAACTAGATTAAAGCCGAGGGCATCCAAGTATTCGGTTAGACCAGCTTCACTCAAATATTCCGTTACGACCCTAGAGCCAGGCGCTAAAGAGGTTTTGACATACGCTGGGACCTTTAAGCCTCGCTCAACCGCTTTCTTGGCAACAATGCCTGCTCCCAGCATAACACTAGGATTCGAAGTATTAGTACAACTTGTTATGGCAGCAATTACCACGTCACCATGTTTCATTTCAATTTCTTGGCCATTGCGGTACATAGCTTTATTGGCTAGCTGATCGTGGGCTAGCGCAAAGCCCATAGTAGGATTATCGCTTGTCAGTGCCGCCTCAAATGTGCGCTTCATGTTACCCAACGTTATTCGATCATGTGGTAATTTTGGGCCTGCTAAGGAAGTTTCAACCGTGCTTAAATCCAACACTAAGGTACTAGTAAAGTCAGGATCAGGGGTTTTATCGGTACGGAATAAACCTTGTGCTTTGTTATAATGCTCAACCAATTGTACCAATTCTTCCGAACGCCCAGTGCGCCGCATATACCGTAGCGATTCATTATCAATAGGAAAGAATCCCATAGTAGCTCCATATTCCGGAGCCATATTAGCTATAGTTGCACGATCGGGCAGACTCATATTGCTAATACCTTCGCCATAAAACTCAACAAATTTCCCTACTACCCCATGCTTACGAAGCATCTGGGTTACAGTAAGAGTCAAATCTGTTGCTGTCACGCCCTCTCTTAGCTTTCCTATTAATTTCATCCCTACAACCTCTGGAACCAACATACTAATAGGTTGCCCAAGCATTGCTGCTTCCGCCTCGATACCACCAACACCCCATCCTAGAATTCCAAGTCCATTTATCATTGTAGTATGTGAATCAGTTCCTACAAGGGTATCTGGATAGGCAGTAATTGTTCCATCTGCTTCGGTTCTTGTAAAAATTCCACGCGCTAGATATTCGAGATTCACTTGGTGTACAATTCCTCGCCCAGGAGGTACTACTCGGAAATTATCAAATGCTTTCTGACCCCATTTCAAGAACTCGTAACGCTCGCGATTACGCTCCATTTCTTTATCAACATTATGCATAAACGCATATTCCTGTCCAAACATATCTACCTGAACCGAGTGATCTATAACTAGGTCTACGGGGACTCGCGGATTAATGGCCTCTGGATCACCACCCATTCTCTTCATTGCGGATCGAAGTGCGGCTAGATCAACTACAGCAGGTACCCCAGTAAAATCTTGCAGTACTACCCGTGAAGGTTTAAATGGAATTTCACCTTTTGGACTTTTCGGCTCATAATTAGCCAATGTTTCAATATCTTTTGCCGTAACTAAATAGTCGTCATACTCACGTAACACCGCTTCAAGTAAGATTTTTATAGAAAACGGTAATCTATCAACACCTTGAAATCCCATCTCTTTTAGTTTGGCCAAGCTAAACATATGTGCTGTGCCATTTCCCGTTTCAAATGCTACTCTTATGTTTTTAAAATCGCTCATTGAGGAATCTTTTATGAATGTTTTTAATATATGGTCAGTTAATTTGTAAAGTAGTTCGCAAACACCTATTCCAATAAAGCATATTCTAACTCTTTATGGGAAAACTAAAATACGAATATTTTCTCTATTTGGGTAAGGCCTACCTCTCTTTTCACGCGGCTTATTTTATAAGTAGCATTGTTTTTGCCAGATGCTTCCCATCAAATTCTAAAGTATACAAATAAAAGCCGCTCGAAATCCCAACCCTACCGGCGTTGAATTGCACTTCATGAGTCCCTGCAGAAAGGTATTCATTCATTAGCAGCAGCACTGGTCGACCTAACATATCATAGACGGTGAGTGTAACTTTTGAAGCCTTTTCTAAACTAAATGGTATTGTTGTTGTCGGATTAAATGGATTTGGATAATTATTTCCAAGTTGTGTTTGATATGGGTGGTCTGAATTATTCGGGTGATAATCCTCCAATTCATTGTCAACTAATACATCTAAATTAGCTCCGCCTGGAGTCCCTCCATTTGAAGAGGCACTCCAAAAATGAGCGTCGGCATTATCTAGTAATGGATTTACAAGGGCTAAACTAGCTCCTTGTCCATCTGCAGCCACTGGCCAAGGTGACTTATCATCATATCGGACGGAATCTATTAACTGTCCTTGCGAGTTAAACAGTCGCAATAATTCTCCAGAACCTGCAAACCCAAACCCAATTGGACCTTCTGCAACACTAACATTTGGGTAGACAGCTGCAAATTCTTCTGGTTTCCGAACTAACACCCTAAAACCTCCTTCTTCCAATAAACTACCTCGAGCAAAATAATACCGATGAGCATCATCCGAGTCGGAAAAAAACCAGTAACTCAGATCAATAGGATAGTCGTTTGGGTTATATAGTTCGACCCAATCATCGGAATCCTTATCATCAGCGGCATTATAATTAATTTCGTTAATGACTACCTCGCTAGTCTGCGTAGATACAATAGGTTCAAATAAAGCACGAATCTGGCTATTTTCATTGAGTGTGATTTGTATATCGGTACTACTGGATTGACTAAGGCCCTCCCAACGCACAAAACGGTATCCAGCAGCGGGTATAGCTCGAAGTTGTGCAGGGATACCCTGATACAACAACACATATTCAGTGGTATCACTTCGAGCTCCCTCAACACGAATGACTCCAGATTTTATGCGGTTTACATTTGTACTAAGGCTATATAACTGTTCTGTTCCGAAAAAACTCCTGATGTGTTCCCGTTCTTTTTCTGGTCGTTGACTCAGAAAATCGCGGATAACCTCAAGATGTTTTTCCCAATTCATATCATTTCCTAAGCGCATGGATTTAGACCAGCGCCGCATATGGGCAGGAACTTCAGATGCTATTAATCCAGAAATACTATCCATTAGAGCAAGTGATCTTCCTGGATTAAAACTAAGCTGCAAATGCACACTATATCGCTGCAGAAAAGAGGCCTTAAATGCTGGATTCTCAAATAATTTACGCATAAGAAAAGTTGACCAGGCTGGATGCTCATAATTGGTTTCTGTAAGCATATGCAGCTTTTCAAACATGTTTGTTTCTAATCGGCCACGCGAGTGACTATCCATGGTCATATCTGCATCATATAGAATCCAACGCCATTTTCCTGAATCTGACTGCTCCCTCCAATACTTTATGTTATTTGCCGGCCAATCTCCGTTTGCTAAAAATATTTCGGTAATTAGGTATTCCATATACTGTTCGACATCCATACGTTCTTTTATCCATGCATAGTGCACCGAATCTTCCAAACCGTTTTGGTTTACATATTCTAGCATCTGTTGATAATGTTCCGAAGAACCCTCACTTACTGAAGCATTTCCTGAGAGTAGATCAACAACATCGGCATCTATCCCATAATTGGATTCTATAAAATCTTCATTTTGTTTCTCCCTAAGAATGTGAATACCCCAATATTGCCCATTGAAGTAGACAGCCACATATTTATACGATTGATACCCCAAATCCATTCTCCCTTTTAAGAGTTCTTGAGAAAAAGTATTTCGAATCATTGCACGGTACCAATCTTGCCCGCCATTTCGAAGTGAAAGGCGATTGAACTCAGTAATTGGTTTATCTGAAAAGAGTGGATAATTCAGTCGAGAAAGTCCATAGTCAGACCGGAAGTATATATCTAAAGATTTTTGATCATATAGGCGAGTACACCCACCCCCAATTTTTACCCCTAAAGGTATCGAAAATGCGACATTTGTTGAAGTTTTGCCATCCTGTTCAAAAAGAGTCATCTGTACTGGTCGCTCCCAATCCTGATTCCAATTATAAGGAGTGGTTCTGCAATAACCAGTTATACCATTTGACCCTTTCACATATATACCACTATCTCCGGAAAAAAAATCGCTGGGCTCAAAAATTAGTGACAATACTGGTAAGCTAGGCTCTTGATTCAACAAGTAGGTATAAAATCCTTCAACCGTATCTTGTGTTTCGGATTGAATGGCAAGAATACGTATTACATTAGAAGCCTTAAGTGTAATTCCTTCTTCAGGAAATACCCAATCAACTGGTTTTTTTCCTTGCACATTGAAATAATAGTTCCATCCAGAATGCTTGTTAAGCAACTTTAACTCGACCGAATCCGTATAAAATCCTTGCTGGGGGCTAAGTTCAAAATGTAAATCTTGATATAGATTATGAGTTTCAGGTTGCGTTATGTCAAGAATTTGCTTGACTTCATGGGTTTGTTTAGGTAAAAAGTTTTGAGCTACTAATACATTACTCCCTAACCAGTTAAATAAAAAAAAGGCCGTTATGCAAAGAATTGGTAATAAGAAACTTTTATTCAGATATTGGCTATTAAAAGAGATCATAAAGAGTTTCAAAAATTAGGCAATTGTTTATCTCATCTATTTAATGATGAAGAAATACTAATTCAGCTGGCCATAATCTTATAAGTTATATTACTGAAATGTCTTGATTATAAAAACCTTTTCAGATATATGTCTTTCACTTGACTTTATAATTATAATTATTGATAAGTAGTTTTTTTTCCCGTAATTTCTAAATCTTTCTGAAAGAGCAACTAGACATAAACATTGTGGATACAAAAAGCTTTAAAACATACTCAGCTAAAGTTAGTGAAATTGAGAAGAATTGGGTTTTAGTGGACGCCGAAGACCAAACTTTAGGACGTCTGAGTAGTGTAGTTGCATCAATTTTGCGTGGCAAAAACAAACCTACTTTTACTCCTCATATGGATACAGGAGATAATGTTATTGTAATCAACGCTGAAAAAGTAAGATTGACCGGAAAAAAAATGACGGACAAGATGTACTTTCATCATACCTTTTATCCTGGGGGTGAGCGATTTACTAGTGCCGAAGCAAAAATGGCTAAAGACCCAACTTCGTTAATTACTTTAGCAGTGAAAGGCATGTTACCTAAGAATAAGCTGGGTAGAAAAATTTTAAAAAACCTACGTGTATATGCAGGTCCTGTTCACCAGCATACTGCACAGAATCCCGAAATTGTAAATCTCTAAACGATTATGCCCCAAGCAAGTTATCTAGGACGAAGAAAAACCTCTACTGCCCGCTTATACATTAAGCCAGGAAAAGGTTTATTTGTAGTTAATAACACATCCATAGAAGAATATCTTCCGGTGAAAGCCATGCGTAATATCGCTCTACTACCAATGCATATTACTGAAACGAAAGGACAATTCGACATAAAAGTTACCGTACGAGGTGGTGGAAAAGCAGGTCAAGCCGGTGCTATACAACATGCATTAGCCCGTGCTATCGATGGTGAACAAGAAGGAATGCACTCACGCCTAAAAGAACATAGCCTTTTAACACGTGATAGTCGCATGGTTGAGCGTAAAAAATACGGACAACCTAAAGCACGTAAACGTTTCCAGTTTAGCAAACGATAATACAAACGTTACAAGAATAAACTTGTATTAATTCTATGTTCTACAGGCTTTACTTAACAAAAAGAGCTTTACTCTATACATAAAACACATGTGTGGTGATCTTTAACTAGGTGTTAACAGTGTATTCAGTTTTATAAAAGACAAGCATTGTTAATTGGTTCTAAGATATGATCCGCACAGAGGAACAACCTAATTCATTTATATCATGCCTAAAGCAGCTTCTATTCAGGAACTACTCCAATCAGGTGCCCATTTTGGTCACCTAACCCGTCGATGGAATCCCAAGATGAAAGAGTTCATCTTTATGCATCGCAACGGAATTCACATCATCGACTTGAAGAAAACACAAAATTATCTTCAAGAAGCTCTTGATGAAATTCAAAAATTATCTCGTACTGGAAAAATCATTCTCTTTGTAGGCACAAAAAAACAGTCAACCGAAATTATACGTAGTGAAGCAGTTAGAGCTGGCATGCCTTATGTAACACACCGCTGGCTTGGAGGTATGTTGACCAATTTTGCAACTGTAAGAAAGAGCATTTCTCGTATGGAAGAAATTGAACGTATGAAAACAGACGGTACCTTTGACGAACTCACCAAGAAAGAGCGACTTATGCTATCTCGTGAGCAAGAAAAACTTGAAAATACTCTTGGTGGGATTTCTAACATGAATCGTCTACCTGGTGCCATCTTTGTTGTAGATATTCAGAAAGAACATTTAGCGGTAAGTGAAGCCATCAAATTACATATCCCAATTATTGCTATGGTAGATACCAATAGCGACCCTGATGTTCCTGATTATATTGTACCATGTAATGATGATTCTGCACGAACTATCCAATTAGTAACCTCACAAGTAGCTGACGCCATCATTGAAGGTGCAGCTGAACGTGAAACATATGAAGAAGAGGCTTATTTAGAGGAATTAGCCATAGATGCGAAAGAAGATTTTGCTAAAGAAATAGAACCTACAACTAAGTTACGATCTCGCCGAAAGAAAAAAATACCCAGTATTGTTGAAACTTTAGAACCTCAAGATACACCAGATGGAAAGGTAGAAAGCAGTGACCCCTCCGTAAAGGTTGATACATCAAATGAGGTAAATACCAATGATAGCCTTTCAAAAGAAAATGATGAATAAACTTACTTAATCACCAAACTTTCAAACTTGGAGACATACAAATGATCATTTCTGCCGCAGATGTAAAAAAACTAAGAGATATGACCGGAGCGGGCATGATGGACTGTAAAAAAGCTTTAACGGAAGCCGAAGGCGATTTTGACAGTGCTGTTGAAGTTCTTAGAAAAAAAGGCCAAAAAGTAGCCGATAAGCGAGCCAATCGTGAAGCCAAAGAAGGATTAATACTCACCCGAATTAGTGATGATTCAAAAAAAGCAGTAGCCATTGAAATCAATTGTGAAACTGACTTTGTGGCCAGAAATGAAGATTTTTATTCCCAAGCTAATGCCTTCCTAAATGCCGCGTATGATAACAATACAGCGTCTGTTGAAACATTACTAGCTATTGAAATTGATGGCCGCAATATTACCGATCACCTACAGGATATGACTGGTAAAATTGGAGAAAAAATTAAAATCAGCACTATCATACTTGCTACTACCAAAGGCACTTTAGTGAGCTATATTCATCCAGGTAATCAGTTGGGTGTTCTAGTTGAATTTGACGGATCTTCTGTTGATTCAAAAATTGGGAAGGATGTAGCGATGCAAGTAGCAGCAATGAAACCGATTGCCGTCACAGAAGCTGAAGTTGATTCCTATGTTGTAGAAAAAGAACTTGAAATAGCCAAAGTACAACTCATTAATGAGGGTAAACCAGAAGAAATTGCAGAAAAAGCTGCCAAAGGAAAATTACGACGTTTTTATGAAGAACGTGTTCTCCTGAACCAAAAATTTGTTAAGGATAACAGCTTGACAGTGAAAAAATACTTAGAAGAAAATAACGCTCCTTTGGTTGCTTCTTTCCATCGAATTCAATTAGGCGGAGACGCTTAACTAAAATTTCATTAAATTAAATTGACTTACAACAATGTAAGCTTCTTTTTTTTCTTATAAATCCGAATACTGTGATAAATACATACAAACGTATACTTTTAAAGCTAAGTGGAGAGGCTTTACTAGGAGAACAAGGACATGGTATCGACGGAAAAATACTTCATCAGTACGCCAAAGAAATTAAATCTATTCATGACGAAGGCGTAGAAATATGTATTGTCATTGGCGGCGGTAACATATTTCGTGGAGTAAAAGGCGCTACTGAAGGTATGGACCGAGTGCAGGGCGACTATATGGGAATGTTAGCTACAATGATTAATGCCATGGCACTCCAAGACGCGCTAGAACGTACTGGAATAATGACTCGTTTAATGAGTGCTATTCGAATGGAAGCAATTGCTGAACCATTCATACGGCGAAGAGCCGTTCGACATCTAGAAAAAGGACGCATAATCATCTTCGGTGCTGGAACTGGAAATCCCTATTTTACCACAGACACCGCCGGAGCTTTACGGGCTATTGAGATTGAGGCAGACGTAATTCTTAAGGGTACTCGGGTAGATGGTATTTACGATGCCGACCCTGAAGTTAATCCAGATGCCATCAAATTTGATACTATCACAGGCGATGAAGTCCTTAAAAAACGTCTTTCTGTAATGGATTTAACGGCTTTTACTTTGTGCCGTGAAAACGAGACCCCTATTATCGTTTTCAACATCAATAAAGAGGGAACTCTAAAAAAAATTGTCTGCGATGGAAGTAATGATGGCACGATAGTAATTTGGGATTAACCATCCCATAAATTATTAAGATTTATACCACACTTTTAGTATTTTTGAAAATGGTAGATAACATACATTAAACCGTCAAATATCTTTCAAGGGGATATACCATTGTAGCTCAGTTGAACAAAAATTTGGTAGGAGAACATTATGATTGCAGATGAACTGCAAGAAATAGTAGATGAAGCAGAAATGAAAATGGACGATGCGGTTCAATATTTAAAAAAGGAATTTTCGCATATTCGAGCTGGCAAAGCAAACCCCGCACTAATTCAAGGTATTCAAATAGAGTACTATGGGGCCCAAACACCCCTTCAACAATTAGCAAACATTTCAGCCCCTGAACCACGACTATTGTTAGTACAACCTTATGATAAAAGTATCATAATAGATATCGAAAAAGGAATTATGTCCTCTGGTTTGGGGCTTAACCCAATGAATGATGGTGATTTAGTTCGTATTCCTCTACCCATTTTAACCGAAGAACGCCGCAAAGAATTAGTAAAAATAGCTAAAGATAAATCTGAACAAGCCCGAATTAGCATACGTAATGCGCGCCGAGATGCCAATGATTCAGTGAAAAAAGCTGTCGAGACACACTCGTTCCCCGAAGATTCTAAATTTGAAGCGGAATCAGAAGTTCAAAAGGTAACCAATGGGCATACTAACAATGTAGACCAACTATTAAAGCAAAAAGAGTCAGAAATAATGACTGTCTAAATTTCTTGGCTTCTATGCAAACCAAGAGTCTAAGCCCCACTAACGTTGTACATATCTGAACTCGAATTACAAGGATTTAAAAGTTTTGCTCATGCAACAAAAGTGAGCTTTGATGGTGGAATTACCTCAATCGTTGGACCGAATGGGTGTGGAAAATCTAATATTGTGGATGCTTTGAGGTGGGTACTTGGAGAACAACGACCTTCTTTACTTCGTTCTTCGGCTATGAGTAATGTGATTTTTAATGGGACATCCAAAAAAAAAGCTCTTGGGATGGCAGAGGTATCACTTACTTTTGTCAATAATAAAGGTATGCTGCCCATTGAATACTCAGAACTCACCATAACTCGCCGCTTATACCGATCGGGAGATTCAGAATACCTTATTAATGGAACGTCATGCCGGTTAAAAGATATCATGGAATTATTCATGGATACAGGAATGGGTTCTGATGCTTATTCGGTAATTGAGCTTAAAATGGTAGAGGAAATATTAAATGACAAAATTAACGATCGTCGTAAACTTTTTGAAGAGGCTGCAGGTATCACACGTTACAAAGATCAACGAAAAAGAAGTCTCAGAAAGCTTGAGGAAACACGGAAAGATCTTCAACGAATAGATGATTTATTAATCGAATTACGCAAAAAAACTCGGAACTTAGAAATCCAAGCAGAAAAAGCGGTTAAGGCAAAAGGATATAAAGAAGAACTAGAAAAGCTTGATAAAGCTCTAACTGTATATGATTATGAGCGAATTCAGCAAGAGCTTAATCCTTTAATCGAACGGATAAATTCTGCACAATCTGAAAAAAATGAGCTCCAGCAGAAACTAAGTTCACTTGAAACAGAAGATGAGAAGGCTAGGAACGCCCTCGTCGGCAAAGAACGAGCACAAGCCGAAGCTCAACGTAGAGTACAATCAATAGCAGAAGCCATTCAAGAGGCTACCACCCATATCCGTATTGCAAATCAAAAAATTGAAAGCGAAGAAAAAGTTCTGAGTGAATACAAAAGAGACATCAAACAGGGCAATAAAGATTTATCAGATTTGCAGCAGGTTCGAACATACAGTCAGGAAAAACTAGAGGGATTTATAACTGAACAAGCACATTCTGAGAAAAGTTTAGAAGATTCGAGAGTTATTTACACACAAACTCAACAACAATACAGTAAAGTTCGTCACGATATTTATGAGCTGGAAGTACAAATTAGTGCTGCAAAAAATGAATTAATACAGCTTCAGGCAAAACGAATTAAAATTGAATCCAAACTCGAAAATACAGAAGGTAATCTGGAGCGAATTGAGGCTGAAATTTATAACCTGAATAATGAAATAGCTACTATTACAAAGCATCAAAGCCAAGTAGATGAACAGCTAGAAACAAAGTTAAGTCAACGAAACCAACAAGAAAAGTTATTAGAGGAGGCTCGAGTAAAAAAGGAACAATTCGCTCATACCCAGAACGAGACGAAGGATCAGATTCGCAGCCTAAACAGTGATTTGGCATCAGCAGAGTCTGAATGTCATCTCCTTCAAGATCTAGTTGCCTCCAATGAAGCTTATCCACTGAGTGTACAATATTTATTAGAAGAGCAGCGATTCAATTTTAAAAATATGACTACTGTCAGTGATATTTTTTCAACCGATGAAACCTATGCTATTGCTTTAGAATCGGCATTAGGTCCTATACTAAATTATTTGGTCGTAGATACGATGGATGAAGTACTTGCTGCTACCAAATTATTAAAGGACCACGAAAAAGGCTTGGCTACCTTTATTCCTCTTCAACTGCTTGCTGCTACGTATGATGTTGCTGATGGTAGCTTATTTCACCATGTGAACAGTAAAACAAAGTACTCCGCCTTAAAGCAACTCTTATTGGGCAATATTCTTGTGTTTGAAGATGCAGAACTCATGAATAAGTCAAAATTAAAGAAAGAATGGAGTTCTGTTAGTTTACAAGGGGATGTTCGTAACCAATACTCCTTCTATACATCTGGTAGCAAGAGTACCCATGCGGGCATACGTGTCAGCTTAAATACAAAAATTGAACGATTAGAGAAAAAACAAGTTAAAATTCAGAAAGAGCTGCACAAAGTCACAGAATATTTAGAACAGATTCAAAGTAAAAGCTCACAAATTGACTTACCATTACTCGATAAAGTGCTAAAAGATCTCGAGCAACAAATTCGAACGTTAGAGCAGCAAAAACACTCTATGAGTTCTAAGGTACAGGTCTACCAAAAAAATATCACCAATCAGGTTAAAGGAAAAAATTCGCTTCAATCCAATGAGGGAAACGCACAACAAGAACTTGCAAACATAGCACCCTCACAAAAAGAAATCGAACAAAAGCTTGATCGTTTTAATCATAAACTAGAGCAGCAAAAAAGCTTATTAGAATCATTAGAAGAACAGCGTTCTGGAGCTCAAAGCCGATATAACGACGCTCAACTTAAACATCAGGATATTACTAATAAGATTGAAAATCATGAACGTGAAATCCAACGAGCTCAAATCAGTATAAATGAGGTTGAACAAAGAATTAAGCGTCGTGAAGAGCGTATCAATAAAGCAAACGAACACATAAACTTTAACACAGAACAAGTAGCTAGCAGTAAGGATAAATTAGCTCAGTCTAATACCAAAAAAGAAAAGGCTGATCAGGTTCTATCCGAAACACAGGAAGCTGCAGCAATAGAACGTGGTAGTATTAACGAAATAGAGAAGGAGCTAAAAGAAATTCGTCGCCAAAAAGAAGTGAACATAGAACTTGTTCATCATTTACATATGGCTAAAGAAAAAATGGATTTGCAAAGCGAAAGACTTCGCGATCATGTATGGGAAAGTTATGGGCTGCTCATCAAACAACTCCAAACTGAACCCTTATCCGAAAAAGAAAGTCCAGAACAAGTAAAAGAACGAATCTCTTGGCTCAAACATAAAGTGACTAGTTTAGGTGAAGTTAATCCACTTGCAATCGAAGAATACGAGGAAGAAAACAAGAGATTAAATTTTTATAAGGAACAAATTGAAGATTTAACTAAAGCCGAAATTCAACTTCTTGAGACCATAGATGAAATCAATACAACTGCTACAGAACGCTTTAACCAAACCTTTGAAAAGGTTCGAAAGAATTTCCAGCTTGTGTTCAAAACATTGTTCTCTGCAGACGATCTTTGTGATTTGATTATTGAGCAAAATGCTGAAGACCCACTAGAAGCTCGTATTGAAATTAAAGCACAGCCAAGAGGTAAGCGACCCTCGGGTATTTCCCAGCTTTCAGGAGGGGAAAAAACACTCACCGCCATCGCTTTACTATTTGCTATCTATCTGGTAAAACCCTCTCCCTTTTGTGTATTGGATGAAGTTGACGCTCCGTTAGATGATGCAAATATCGAACGATTTGCTAAAATGATTAAAGAGTTTTCAAATGACACTCAATTCATCATTATAACTCACAATAAAAAAACCATGAGTAAGGCAGGGATGATGTATGGTGTCACGATGCCTGAAACCGGTGTTAGTCGATTGGTTGGAGTTCGAATGGAAGATGTAGCATAAATGTATACTTCTTAATTTATTGCGTATTCTACTTATCAAAACTTATTAATTTGTATTCAATGAGTCAATTTTTGTCCCAAGACGCCGAACATCTCCAAAAAAAGGCTATCTATACGGCTGATGACCTCAATAAAAGAGGATTTAAACCTCAACGACCAGGCGAATTTCCTTATCGTATGGGTCCATATGATACTATGTACACAGGCCGGCCATGGACTATTCGACAATATGCAGGCTTTTCAACGGCTGAGGAGTCCAATGCTTTTTACCATAAAGCACTTGAGAACGGGCAAAAAGGCCTTAGCGTAGCCTTTGATTTAGCCACCCATAGAGGCTATGATTCTGATCATCCAAGGGTGGTGGGTGATGTAGGAAAAGCTGGTGTTGCTATTGATTCAGTGGAAGACATGAAGGTACTCTTCAAGGGCATCCCCTTGGATAAAATGTCCGTATCAATGACTATGAATGGTGCTGTTATTCCAATTATGGCGGCATATATCGTAACAGCTGAAGAGCAAGGAATTTCCCAAGACCAACTCAGTGGAACCATTCAAAATGATATTTTAAAAGAATTCATGGTTCGCAATACATATATATATCCCCCAAGCCCCTCCATGCGGTTAGTCTCCGACATTATTGACTATACGTGCCAGCATATGCCTAAATTTAATTCAATTTCAATTTCTGGATACCATTTGCAAGAAGCAGGTGCTAATGAAGTACTGGAATTAGCTTTTACTATTGCAGATGGACTAGAATATGTAGGAGCTGCTCTCGATCGGGGTCTTGATGTAGACGAATTTGCGCCTCGGCTTTCCTTCTTTTTTGGTATTGGAATGAACATGCTCACAGAGATTGCAAAACTACGGGCCGCACGAGAGTTATGGGCGGAATTAATGCAAGATTTATTTGAGCCACAGAATCCCAAATCTACTATGTTACGTACCCATTGCCAAACCTCAGGGTGGTCTTTGACGGCACAAGATCCCTTAAATAATATCGTAAGAACTACTATCGAGGCTATCGCCGCTATTTTTGGCGGGACCCAATCCCTTCATACCAATAGTTACGATGAAGCGTTGTCTCTACCCACAGAAACAGCTGCTCGAATTGCACGTAATACTCAGCTTATCTTGCAAGAAGAAACAGATATGACACACATCATTGATCCTTTTGCTGGTTCCTATGCTATAGAATCACTTACTCATGATTTATATACCAAAGCAAAAAAAATTATAAAAGAAATCATAGCAATGGGAGGAATGACACGAGCGATTGAACTCGGCTTTCCACAAAAACAAATAGAGGCTTCTGCTGCCATTCGTCAAGCTCGTATTGACAAGGGAATTGAAACGATTGTAGGGGTTAACAAATACAAAAGCCCTGATCAAGAACTCATGGATGTTCGAACCATTGATAATTCAAAAGTTCGCCAATCTCAAAAAAGGAAACTTTCCCTTCTTAAAAAGAATAGGGATAATGAACTAGTGAAAACCCATTTGAGTGCTATAGAAGAAGCGGCTAAATCATCTGAGCTAAATATTTTATCCGTCGCTATTGAAGCCGCTAGAGCTAGAGCTACCATTGGTGAAATTTCAGAGGCTCTAGAGCGCGTATGGGGACGACATAGCACACATCATTCCACCATAAAAGGAGTATACAGCAAAGTGTATGAACAAGACCCAGATTTTAAGCAATTAAAGGAAAAAGTATTAAAATTAGCACAAGCATTAGGTCGTCAACCTCGAATGCTCATTGTAAAAATGGGACAAGACGGCCATGATCGAGGAGCCAAAGTCATTGCCACTGCTTTTGCAGATTTAGGATTTGACGTGGATATGGGAAGTCTTTTCTCCACACCAGACGAAGTAGTAAAACAAGCCATCGAAAATGATGTGCATATTGTGGGAATATCAAGTCTAGCCGGTGGTCATAAAACCTTAATTCCGACATTAATCGAAGGGCTTAAAAAGCAAGATATCGATGACATAATCATTGTGGCTGGGGGTGTGATACCTGAACAAGATTATGCTCAATTGAAAGCAGATGGGGTAACTGCAATATTTGGTCCGGGAACGCCAATAATCCAGGCGGCACAATCTATACTTGAAGCTTTGAAAGATCGATATATTTCGAGCTAATAAATGAAAAAAAACAATGATCATACCGCTATTTCAAAATGGATAAATTCCATTGAAAAAGGGCAAATACGAAGCCTTTCTCAGGCTATTACACTCTTAGAGAGCACCCGTGTGGAAGACCAAAACCGGGCTCGAAATCTACTTGAAGGAGCTTTAGAACGACTTAATAAAACCGGTCCTACCCCAACAATTAGAATAGGGATATCCGGACCTCCTGGGGTAGGAAAAAGCAGCTATATAGAATCTTTAGGAATGCATCTACTCTCCATAGGATTTCGAGTATGCGTGTTAGCCGTAGATCCTAGCAGCCGAGTATCTGGTGGTTCTATTCTGGGTGATAAAATTAGAATGGAGCGATTAAGTACCCAAGTTAATGCCTTTATACGCCCTTCACCTTCCCAACAAGTACTTGGTGGAGTCACTCATGCAACTCAATCAATCATGAGCTTATGTGAGCTAGCTGGTTATACCGTAATTCTTATAGAAACCGTCGGAATTGGTCAGAGTGAGGGTGCAGTAGCGGATATGGTTGACTGCTTTGTATTGCTCAATCAACCCGGTAGTGGTGATGAATTACAAGGTATTAAACGGGGAATATTAGAATTTGCGGATATTTTACTAGTGAATAAAATGGACGGAGCCACTAAATATTTAGCTCAACAAACCCTTCAATCATTGCGATCTACATCTCAACTGATCAATCATTCGCTTAAGAATTACCAAGTTCCCATCATTGGGGTTAGTTCCATCGAAGAGACTGGGATCTCTGAAAGTTGGCAAGCTGTAGCTAAATTCTTAGAACAAGCTACATCAATTGGATACTTTGAGCACAAAAGACAACTGCAACAAGAACAATGGTTCAAAAAATTAAGTGAATTCTATTGGCTTCAATATTTACATTCAGCTAAACACTCTACTCCTCTCAAAAACATGCTCTTAAAAGAGATGCAATCTGGCAAAATAAGTATCCTTGAAGCAGCTCAAAAATTCACACGCTCACTACTTAATAATTGATAAACCTTTCATTTTAAGGTTTTAACCTATTTAGAATAGCTTTTGATAAAAAAAATGTGTGAAAACGCACTTTATATTAGCAAAAAAGCGCTTACAATATTATATTTATGCTAAGGACTTATAACATTTAAGCTAAAAATATTTTGCTGCAATTATAACAAAGCTTTTTGAGTAATCAACAAAATTCAATTTGTACATATGAAAAAGTTGATTAGAATTGAATACTAAAGAATGTGCAACTTAGCTTAAGCTAAGCTGCTACTTCGATGAGTGAGTGAGGAAAGGGGGGCAATAGTCCCCCTTTTTTATTCTGCAATTATACTCATAAAACCTCATATAGATCATTAATTATTTGTTTGGAGTTGTGGAATGATTGATCATTATTAGTCGTTTATGTGCTGACTGGTATTATGAAAACTATTCGAGATTAAAGTGGTCCCATGAAGTACAATAAATCATTTGAATTAGACGACATCAAAAAAATTATAAAAGACGCTGATGCACAAATAAGGTTAGAAGATGCTTTCAAGTCACAAGCAAATGAAATTGCTTCACTAAAACATCAATTGGATCTGTTAGAAAGCGCGATTCGAAACGATTATGATTCCATCATTATCACTGAGCTCAGTTTAGAGAAACCAGGACCTAAAATTGTTTACGTAAATGACGGCTTCACCCGTATGACTGGGTACACAAAACAAGAAGTACTAGGAAAAACACCTCGTATACTCCAAGGAGAAAAAACAGACCGATCCATATTAGAAAGATTAAAAAGACGATTAATTGAAGGTCAAGCTTTTTTTGGTCATACCATTAATTATCGTAAAGACGGTTCAGAGTTTATTAACCAGTGGGATATTCATCCCTTGATGAATGCTCAAGGAGAGGTTACTCATTGGGTATCGTATCAGCGAGATGTTACAGAGAAAAAAGAAACAGCAAAGGCTATTTTTAATACTGATTTTGGTACACTACTTAAGCAACGAGAAGAGTTTATTCTTAAATTTTCTAAAGATGAATTAGGCTTTAATTGCAAATATATAAATGAAGCCTTCGAAGAAGTCACAGGATGTAGCTCTGATGATATTTTTGAAAAAGGATTAGCTAGTGTTATACATCCAGACGATGTAGCCATGATACAGAATGCTCTAGGTAATGCGTTTGAAGGGAAAACAGTTTCTGAATTACTTCGATACAAAATTCCCAATTCTACTGAGTATCAAACGATATATCAGTCATTCAGTCCTGTAAAAGACGATACCAATAACAAGATTTCAACAGTAAAATCCGTCGGTAAGCTAGAGTTGAAAGAGATTTAAGCGTACATATGTCGCAACCAAAGGCAAGTATTGAAGACGTCCAAAATAGAATTGTCAGAGAATTCAATTTGCTTGAAGATTGGACTGAGCGCTATAAGTATATAATTAAACTTGGTACTAAGCTACCCCAACTCGATAGCTCCAAAAAGATAGAACACAACATAGTCAAGGGTTGCCAAAGTCAAGTATGGCTACACGCTGAATTCAGTGAAGGTAAAATCATTTTTGAGGCTGATAGTGATGCCGCTATCACAAAGGGACTGGTAGCATTGATGGTTCACCTATATAGCCATCAGTCTCCAAATGCCATTCTTGCAACAGAGCCCACCTTCATAACTGAGATTGGGATGAATGAACATCTTTCTCCTACAAGAGCTAATGGTTTGGCTTCTATGGTTAAGCAGATGAAAATTTACGCTCTAGCTTTTTCTTCTTAATGAAATCATGAAATCCCATTGGGTGCATACATAACCTGAGTGCCTTTACATAGTCTATAGTGTGGATAAGTAGATAAAAAATGACACTTTGTGAGATTTATTCTCGTCTAAGTATCTAAACATCAATAATTTTGAAGATTATTGTCATTAAATCAATATTCTACTTATTTTAGTCTAATATGTGGAAAACTCGAAAAATTTTCGCATACTTAGCAATGCAGATATCATCATCTATACTTAGGCTTAAATAAATTACCTTCTGCGGGGGTTAAATCATGGCAGGATACTTTAAATTTCTTGCTCTTACGGGCATTATTGCGCTTCAGAGTATTATTGTAACAGGGCAAATTGTGCCTGCACAGACTTTGTCTGCAGATGCCCAAGAAGAAACTGCTAAATATGAACGTTATTATGAAATAATTTTAGATAATGCACTCTCAGATTATTATCGAGAAGGTACATTCATTGTAGATGTTAAGGCAACACTGGAGCGAATTTTAATCCCTAAAGGATATGAAGTTATACAGCCACAAGAAGACATTAAAATTGAAAATTTACCAGGATTACCTTTCATCCCACCAAATATACAAAAGAATAGGTCATCTAGTCAGGATAGTTTAAAAGCTTCAGGGTTTGATGCTCGCTTCCAGCTAACTAGACTCAATATAAAAGTACTCGTCGATACTTCTTACAGTGATGAGGATGTAGATTTTGTGGAAGAAGCCGTTATATTGATTGCAAATGCCGATGAATTTCGTGGAGACATCATATCAGTTAGCAAAAAGGTATTTCCGCGCAACAACCGAGCCATTGCACAAGATATTAAAAAACCTACTGCACCAAATCCCGCGGCGTTGCTAGATAGAAACAATGAAATTAGTGATATTGAAGAAGAGCAAGAAGAGGATAATGAAAGAGAAGAGGTTATCGAGAATAGTATGTTCCCACTTTCGCCAGACACAATAATACAAACAGTAGTTGCAGAAAGAGAAAAAAAGATGTTTTTAGGAATTGATTGGAATAATCCTGAGCAACTAATATTTATAATTATTGCATTAGGAATCTTATTCTTATTGGCATTATTTATGGCAATTTCCAGAAAAACCAAAGCCAAAGATGAAGAACAAATTATGCAGGATATGGGACAAACTACACCTGTATTACAAAATCCTCAAACTATCAACACAGAAGTAAAAACACCAGAACCTCAAACGGGGCCTACCGTAAGAGAAATGGCAAAATTCGAAGGAGACAAAACCTTCATTGCAAATATGTGTATTAGTAAACCAAAAATCGTTGCAGATATAATAAGCGAATGGATTGAAAATGATGAAGAACAGGGTGTATCGAAGGCGGTAAAAAGCCTTATAAGTGTAGATGACAAGCTGTTGACTATTTTAAAGCCTCATATAAGTTCCAATACTTTTGAGATGATTAATTTTGGTATTAATAATTTTGACGCCCTCACATTGGAAGAAAGGATAAGTGAAACAGAAAATTTCCGAAGCAGTATTACGACTTATAAAGCGTCTACAGATGCTGAAGGATCGCAAAACAGCCTATTCGACTTTGTAGATCAGTTGACGGATCAACAAATTCTGCACTTAATGAAAGATGAGTCTGAGGAAATGATTTCAATCTTATTAGCACAGGTTGCGGGTGAAAGAGCTGGAGTTGTTTTACAAAAAATGGATGATGATAAGCGTATATCAGTCCTTCTCAAGATGGGCAAAATTAACAATATACCCATCTCAGTTTATAAAAAAGTTGCTTCTCATTTTTCTAACAAAGCATTAGAAATCTCTGACATGAAATATGTTGCAGCAGATGGTGTAGAAACTATATTAAATACAATTGAAACTATGCCACTATCTGAACAAGATGCATATGTTGCTTCAATTGCAGAACAAGATTTAGAATTAGCTAAAAAAATTAAAAAGTTTTTTATCGGATTTGATGATTTACCTAAAGTAAAAATTGAATTAATAAAATCAGCACTTGACGAAATACCCTCTGAAACACTTATTTTAGCCCTACGTACTGCTCCTGCAGCAGTTCGAGAGAAAGTTTTAAAATCTCGAACCAAACGAGATCAACAACTCATACTCAGTGAAATAGAAATGCCTTCTGAAGCAACTAATTCAGAAGTTGAAGATGCCCAAAAAACTATTCTTTACGCAGTACGTCGAAAAATGAAAACAGAAGCATAGATAATGAAAAAATTATTCATTCTACTTATCGTTTTCATTCTTGTAGTTCTGACTAATTCTTACTATGTCTCTGCTCAAATTTTTAATCATGAACAAGGTGATCCATACATGATTGAAAAAATCCAAGAACAGTTAAATCCAAATTTAGCTGATTTCCCTGCTACAGTGCGTCGTATAGCTATTTATAAAATAAATTATTCAGCACTTAGATTCACAAATGAAGAAGTAGAATACATACGTGCAGAGATCGAATATTCTATGCGCAATTATGCTGGGCTTACTGTATTATCACCTCCAGAATTAGAACCAAACGATAAACTTAAGATTGTAGGGAACGATTCTACTCTACAAATTCTAAATATGCAAGGACGTTCCCTAGCAGATGTATCCCCAGAGATGCTAGAAGAAATTGCCTATAAATACGGTGTCCAAGGTCTTGTTGAGTTAAGTTTACAACGAAGGGAACCTGAAGGACTAGTTATTAGTATCCGTGTAATGAATCCTCAATCACGCGAAGTAGTTTGGAGTAATTCGTTTATTTCAAACCCTCCAATAGTTTTACCTACTTTAAATCAAGGAACACAAAAACTAGTTACTTTTGGCATTAGTACTAAATCCTCTGATAGTTGGTACCGGAATAAATACGCAACATCCACAACAAGTAACGACACTACTGGTGCTGGTGCTGGTGCTGGTGCTGGTGCTGGTGCTGGTGCTGGCACTGATTCCACAGCGAACTCATTCTCACATCAAGCTGATACTCTGTTAAGACAACCTCTTACTGATTTCAGTGTAACATTTACCTACAGACAGCCTTTAGATTTAGAAAATAGTTCTTATATTGGTTTTAGTGCTGGTTATCACATAGTTAGATCTCGAGATAGAGAACAAACATTATTCGATATTTCACTATTCGAATTGGGATTAATCTATTATCAAGCTATATCAGAAAAAGTCCCAGATATAGACGAATATCGTGTAGTATTCTATTCCAAATTAAATACGCAATTCCCTCTTGGAAACAAAGAAGGTGAAATGTTTGTGTTAGAACCTGGACTGCAATTTAATTTAAGTAAAAATATTGGATTGTCTGTTTTTGGTAATCTCATGCTTGCTGGCGAAACTATAAAATTAGCAAACAAAGACCGTTTAACTTATAAACAAACTGGATTTGGATTTCATGCAGTTATTCGATTCTAATAGCCTATTTTTCATGAGAAAAGAATTCACAATAATAATTGTGCTTTTTATCGTTATGCATATTGGATGTGCAACACCGCAGTCTATATCAAATAGTTCAAATAGTCAGCCTACAAATCCGAATTCAAGAGCACTATCAAATTCACCTCGTATAACCAATTCTACTGATTCAGATAATTCACCTTCCAAAGAGGTTATTACTGTTAATTATTTAAATGAAAGTTCAAATATTCAGATTAAACTAGACCCGTCCAAAGAGCAGTTTTATTTAGATTTAAGAGGCATGCGACCAGTCGATAAAGATTCCATCATAGTAATCGATTCTAGTCTTGTACAAAATAGAGCTAGGGATATACAGTCTCTACTTACTAACTTTCGAAAAGCTCAAGATTTATTCTATTTGGGAGAATATCGGCAGTCATTAGAATTTGTTGACAAAACCCTTGAGATACAAGAGACCGCAGACGCCTACGCCCTAAAAGGAACTGTTTTTTTTATGCTAGAAAATATTACGGCAGCCCGCGCTAATTGGAATCGAGCAGTCCAAATGGATCCAAATATTCCAATTCCTAGTATCCCTGAATTAGAAACTTTAATACAAGAGATCCGTGGAGGACAGTAACAGATGAAATTTTCAATTGGTTCAATGATCGGTACAGTCATTAGTTTAGCAATGATAATTTTTGGTGTATTGGAGACAATCAAAAGAACGACATTTACTGATGGCATTAACACCCAATTTATGAATATACCTAGTATGGTCATTGTTGTAGGTGGGGTTCTTATGGCCTCTTATATAACGTTTCAATCAAGGTACGTAAACAAAGCTTTAGCTGGGGTGAGATATTTTTTTAGTCAAGCAGGTGCAAACAAAAAATCTCTCCAAAAAGACTTTGAATCAATTGTTGAATGGAATGACGAAATCAGAAAAGATAGAGTTAATGCATTAGATAGATTAGAAGAAGAACGAGGTGGGTACTTAGAAGGATATCTTTTTTCTCTTTTAAGTACCAATTATTCAAGTGACGACATTCGTCAATTCGGGACTAATCATATCCAAGAAAACTTTTTTAGGCAAATGGTTGTTGTTGATGTTCTTCGTGCGATGGGTGGAGCAGCTCCTGCCTTTGGTATGTTTGGTACATTATTTGGGCTAATTGATATGCTAAGTAATTTGGACGACCCTTCTGCCATGGGGCCTGGACTCGCAGCTGCTTTAATGACTACATTATATGGAATTATACTCTCGCGTTTCATTTTTTATCCTGTTGCTGAAAAAATTAAAAATTCAGCCTCTATAAATCGTTTCCGAGAGACTTTCATGCTCGAAGGAATCATCTTAATTAATGAGAAGAAAACAGCATTTTATGTTCAGGATAAACTTAGCACTTTTTTACAGCGTGACTTCAAGAAGAAAGATGGTAAAGGTAAAGATAAAGACTAAATATCCTTGTAGGATAACAATTTAAATAAGTTTGTTATGAGTGCTAATGAAATTGAAGAAGCAGAAGAAGATCTTGAATATCTTCTTACATACAGTGATATGATCACTTTGCTGCTTGCATTTTTTGCCATTCTAATTGCTTCAAGTACCCCTGATCAAGCTCTTTGGGACCAAATGAAAGAAGGTATGCGATCAGAAGTAACAGGTACTGAAATACAAAAAACACCATTAGCAGAAATTAAAGCTGATCTTGATTCTGTCTTAACTCCTGAACGTAATCAAGGCTTAGTTAACATTGATTTGACTACCAAAGAAATTGTGATGACATTTAATAGTAGTTCACTTTATATCTCAGGTGGTGCTGAACTATTACCCTCAGGTGAGGGTATTATTCGTAAAGTATCTGACGCTCTAAATGGATTATCATTCTACAATTTTAAAGTAGATATCGAAGGGCATACAGATAATGTTCCCATAAATACTCTAAGATTCCCTTCTAACTGGGAACTTTCTGTTGCTAGAGCCTCTGAAGTAGTTAAATTTCTAGTTAACCAAGGATACAAAGCTTCCAATCTCAAAGCATCAGGATATGCAGATACACAACCCTTACCTACTGCACCCCATACTGACGAATTTGGACAAGATATCGTAGAAAATCGCGCAAAAAATAGACGAATCGTACTTCGAATTTTTTATTAAACTGCTTTTTTATTTAATGTGTGGACGATACACTCTTTTTAGTGATTTTAATACCATAGACGCACTAATTGGATCTTCACAACCAAACGAAACAGAAGGGATTTTTAAAAAAGAGTGTCTACAAGAAACCGGCCACACATTACCTTCTTATAATATAGCACCCAGCCATGTTGTTCCGGTTATTCTTACAATTAACACCAGTACCAACCAATTAATTCGGATTCTTATGCACTGGGGATTTATGGGTTGGAAACCGAAGGCAGGAAGTCGGCCCCTATTACCCATTAATACCCGATCCGAAGAGATACTAGAAAAATCTATGTGGCGATCAGTATCTATGCAGCGATGCCTTATTCCTATGAATGGATTTTATGAATGGTCAGGTGCAAAAGGAAATAAAACCCCCCACTATATACAAGCATCCAATAACTCTATTCTTTTTGCAGCTGGTTTTTATTCTCCCTTAAGTCCCTTGGGTTCCTATTATTCGTTTTCCATTTTAACCACAAAATCCAATACAACCATGCAAGACATTCATGATCGGATGCCAGTTTTTTTAGATCCATCTGAATGGGGTACATGGTTGAATCCAAAACAAGATTTTAATAGTTTAAATTATCTATTGGATCCTTACCCCGACGATAGCCTTAAGAGTCACATCGTTTCTACTGCTGTTGGGAACGTACGTAACAACAGCCCCCATCTTATCCAACCCGAGTTACGTTTATTCTAATAGTACTCTTTGGCTCGCTTTTAAGGTGCAGGCCGATGAAATAAGAACTGCTCATCTACTTCTTGTATAAAGCGCCAATCTCCTTGATCCAGTATATATACTACATGATAGAACCGGCGCTCGGTATCCTCAACAATATAATGTAAGTGCCGAGTAACCATAACATCTTCTAAATGACGCGTTTCTATGCTATGGATTTGATAAGAACTATTTTTCCCTTTTAAAAAACGATACGGATGCATACGGTCTATTTTGGCATGTTCAATAGAACTCTGCCGTGCACATTGAGCATAAGGAAGCCACTCAAAACGAATAGGGCGTATACGGTGAGCCAGCGAAGGCTGGTGTTTGTGTCGCTGCTGATGTACCAATACCCGATCAATAACTAGACGCGATTCATCCTCGCTATGTATAGATGAATCGAATCCAGGAAGTGCTACTATGTCCCAGAGTAATTCATCGTGATTAAATCGTACATCCATAGTTTCTCCATGTTGAGTTGTAATACTAAAAAATGAATACGGTACTCCTCCCAGCATCTTAGTATGACAGGACTTGATCTGACGCACCTTCCGCACATAACGATGCCTCCAATCAAAGGTATGCGCCTCTGAATAGCGGGGGAAAAAAGTGAGCATTTCTATAAGTGGAAAGTTATTCATGACCAATTTTTATTTGGTCATTTTAAATTACGCACATATATTGTACATATCAATAGCAATATAGTTTATGCCTAAAAAAAATGACTTTTCTTATCAAGCCGAGCAAGATGTGCATCGTATTACCCTCTACAATACGGTGTATCCAGAACACCAATATCGCCATCGTAAAGACCGCTTATACCTGCATTTTGACTTTGCCTGCTTTTACGCACAAGTAGAGCAACTCCGAAAGAACATGTATGGAGTTCCTCTGATTGTAGGTGGATGGAGAAAAGAAAATGGAACTGTTAAAGGTATTGTAGCCACCTCTTCTTATGAAGCACGTTCTATGGGTATTAAGACAGGAATGAGTGCCTATGAGGCCTATAAGCGCTGCCCTTATGTTTGCATGCTTCAAGTAGACTATGCTAGTTATACCGCTATATCAACGCAGGTACATCATATCATGAATCGATATTCACATCAAATAGAGCGCTACTCAATGGATGAGTATTTCATGGACGCAAGTTTCCTTTTAGCTAAAGAAGAGCTTCAAATCCGGACATTTGCTCAACAACTGCAGCGCGATATCGTGGAAACCACAGGACTATATGGATCTGTTGGAATAGCTCGATCCAAAACCTATGCTAAGCTAGCCAGCGGCTTAAATAAACCTCAAGGTATTTCTCTTGTTCTGAGCAATGAAGATGAACGAATGTATATACACCCATTACCGCTTAACGAAGTTTGGGGTGTAGGCCGCAGGCGTTATGAGCATCTCCTGGCCGAAGGGTATCAGCGCATACGAGATGTGGTCAAACACAATGACGCCAACACCTTTATACGTTTATTTGGGCCACATTTTGGGCGTATGCTTTTTGAAACGATTACTGGGCAGGACCAAGGCCGAATACTCGAAGAAAATCATGAATATTCACCTAAGTGGGGTGTTAGTTATGGCCATACCTTTTCCGAAGGAAGCACCGACCCAGAAGCCATCAAAGGTGAACTAGCTATTGGAATCGAAATGATCTGCTACCGAATGCGGGCCTATGGTATTCGTTCGAGTAGCTTTGGAGGGCATATCGGATTTGATAAAAATAACTATCCTAACATAGGATTTCGCTTTGTCACTCCTAGTTTTACGCATATTACCAAATATGTGTATGACGAATGTATGAAAGAATTAGCTGAACTCATTGAATCCTTCTGCCACCGAAAAATAGCTATTCGTAGTCTAACTATAAGCACTCAAAACATGGACAAAACTAGCCAAATGAATCTTTTTTTCCGGGATGAAGCCGAACATGTCCAGCGCTATCAGGCCATTGATCGAATTAATAATCGGTACGGAAAAGGTACCGTTCAGACCGCTAGAAGTCTTTACAGAGTACAGGGAAATACTCACTTCTTAGAACGTAACTCTGGGTAATGGAGAGCAGGTGTTAATTATCAAGCCTAATTTATTTTAGATTTATTTCGTTCTGTGGCGCTGAAAAAGCCACTTCTTCTTTAAACTTTGTCAAAGAAAAACTACTCTCCATCTCTTTACGGAGGCGTTGGATACTAAGTCCACTATTTAAATTACCGTTTTGAGCTACTGATATACGTCCAGTTTCTTCTGAGACTACAATAACAAACATATTGTTATTTTCGGACATGCCAATTGCTGCTCGGTGACGAGTGCCTAAAGATTTACTTAGGTTAGGATTTTCAGATAAAGATAGAAAGCAACCTGCCGCAGTAATGCGATTATTACGAATAATAACAGCACCATCGTGTAAAGGGGATTCTTTTCTAAAAATACTCACCAATAATTTCTGCTTTACCACCGAATCGAGTTGTGTCCCAGTATTGTCAAAATTCAAGGCACCAGATGGAGGGGCAAATACAATAAGGGCCCCAATATACTCTTTCGACATATGCTTAACCGCATTCATAACCTCATCAATAACCTGCTCCGTGCTAGATTTACCACCAAATAATCGAATAGATGGATTCTGACCTATTCGGTATAAAAGCCCTCTTATTTCTGGTTGAAATATGATAAATACAGCTAAAATACCTACATCAAGAATGGCGCTTAGAATAAAATCAATAGTAGTGAATCCAAATAATCGAATAATAAAATTGATTAGCAGAAGAAATAAAATACCCACACCCGCACGAATGGCGTAAGTTCCACGGATCCAACGGTAGACACCAACTAAAGCTCCTGCAATAATTAGTGTCTCTAAAAAATCTAATAATCCAAAATCGAGAAAACCTAGAGGATTCAATTCAAAAGGGTAATTTTCGTTTTATAATAACGTGTGCCATAGGTTCATCTAACCAACTAATATGTGGCCTAAAAGTATCTAAACATAAGCTGAAATTCTATTCTGGTTGTTTAGCCGCTTGTAAAGCTTCAAACACCCGTACACTATCACTAGCTTCTTGCACATCATGCACACGCAATATACGCACTCCCTGCATTAATCCGTGATAATGTGCCGCTAGTGTTCCTGCCAATCGTCCTTCCACTCCACGATCGTCTAACAGCTGACCAAACATAGATTTCCGAGAGGCACCTAACAATACAGGAAAGCCAATTTCTACCACTTTGTCAAGCCCTGCAATAATCTGCAGATTGTGATCCAGACTTTTTCCAAAGCCTATGCCTGGATCCACAATAATGTGTTCTACTTCTTCCTGCTGTAAAAGCATGCTTTGCTGTACCAAAAAATCTATGATATCTGTGACGGCATGCGTATAACTAGGATTGTCTTGCATATCCTGGGGGCTTCCTTGGGCGTGCATTAAAATATATGCCGCATTAAACGATGCTGCTAAACCTGCCATTGCTGGGGACTTTTGAAGCCCGCTGACATCATTTATGATGAGCGCCCCCGCATCTAAGGCCTGCTCTGCTACCCCGTATTTAGTGGTATCAATGGAAAAAATTACCTGATCGGAAAAGCGGGGTACTGCGTTTTGTAAAATAGGAATAACTCTGCGAATTTCCTCTGATTCTGCAACAGCAGGGGCGTATGGTCGGGTGGATTCTCCACCTATGTCAATGATCGAAGCGCCTTGCTCAATCATTTCGTCAATACGATGAAGAGCTGCACTAACCCGATTGAACTGTCCTCCGTCACTAAAGGAATCGGGAGTCGCGTTAAGTACTCCCATAATGGATGGACGGTCTTTTGCAAAAAACGGATCAAGTGCTAACATGGATTTAGAAGGGTGACAGGTATAAAATTACCCTACCCAGTAGCTTTACCACTCCTCTTGAAGTTGATCTTCTTTACCCTCTCTACTTGCCCATTCATCTGCTTCAGGTAATGCATCCTTGGTTTCGTTGATGACATTGTCTTCCCATACTTCGGCAAGGCGTTCGTTCAAGTCAATAAAATGTTCCCATTTTTCAGGCACCTCATCATCGGGATAAATAGCCTCAACAGGGCATTCGGATACACATGCATCACAGTCAATGCACTCATTCGGATCTATGACCAAAAAATTAGGCCCTTCTCGAAAAGCATCAACTGGGCAAACTGCCGCGCAGTTGGTGTATTTACATTTAATACATGGTTCTGTAACAACGTAAGGCATAGCGTGAAAGTAGAGTGAGTTATTCTTGAATTAAAATAAAATATGCGCCCGAATTTGATTAGATGCAATCCAAATTATAGCGAGAACGTAGTGTCAAAGCATACAATAGTTTATTTTATAATTAGATAACTTTTCTTAATCGTAAAGAATTCCCTCAAACGTTTCGAAACTGGCGTCGTTGGGAGCGGGCGCCACACATAGTAAATGGATCAATAATTCGTACGCATGTACAACTTCAAAAGGAGTAAAATCAAGAGATACATTTCAGCCGAAAATATACACTTCTTGAATTCATATATACGCATATCTCGCGTAGTTTTATTCAAAATCAGAGGTTAATTTATACCGAGCAATACGATTATTTCCTTTGTCGGCTACATAAACTACTCGGCGAAAATATGCCACACCACTAGGCATATTAAACTGTTTAGGACCTGCCCCTAGCTCACCAAAAGACACCATAATCTGACGTGTTTGATCTTCCGCTCCTGCTGGTGGGGGGACACCTTCTTGACCATTAGACTGAAACTGGTATAATCGGTGCGTCTCACTATCTACTACAAAAATAAATGCGTCATCATCCCCACCAAATGCTACATCTTGAGGATTTAGAAATTTATTGGTTTCGTATAAAAACCCACTTGCTTGTGAAGTATCCTGGGCTAGTAGTTGTGAATTTTGTTGATAAACCAACCCATCAACCGTCTCTACTACGTCAATCCATAAAACTCGAAACGGTATATCTATGTTGGCTTGTGATTGTGTAATCAAAAAGCTTCGATTATCAGTATAGGTATCTCTCTGTGGTGGGGCTACAAAGGTAGCTATTCCGCTCAGGCCTATAGCACTTCTTAAAGAAGGCACGTTTGGGCTAAGGCTCCTGATTTGACGCACGTTACGCATCTTATCTGTTTTAATGCCGTTTTCTACTATTCGGTGAAATTCTAACACCGTATTATCTGGCGCCGCAACTTGAGTGGTCTCATTGAATGGACCAGTTCTTGTGACATACAAGGTATTATCAGCCAGTATGCTGAGACCAGTGATTTTCACTTTTTCGTAATTGGTCCCACTGCTACGATTTAAGCGTGAATTTTGAGCCGCAGAAGTACTTAAACTCGCATCATCAAATGGAAAAATAAGAGTATCTACAAATTTTATAGGGCCCGCTCCGTTCATATTCTTTATTTTTAACACAGCGGGAAGATTCCATGTAATGGAAGGATCAATACTCTCAATAATCGTATCAATCCTAGCTGCTACATACACGTTCAAGAGTCTATCCTGAGTAACTGCTTCTGCTCCTTCTAATTCTATGGTCACTCGTGGAGATAGATCAGCTCTATCTAGTAAATGAACCCCATTAGCATCAGTTACGTAAACAAATTCATCAAATCCTACATGTATATCATTAGGAGCGTCGAACCCACCCCAAAATGGTAATACTGGGGCATAACCATCTACATTTTCTAATCGGGGATCAATTTTACCTTCGTTAAATATTTCGTCGGTATCTGCATTGTCTTTGGTGTTAAATAGTTCACTACATCCACCTTGAACCATCATCAAAAAGAACAGTAGCAAAGGTGCTAAAACTCTCATAAAAGGTTGAATTAGTGCTAATTTCATAAACTTACTCTCACTCCTATCCGATGAATTTGCCCCAAACGCTCAAAACGAGTGTAGGCATAATCAGCTTTCAATATTCTACCGACAAAAGGTACAGACACGCCACCACCAAGACTAGGTATTCTGCGTTCTAATTGTCCAAATTCATAGCCAGTTCTGAGATGAAATTGATCCATAAAACTGTACTCAGCACCTATGTTTAATTGCTCAGCATTATCAGATGGATTAGTGACTTGAGCCGTAATTGTTACTTTATTTTGCTGATTATCAACCAAATCATATGCAGCACCAATATGGAAACGGGTCGGTAACGATGTATTAGTTTCTGGTTCTAATTCTAAAACTCCCTCTAAGGACTCTCTTTGAGTAGTACCATCTGGTGCCGCATCCAGACCAAAGTTATTAATCCCTACTCCAAAACGTAGTCCTGTATCTCCTACCCGATAAGCAAAACCAAAATCTATGGCACCACTTTGGTATTGTATCTCTTCAACTTTTTCTAATAGATACTTAAAGCTAAGACCATAGCTGAATAAATCCGTTACCTTCTGAGCAACTGAAAGTCCAGCAGCCATATGGTGGGTTGAAAATATTCTGCCCGTACCAAAGGGTTGAAACTCCGTAGTTTCCACTATGTCACCAGACCCTAAGTACTGAACAGAAACACCGATTGCATAGCTATTGATACGCTGGATATAACTAAAATAATCTTGCTGAATACCAGCTACATACTCCGTATGACTGACCATAAATTCTGATCCATTCGTTTCTGCAGATAAAGCAGGATTCCAATATAAACTAGAGCCATCCATTGCATCGGCCATATTGGAATTCCCCATAGCCGCCGAACGGGGATCGACTGGAATTTTAGTAAACTGGAAACCTTCCGTGCCTGCTCGGTCTTGCCCAAAGCTTTTTTGAGCTTTTAGCGTAGTGGTAGAGCCAGCTAGGAATAAAAATAACAATACTATAAACCCAACATATACTAAAATACTGTTTGGTAATATTCGGTTATAGAAAGTACGTTTGATATGCTTTTCTATTGAATTCATGTTAGAATCGAATCGATACCCCTACCATTAAATGTCGTTGTTCTATATAATTGGCTGGGTTATCGTAGGCGGGTAAGTTATTATCGGTTGGATCTAAATACCTTGGATCTCGAACGTTACCTGGGACATCATAACTTCTATCGCTTCGAAGTACCATCAACGCTGCAGGATCTCGTGGATATTTCTTATAACCTTCACCCGTAACCGGATTAACAATGACTGAACTTCTGTTGTCCAAAACATTAGTAATTTCAGCAAAGGTAGAAATACGAACACCTTGTACTTCAAACCACTTTTGAATGTTCAAATCCATGTAGAACCAAGCAGGGCCTAATTCACTGTAACGTTTGGTAGGATCGACTACACGCTCATAATTGGGGCGCCAATCTTCTCTACCTGTAACTGGGTTTCGCTGCAGTCCGATGAATTCCATAGGAGTATAACGGGTCCCGGATCGCCATACCCCTGATAAAAAGATCTGAAAGTCATTTAAAGCAGACCACCCAAACAAACCTTGTGGCCTATCATGAGTAAAAGTGATATTACCTTTTATATCAAATGGGCGATCCCAAGCTAAAGGAGTTTCTACATTACTTCCAATATTTTGGTTTGCATTGATTGCATTTAAATTATCATCATTAGTAGAACTAAGCCCCTCTGCTCGTGAATAGGTAAAAGAAAGTTGGCCTCTAATTAAATCCTTGTAGCGTTTAATATAGGATAACTCTATCCCTCTAGAACGGGCATAATCCCCATTAATTCGAAAAGCTTTACTTACGTTTCGACCATCTACATCCTGAACTCGAATAGATTGGGTGGTAACAAAATCATATTTATCTCTCCAAAAGGCAGAAGCATTAAATGCATCGTTCGAAGTAATTTGATTTCTAAACCCAATTTCATAAGAAATATCAACTTCTGGATCTAAGTTGGGGTTTCCTAAATCAGGCAAATCAGACTGATCTTGATAAAATGGATCTAGGCCTGCATATATATAAGAGGGATGAGGAATTCGAGTCGAGTGTCCGTAATTAAAGAATAACACTTGATTTTCCCGAACAGGAAATGACACATTAATCTTAGGTAAAAACCTAAACTTATAGCGAAGACCTAAAATTTCGGAACTACTGTCTAGATAATCTTGTGCTACAAAAGTAGGAATAGTGGAGAGGGTATTTGGATCAAGTGCATTATTTACCGCATTGTCCACATACCTTCCTGGAGCCCAATACTCTAATCTAGCTCCAATATTAGCTATAAGTCCATTGTACCTTATTTTATCGGTTACAAAAATGGCCCCTCTCTTTGGCTTAACTCGCCATGCATCGAAAGTTTCTCCTACCCTAAACGTTTCCGAAGTCCTGTTCTCATCAATAAATATGGGTGCTCCAATCCAAGGACGTGTGATATCAATCCATTGATAGTCATTAAATTTAAATTCAAATCCCGCTACTATTTGATTCGTGCGATCACCAAAAAACTTAGTTAGGCTACTTTTTACAGTAAGTTCCTCCGCAAAATGATCGTGCCATAGAGTGGAAATACCCCCATTGTTTACATAGCCTGGACCTGCTAATACATAGGTGAAGTCCTCGCCTCCTTCAAACTCCTCTGCAGGGGAAATCACAATACTCTCTGGATCAAACTCACTATCCACATTGGTTGGGCGCCATTTACGCCCGTTTGCATCGGCACGGAGCCGGGTGAATAATCGACTCACCTGAACCTCATAAAAAGCTGACTGCGTGAGCGTCTGAGTATATTTTAGATAGGACAAATTACTATCATGAGTATACGTACTGGCATTATCTAAAAACCCATTTGAAAAGGCGAATTGAAATCCAGGTCGAATCTGCGTATCGGCCCCTGTAATCTGAAGCATTCGCGTATTCTGATTAATGGTTAAAGAGCGCTGATAAGCACCCTGTAATCGAACACCAGGTTTGATGTTATATGTCATCTTAAACATACCATTCCAGCGGTTCCCTTGTCGGGGGGACCAAAAATCACTATTCACGATGGATG
Source organism: uncultured Balneola sp. (assembly GCA_902529115.1). Taxonomy (GTDB): domain Bacteria; phylum Bacteroidota; class Rhodothermia; order Balneolales; family Balneolaceae; genus UBA1275. Next base: position 139,202 of record CABZVB010000003.1, read on the forward strand.
AGCGAATTTGATTCGCCGATAATTTGGTATAGCCATCAGTAAGTGAAATTTGTCCTGTAACAAAAAAAGTAAGTGAACCAGGCAAATCGATACCTAAAGCAGGTAATAATTGCTCGGTTAAAATAGACGGACCACCTATGCTTAATTCATAGATATCAGAGAAAAAGTTTGCCTGATTAGACAATATATTGCTGCCCAAATTATCTCGTTTATGAGAGAAGTTACCTTCGTAACGTTCTCCTCCATTTTGAGTTTGCACCGAAACCACACCCGAGGTTACGTCACCATATTCTGCCCCAACACCACCTGTAATAACCTCTATATTACTGAACGAATTAGACCCTAAATCGAGCCCAAACCCCGTTCCTGCCAATGGATCCTGTGCAGAAACACCATCAACCACATAGCCTGTTTCATAGGCACGTCCTCCTTTTATATAAAGTCCAGTAGGATCTTTAACCACTCCAGATTGCAAAGAAACAGCATCTTCTACCCTCTGAATAGGCGCTGCTTCAATATCTTTTTTCGATATAGTAGAAGAGGTTGTAGATTTTTCAACATCAAAAATTGGTGCCTCACCGATGACGACTACTTCTTGGTCAGATTCAAAGATTTGTTCGGTCAAGCTTTGGTTTACTTCCGTAGTTTCGCCAGCCTCGACTACAATGCCAGTTAATTGGGTAACCTGAAACCCAATAAACGTAATTTCAAGAGTGTACTCACCTGGTCGGATACTCTTAATAACAAATCGACCATCCACATCCGTTGCCGCTCCAAAATTTGTACCTACTATACGAACATTTACACCAGGCAATGTCTCTCCAGTTGCCCCCTCGGTTATAACACCAATTATATTACCTGTACTTTGTGCTTTAAGTTCAGCACTACTAAATACCATGAAAAAAAAGAAACAGGTAGCTAAAAATAAAAAAGAACGGGTATGTTTTTTTGTATACATAAGCTAGCGTTTATTGTTGAAATCCTAACTGTTGCACGCACATATATTCAATAAATTCCTTCATATTGTTGTTCCCATTTAGCTTGTTTAAATCCATACCAAAGTAAATAAGATTGCCTTCCGTATTCTTTATGCTTACCCCTTCCATTATGGTGTAGTCTGTAATGAATCCAAGCAAAGTAGTAGTGCGATAATCCGACTCATATAATAAGGTGGAACCTGATACCGCTTTTAATGGATACCAACCTACCACCCGAGATTCAAATTTTAAGATGGGAGCTTCGGAATCATCTACTGGAATTATTTCAGTTCCAGCGTTAATCACAAAACCAGTTTCAATTCCACCTGCCGGGAAATATCCAATAGAATCTACTGGTAAAAAATTGAATATCACATCTTCTTGGGACACTTCCTTCATAGGAATAGTAACAAACATACTGCCACCGCTTGCGAAAAAAATCGGAAGTGATGTCTAAGGCGTGCACGATATTTCTATCCACATCGTCTGAAACCCAATAAATATGATCCCATTTAGCTAAGGTCTTTTTTAGTGTTGGATCTACTACTTTAGGAAATTGATCTGAGAGTTCAATGGTTCCAAGCGCGGGTTGACCGGTATTTATTAGCCAGATATCCGGGTCAATTTCCAATTCATTTAAATAGCTAATATGCCAATTCATCTCTTCAATAGATGAATTTTTACCTATATCATTTAGCAATAATACCTTCGATTTCTGCTGTTTTACAAACCACTGTATCTGATCACGCTCACTGACTGCACCAGCAGCATCAATAGTCCTGACATAGGCTGTATTCAAGGCACCAACTTCAATTCCATCTACTAAAATTGGATTTCCTTGTCCATCATCAGCGCTACTATAAGAACGTCCAAGATACACTTGACCTGTTTTGATTCCCTCCGTCTTATTATCAACGGAAACCGAAATAAAAAGCTCTCCATTATTTATGGTATTAAAAGGAATCTCAACCCACCCATTAAGGGTATCATTAAATGCAATTTGGGTACTTCGGACATTTAGTAGCCCATCCGGATCGTCTATGGTCCATCCGAAACTGACAATCCCAAACATGGTATCAGCAGGGATTTCATTCGGCTTGAACATTGCTGAGGGGCTAGAATTTATGATTGGATACTGTAAACTGGCGCCCACGGGATCTTTTGCTCCATCGTTATCTATTGCCCGTACTTTGAATAGCACATCATCTACCGCTTGGCCTTCGGTAATTGGTAAAATGAACGTACTATCAGTCCGCGTTGTGAATGACCAAGCTCCTTCAGACGTATCATTGATTGCATATTCAAAGCCTACAATGTAGCCATCTGGATCATTACCCCACCATGATATTCTTATTTGACTTGACAATCTGAACGAATCTTCCCGGTCTATTCCGGCAACAGTCATGAAGGTACTCGGCGGCTGGTTTTCAATTATATCTCCAGTAATACCTGTCTCACAGGAAGACCCTATTATCCCAAATAGAAACAAAGCAATAAGCTTAAATGAATTCCGTAGATATGTAGACATAAAAAAATTCATAATCGATTGAATCGATGACTTTTGATTGAGTAACCTTTAGAAACTCAAATCTCTATTGATTGAAAACAGCATTCAAAGAAAAAAGATGAGATGAGAGCTTCCACTCCCACCTCAAAATATGATTTATATAAAATTATTTAATCAACATCATATTGCGAGTCATACTGAAACTACCAGCTTCTAGTCGGTATATATATACTCCACTCGCTAGACGTTGCGCATCAAAACTAACTGTATGCGTTCCAGCTTTCATAGGCTGATTAATAAGAGTTGCCACCTGGCGACCTAACACATCAAACACCGTGAGGCGAACATCCGCAGACTCAGGTAAATCGAAAGCAATTTGAGTACTTGGGTTAAATGGGTTAGGATAGTTAGGCTTTAGGTCAAACTTCTCTGGAAGCCCTGCTAACTCTTCATTGCCTACAGAAGAGCTGTTTGTCAAAGTTATAGCGCGGTATATTGGAGTAAATGTATTTGAGTCTACATCATAGCTACTAGATACAGCCAAAGTATCTACACCATCATTGACCCGAACATTCCAAAGTAAATCTGCACTAGCTCCATCTACTACTCCTGCAGCAACTAATAAACCGTCTACTACTGAAGCAGGTAGAGTTACCGTAGTTGCAGCACCTTCCTCATTTGATGTTACAGCAACAATTTCAGTAGAATCTGGGCCGTATAATACCCATTCATAACCTACAGTATTGCCATCTAAATCAGATGTAGCGGCCCAAGTTGGAATAACATCAGCGTCTGCCACAACTGTAGCTCCTTCATCTGGTGTCTTTAATACAAAGTTAGTCATTGGCACGGTCCAGTCAGATGCAGTAACATCCTCAATACTTCGCATGATCATTTTTGGATTCCCATAACTGTAGTGTAAAATGCCCGTAAAGTTATCAATCTTAGCGCCAATTTTTACATGATCATTTAAATCAGAACCATAGGTAGTCGATCCAAAATTTACATTATCGTCCACACGTAAACCCTGGCCTACCTCTAAACCACTTCCAATGGTCCCAATTTCCCATTCGCCAAAATCTCTGGGAAAATCTGCCTGATTAGATAATACCTCAACATTATCTAAAGTTAAAAGCAGACCTTCATGTGCTTCAAAATTATCAACAACATCTTTAGTATTAGTAGCTAATGCTAAGGTATCCATTTCTACGTTTGTCCCTGTCTTGGTAAATTCATTTAGGACAGTAGATGTTACACCATATGTTTCATTTGTGGATAGGTTTGTAATATTGATAATATCACCACGTACAAGGGCCGAGGTTTCATTGTCTGCCTCAACAAAAATGCCTGACCAAGCGGAAGCCTTATCCTGAATTACAATAAATCCATCGGTGACTGCACTAGCAACAACGGTGGCATCAATATCTACTGGTAAATCACCCAAACCATAAAGCGGACTATCACCAGCCTGGCCATCTCCTGTTTTCTGTAAAAACTCAATGGTAGTGATAGGCTCATCTTGAACGAAGAAATTGAAACCACCAGAGAGTGGGGCACGACCAGTTAAACCGTTAGAATCTTTAGCTTCTAAATGAAAAGAAACAGCAGAGAAATTAGGAAAAGCAGGTAGAGTAAATCCATAAGTATCACCAGAAGTGTTAGTCATGGCTACAGTTGAATCTTTACCACTGGCACTATAAGTAAGTGTTACTTCAGTGATAGTAGCCCCCTCTGTTCCTACAATATCGGCACTTACTGTCACTTCATCGGTAGATGTAATGGATGAATCTGACAGCATAATGTTAGAGAACACAGGAGGTAAACCGTTAACAACTAAGTCATTTGGCCAACTAAAAGTAGTTCCGCCAACATCTTGCCCATCCACAAAGCGGGTTTCATTTAACCATACAACACCATCTTCGAAAGGATTAATTGATAATGCGCCATTACCATCTGGGACTAAACCATCAGGATCATCACCCACGTAATTAACAAATCCACTAATGTCTACATTTGCTCCAGAAGCAGGTGCTGCAAATAACCCATCTTCACCATCTATTCTTCGTGCATTATAGCTTGGAATGTATCCCTCTGCACCTATGGCATGATCATTTCTAAACCTAAGAGAGGTATCATACACATACATGCGAGAACCACCTTGATTTACTGACCAATCGACTCGGCCATTAAATTCACCTGCCTGAGTTACTGTAGCTGATGGAAACTTAACATAGGAGCCATTGTATTTTAAGTATCCCTCAATATTCATGTATAGCTCTGTACCTGTAAACACATTGAGCTCACTCATTGGAACTTCCCATGGCTCCAATAGAGATGCATACTGAGTAAAATCAGCATTTACATTACCAACTAGAGTTACATTATCAACGGCTACTTGAGCTGTTCCGTTATAAAATCCAAGTGTAGCATCGAATGTAATGATGTCGCCACGAACATACGAGTCAAGTAAAGTATAATCTGATTCTACTAATTGAATAGACATACCTTCACGACCCATAGATACCGCATGCGTATCTGTCACAAATACGTGAATCCGAGATATTGCATCAATAACCCCATCATTATCTGAGTCTCTAGGATTAGAGAGACCAGAGCTTTTTGGATAAGATGTAATTACTGCTGTATATGTTTGTGTCTCTCCTCTTAAGGGATGATTTTGAATAGCATCAACTGAAAATTCAGTCATACCAGGATATGTGTTCAAATCTCTTATAGTTGTAGAGCTCCCAAAATTATGTGTACCTATGAAAGTTAAGTCATCCTTGTCATAAACCTCCCATTCAGAAGACATTTTACCCAC